>JAFRDE010000030.1 GCA_017403985.1 Ruminococcus sp. | reverse complement strand
GGGTTTCTTTCGGCTAGCGCGGTGTGTAGCGGGTCGGGGTCGCAGTGGTTTCCCCTTGTCGGCAGGCCGCCAAGGTTTGCCCCCTGCGCCCCCGCCCCGAGCGCCCGCCATACGCACACATTTTTTGATTCGACGCGGGGCGTCTATGCCTGCGGGGTGTCGTGCTCAGGGCTTGCGCCCTTGCGCCTCTCGCGGGGGGCGCGCCGCCCGCCCCCCTGCACCCCGGGGCGCCCCGACGCGGGGGGCGGTGTTTTTCATAGTATTTTGACCCTGCGGGGTGCCATTTTCGTATAAAAAAACCTAAATAATCTTAACGTCCTCGGCCTCTGGCCTCGGATGCTTGTAAAAAAAATTGGTCAAAAATCGGCTCATCGTCGGGGTAACGCCGAGGTAACGCCGAGTTTTGGCCGTTTCGCAAAAATTTGCTACCTTTGCGGATGTTAAGTTACGCCCATGTCCCCGGGGCCAGGCGGGGGCGCTGAAAATCTCAACAACTATGTCAAAAGGTAATATGTTACTTGGCCACGCTCGCGGAAAGGTCGGTGACGTCGTTTTTTCCCGCGTCAATGGTCAGCAGATCACCCGTGCCCGTGCAGCCGTGGTTAGAAATCCGCAGACCGAAAAGCAGATGATCCAAAGAATCATCCTTAACACCGTTATTCAAGCATACTCTCGAATGGCCGAAATCTGTGACCACTCTTTCGAGGGTGTCGCCGTAGGCCAAGACAATATGTCTAAGTTTATGCGCGAGAACATGTCTATACTGCGCAAGTATGTAGCCGACTACGCAGCCGAAAACGGCTCGTTCGACGGTTGCTACGCATTCGTCCCCAAAGGATTGAATATGTTTACCCCCAACCCGTGGAAGATCGCTACGGGTCAGCTGCCCGAGGTTGTTTTGGCATCTGTTAGCCCCACCGACGGTGCAGAGATCACGATTGTGTCCGCAGGCGTGATCCCCACGTACGGAGAGATCATTACCTCGCTCGGCTTGCAGCGCGGAGATCAGATGACTTTCATTGGTCAGGAGCTCTACACCGACGGGCGTGCGGCATTTAAGTTCGCCCGCGTGATCCTCGATCCTCGAGAGGCCGACGGTACCCAGGCCGACATTACCACGCCATTCCTGGCTAACGGTGTTGTCAACAAGCCTAGCCCCCGCAACGAGGGCGCGGACATCGTTTTCACTACCGAGGCTAACAAACTGATCTTCGATCTCGGCGAGAACTCGCAGTACGGCGCTGCCGTGATCGTTTCACGTCAGAAAGCAGACGGTTCATGGCTCCGCAGTAACTCCGCTATTCAGTTGGCCGAGAATATCCCTTACGCCCTAGTCGGTGCAATGGATATGCAGGAGGCTATCGACTACGCCATGAGTGGCGGTATCGAGTTAGAGAGTGATCGTTATCTCAACAACGCCGTGAGGGGTAAGAAGATCGTGGCTGCACCTCAGCCCGAGCCGGAGCCCGACCCCGCAGAGTTAACCTCTCTCACTCTGGGTGCTATCAATCTGCTTGACTCTTCAGCAGAGGCTGCACGAATCAATGTTGCTTTTACACCCGCATACGTTGGTACCAACCTCGCAGGCTCTTATCTGTACCTCGGCGCACGGGATCAGACGATCGGCACGTCTGTCGACATGTCGACCGTAGGCGAAGGTAAAAAATACCTCTTCACGGGCAACTCCGGAAACGTGCCCTCTCTGTTGTACGGTTCTGACCCATTGCAAGTTTACCTTGTTTCAGAAGGCAAGATCGTGCAGGTAGGCCGTAAGTTTATTGCGCAGGATTAGGCATGTTGGGCAATTAGCCAATAACTATTATATTATGCAATAGGTTTGGGGGCGCGGCGGCGCCCCCTTTCTTTTTGCCCGGATCAATAAAAGGGGTCGACTGTTACCCCCTAACTTTTACCACTTACCCCGTCAGCAGCTGAACTATGTTTTTTACTGCAGTATGTAATACGCGTGTAGATCTTGTCGCGTATTACATGATCCGGATCGTGTAGTACACACCAGATGTGTATTACATTTTCCCATGGAGAAATTTTTTTTCGATATCCGGAGGATTTGTTTATCCAAGGTTTTTGTATTACATTTGCAGCGCAAACCCCTAAAAGTTACAATTATGGCAAATAAGAAATTGGTATCTGTCCGGCTTGATCCCCGGGACGTTGCAACATTGGAAGAGGTTGCGAGAACTGACGGTTATCGCGACCGTAGTGAATTTATCAGAGCCGCCGTTACACTCATGGCAGTCTTGTGCAAAGAAGGCAAGTATGGCAAAGTGTTATCCTTTCGCCCAAGGTGGGGCGATGTTCTCGATACCTTCGATCTTACCTACCACCTGGAGCATAAATAGTCCGATTTACGTAAAATTTACGTGAAAAGTTTGAAAAAAGTTTGTTCAATCCGGAATTTATGCGTACCTTTGCCCTTGCGCTTAGGATAGAGGGCAACGCAGGGGTGCGACCCTTGAACGTAAAGTGCCGACGGTTCAGCAGAACATTGAAAGCCCCCCGAGGTAATTGCCTCGGGGGGCGATCTTTTTGCAAGAAAGTATCATAAATGCTGCGAGGGGTAGCGCTGATCAATGCCAGTGTGGTCATTAAAGTATCAGATTTGCACCGGGAAAGTGTCAGATTTGCATTTGTTAGAGTACTATTTTTGCTCCTGCTAAACTTTCCTAAATGTTTTGCTTGTCTTAATGCTGATTCCTGAGATTTTTTGTACATTTGCCGCCGAGGGTGGCGATGGTGCCCCTTCATAACCCTAATTTATGCATTATGATAGTTATTCGAGTTTTTGCTAATTGGGCGGCAGTCAATGTCGATCGTCCATTATTTGAAAGACGGATTACACATGATCCTGCGATTTGTTTTCCGGTAGATCAAGTCGTTTCAGTTCTCAAACTTTTGTACGGCTCTAAGTCGATCGTAATTCTGTTTTTTGATTGATTTTGCTATGTCTGAAAAAGAAATTCCGGAAAAAGTAAGTTGGAGGGTTGTAGATTCATGGTTAGCGATTCCACCTTGCAGCTACCAAGAGAACCCCTATTGCCATGTACAATGCCCATATTTCTACGAGTGCTACAATGGCGACGATGAGGAAGATGACTTTTAAAGTCTGCTGCTAGTGCGGGGGGCGTTTTTCGCTCCGTCCCCCTGCTAACCAAAGCTCACGTAAAAAACCCCTACGTTTCACAATTTAACCCCATTTTAGATTTTATGCAACAGATTCAGATTATCGGTAATCTCGGCGACGATTGTCAGATTGTAGATTACAATGGCAGTAGATTTGCCACTTTTAGAGTAGCCTGCACAGAAAAGATTAGAAGGTCAGGCGACAATACAGACGTTACCACATGGTACTCTTGCTCACTTAATAGACCGGACGCGGGTGTAGTGCCATTCCTTAAGAAAGGAGTGCGAGTGTTCGTTCAAGGTCTACCCTCCTATCAGATGTACGATTCTGCTACTTACCATTGCAAAATGATTGACGTTCGAATCTTTGTCGACCGCGTTCAGTTGTGCAGCGACCGCAAACCCGAAGAAGCACCCGCGAATCCAGATGATAACGTCCCGACGTTTTGATGTAGATGGCTGCCACTAGGTGTATAAACATCGATTGGCTCGAAATGTATTGTTACGAACCGAAAGAGCCGAGGACACCCGAGTATTTCGAGCGCCTCGGTCTCTCGGTATCTTGCCGTGACTACGGCACTAAGCATTGGACGCAGGTCTTCACCATCAAGGACGAGCACGAACAGGAATTTATGGAAGTGCGTAGAAGTCCCCGACATGATCATGGCGAACACCACACAATCCTACCAGATAATGCTTGCACCCTGCGACTTGTTAACCGATATTGTTACTATGACACTGCTGCGTGGATCATGTCCGACTTTATCTTCAAGCATGGTTATTTGATCAGGCGTATCTTTCGTTTGGATATTGCCCTCGATCTAAAAGTCTTTGATTCCGGAGATAAGCCTGAATCAGTGATACGTCGGATAGTCCGCCATAAGTACGCAAAGGTCTATCAGAGCGACCGCACGGTTCATGGTGCCGACCATTGGAATGACTGCGACGACAACTCAATCTCATGGGGAAAGAAGAAGTCGATGGTGGTCACTCGCTTTTACAACAAGTCTTTGGAGTTGGCACAAGTCAAGGATAAGCCGTGGATCAGGCAAGCATGGTATGAGGCCGGGCTCATCGACGATCCGATTGCGCCGATAATCCTCGATCGATCCGGCAAGGTCGTTGGGGATGCAGTATGGCGATTGGAGTTTCAGATCAATAGTTCTGCTCGTGGTTGGTTCGTCGCCGAGGGTGACCACAAGAACGACTATGTCGAGCATACGTTAGAATCCTACTGGAATCGCCCTTTGTTGCAGCAGGCCTTTGCATGCTTGTGCGATCATTACTTTAACTTCCGCATCTTCGAGCCCGGTAAGACGAAATATGAATGCGCCCCGAAGATACTCTTCAAGTGGACTGATGAAGATCGACACTACCGCCTCCGGAATTCCTTGTTTCAACGCACTTACGACAACACCGGATCACAAGCCTTGCGATGGGTTGCCCGATTGCGTGCGATGTTTCCAAATGAAGACGTTTCCAAGGCCTTGGATGTGGTTGAAAGTAAAGTTCGGACTATCTATAAGACCGAGATAGGATATGAGGGTAGAGACCCGAAAATCGACCTATATCGTGCGATAGCCCCCGACATGACCCGAGGGTTATCCGACGAGGATGTACGCGACCTATTTGCCGATGTCTTTTGATCACCCTTGCACCTCTTTCGCCGTATCAGTAGATACGGCACGCGTTTTCCTAGTAAATACATACACAAACCACGCGAACCCCCAGTAAATAAAGGCGATTCGCCGCGCGCGCGGGGGCGGACGCCCGTGCGCCCATGCGAGAGAGCCCCCCGAGAGCGGCTTTTATTAAGCCCCTCTCTTTTCGGGAGAGCGGTGTCGGCACTCTGCGAGAGCCTCCGATTGTTTATCGGCTAGCGCGGTGCCGCGGGGGGCGCGCCCCCCGCACCCCCCACCATGCGGCGCGCCCGTAAATAGGGCCCCGGGTAATTGAGGGCGGGGCGCGCGCGTCGGCCCTACGCTGCCGTCGCCCCGCGCCCCGCTCTGCTGTAGGGTCGCCCCTGCATCATCAACCCTTTTCGCCCCTTCTCGCGCGGGGGTTTCGAACTCCCCCGCACTCGGCGGGTCGGGCTATCGCGGTGCCCGTTCAGTGGGGCACGTTTCATTGTTGTGAGGCTTTCTTTTTTATATCTCTGCGTCGGGTTGTCCTTTGCCGCCACCGTCCTCTAGGCACATTCGCACCGTCTGCATGGTCATATCGTGCTTTTCGCGGGCATCCCGCGTTGGCCTTGTCGGCCTCCTGCGCCGGGAGCGTCCGGCGCGCCAGGGGGCACGCCCCTTGTGGGGGCTCTCCCTTTGGTCGGCACAGCGGTGTCCCTCCGGGGGTTTCTTTCGGCTATCGCGGTGTTTAGCGGGTCGGGGGTGCAGTGGTTTCCCCTTGTCGGCAGGCCGCCAAGGTTTGCCCCCTGCGCCCCCGCCCCGAGCGCCCGCCATACGCACACATTTTTTGATTCGACGCGGGGCGTCTATGCCTGCGGGGTGTCGTGCTCAGGGCTTGCGCCCTTGCGCCTCTCGCGGGGGGCGCGCCGCCCGCCCCCCTGCACCCCGGGGCGCCCCGACGCGGGGGGCGGTGTTTTTCATAGTATTTTGACCCTGCGGGGTGCCATTTTCGTATAAAAAAACCTAAATAATCTTAACGTCCTCGGCCTCTGGCCTCGGATGCTTGTAAAAAAAATTGGTCAAAAATCGGCTCATCGTCGGGGTAACGCCGAGGTAACGCCGAGTTTTGGCCGTTTCGCAAAAATTTGCTACCTTTGCGGATGTTAAGTTACGCCCATGTCCCCGGGGCCAGGCGGGGGCGCTGAAAATCTCAACAACTATGTCAAAAGGTAATATGTTACTTGGCCACGCTCGCGGAAAGGTCGGTGACGTCGTTTTTTCCCGCGTCAATGGTCAGCAGATCACCCGTGCCCGTGCAGCCGTGGTTAGAAATCCGCAGACCGAAAAGCAGATGATCCAAAGAATCATCCTTAACACCGTTATTCAAGCATACTCTCGAATGGCCGAAATCTGTGACCACTCTTTCGAGGGTGTCGCCGTAGGCCAAGACAATATGTCTAAGTTTATGCGCGAGAACATGTCTATACTGCGCAAGTATGTAGCCGACTACGCAGCCGAAAACGGCTCGTTCGACGGTTGCTACGCATTCGTCCCCAAAGGATTGAATATGTTTACCCCCAACCCGTGGAAGATCGCTACGGGTCAGCTGCCCGAGGTTGTTTTGGCATCTGTTAGCCCCACCGACGGTGCAGAGATCACGATTGTGTCCGCAGGCGTGATCCCCACGTACGGAGAGATCATTACCTCGCTCGGCTTGCAGCGCGGAGATCAGATGACTTTCATTGGTCAGGAGCTCTACACCGACGGGCGTGCGGCATTTAAGTTCGCCCGCGTGATCCTCGATCCTCGAGAGGCCGACGGTACCCAGGCCGACATTACCACGCCATTCCTGGCTAACGGTGTTGTCAACAAGCCTAGCCCCCGCAACGAGGGCGCGGACATCGTTTTCACTACCGAGGCTAACAAACTGATCTTCGATCTCGGCGAGAACTCGCAGTACGGCGCTGCCGTGATCGTTTCACGTCAGAAAGCAGACGGTTCATGGCTCCGCAGTAACTCCGCTATTCAGTTGGCCGAGAATATCCCTTACGCCCTAGTCGGTGCAATGGATATGCAGGAGGCTATCGACTACGCCATGAGTGGCGGTATCGAGTTAGAGAGTGATCGTTATCTCAACAACGCCGTGAGGGGTAAGAAGATCGTGGCTGCACCTCAGCCCGAGCCGGAGCCCGACCCCGCAGAGTTAACCTCTCTCACTCTGGGTGCTATCAATCTGCTTGACTCTTCAGCAGAGGCTGCACGAATCAATGTTGCTTTTACACCCGCATACGTTGGTACCAACCTCGCAGGCTCTTATCTGTACCTCGGCGCACGGGATCAGACGATCGGCACGTCTGTCGACATGTCGACCGTAGGCGAAGGTAAAAAATACCTCTTCACGGGCAACTCCGGAAACGTGCCCTCTCTGTTGTACGGTTCTGACCCATTGCAAGTTTACCTTGTTTCAGAAGGCAAGATCGTGCAGGTAGGCCGTAAGTTTATTGCGCAGGATTAGGCATGTTGGGCAATTAGCCAATAACTATTATATTATGCAATAGGTTTGGGGGCGCGGCGGCGCCCCCTTTCTTTTTGCCCGGATCAATAAAAGGGGTCGACTGTTACCCCCTAACTTTTACCACTTACCCCGTCAGCAGCTGAACTATGTTTTTTACTGCAGTATGTAATACGCGTGTAGATCTTGTCGCGTATTACATGATCCGGATCGTGTAGTACACACCAGATGTGTATTACATTTTCCCATGGAGAAATTTTTTTTCGATATCCGGAGGATTTGTTTATCCAAGGTTTTTGTATTACATTTGCAGCGCAAACCCCTAAAAGTTACAATTATGGCAAATAAGAAATTGGTATCTGTCCGGCTTGATCCCCGGGACGTTGCAACATTGGAAGAGGTTGCGAGAACTGACGGTTATCGCGACCGTAGTGAATTTATCAGAGCCGCCGTTACACTCATGGCAGTCTTGTGCAAAGAAGGCAAGTATGGCAAAGTGTTATCCTTTCGCCCAAGGTGGGGCGATGTTCTCGATACCTTCGATCTTACCTACCACCTGGAGCATAAATAGTCCGATTTACGTAAAATTTACGTGAAAAGTTTGAAAAAAGTTTGTTCAATCCGGAATTTATGCGTACCTTTGCCCTTGCGCTTAGGATAGAGGGCAACGCAGGGGTGCGACCCTTGAACGTAAAGTGCCGACGGTTCAGCAGAACATTGAAAGCCCCCCGAGGTAATTGCCTCGGGGGGCGATCTTTTTGCAAGAAAGTATCATAAATGCTGCGAGGGGTAGCGCTGATCAATGCCAGTGTGGTCATTAAAGTATCAGATTTGCACCGGGAAAGTGTCAGATTTGCATTTGTTAGAGTACTATTTTTGCTCCTGCTAAACTTTCCTAAATGTTTTGCTTGTCTTAATGCTGATTCCTGAGATTTTTTGTACATTTGCCGCCGAGGGTGGCGATGGTGCCCCTTCATAACCCTAATTTATGCATTATGATAGTTATTCGAGTTTTTGCTAATTGGGCGGCAGTCAATGTCGATCGTCCATTATTTGAAAGACGGATTACACATGATCCTGCGATTTGTTTTCCGGTAGATCAAGTCGTTTCAGTTCTCAAACTTTTGTACGGCTCTAAGTCGATCGTAATTCTGTTTTTTGATTGATTTTGCTATGTCTGAAAAAGAAATTCCGGAAAAAGTAAGTTGGAGGGTTGTAGATTCATGGTTAGCGATTCCACCTTGCAGCTACCAAGAGAACCCCTATTGCCATGTACAATGCCCATATTTCTACGAGTGCTACAATGGCGACGATGAGGAAGATGACTTTTAAAGTCTGCTGCTAGTGCGGGGGGCGTTTTTCGCTCCGTCCCCCTGCTAACCAAAGCTCACGTAAAAAACCCCTACGTTTCACAATTTAACCCCATTTTAGATTTTATGCAACAGATTCAGATTATCGGTAATCTCGGCGACGATTGTCAGATTGTAGATTACAATGGCAGTAGATTTGCCACTTTTAGAGTAGCCTGCACAGAAAAGATTAGAAGGTCAGGCGACAATACAGACGTTACCACATGGTACTCTTGCTCACTTAATAGACCGGACGCGGGTGTAGTGCCATTCCTTAAGAAAGGAGTGCGAGTGTTCGTTCAAGGTCTACCCTCCTATCAGATGTACGATTCTGCTACTTACCATTGCAAAATGATTGACGTTCGAATCTTTGTCGACCGCGTTCAGTTGTGCAGCGACCGCAAACCCGAAGAAGCACCCGCGAATCCAGATGATAACGTCCCGACGTTTTGATGTAGATGGCTGCCACTAGGTGTATAAACATCGATTGGCTCGAAATGTATTGTTACGAACCGAAAGAGCCGAGGACACCCGAGTATTTCGAGCGCCTCGGTCTCTCGGTATCTTGCCGTGACTACGGCACTAAGCATTGGACGCAGGTCTTCACCATCAAGGACGAGCACGAACAGGAATTTATGGAAGTGCGTAGAAGTCCCCGACATGATCATGGCGAACACCACACAATCCTACCAGATAATGCTTGCACCCTGCGACTTGTTAACCGATATTGTTACTATGACACTGCTGCGTGGATCATGTCCGACTTTATCTTCAAGCATGGTTATTTGATCAGGCGTATCTTTCGTTTGGATATTGCCCTCGATCTAAAAGTCTTTGATTCCGGAGATAAGCCTGAATCAGTGATACGTCGGATAGTCCGCCATAAGTACGCAAAGGTCTATCAGAGCGACCGCACGGTTCATGGTGCCGACCATTGGAATGACTGCGACGACAACTCAATCTCATGGGGAAAGAAGAAGTCGATGGTGGTCACTCGCTTTTACAACAAGTCTTTGGAGTTGGCACAAGTCAAGGATAAGCCGTGGATCAGGCAAGCATGGTATGAGGCCGGGCTCATCGACGATCCGATTGCGCCGATAATCCTCGATCGATCCGGCAAGGTCGTTGGGGATGCAGTATGGCGATTGGAGTTTCAGATCAATAGTTCTGCTCGTGGTTGGTTCGTCGCCGAGGGTGACCACAAGAACGACTATGTCGAGCATACGTTAGAATCCTACTGGAATCGCCCTTTGTTGCAGCAGGCCTTTGCATGCTTGTGCGATCATTACTTTAACTTCCGCATCTTCGAGCCCGGTAAGACGAAATATGAATGCGCCCCGAAGATACTCTTCAAGTGGACTGATGAAGATCGACACTACCGCCTCCGGAATTCCTTGTTTCAACGCACTTACGACAACACCGGATCACAAGCCTTGCGATGGGTTGCCCGATTGCGTGCGATGTTTCCAAATGAAGACGTTTCCAAGGCCTTGGATGTGGTTGAAAGTAAAGTTCGGACTA
>JAFRDE010000006.1 GCA_017403985.1 Ruminococcus sp. | reverse complement strand
ATCCGCTTTGACGCCCTTATAGGAGTCGGCGGTCACGGTAACTTCTGCGGTGAAGTCGTTGTCGGAGCCGGTCAGCTTCAGGGTAACGTCGTCTACGCCTTCGTTGGTCAGATAGCTGGTAGCCTTACCGCTGACGGTGAAGCCGGAAACAGCGCCCATTTTCTCGATCACGACCGCTTTGCCGTCGATCGCGCCGGAGGTCACGCCGATCCCCTCTCCCATGACGATGTTCTTGGCGTTCTCGGCAAGGTAGGATGCGTCAAAAGCGGCGTCGGTCGCGTCAATCGCCAATCTGCCGCCGTTGACAGTGACGGTGTTGTTTTCGGCAATGCCCTGTATACCGAGTTTTCCTTTCAGGCTCAACGAACCGCTGCTGACGGTCATAGCGCCGGAATCGACTTCGTTGCCCAGAAGCAGACCCGCTCCTGAGGCGCTTTCAGCGGTCACGGTGCTGTTTTCAAATGTGAAATCACCGCGATTGACAACGATTCCGGAATACCAGCTTGAGGTTTTGATATCGGCATTGACTTTGTTCATCTGAAGATCGGACGCCCATACGCCGGCGGCGGCGGAATTGACACGAAGTGTAATACCGTCGATCACCAGATTGCCGGTGCAGTATAATCCGTAGCCGTACATAGGCGTGCTCTCGTTGATGGTCAGGGTACCTTCGCCGGCAACGGTAAGATCATAAGGAGCAGGATATGTGACGTCGCCGACCTGATAGGACTCGTTGTTATATGTACCGATGCCGTCTCCGTTGGTATCGGTGATGGTACATTCGCCGTTGATGATAACGGTCAGATGATCCATTTGGCTGAGAACACCTGAATAGGTCCAGTCTTTGTTGGTACCCTTGGTGATCTCGGCGTTATTCAGCGTCAGGGTCTTTTTAGAAGGATTGTAGGTCGCGGTACCCTCGCCGCAGGTGATCGTCAGATGGTCGGAGGTCACCTGTTCGCCGTTGACCCACAGATCATAAGCGACAGGCTCGGGCTCCACGCCGGTGCCGGTATGATGATACTCGGTACCCTCGATCCACCACATGGAATCGTCGCGGATCTTCTCGTGATGAATGTCGTGCAGGGAGTCAGGATCGACGTCCTCCGCTGCCGTGCCGATATAGTATTCCTTATCGCCGTAGGTGAATTTGTTGTCCTCGCTGATACGGTAAACCGTATCGTCATAGCCCTTGAAATAGTTGTTGCCTTCGTCATCCTGATACAGCATCATGGTCGTTGTCGAGACACTGCCGGTGACGGTGTATTCAACGGGCTGCTTCTTGAGCTGCATATGATAGTGGGCGTCTTCCATCTCTTCTATGCTGTTAAATCTCTCGGAATCGGCGGAATCAAGGGCATAGTAACGACCTTTATCCTCGCGCCATTCTATCGGCTCGACGACGTACTCTTTGGGTTTGTCCACCCAATCCCAAAGCTCCGCGCCGTAATACTGACCGGGCTCGCCGTCCTTGGTCATCAGGAACGCTTCGGTGCTGTAATCCTCGTAGTCGTAGTATTCGGTGATATACTGCAGCTCAACTCTCTGCTCTTTCTTTCCGGTGATATAGGCAAAATCGCAGTCGCCGCTCTCCCATTCCTCTTCGGGGACAACAAAGATATCCGTGCCGATATATCCGCCGTGGTAGCCCTGCAGATAGTATTCGTCGTTATCCTCATCATAAACGATCGGCGTAATATGGACTTTCACTTCACCGGTGTCGACATATGTGGATTTATACATAAACGCATACATACCGTCGGGATCGGATTTGCGGCTCACCAGCTCAACGGTTCGCTGGTTATTGTTATCATCATAAGGAGCGGGATCTGTCCAGCATTGCATCGTCAGGGGTCCCTCGACCTCTTCGGTCGCGATCGTATAGCCTGCGTCTTTCAGCTGTTCCTCGGTTTTGTTTCTCTCGACCGCATCGCCGTCCAAAACGTAGAGCTGCTCGTCCTCGTCCCAACGCGCTTTGTAAAGATAGTAAGAGCTGATATCACCCAGATCGCCTTGGTACCAAGTGTTCCAGCCGTTTTTCTGACCGATATACACGGTATCGGGGTCGCCGTCCTTAATGAATTTGACGCCGCGGTAGCCGCGATTCGCTTCACGGTAGTCGGACGTATAGCGGATCTTTACGGGCTGATCTTCATAATAATAGTCGTATCCCGCCTCGAATTCCTCTTTGGTCATAACGATACCGCGTTCGTCGTACTCGTTGGTATAAGCGGGATCGGGGATCGGCGTATCAAATTCGGGATAGGAATTATACTTGGTAACGCACCAGCCGGGCTCATAGCCTTCTTCGGTATAACGCTCAACCTCCTCGACCGCGTAGATCCCTTCGGGGTCGGTCTTGGATATAACGCGCTTGCCGCGCGGAGACTCATAATCCGGGTTAGAGACCCAAGCCGCGTTGACGGTTTCGTAAATAGTTTCGGTCTTTTGTCTGGACTTCGCCTCGGGGATCGACTCGCCGCCCACGGTGATGGCGGGATCGGCATAGGTTGACCAGATACGCATGGCGTTCTGAGGATAATACTCGCTCGCGTTTTCGTTCGCGTACAGATGGACGGTAACGGAAGGCGCGATATCGAGATGCATCAAACCCTGCCCATCGGCGTAGAAGTACATCGCTTCGTCGTTTTTCTTATCCTTATTGACGCTCAGCGTACCGGTGCCGGTAATGTTCAGACTCGTGCTGTAATTGTTGAAATAGTTGTTCACACGGATATAGCCCAGCTCGCATTCGCCAACAACGCGCAGCTTGAAGTCGTCGCCCATGTAGTAGAGCGACAGGGTATCGGGCAGCTTGACGTTATCGAGGGTCAGGGTGTTGGTCGTCTCGTCATAGGTCACGCCGGGAACCGCCTCGTTATCGGTGACGATCGGGCTGGATGCCGAAAAGCCCTGACGGTAATAGACAAGGCGCTCCTCCTGCCCTTCGATGCCGCCGAAGGCGATCATCGCCCCGCCGGTCATCCAAAAGAATCCGTCCCAAGGTCCTGTTGTAGGCACAGGCGCAGGCTTATCGTCCTCTGCGGCAAAAGCCGTGATACTGCACATACCGAGCAGCAACGCCATGACCAGAACGAATGAAAGTATTTTTTTCATTTGCAAAACTCCTTTACACTATATTTGTTTACGGGATGAAAACCGAAAAGCTCAGATTCAACCGTTACTATTTAATCTATATTTTAACACAAATATCCGTCAATGTCACTATAATTTTGATGAAAAATCTTATAATTAATATCAAACAATGATACCGATTCTCAGCATAAGGATTTCGAACTCTTAAAAAACTGCATCAGAAAGCCGTTTTTGACGCTTTTGCCGTTTAAAGTGCTAATCAATAAAAATATTTTTCGCAAAAAGTATTGACAAACGGATTTTTATACGCTACAATACGGGCAAGACAAATGAATCAGCCAAACCTATGACGAAGAGTGAGTAAGCTTTATCACTTGTCGCACAGAGAGCCGCGGATGGTGGGATCGCGGCGGATGAGCTAAAGCCGAATGGACTTCGGAGGGCGATCAGAAATGTATGTGATACAGAGTATGGGAGACGGAAGACCCGACGTGAAAGGGTCAGCGTATGAATGTACGTGTTGAGCGGGCGCGAAGCGCCAAGCCAGGTGGCACCGCAGGAAGTAAACGATCCTGTCCCGGCAGAAATGCAGGGACAGGTTATTTTTATTAAACTGTCATTCCGCGGAGAGGCAAAGCCTCGACATTCCCTTGTCATCAATACCGTTTGATGTGAAAGAAACCGACATCTCCGCTTTGTGGGATTGCCACGGGCTAAAGCCCTCGCAATGACAATTGATAACTCTGGAGGAAATATGAAATACGTTGCGTTAACAAAACGATGGTGAATCAAACAGGCTCCCTTAGGAAAAGGGCTAACATTCACCGCTGAAAACAAATTTACTTCGTAATGACATCAAAAAATAAAATCAAGATATAAAAGGAGAAAACATCATGTCAGAAAACAAGATCCCTTATAAGATTTACATAAGCGAAAGCGAGATCCCCACCAAATGGTATAACCTGCGCGCGGATATGAAGAACAAGCCCGCGCCTCTCTTGAACCCGGGAACCGGTCAGCCTCTGACCGCCGAAGAGATGAGCGGCATCTTCTGTGAAGAGCTGGTCAAGCAGGAGCTCGACAACGACACCGCTTACATCGACATCCCGCAGGAGATCCGTGACTTCTACAAAATGTACCGTCCCTCTCCCCTTGTCAGAGCGTACTGCTTAGAGGAAGCGCTCGGCACACCGGCGAAGATCTACTACAAGTTCGAAGGCAACAACACCTCCGGCAGCCATAAGCTGAACTCCGCGATCGCGCAGGCGTACTACGCGAAGAAGCAGGGCTTAAAGGGCGTTACCACCGAGACCGGAGCAGGTCAGTGGGGCACGGCGCTCTCCATGGCGTGCGCGTACCTCGGACTGGACCTGAAGGTATTTATGGTCAAGGTCAGCTATGAGCAGAAACCCTTCCGCCGCGAGGTCATGCGCACCTACGGCGCGCAGGTCACCCCCTCCCCCTCCATGACCACCGAAGTCGGCAAGAAAATTCTCGCCGAACATCCCGACACTACCGGTTCTCTCGGCTGCGCTATCTCTGAGGCTGTCGAAGTCGCGGTTACCAACCCCGGCTACCGCTACGTTCTCGGTTCCGTGCTGAATCAGGTACTCCTGCATCAGTCCATCATCGGTCTCGAGACCAAGACCGCTCTCGATAAATACGGCATCGAGCCCGATATCATCATCGGCTGTGCCGGCGGCGGCTCCAACCTCGGCGGTCTGATCGCTCCTTTCATGGGCGAGAAGCTCAGAGGCGAGAAGGATTACCGCATCATTGCGGTCGAGCCCGCGTCCTGCCCGAGCTTCACCCGCGGCAAATATGCGTATGACTTCTGCGACACAGGCATGATCTGCCCGCTCGCGAAGATGTACACCCTCGGCTCCAACTTCATCCCCTCCGCGAACCACGCGGGCGGCTTACGCTATCACGGTATGTCCTCTATCCTCAGCCAGCTCTATGCTGACGGCTACATGGAGGCAACCTCCGTAGAGCAGACCTCCGTCTTTGAGGCGGCACAGCAGTTCGCGAGAGTCGAAGGCATTCTGCCCGCTCCCGAGTCGAGCCACGCAATCCGCGTCGCGATCGACGAAGCGCTCAAGTGCAAAGAGACCGGCGAGGAGAAGACCATCGTCTTCGGTCTGACCGGTACCGGCTACTTCGACATGGTAGCGTATCAGAAGTTCAACGACGGCGAAATGACCGACTACATCCCGACCGATGAGGATCTCGAAACAGGCTTCGCGGGTCTGCCCAAGGTTCCGGGTCAGGAATAATCGTTCATTATCATATTATCAAAAGGTATAGCAAAAGCCCTGCGGGATTTCCGCAGGGCTCATTTTGCTTAATGTACGATTATTCCTCAGAAAAATCTTCTTTGCCTACGCCGCAGAGGGGGCAGGTGAAATCGTCGGGAAGATCCTCGAACGCTACGCCGTTGTTCTCTTCGGGGTCATAGACATAACCGCATACGTCGCATACATACTTTTTCATAGTTTTTCTCCTTTTCAACTCCTCCTTATGTCATTGCGAGGCGATTTATCGCCGTGGCAATCCCACAAAGAGGGAATGATATTTTTACTTCAAACGTAATTTAGATCGCTACAGATACAGACACGCTTGTCCGCGCCGTTGATAACGGCACCGAATCGGTCAACGTTTCAAAAGGCGGACTAAGACGCGCGCGTCATTCGATCGGCTCAAAGTCCGCTACGCCGTGCTTGCACAGCGGGCAGATGAAGTCGTCGGGCAGGTCCTCGCCCTCAAAGACATAGCCGCAAACCTTGCAGACCCAGCCCTTCTTGCCGTCGGTCTCGGGCTTGGGCTTGACGTTGTTCTGGTAATAGGTATAGGTCATGGTCTCGACGTCGGTGATGACGCGCGCCTCGGTGACGGCGCAGATGAACATCGTGTGGGTATCGAGGTCGACGGTCTGCTCGACCTTCAGGGACATGAAGCTGTTGATGTACATGCCGAGGAAGGATACGCCGTTGTCGGAGCGGAGGATGCCGTCGCCGACGATCTTGTTAACATCTCTGCCGCTCTGGAAGCCGAAGTGCTCGAACACGCTGAACGGCGCGTCGGTAGACAGGCAGTTGACGTTCATGACGCCGGTCTTTAAGACCATATCGTGGGTCAGGTTCTTTTTATTGATGCAGACCGCGATGCGGTTGGGGGTGTTGGTGACCTGAGAAACGGTGTTGACGATGCAGCCGTTGTCCTTCGCGCCGTCGCGCGCGGTGACGACATACAGACCGTAGCCGATGTTGAACAGCGCTGTAAGGTCGTTCTTATCCGCTTTCTCGCTGTCGTGGGCGACATAATCCATGGTCAGCTCTTCAACCAGCGCGTCGATCTCTTCCATGTTGAGGTCGTTCAGCGCGGACTTGATATGGACGTTGTTGTCGGTATAGGTGATCTTCTGGCAGCCCTCGAGCATCTTGCGCATGACCTTTTCGGCGAGAGGCGCCCATGAGCCGTTCTCGATGAACGCAACGGTCTTGTTCTGGAAATTGCGCTCGGTGAGGTGATTGATGAACTCGCGCATGAACGGGAAGATCTCCGCGTTATAGGTGGTGGTGGCGAGAACGATCTTGCCGTAACGGAAGGCGTCCTCCACGCACTCCGCCATATCCTCGCGGGCGAGGTCGTTGACGACGACCTTGGGGCAGCCTGCCTCGCGCAGCTTTTCGGCGAGGATCTCGACCGCTTTCTTGGTGTGGCCGTAAACGGAGGTATAGGCGATCATGATGCCCTCGGACTCTACGCCGTAGGACGACCATGTGTTGTACAGATCGAGGTAATAGCCGAGGTTCTCGGAAAGCACGGGACCGTGCAGCGGGCAGATGATCTGAATATCGAGCCCTGCCGCCTTTTTCAGGACAGCCTGAACCTGCTTGCCGTATTTGCCGACGATGCCGATATAGTAGCGGCGGGCTTCACACGCCCAATCCTCTTCGACGTCCAGCGCGCCGAACTTGCCGAAGCCGTCGGCGGCGAACAGCACCTTATCGGCGCTGTCGTAGGTCATCAGGACCTCGGGCCAGTGGACCATGGGAGCGCCCACGAAGTTCAGCACATGCTTGCCGAGCTCGAGGGTATCGCCCTCTTTGACGACGATGCGTCTGTCGGCGTAATCGGTGCCGAAGAAATTCATCATCATGTTAAACGCCTTGACGGAGGATACGACGGTCGCCTCGGGATAGGCTTTCAGGAAAACGTCGATATTCGCGCTGTGGTCGGGCTCCATGTGCTGTACGACAAGGTAATCGGGCTTTCTGCCGCCCAAAGCCGCCTTGATATTCTCCAGCCACTGATCGCCGAAGCGCTGATCGACGGTGTCCATGATCGCGATTTTATTGTCTACGATAGCGTAGGAATTATACGCCATACCGTTGGGCACGATATACTGGCCCTCGAACAGGTCGATATCGTGGTCGTTAACGCCGATGTACTTGATATCATTGGTAATAAACATGGGTATCATCTCCCTAAAATTTGTTATCATAAGTATATAGGAATTCTCGTTAAATTGCAACAACATATTGAAAATATTTTACTATTTTGTTATACTAAATAAACAATTACATTTCAACAATCAGGATGTGTTACCATGGCGGGAAAATCAAGCTGTGAATTCTGCGCGTATTATAACTATAACGAAGCGTTCGACGACTATGAGTGCGAGGTCAATCTCGACGAGGATGATCTGGCGCGGTTCATGAGCGGAAGCGATTCGAGCTGCCCGTACTTCCGCTTTTCCGACGATTATAAGATCGTGGAGAAGCAGAACTGATGAATCCTTCGGATTTACTGAAAAATGAAAACTTAAAACTGAAAGGCCGGATAATAATGCTTCTATCATACGGGTGCGGGTGTCCCGCCCTTCATTATTCATTTTTAAGTTTTCAATCTTCAGTTTTCAATTATTAAGGAATATCCCTATGAAAAAAAAGATCAAACTTTACCTAAGCCTCTTCCTCACCTTTATGAAGATCGGTGTGGTGACCTTCGGCGGCGGCTACGCGATGATCCCGATCATCGAGCATGAAATATCCGAGAAAAAAGGCTGGATCTGCGGCGACGATCTTCTGGAGGTCGTCGCGATCTCCGAGACCACCCCGGGCCCGATCGCCATCTGTGCCGCGACGTTCATCGGCTACCGGCTGGCGGGTGTGTTCGGCGCGTTCTGCGCGACCTTCGGCGTGGTGCTGCCGAGCTTTATCATCATCTACCTGATCTCGCTGTTCCTCCGGGCATTTGAACAGATGCAGGTCATCAAATACGCTTTCTTCGGCATCCGCGCGGGTGTGCTGGCGCTGCTGGTCAAGGCGGTCGTTTCCATGTTCAAAAAATGCCCGAAGAACATCATCGCCTACATCATCATGGCGGCGTCCTTCGCGGCGGTCGCTTTCTTCTCCTGCAACGTCATCATCGTCATCGTCGGCGCGGCGGTCATCGGACTGGCGGCGTCGCTGATTGCGGGAAAGGCGGGTAAGAAGCTATGAGCGTTTATCTGCTGCTGTTTCTCGAATTCTTCAAGATGGGCGCGCTGACCTTCGGCGGCGGCTACGCGATGATCCCCTTCATCGAGGAGACCGTCCTCGCGCACGGCTGGATGACCACCGAGGAGCTGGTCGACTTCATCGCCGTATCGGAAAGCACCCCCGGCGCCTTCGCCGTGAACATCTCCACCTACATCGGCAGCGAGGTAGGCGGCATCTTAGGCGCGGTACTGGCGACCTTAGGGCTCGTCCTGCCGCCGTTCATCATCATCATCCTGATCGCGAAGGTCTATGAGAAAATCAAGGAGAACCGCCTGGTGCAGGGCGCAATGCTGGGGCTGAAGGCGACGGTCGTCGGCTTGATCGCCGCGACGGTGCTGAGCGTCGGCAAAGAAATATTTTTCTCTAAAGGAATTAATATTGTGGCGTTCCAATCCGCGAACATCTATGTCAGCCTCGGGATCTTCGCGGTCGCGCTGTTCTTACTGCTGTACAAAAAGCTCAATCCGATCCTGATCATCGTCGGGTCGGCGGTCGTCGGGATCATATTTGGTTACACAGGTGTCATTACTGTATAAAACAGATAAAAATGTTGTTACAATTATCTTTTTTTATTGATTTCGCACAATTCCTTTGGTATGATAATGACAGTGACATTTTGTCATCGGGAAAACATTTTAAAAGGAGAGAAAAACATGAAAAAATTCTTTGCTGAATTTATCGGCACCTTCGTGCTGGTACTGTTCGCGTGCGGTACCGCTACCGTGCTCGGCTGCGCCACCGACAGCCCTGACGTCGCCTATGCGCTGACGGCTGTTGCGTTCGGTCTGGTCATCGTCGCGATGGCGTACTCCATCGGCAACGTATCCGGCTGCCACATCAACCCGGCGGTATCCCTCGGCGTTCTGCTGACAGGCGGCATGACCGTAGGCGAGTTCTTCATCTACATCATCGCTCAGTTCCTGGGCGCTACCGCGGGCGCTGCCGTTCTGGGCGCTCTGGTAGGCTTCGACACCAGCCTCGGCACCAACGGTCTGTTCAATGACAGCATCCTCAAGTCGCTGGTCATCGAGTGCATCCTGACCTTCGTATTCGTGCTGGTCATCCTGAGCGTTTGCTCCAAGAAGAAGTATGAGAAATTCGCGGGTCTGGTCATCGGCTTCACCCTGACGCTCGTACACATCTTCGGCATCTACTTCACCGGCACCTCCGTCAACCCTGCGCGTTCCTTCGGTCCCGCTCTGATCAAGGCGTTCACCGGCGACGCTTCGGCTCTGACGGTTTACTGGGTATTCTTGGTAGCTCCGCTGGTAGGCGGCGCGCTTGCAGCTCTCGTATTCAAGGGTCTGATCAAATCCAAGGAAGCTGAATAATCAATACGCATATAAGGAATGCTCCCCGACATGGGGAGCATTTTTTGTGCTTTCGACTACCGTATATCATCATAATGGTGAATAGCGTGAGAAAAAACTATAATTCCCTCTTGATGCTGTCGATCGCGCCTTTTTCGATGCGGCTGACCTGCGCCTGGGAAATTCCGATTTCTTCGGCTACCTCGGTTTGTGTCTTTCCCTTGAAATAGCGCAGGGAGAGTATGCGCTTTTCACGGTCGGAGAGCTTCTTTAACGCCTCCTTGAAGGCGATCTCCTCCAGCCAGTCTTTATCGTCGCTCTTATCCCCCACCTGATCCATCACATAGACGGTATCCGCACCGTCGGAAAAGACCGGTTCATACAGCGACACGGGCTCCACGATCGCCTCGAGCGCCAGCACGACGCTTTCCTTATCGCTGTCGATCGCGGCGGCGATCTCCTCGACAGTCGGCTCGCGGTTAAGCTGAATCGTCAGCTCCTCCTTCGCTCGCATCGCGTGGTAGGCGGTATCGCGCATGGAGCGCGAGATCCTCAGGCTGGAGCTGTCACGCAGGTGGCGGCGCAGCTCGCCCATGATCATCGGAACGCCGTAGGTGGAAAAGCGGACGTCAAGGCTAACGTCAAAGTTGTCGATCGCTTTGATCAGTCCGATCACGCCGACCTGAAACAGATCGTCGAGGTTCTCTCCCCTGCCGGTGAAGCGCTGGATCACGCTGAGCACCAGACGCAGGTTGCCGCTGATCATTTCCTCACGCGCTTTTTTGCGTTCCTCGGGCGTGCCGCAGTGCATCTTTAATAAAAGATCATGCTTTTGTTCCTCGCTGAGCACGGGCAGGCGGGCGGTATCGACGCCGCACAGCTCGACCTTGTTGTATAACAAAGAATCCCTCCATGATAATACTGTGAATAGTATTGTCACGGAGGGACAGTTTCATACTTGAATAATGAAGCAGAGCGTCTATAAGCCTTCCTTTGGGAAAGGATACTCGGCTTCGCCTCAAACAATCAATGCAATTCCTCAGTCTGCTTTGCATACAGCTCCCTTTCCCAAAGGGAGCCTCGGAAATGCTTCATATGCTTCGCGGTTGAGAGAGATAGTGACAAACGTGCGGGACGCCGCAAGCGCCGTCCCCTACGGAATACAAAATTATCATTCTCCTTCGGAATAATTTTCTGTTGGAGAAAAATAAGCGCTGACAGGCGCGTCGTTGCTCTCGACGGCGGCGAGCTTGCGGCTGATCTGGCGCGAGCGCACGCCGACGAGCTTATCGAGCTCCTTGTTCGCCTGATCGAGCTTCGCCTGCGTCGCGAGAAGAACGGCGTTGAAGGTCTCGAACTCGCTTTTCACGGAGCCTAACAGCTTCCAGACCTCGGCGGAACGCTTCTGGACGGCGAGGGTCTTGAAGCCCATGCGGATGGAATTGAGCAGCGCCGCCATCGTGGACGGTCCCGCGATCACGACCTTGTAGTCTCGCTGTAAAACCTCGATCATACCGCGGTTGACGACCTCGCTGTATAAGCCCTCGAAAGGCAGGAACATCACGGCGAACTCGGTGGTGTCGGGCGGGGAGATATACTTATCGCGGATATCCTTCGCCTCGCGGCGGATGGTGACGGTCAGCGCCTTTGCCGCGGCGTCTATCTCTTCCTTGGAGCCGCTTTCGTACGCGTCGCGCAGGGCGGCATAGCTGTCGCCGGGGAACTTGCTGTCGATCGGCAGATAAATGAAGCCGTCGTCGCTCGCGGGCAGCTTGATCGCGAACTCTACCACATCGCGCGAACCGGGTTTGGTGACGACGTTGGTATCGTACTGGTCGGGCGTGAGGATCTCTTCGAGGATCGCGCCGAGCTGGATCTCGCCGACGATACCACGGGTCTTGACGTTACTGAGCACCTTTTTCAGGTCGCCGACGCCGACGGCGAGGGTCTGCATTTCGCCGAGTCCCTTGTACACCTGCTCGAGCCGTTCGCTGACGAGGGCAAAGCTCTGATTCATCTTTTCCTCGAGCGTCTTTTGCAGCTTATCGTCTACGGTCGCGCGCATCTCTTCGAGCTGCTTATTGTTGTCCTCGCGGATCTCGTCAAGCTGTTCCTCCATCGTGCGGCGGATATTCTCAAGCTTTTGCTCATTTTCGAGGGCAAAAGTCTGGAACCGATGCTCCAGATGGGTGAACTTTTCGCTTTGAGAAGCGGAAAAGCTCTGTTGATTCATCGCGATCATGTCGCCCATGTTCTTCACGGAATTCTGGGTCGAGGTCACGATCTCGGTACGCATGGCGGAAAGCTCTTCACTGCTGATTTGATTCTTTTTTGGAATTATAATAATCGCCGCCAGCGCCGCGGCGATACCGGCTAAGCCGATAACGACAAGGACGATAAACTGAACCGTATCCATAATACACCTCTCTGATTGATTTGCGGGAGGAGCAAGCCCCTCCCCTACACCATTATCACTGAGGCTATTTTATCATGGAATACGATTCGGTGTCAAACCGTTGATAGGCTGTTTTTGTCACATCGGCTTTCGTCAACCGAAATCCGTTTCGATGATCCTGCCGCAGTCGGGCGGCGAGTAGACGAACTTTTCGATATGTCCCTCTGTGATATAGTATTCGGGAGCATCGGGCAGGCGATCCTCGTGAAAATGATCGATGATGATCAGCTTGACCTTCATCTTCTGCGGCAGGATGCTCTTGATGTACACGGCGGCGGTATCGCCGACATGGATATTGTCGCGCAGCTCGGCAAGTCCCGCGAGGTTCGGCGCGAGCTCGACAAAAGCGCCGTAATTCTCGATAGAGCGGATCACGCCGGTCACCGTATCCCCTATCGCGAAGCGCGAAATATTCTCCTCCCATGTGCCGAGCAGTTCCTTGTGGCTGAGCGTCACGCGGCTGCCGACGATGGATTTGATCACGGCAAAAATATCCATACCGACGGTAAAGCGTTCATCCGGATGCTCGATGCGGGACACGGAGATGGCATCGATCGGCATCAGCGCGACCAACCCGCAGCCGATGTCGCAGAACGCGCCGAAGGGCTCGAGATGCGTTACGCAGGCGGGGATCACGTCGCCGGGACAAAGAGTACTCAGATATTGTTCCGCGCATTTTTGCTGGGCGTCGGCGCGGGACAGGATCGCCGTCAAGCCGTTATCTTCGCTGATGATGTCTTTGACTGTAAAGCACACCGCCCTGCCGACACGCGACAGCAGCGCAATATCCCGCACGGTTCCCTCGCGGATACCCAGCGCGCCTTCCTCACGCGGGATGACGCCGCGGACGCCGGGAAGATCGACCCTCAGATTATGCTCCTGATCGCACGACAGCGCCTTTGCCTCTAAGATATCCCCGCGCTCCATCGCTCTTTTCAGACCCTCGTACGAGCCGACGGCGGCGTTATAGCTCCTCTTTCCCTCAGGGAGAAATGAATTCATGTTTATCCTCCTGATTTTTATGATACAGTACAATCTATGTTTTCCCGCGTACGGTTATGACTGTTACAAATCTGTGAAATTTTGTTCGTAACTATTGAAAAAACGTGTTGTATCGTATACAATGTAGTGGTAGCCGAGAGAATCGGCAGAAAGGAAAGAATATGAAACGTATTTTAGCTATCATTTTAACTGTTCTGATGATCGGCGCCGCGCTTACGGCATGCGGCACACAGGTCGTATCGTCAGGCAAAACCGAAACCGTCGCAAAGACTGACAAAACCGATAAAACCGATAAGGAAGGTGAAACCGTGAATTACGAAGCAAAATCCACCGAAGCTCTGCTGGATATCAACGATGTACCCGCTGCCGATCTGAACGCGGCTGACGCGGAGTATCAGCACAAGGAACCCGTAAAGGGCGAAGAGGTCGCTACCCTGCACACCAACTACGGCGATATCTCGATCAAGTTCTTCCCCGAGGTAACACCCAAGGCGGTCGCCTCCTTCAAGGCGCTGGCTAAAGCGGGCCGCTACGACGACACGATCTTCCACCGCGTCATCAACAACTTCATGATCCAGGGCGGCGACTACACCAACTTCAACGGCACCGGCGGCGAATCCGCTTACGGTGAAGAGTTCGACCTTGAGATCTCCGATTATCTGCAGAATATCGAGGGCGCTGTCGCGATGGCGAATCGCGGTCCCGGCACCAACGGCTCCCAGTTCTACATCAATCAGGTCAACAACAACTACCTCGACGGCAACTATACCGTATTCGCGCAGGTATTTGACGGTATGGACGTTGTCAACGATATCGCTGAGGTCCAGACCGACAGCAGCGATAAGCCCGTCAACGACGTTATCCTGGAGAGCGTAGAGATCTACGAGTACGAATAATCACATCAAAAAAGCCGCCTTGTCAGGTCAGGGCGGCTTTTCAGATAACGGAATTATTGATAGACTCCCTTTTCTAAGGGAGTCTCAGTTAAAGTCCTCTCAGTAAGGAGCCTCACTATGGAACGACCTGTCATCGCCCTCATGTATGACTTTGATAAAACGCTGTGTACCAAGGACATGCAGGACTACGGCTTTATCCCGAGTCTTGATATGCAGCCGTCCGAATTCTGGGACAGAGCCAACGTTTTCGGCTCGGGCGCTCAGATGGACGGCGTGCTCGCCTATCTGTACACGATGATCGAGGAGTGCAAGCGCAAGGGGATCGCCCTGACGCGTGAGTTCCTTGTCAACAACGGCAAAAAGATCGTGCTGTATCCGGGCGTCAAGGAATGGTTCGACCGCATCAACCTTTACGGCGCGGCGCAGGGCGTGCAGATCGAGCACTATGTCATCTCGTCGGGACTCAAGGAGATCATCGAAGGCTCCGGCATCGCGGACAAGTTCACCAAGATCTTCGCCTGTGAGTTCCTGTATGATGACAACGGAAACGCGCTGTGGCCGAAGACCGCCGTCAACTACACCAACAAGACGCAGTTCGTCTACCGCATCAACAAAGGCGTGCTGGATATCGCAAACGACGTCGATCTCAACCGCTCGATGCCCGACGACAGCAAGCGCGTACCCTTCACCAACATGATCTATGTCGGCGACGGTCTTTCCGACGTGCCGTGCATGAAGATGATGAAGGCGTACGGCGGATGCGCGATCGCGGTGTATCAGGAGAACAATAAAGCAAAGGTCGAAGACCTGCTCCGCAGCGACAGGGTTGACTTCATCTTCCCCGCCGATTACCGCAAGGGCGGCAGGCTGGACAAAACGGTGCATAACCTGATCAAGAAGATGGCGATCAGCGACGAGCTGACGAAGGAGAACGCGAGACAGCTTAAGGAATTAGGAGTTAGGAATTAGGAATGAGGAATTAAGGGAAACGCTGACGCGTTTTGAATTGATATAACTAATACAAAATATTACGTCCGCAACTCTTTGATGAGCTGCGGACGTTTTTCTTTTCCTGTTTATGTCATTGCGAGGAAGCTTGCGACCGTGGCAATCCCACAAAGAGGAACAGTACCCTTCTCCCACATCAAACGGGATTAAAGACAAGGGGATTGCCGCGTCGGGCTCAACCGCCCTCCTCGCAATGACTTATTTTAGGTGAGAGCGGAGCCCGCCTGATTAACTGGTCACTGATCACTAACCACTCATCACTCAGAACGGGTGCGGGCAGAGCCCGCCATCAATTCCTAACTCCTCACTCCTAACTCCTCACTATAACTTATGAATGCGTCCCCGGTTCTTGATCGCCTTGCGGATATCGAGGACGATGATCACGATCGTCGCGATGATGACCGCTGCGAGGATGATGACGACCGTCCAGACGTGGACGGGATCGACGGTCTTTTTCTCGACGGAGCTGATCTCGGCAGACGCGGAACACGCTTCGACAAAGCGCTTCTGCATATAGTTGTAGATATCGTCGTCGAGGTTGGAGAAGGTGTAGCATTGATCGAGATATTCCTGCGGCGGATTGATCAGCTCGCTTTCGAGCATTTCCTCATCAATGTACTCTAATGCGCCGGTATTCGGCGTACCGTAGGTGATATATTCCGAGTTGGCGGCGGCGATCTCCGGTTCGCACATAAAGTTGATGAAGAGCTCGGCGTTCTCCTTGTTCTTGCAGTTGGCGGGAATACACATCGCGTCGTTGAAGACGTTCGAGCCCTCCTCGGGCAGACAGTAATCCAGCGACTCGTTGTTCTGCATCATCGTCCAGATATCGCCCGCGTAGTAGGTGCAGAGCCCGCTCTGGTTGTTCTCCATCTCGGTAAAGACCTGATCCATGACGTACTTTTTCAGCACGGATTTCTGCTCGATCAGCTTCTCGGTCGCGCGGTCGATATCCTCGCGGGTAAAGCTGTCGGAACCGGGATCGATCGGCGGATCGCACAGCTGCATGGCGATCGCCATCGCGTCGCGCGAGTTGTTGAACATCAGGATGCCGTCGTCCTTATAGGCGGGATCCCAAAGATCTGCAAAGCCCGTGATCGAGCCTTCCTCGATCATATCGGTGTTGTAGCCGATCGCGACAAAGCCCCAAGAATACGGTACGCTGTACTCGTTATCGGGGTCGTAATCCATGTTTTTGAAGCGTTCGTCGATGTATTCGTAGTTCGGGATATTATCGAAATCGAGCTTTTCGAGCAGCCCCTCTTCCCTGAGTCGGCTCACCATGTAGTCGGACGGAAAGATAACGTCGTAGGTGGAGTTGGAGTTGGTCAGGACGTTGTAGAGCTCCTCGTTGGTCTCGAAGTTGGTATAGTTGACCTTGATGTGATACCTCTTCTGGAACTCGTCGATGACGTCGATACCGCCGTCGTCGCCGGGATCGATATATTCGCCCCAGTTATAGACGTTGACCTCACCCTGATAGCCGCCGTCAACGACGTCACTTTCTTCATCCTCACCGCCGTCATCAGCTGATGTGGCAGAAGAACAAGCGGCAAGCGAAAAGATACAGCCGAGCATCAAAACAGCCAGGATCAGTGAAAGAAATCTCTTCATCGCGCCGCCTCCTTGCTCTTTCGCAGGGTCGCGAAGTTGGAGATGATCAGGATCACGATGATGACCACGAACAGCAGCGCCGAAAGGGCGTTCGCCTTGGGGTTGATGCGCTGGTGGGTCATGGTGTAGATCTGGATCGGCAGAGTCTGGAATCGGGAACCGCGGGTAAAATAGGTGATGACGAAGTCGTCCAGCGAATAGGTAAAGCTGATCAGGAAGCCCGAGAAAATACCGGGCAGCAGCTCGTGGAGCACGACCTTGAAGAACGCCTGCATCGGCGAGCAGCCGAGATCCATCGCCGCCTCATAGAGCGAAGCGTCCATCTGGCGGATACGCGGCGTGACGTTGAGGATGACATACGGCGTACAGAAGCCGATATGCGCCAGCAGTACCGTCCAGAAGCCCATCTCAAAGCCCATCATCACACCCGCAAAGGTGAACAGGAGCATTAACGAAACGCCCGTCACGATCTCGGGGTTAATGATCGGGATATTGGACACGTTCTGGATAGCGGAGCGCACCCCGCCTTTGAAATTATAGATACCGATCGCCGCCGCCGTGCCGAGGATCGTAGCGATCACGGAGGCGAGGACTGCGATGATCAGCGTATTATACAGGCTATTCATGATCTGAGCGTCGTTGAACAGCGCCTCGTACCATTTGAGGGTAAAGCCCTTCCAGACGGAGGTCTTGCCGTCGTTGAAGGAATAGGCGATCAGATAAATGATCGGCAGATACAGAAACACCATAATGATGATCAGATAGATCTTGGAGCGCAGTTTTTTCATCAGTTCACCGCCTCCTTATCTCCGAATCGGTTCATCACGACAAGGAAGCCGAGGATAACGACCATCAGCACCACGGCAATCGCGGAGCCGGTATTGTGATCGCTCTGGAAGACGCGCTCGATGACGTCGCCGATCATGAACTGGGTGCCGCCTAAGTACTGGGCGACGAGGAAGGTGGAAGCGGTCGGGACGAATACCATCGTCACGCCCGAGATGATTCCCGGTACGGACAGTGGCAGCACGACCTTGCTGAACACATGGAAGCCGTTGCTGCCTAAGTCCTGAGCCGCCTCGATCAAAGAGGGATCGATCTTGCTCATAACGGTCAGCAGCGGCAGGATCATAAACGGCAGGAACTCATACACCATGCCGACGATGACCGCGCCGGAGTTGCCGATCAGGGTCACGTCGATACCGAACAGGTTCAGGATCATATCGAGGGGACCGTAATTCTGCAGTATCAGTACCCACGCGTAGATGCGCAGCAGGAAGTTCATCCACATCGGCACCATCAGGAACATGACGATCATGCTCTGTCCGCGGTCACTGCAGCGGGAAATGGAAAAAGCCAAGGGATAAGCCAGCACCAAACAGATCAAAGTGGAAATCAGAGCGATCCACAGAGAGTACAGGAACACCTGACTGTATACGGCGGCGTTCTCAAAGGGCGCCAGCGAAAAGTGACCCTGCGCGTCGGTAAAGGCATAATAGATGACCATCACCAGCGGGACGATGGTAAAGACCAGCATCCAGCCGAGATACGGGATAGCGGGACGTTTTGACTTCATCGCCGAACGGCTCTCCGAACGGCGCTTGGGCAGCGTCGAAGAAGACCGGTTCGTCTGTGAAGGTATCGTTGCGGCTTTATTACTCATCGGCCGATACCTCGCTGATCTCAGCCTTGCTGAAATCAAAGCAAAGCGGCACATAGGTGGCTACCTGCTCGTCGTAATCGCTCTGCATGAGCCACTTGCGCTCGTCGGACTCGAGGATGATCTCGTTGTGCTCACCCTTCCAGATGACGGACTCGATATAGACCTCATCGAGCATGCCGACGCCGTCGCCCGCGATATACAGCGCTTCGGGAGGCAGAACGATCTTGATCTTCTTTCCTTCCTCATAGAAGGTATCGGGGATAGTGACTTCCTCGCCTTCGAGAAGGATGGTTGTTGTGTTATTTTCTTTATCAGAATAATAAACCTCGGTAACGATATCGTTCGTGGGGTTTAAGAACAGTTTCTCCATGATATGGATGTTGAACGGATCGACGCGCATGCCGATGGTGTCCCCCACCTTCTGCGATACGGTGGAGTGGATCAGCCACTGGCAGTTGTTGCAGCGTACGGAGATCTCGAAATGGACGCCCTTGAAGATGACGTCCTCGACCACGCCGGTCAGCTTCGCCTGATCGGGCGCGACCATCTCGATATCCTCGGGACGGATGACAACGTCGACGGGCTTGTTCTTCTCAAAGCCCTTGTCAACGCAGTCGAGATCCACGCCGAGCAGCCGCACCTTGCAATCCTCGAGCATAACGCCGTTGATGATATTCGCTTCACCGATAAAGTCGGCGACAAAGGCGTTTGCCGGTTCATTATAGATATCCTCGGGGGTGCCTACCTGCGCGATCACGCCGTTATTCATGACGCAGACGCGATCACTCATGGTCAGGGCTTCCTCCTGATCGTGGGTAACGTAAACAAAGGTCTTCTGGGTCTTTTGCTGAAGCTGTTTTAATTCGATCTGCATATCCTTGCGCAGTTTCAAGTCGAGCGCGCCGAGCGGCTCGTCGAGCAGGACGACCTTGGGGTCGCACACCAAAGCGCGGGCGATCGCGACACGCTGCTGCTGACCGCCGGACAGAGCGCGCACGGGGCGCTTCTCATAGCCCTTGAGGTCAACGATAGCGAGCATCTCTTTCACCTTTTGCTCGATCTCCGATTTTGACATCTTCTTCAGCTTCAAGCCGAAGGCGACGTTATCAAATACATTCAGATGCGGGAACAGCGCGTACTTCTGGAAAACGGTGTTGACGCTTCGCTTATGGGGCGGCAGGGAGCTGATCTCCTTGCCCTCAAAGTACACCTCGCCGCTCTCAGGCGTTTCAAAGCCCGCGATGATGCGCAGAGTCGTCGTCTTGCCGCAGCCCGAGGGCCCCAGCAGGGTGATGAACTCCTTATCATAAATGTCGAGGCTGATATTGTTCAATATCACCTCATTTGAATACTTGAAATTGATATCCTTCAAGGATACGACCGCATTTTGCTTCAACTATCTGACCTCCTTGGTTTAGAGCCGCCGTTCCGCTTTACCGTTATCATGTCATTGCGAGGGCAGCGCCCGTGGCAATCCCCCAGTCGCCGATGTCGTTTGATGTAACAGAAACAATCATCTTCTCTTTGTGGGATTCCCACGGCTCCTAACGGAGCCTCGGAATGACAACAAAACGGAAAAGGGAGCCTCTTTCCGGCTCTACCGCTTTTGCGCTTTACTGTAATAAACAGGCGCGCATACAATTAACAATTATATCTGTCATAGCGGTCTTTGTCAATAACACAGTACATAAAAACACATTAAAAATCAGGAAATACGGCAAAAAATCAAAAGAAGTGGGAACAGTGCAAAAAAACGTCGTTCAAAATTCACTAAAAAAGCGGCTGTTTTTCTTCATATATATCAAATCGGTTATATTGACTTTTGCGCCGAATCAGCTATAATAAAAGTAACTGTGTGGTACTGTATAATACAGAAAAAAATAGCATTTGTAATCCCGCAGAACGGGACGTCAGACCCGTTAACCGGTCACCAGTCACTAACCACCGGTCACTACATAAAGGAGAATGATAATGTTCCAGATATTCAAAGAGCATCAGGGCTTCGGCAAGCAGATCATGCTGCTGGCGAAGAATGAACTGATCAAGAAATATAAGGGCGCAGTCATCGGACCTCTTTGGTCGGTCGTCAAGCCGCTGTTCACCCTGTTCGTATACTGGTTCGCCTTTGAAGTCGGTCTGAAAAGCGCCGGTAACGTCAAGGTCATCTTCCCCGAGCTGGGCAAGTCGGGCGGCGTTTTTGAATACAGCCGTTTTTTGTTCATGCTGATCGGTTTCATCCCCTGGTTCTTCATCAATGAATCTATCGTTGAGGGAGCGAAATCCATCCGTCTGAACCGCCAGTTCGTCAATAAGGTCAGTTTCCCCGTATCCACCATCATGACCTATACCTCCGTGGCGCGTCTGTATGTCCACATCTTCCTGTTGGGTCTGATGTACCTTTACGTCACCTTCGTCGGCGGCGTCGTCAAGCTGCCGGGCATGGAGGAGGCTGTCGCGGGCGGTATCGCTCCGAGTCTGTATAACCTGCAGATCTTCTTCTATCTGCCGCTGATGTTCATCTTCTTCCTCGTGCTGTCATGGAGCACGGCTCCGATGTCGGCTTTCTCGCGCGACTTCGAGAATATGATCATCTCCGTTATGGCGGGTATCTTCTGGCTTTCCGGTATCATCTACGACTCTTACCTGCTGTACGGCAAGAATCCGCCGGCTGACTGGATCCGTCACGCGATGCTTTTCAATCCGATCAACTTCTTTGCCAACGGCTACCGCAACTGCTTCCTGTATCACCGCTGGTTCTGGGATTATAAGACCGAGCTGATCATCTTCCTTGCCGAGCTCTTGCTCATCTTCTTACTGGGCGTCTTCAACTACAACCGTCTGCGCAAGAGACTGCCCGACGTACTGTAAGGAGGGATCATGATGGCAAACGAAGTAATGAATACCGCGGCTGCCGCCGCAGAGAAGCCTTCGAAAGAAGCGATCATTTCCTTTAACAACGTATCAAAAGAATATACCTTATATAAAAACGATCAGGAGCGCTTCCGCGCCCTGTTCTTCAAGCCCCGTCACCCCAAGATCAACAAAGCGCTGAAGAACGTCACCTTCGACGTGTTTCCCGGCGAGAGTATCGGTATCATCGGTGATAACGGCGCGGGTAAATCCACCATCCTGAAGATGATCACGGGCGTCGCCTTCCCCTCCGAGGGCGAGGTTCACGTCAACGGAAAGGTCGCGGCGCTTCTGGAGCTGACCGCGGGCTTCTCCACCGAGATGACCGGCCGTGAGAACATCTACCTCAAAGGATATATCCTCGGTCTGAAAGACGCATATATCCGCGAGATCGAGGAGCGCATCATCGACTTCGCGCAGCTGGGCGACTACATCGACCAGCCCGTCCGCACCTACTCCAGCGGTATGAAAATGCGCCTGGGCTTTGCGATCAACGTCAACATCGACCCCGATATCCTCGTCGTCGACGAGGCGCTGTCGGTCGGTGACGCCAGCTTCAAGCTCAAGTGTAAGGACAAGATCAACGAGATCATCGAAAGCGGCACCACCGTCCTTTACGTCAGCCATAACCCCGAAAGCGTCGCCGAGATCTGCGACCGCGCGCTGTATCTGAAAAAGGGTCAGCTGCTGTATGACGGCAACGTCGAAGAAGCGTACGCGATGTACACCTCCGATAAGGAGAAGGTAAAGGCGAAGCGCGAAGCGGAAAAGAAAAAGAAAGCGGAAGCCGAAAAGAAAAAGGTTGCCGAGAAGAAATAAAAACTCCGCAGAGGAGCGAACCCATGAGATCAAGTCAGGAAATGGAATCTCGCTGACGCTCGGTCAAATGATACAATTCCTCAGTCGCCGCGAGGGCGACAGCTCCTTTTCCCAAAAGGAGCCTTCCTGACTTGCTGATATTGGGAGCGACATCCCTTGCACGATCACACAAACTGATTATGATGACAGACAGCATCACCAAAAATGAGATATACCTGAGCGCGGGATACATCCGCCGCAAGGGACTGGGACAGGACGGCGTTGCCCTGATCGGCAGCGCGAAACCCGCCGCGTATCTCAAAGCGACAAGTGAATACTTAGGCGAAAATATGGCGCACTTTTCCTCTGCTACGGACGTACAGGGGAAATTTTCGCATTTTTGGTATGTATTGGACGCCGCAGATTACGACGAAAACGACCTGCAGAACGCGGTCATCATGAGCGAAAGAGCCGGTTCGGCGTTTTTGTGTATTATTCTTTTAAAGAATATAAAGGAAAGCAAAACCATTCAGAAATACGCCGAAATGGAGCTGATCACAACGATGAACGATCAGCTCGGCGCGCTGAAAAAAACACTCAGCGGGTATAAAAACGTCAAGGCAATTTTCTTTGACAGAATTTTCGGCGGTGACTTTGACTGCTTCGGATTGGCGCAGATCGCTCAGGAAGCACAGGAAAACAACCGCGTTACCGTCACACAGGCGATGGCGAACCGATGGACCTCCGCTTTGTACATCGGCGACGCCGTCACGGCGGTCTACACCGTTTCAAAGCTCGGCAAGCCGGGCAACGCCTACAACGCCTCGTCCTTCTATCTCAACGAGTATCAGCTCAGGAGCGAGATCTACATGATGCTCGCGCGTCACGGCGTCACGCTGAATGTCACCGGCGAGACGGCAGAGCCCGTCTACGCGGCGCTGTCCAACGGAAAGCTGCGTTCCTTGGGCTATGAGAACGTTTGCGGCTTTTCGGACGCCCTGCGCTACAGTATGCTCAAAAACTTAGAGCGGTTCAGCATCCAGACCGACCGCATCCACGACGGCTACAGCGGAAAGCTGAACACCTTACGCGTCATTGAAAAGGACATGCTGCGCGAGATCGACCGTATCTGCCGCGCGCATGATATCAAATACTTCATCTGTTACGGAACGATGCTGGGCGCGGTGCGCCACGGCGGATTCATCCCGTGGGATGACGACGTCGACGTCGCGATGCTGCGATCCGAGTTTGAAAAGTTCCGTCAAATTGCTCCAAAAGAATTAAGCTACCGTTTCAGCTACGAAAGCCACACGAACAAAAACGGCTATCATTACTTTTTTGACAGGATCTCGGCAAAGGATACCTACTTTGCCTCCAAATATTCCGACGATTACGAAATGCACAAGGGAATCTCCGTCGATATCTTCGTCGTGGACAACGTTCCCGCGAATCCGAAGGCGGCTTACAAATTCTGGAAGGGCTTGATGCGCCGACGGATGCTGATGAACGTGCGCTGGAAGGACACGGCGCGCAGGGACAAGGCGTATCTGCTGAGCAAGCTGCTGCTGCCGATCCTGCGCCTCAAGAGCATGGACGGTTATTCGCGCTCCTACGAAAAGGCTGTGCGCAAATACGAGCGCAGGAACACCGGCCGGGTGATGCCCGCGTCCTCCGACCACAAATACCGCGGCACCTTCCCCATCGAAATATTCAGCGAAGTCATCCCCTATCGGTTCGACGACGTGGATACCTTCATCCCCGTCGGATACAAAGACTTCCTCAAGGCGTGGTACACCGAGAATTATATGGATATGCTGCCGCTGAGCGAACAGAACCCCTTCCACGATTATTATCGTCTGGATCTGGGGAGCAACATCACAGAGGATAAGAATACTCACTTTGACTATATGGGTGAGTTGAAATAAGAACGTGACAGTTACCGTGTCATTGCGAGGAGTCGGCAGCCAAGCCGACGACGTGGCAATCCCCTTGTCATAGAAGTTGTACTCCTCTTTGTGGGATTCCCACGGTCGCTCAACACGCGTGTTGGCTCCCTTGGAATGACAGCAATCAGGAAATGAAAAAGGAGTGATATCATGATATTCGCAGTCATTTTAGCGGGCGGTACGGGCTCGCGCATGGGCTCTACCGACATGCCCAAGCAGTTTTTGGAGATCAAGGGCAAGCCGATCCTCAACCACACGGTCGAAAAATTCCTGCCCAACCCAAAATTCGAAAAGATCATCGTCCTCTCGCCCAAGTCGTGGATCGGTCACACGCGTGAGATCATCCGCAAATTCACCGGAAAGAACGACAGGATCGCCGTCATCGAGGGCGGCTCCACCCGCAACGAGACCATCATGAACGCGATCCGTTACATCGACAGGGAATACGGTCTTGACGACGACACCGTGATCGTCACCCACGACAGCGTGCGTCCGTTCGTCACGCATCGGATCATTGAAGAGAATATCAAAACAGCTCTCAACTGCGGAGCGTGCGACACCGTCATCCCCGCAACGGATACCATCGTCGAGGGCGACGGTACCGCGATCACCAATATCCCCGACCGCAGAAAGATGTATCAGGGTCAGACCCCGCAGAGCTTCAAGGCGAAACTCCTGCGCGATACCTATGAGAGTCTCTCCGACGAGGAAAAGGATATCCTCACCGACGCAGCAAAGATCCTCGTCATGAAGGGCAAGGAGGTGCGCCTCGTGCAGGGCGAAACCTTCAACATCAAGATCACCTATCCCTATGATTTAAAGATAGCGCGATCGCTTCTGGATACTGATTCCTGATAAAACTCTTTCAACAGTTATCAGCGAAGAATTTCGCAGAGCGCGAAGGACGACGCAGGCAGGCTGACGCCTGTCAAGGAGACCGACAAAGCTATGCGAAATTATCCGCAAGAAATGTTAAAGAGGATTTATTAGAAATCAGTATAAGTGAGGAAACAGTATGATCAATACAGTTTACCGCCTGTGCGCACCGCGCAGGTTTGAGATCGCGTTCAATGATATCGATGTGAACAGCGGCGTGATCGTGCGCCCGACGCATCTGTCCATCTGCAATGCCGACCAGCGCTACTATCAGGGCACCCGCGACATCAAGGTGCTCAAGGAAAAGCTGCCGATGGCGCTGATCCACGAGGGCATCGGTCAGGTCGTCTTTGACGCGACGGGCGCCTTTCAGCCCGGCGACAAAGTCGTCATGGTGCCGAATATCCCCTGTGAAGAGGACGAATATATCGCCGAAAACTACCTGCGATCCAGCAAGTTCTGCGGCAGCTCCGCGGACGGCTTTTTGCAGGAGTATTATCAGATCACACCCGACCGCCTTGTCAAGCTGCCCGATGGAATCGACCCGGATGTGGCGGCGTTCACGGAGATCGTCTCCGTCAGCGTTCACGCCATCACCCGCTTCATGAACATCGCTCACGAGCGCCGCGACAGGATCGGCGTGTGGGGCGACGGCAACCTCGCCTTCATCACCGCGCTGCTGCTCAAAAAGATGCTGCCGCAAAGCGAGATCCATGTCTTCGGCATCAACCGCGAGAAGCTCTCCGATTTCTCCTTTGCCGACGGTACCCATCTGACGACGGAGATCCCCGAAGGGTTCGCTATCGACCACGCCTTTGAATGTGTCGGCGGCAACGGTTCGCCGATCGCGATCGAGCAGATCATCGGCGTCATCAGACCGGAAGGCACCATCTCTATCCTCGGCGTGAGCGAATATCCCGTTGCGGTCAACACCCGCATGATCCTCGAAAAAGGTCTGAGGCTCTTCGGTACCAGCCGCTCGGGCAGGGAGGATTTCCGCCGCACCGTCGAGCTGTATCAAGAGCATCCGGAGATCCCGATCTATCTGAGCCGCTTGGTCGGCAGCACGGTCGAGATCAACAAGTACGCCGACATCAAGGACGCCTTTGAGATCGATATCAAAAAGGCTTACGGCAAGACGATATTACATTGGAATATATAATCAATATGCAACAACCCTCCGCCCCTGTCGGGGCACCTCCCTTAGGAAAGGGAGGCTTTTAAAACATCAAAAAACAAAGGCTATGGAAACATCACGCTTCCATAGCCTTCTTTTTATCTGTTTATACTGTTTATCAATACATTCCACCCATGTCGGGAGCAGCGGGAGCGGCGGGAGCCGGCTCCTTGATGTCGGCGACAAGGCTCTCGGTGGTGAGGACCATCGACGCGACGGATGCCGCGTTCTGCAGCGCGGAACGGGTAACCTTGGTCGGGTCGACGATACCCGCGGATATCATGTCGGTATACTCTTCCTCGAGCGCGTTGAAGCCGTAGCCGACCTTATCCTCGCGCTTGATGTTCTCGACGATGACGGAGCCCTCTAAGCCAGCGTTCTTCGCGATCTGCTTGATCGGAGCCTCGAGCGCTTTGAGTACGATCTGTACGCCGGTCTTGGTATCGCCTGTCGTGGTATCGAGCAGAGCGGATACAGCGGGGATGGTGTTGATCAGCGCAACGCCGCCGCCCGCGACGATACCCTCTTCAACCGCCGCCTTGGTAGCGGAGAGAGCGTCCTCGATGCGCATCTTCTTTTCCTTCATCTCGATCTCGGTAGAAGCGCCGACCTTGATGACCGCTACGCCGCCCGCGAGCTTCGCCAGACGCTCCTGCAGCTTCTCTTTATCGAAGTCGGAGGTGGTATTTTCGATCTGCTGACGGATCTGATTGACGCGGTTCTTGATCTCGTTCTGATCGCCCGCACCGTCAACGATGATGGTGTCTTCCTTGGTGATCTTCACCTGACGGGCGCGGCCGAGCTGAGCGATGGTAGCGTCCTTGAGCTCCAGACCGAGGTCGGAGGTGATGACGGTACCGCCGGTCAGGATCGCGATATCCTGCAGCATTTCCTTGCGTCTGTCGCCGAAGCCCGGAGCCTTGACGGCAACGCAGGTAAAGGTACCGCGCAGCTTGTTGAGCACGAGAGTCGTGAGCGCTTCGCCCTCGACGTCCTCGGCGATGATAACGAGCTTTCTGCCGGACTGGACGATCTGCTCCAAGAGGGGCAGGATCTCCTGTGTGTTGGAGATCTTCTTATCGGTGATCAGGATGAGCGCGTCGTCGATCTCCGCGACCATCTTGTCGGTATCGGTAACCATGTAAGGAGCGATATAACCGCGGTCGAACATCATACCCTCGACGACCTCGCTGTAGGTCTCGGCGGTCTTAGACTCTTCAACGGTGATAACGCCGTCGGTGGAGACCTTCTCCATCGCTTCGGCGATCAGCTTGCCGATATATTCGTCGCCGGAGGAAATGGTGGCGACACGCGCGATATCCTCGGTACCGGAGATCGCTTTCGCGTTCGCGGTAAGCGCCTTGACAGCCTCTTCAACCGCCATCGCGATGCCCTTCTTCAATACCATCGGGTTCGCGCCCGCGGCAACATTCTTCATGCCCTCGTTGACGAGCGCCTGAGCCAGCAGGGTGGCGGTGGTGGTACCGTCGCCGGCGACGTCGTTGGTCTTGACGGATACTTCCTTGACGAGCTGAGCGCCCATGTTCTCAAAAGCGTCCTCGAGCTCGATCTCTTTGGCGATGGTCACGCCGTCGTTGGTGATCAGCGGAGCGCCGAACTTCTTATCCAATACAACGTTTCTGCCCTTGGGGCCTAATGTGATCTTGACGGTATCGGCGAGCTGGTCGATACCGGACTGGAGCGCCTTGCGGGCGTCTTCACCGTATGCAATCTGTTTAGCCATAATCATTTACCTCCCAATTATTCTACAATAGCGAGAATGTCGCTCTGACGTACGATGGTATAATCTTCGCCGTCCAGCTTGACGTCGGTGCCGGCGTACTTGGAAGCGATCACCTTATCGCCTACCTTGACGTACATCTTCACCTCGTTGCCGTCAACCATACCGCCGGGACCTACCGCGATCACGTTCGCGAACTGAGGCTTCTCCTGAGCGGCTGTGGACAGAACGATGCCGGAAGCGGTGGTCTCCTCGGCTTCATCGAGCTGAAGCACTACCTTATCGAGTAAGGGCTTGATGGTCATATCTATTCCTCCTTAAATAGTGAATACATGATTTTAGCACTCTATATCTTCGAGTGCTAAGTATATTGTAAACCATTATCTGTAAAAAATCAAGGGGTTTTTGCGATTTCATAAAAAGTTAATAATTGCCTGTCCCCCGGCGCTCGTCCCACTTTCAACAACAAAACAACCAAAACAACCAAATGCAAGCAAAACAAGCCAAGCAGAAACAGAAACAGAATCAGAAACAGAACCAGAACCAGAATCAGAAACAGAAACAGAATCAGAATCAGAAACAGAAGCAGAAACAGAAGCAATGCGTATGTGTCGAGCAGGCTCGACGATAGAGATTTCAAATGGATGTACTCTTGCATATTTAACGGGTGTACTCTTGCACAATTAATGGCTGTGCTCTCGCATACGACGGATCACGATAAAAAGCACCGCCTGATCGCTCAAGCGGTGCAAGTTAATTATTCAGCTTTTGTTTCGGCGGAACCCGTCGTCGGGGCGGATACCTCCGGCGGCTCGGTCGGCGCCTCCCACAGTTCGATCTCACCCAGCGCGGTCGCGGGGATCTCGATATTCATCTTATCCCTGACAGCTTTATTGACCATGTTGGTGCAGTCGTGCTTATACATGACGCTCAGGGTGGCGGGATCCTTCTTGTTGAAAAGGATATCCTCCACCATGCCGGCAGCCTTTCTGCCGATGGACTCGTAGTTGATGACGCTGGTACCGAGCGCGCCCTGCGCCAGCGTCGCCTCATCGCCGCAGATGACGGGGATGTTATTCTCGCTGGAAAAGTCGATGATGGTGGAAATATTCGAGCTGAGGAACTTATCCACGGGGATATAGATGACCTCGATCTCGTCGTCCTTGATCGTTTTCAGCGCCTTGTCGAGCGCCGCCTTGTCCTCGATCGTGAACTGGGTGCAATCTAATCCGATATTCTTCGCCTCACGCGCGGCGATGATGCCCTGCAGCACCGCGTCCTGATCGGTCGCACTGTACAGCGCGGCGACGGACTTCGCCTTCGGCATGATCGTCTTGATCAGGTCGATCTGCTCAAAGCAGGGGGTGTAGCTGGACACGCCGGTCACGTTGCCGCCGGGCGCCTCGTTGCTCTCTACCAAGCCGACCTCGTCCGGGCTGTTGACCGCGCCGAAGACGATCGGGATCTCCTTCGTCAGCTCTGCTGCCGTCTCGGAAGCGAAACGGCCGATGGTATACAAAAGGTCGATCTCGCCGCTGTCGATCAGTTCCTTGATCTTTTGGCGGCAAAGCTCCTCGTTATCTTCCACGATATATTCGACCTCGATATTGCCGAGCAGACCGTTCTCGTCGAGCTCCATCATAAAACCGCCGTAGCAGTCCTTGCTGGCGCTGCCCAAGCCTGTCTGGATGACGCCGACCTTATAATGATCGCTGTAGAGCGTTTCGATAGCGGGCTTGGTAGCGTCCGCGGAGTCGCTCGTCGCGACGGTCGTATCGACGTCGTTCTGTTTATTCATCGCGGAGATGATCGCGAATACCACTACACCGATGACCGCGATGATCAATATCACGCTTAAAATGATAGCTAAATTCTTTTTCATGCAAGCCTCCTTATACTAAGTTTCTATTAAACGCTTTAACAAATTTATTTACGTAAAATTTTGCAGAACGAGGCGAACGACGCAGACAGGCTGGCGCCTGTCAAGGAGGACAACGAAGTTATGCGGAATTTAACGCAATAAGTGTTAAAGTGGTTTAATAAAAGTTAGTATCAATACGCTGACGCGTTCAGGTGAAACAATGTTGCACTTCTTATCTGTATATCATAACGTATTTCACGAAAAAAGTCAAATTCTGCTGATTTTCAATTGAATTCGGTTGAGATCGCCACGGGCTTTGCCCTCACAATGATGAATAAGCTTCCCGGTACAAGCAGCATGGTATTATACTCTCCCATAACTGGTCACCGGTCACTTGTCACCGGTCACTAATCAATCGAATTATTTGAAATACATGTATACGTTGCATTTCAGCGTTCCGTTGTACAGCTTGCGGCGCTTATCCGCCGCTCTGCCGAAGAGCTTTTCAAAGCTCTCGTCAGGCGAAATGACGGTATAGGAATGATACGGCTTTTGGGTGAACTTCTCCCCCATCACCCTGTACAGTTCACGCGCCGCCTGCACATCGAGCATGCGCTCGCCGTAGGGAGGGTTGGTGATCACGCTGACGCGCTCAAAGCTGTCGGCATAATCGCGGATATCGCGCTTTTCAAACACGATCCTGTCGTCAACGCGGGCAAGCTCCGCGTTTTTGCGGGCGAGCTCCAGCGCCTCATCGTCGATATCATAGCCGTATGCCGTAAAAGAAACGTCATGACGCTCCTCGTCGCGGGCGCGCGTACGTTCCAAATCAATCAAAGCGGGATCGATGCAGTCCCATTGTTCAAAAGCAAAGCTCCGGTCGACGCCGGGCATGATGTTCAGCGCCTTGCGGGCGGCTTCGATGACGATGGTGCCGCTGCCGCAGAACGGATCGACTACGGTGTGGTTTCCCCGCACGCGGGCAAGCTCGACCATCGCCGCGGCGAGCGTCTCTTTCAGCGGCGCGTCGTTTGACAGCGCGCGGTAGCCGCGCTTGTTCAGCGCCGGTCCGGTCGTATCCAGATAGATGCTGGCGCGGTTTTTGAAGATGCGGAACTGGATCTGATGCACGCCGCCCTCTTCGTCGAACCACGAGGTATGATAATGCTCTTTCAGCTTTTCCACGACCGCTTTTTTGATGATCTTCTGACACGCGGGGATCGAGGTCAGAGCGGAATCGAGAGTGTTGCCCTTGACGGGAAAGGCGTCATGCTCACCGATGAAACGGCTCCAATCCGCTGCCTTCACACCCTCGAACAGCGCGTCAAAATCCCGCGCCTCAAACTCAGCCATCAGGATGAACACCCGCGCGCATAAGGCGGAGCATAGGTTCGCTCTGATCAGCGTGCTCTCATCGCCGGAAAACAGCACTCTGCCGTTTTCGGCGCGGACGTCGGATATTCCCTTGAATTTCAGATCGTTGGCGGCAAGGCCCTCTAAGCCGAGAAGGCACGGCGCGGCAAACTGCATATGATTCATCTCCTTAATAAACACTATCCGGTCAAAACATCTGCTTAACAGCGATGATAAAAAGCCTTTCCAACTCATCTATTGACGACACAAAGCGGAAGCGTTTCCACCTCATCCGACCTTTTCGACTCTTTAAGAGTCGAAAAGCCCACCTTCCCCTCAAGGGGAAGGCTTGTTGTCAATCTCAAAAACATTTCAAGTCAATCCCGTTTGATATAACAGAAAGGCAGACCGCCGCTTTGCGGGATTGCCGCGTCGCTTTGCTTCTCGCAATGACCTTTTCCGATAACGAAAGCGGACAGCAGAAACGCTGTCCGCTCGCTTATTGCTGAATTCTTAATCAGATTATCAATCGTCCGTCGTCGGAACAAGCAGACCGTACCTGCCGTCGTCGCGCAGATAGACCACGTTGACCTCGTTCGTCTCCGCGTTGGTGAACATATAGAACTTGTGACCTACCATGTTCATCTGCAGGATCGCCTCATCGACCGTGATGGGCTTAACGGGGATCGTCTTGGTGCGCGCGATAGTGTACTCCTCTTCCTCAACAACAGGCTCTTCCTCAGGAGCGACCAGCTCTTCGAGCGAGCCCTGTCTGAGGCGCTTCTCCAGCTTCGATTTATTCTTTCGCAGCTGGCGGCCGAGGACGTCGATACACTTGTCAACAGCGTCATTCATCTCAGGCATTGTCTTTTCAGCTCTGTAAACCATAGATCTGTCGCGGATGGTGATCTCTACGGTCTGAGAGCTTTTGTCAACGGTGGCAACGACAAACGCCTGAGCGTCATCGGAGAAGATCTTGTCGAATTTCGAAAGCTTCTTCTCGACTCTCTGTTTGAAGTTGTCCCTAAGATTACACTTGCGTTCTGTGTAGGTAATCTTCATAATAATGCCTCCCAGCAAAAATTTATTTACGACCGCCGCCGTTCCCTCTGCGGGAATAGCCGCGGCTCTCGCCACGCTTGAGGTCGGACATCTTATCCTCGGAGGTACGCTTGAACTTACTCATCATATCCTCAAAGGAACCGCCGCCCGACGAGCTCTGCCACTCAAAGTCACCGGGAGAGGTGACCGGAGGAGCGGGCTCATACTTCTTTCTCGGCTTTTGAACTTCGCGCGTACGCGGTTTGCGTCCGGCAGCCGCTTTCTTGCCGTCATCTGATTTTTCGAGTTGCTTCAACGACAGAGCGACCTTACCGTCGTCGGCGACAGAAATCACCTTTACCGTTACAGCCTGTCCCACCTTGAGGACGGATTTGATGTCCTCGACATAAGAACGCGAAACCTCGGAGATATGGATCATACCGCGGGAACCGTCCTCCGTTTCGACGAATGCGCCGAAGTTGGTGATGCCTGTTACCTTACCGTTTACAATTGCGCCTACACTCAAAGCCATTCAGTAGTTTTCCCCTTAAAAAATATCTATATCATCAAAAGCCCCTCATGCTTTTGACAGTACGCAAAAATCAGTCGCCGGCAACGTTGACGAACACCCTCTCGCCCTCTTTGATATAATCGAGGTCGTCGCGGGCGATCTGCTCCGCGAGGGTGGAAAAGTCGGAATCGGTACCGGTGGAATCATACAGTTTCTGGATATCCGCGTTTTTGATCTCCTGAACCGTAATCTGTTCATTCAGATCATCCAGCTCAGCCTTGCGCTCGCGGATCTGCGCTTTGATCGAGATGATCGAAACCATCGAATAAATTAAAAACGCAACCGCAACAAGCGCGATCACCACAAACACGGGACGAGAGATCCTGCTTTTGCCCTCATCCTGCGAGCCGTTTGTGCTGCCTGACGCTTTTTTTGCCGCGGTCTGCGGTTTTTGAGTACGTCTTTTGTTCATATATCTTCCCTTTATGGTATTGCCGCGAGCGATAGCTTTGTCGCTTTCTCGCCGCCGCGGCACGTTTTCTCTTTTTTCTTTCCTGCGCCTTTTTGCGCGACTTATCTATTACTACGCTTACATTATACAACAGAATACCCATGGCTTTCAATAGGTATTTGAAAATTTTTTCAAGAATTTTTCGTATTTTTTGTACAAAACTTTGAAATATGCGTGCTGAAATTGCGTACACCTTACCCATAACAGCGCCTGCTGTCAGGCGGTACGCGAGGAATCCGACCGCCTCTCCGAACAGGATGAAACCCCTGACGCCGCCCTTATTGAACGGCAGCGCGAACAGCGACGTCAGCACGCCGCATACGGCGAAAAACAGCACGTCGGAAACGATGATATGCACCTTTCCCGCGCGAAAAGCCATGCGGATCGCTCTGACGATATCATACAGCACGGCGAGCGCCGCTCCCATGACCAGCGACCAGAGGAAGTAGGCTGTCTGGGCTGATAAAGAGATGCCCATCAGCGGAACAGGCGGGAACGCAGGGAGCCCGAGGCGGCGCCGAGGTACTGCAGCGAGCTGATCGTCCCGTCGATCACCACGTCTCCGCTCTCCAGATTCAGCTTGCTGATGTGCAGACCCGAGCCTTTGACGACCAGCGTCGCATCGCACAGCTTGACGTTGATCGTCTGTTCATCAAAGCCCGGTACGTCCTCTACCCCGCTGAGCGTCAGCAGCTTTCGGTTATCGAGCGTCAGGATGTGCGGCTTTTTCGTCATATTTTCAGGCATACAAAATCCCCCATATCATCATATCATTTGATTATATGAGGGTAAGCTGTGTTTTATGATTCAGAGAAGTCAGGGGTTAACCAAATAGAAGTATTACCGGAATTGGGTATTGCAAGCACTGTGACTACAGCGTTTCGGGAGGTGTCTCCCCGATGGGGAGGTGCCCGAAGGGCAGAGGGGTGCCGTCTGCGGCTGAGCAACAAGCCCCTCCCCTACAGTAACCGTTACAGTGAATTTGTAGGGGAGCGGCTTGCTGCTCCCGCGGCAGTGCGTTGATTTACCGGATACATCGGTCAAGGCGCAGTCAACATTTGCTTTAGGATGAAAGCCATATATCTGCAGCGTTTCGGGACGTCGGCGAGCGCCGTCCCCTACAAGATGGTTGCTCGCTTTGCTCGGACAATTTGTGCAATTCCTCACCCGCTCCCGCGGGAGCTCCCTTTCCCAAAGGGAGCCTCCATTAAGTGCATCAGCAAGCGCTGTCCCCTACAGTTTCACAGCGGCGTATACATGGTGCTGACGTCTTCCTTGCGGATGGTCTCGACCACCTTATCGACGCGGAACTTGACCGAGCGGGATTCGAAATTCAGTTCTACCACGTCGCCGACCTTGATGTCGTAGGACGCGCGGGCTACCTTGCCGTTGACGACCGCTTTGCCCGCGTCGCAGACTTCGTTGGCGACGGTACGGCGCTTAATGATGCGCGAGACCTTCAAGTATTTATCTAATCGCATATTGACCTCCCAATGATAGTATGCTCCTATTATAACGATTAAAGGCAGAATCGTCAACATCAAAAGGGGCAGACCGAGGTCTGCCCCTAAAGTAGGATTGATTAATTGTTTATTTCCAAGCGGTGTTGAAGTAATCGTTATTCCAACCGGTGAAGTAAAGTGTCTTGTTCTTTTGAATCGTGATATCACCGGTGCGGTTCCAGTAACCGCTCCATGCGCCGGAAGTAGATCCGGTAGGCATTCTGACGATAACCATACCGCCGAAGTCAGCAGCTCCCGGGAAAATTACGTTGCCGGAAGAATCTACGGTACCAGTAATCCACTGATCCGCGTTGCTGCCGTTATACACCCATGCAAACCATGCGGGCGAACCGTCTCCGGCAGCGCCGGGCTCAAAGACAATATTGTTGTTGACCGGAGGATCGGTGGGTGCTGTGGTGGGCGCTGTGGTAGGATCGGGCGTATCGGTCACCAATGCGACCTTGTAATTGTTGCCTTCCTTCTCGCCGGTGAGCTTCCAATGCGCGCCGTCAACGATACCGGTAGTGATATCCACCGTCTGTTGACCGCCGCCGTTGAAGACGATACCGTGTGTGTTGGCAGGGATCGTTGCGGTGTAGACGTCCGCAGCGCGGCTCTTGGTCATCGCGGTGCCGGGCCACTGTCCTACCAGAGCGCTGTCGTTGTCATCCCAACAATAGATGTTGACGCTGCTCCAGCTGTTGGTGTTGGTGAACTTGACCGTGATCGTATCGGAGGGCGTGCTGCCGTTATCAATGTAGATATAGCCGCCGAAAGCGCTCCAATCGCTCTGGTAACTCGGCTTGAAATAGATGGTGACGTCGCCCGCGTGAGCCGCGTCGACCTGATACTCGTTATCCATACCGTCGGGATACCAAGTCGTGATCGCACCGTTCTCGACCTTGACAACCTTGACGCCGTCGTTGACGCTCAGCGCGGTACTGAGCATATACTCGCCGGCATTGGCGGTATTCTCAGTGAATTGATACTGAGTCTGTGCAGACCAGTCGGTCATGGTGCCGACCAGATAATAACCGTCGGTGAGCGTAACAGGCGGATCCGTCGGAGCCTGAGTAGGAGCCTGAGTGGGAGCCTGTGTCGGCTGCGGCGCATCGGTCGGCTGTGCAGCCGGCTCGAGGAACGAAGCGTGATGACGGAAGTTGCTTAACAAGACTTCACCGTCGAAGATGATACGGGTCAAGGGTTCATCCGCAACCGTCAGCGTCGTCAGCGGTGTTCTGATCTCCGCCTCGCCGGCAGCGGAAACTCTGTAGTTGGTCTTGATCAGGATGCTGCTGTTCGAGTTGAAGAGGAACGTATTTGTGAGCGACGGTGTAGAAGCGTTGAAGTAGATTCTGCCTGCTTCACTTCCGTTTGTTACAACAGATTCACCCAATACCGGGAACATGGCTTCGGGATCAAGGAATTCGCCCGAAGTGGAATCATAAGAATCGGTCAGCGTCAGCACCGAAGCGGTATAAAACTGGTTACCGAGTATGTTGGCGATGCTGCCGTTCTGATAGGCGGAGGTGTTCAGCGTGGTATAGACCGTGAAGGTATCGCCGACGGTGAATTCCTCCGTCTCGCTCGCGCCGTCCATTCCGTATATGGTGACGGTCGCTTTACCGGGCTGAGTAGGAGCCTGTGTGGGCGCCTGAGTCGGAGCCTGAGTCGGAGCCTGAGTCGGAGCCTGAGTCGGAGCCTGAGTCGGAGCCTGTGTGGGCGCCTGTGTCGGAGCCTGTGTGGGCGCCTGTGTCGGAGCCTGTGTCGGAGCCTGTGTGGGCGCCTGAGTCGGGGCCTGAGTGGGCGCCTGCGTCGGAGCAACGGTCTCGGGCACGAAGGTCGGATAAACTTCACGCGGATAGGTGAAGGTCGAATGCAGACAGAAGTTGGGACGTACGATCTGACCCTGATCGATGATACAGGTCAATACCTGATCCGCGATCGCCAGCGTTTCCATATTCGTCTTGACCTCTGCCTCGCCGGGAGCCGTAACCGTATAGTTGCTCTTGATCAGAAGCTTGTTCGGATCATTGAAGCGGAACGGTCTGCTGATAGACGGCGTAGACGCGTTGAAGTAGATCGCGCCCATCGCGGGATCTTCAAGAGATACGGTGCTCTTGCCGTTCGCTACGGTCACGCTCTTGGTGACCGGGAACATCTCGTCGGGATCGAGGATATCGCCCTCTTCGGGATCGTATTCGTCAGCCAGTGCTAAAACAGAATTGGTATAGAACTGGGCGCCGTTGATGGAGCCGATACCGCCGTTATTGTATGCGGTGGTATCCAGTGTAGTATAAACTGTGAAGGTCTCGCCGACCGCAAACTCCTTGGTCTCGGTCTCGCCGTCCAAGCCGTAGATGGTGACGACTGCTTTAGGAGCCTCTGTCGGAGCATCTGTCGGTGCGACTGTGGGCGCCTGAGTGGGTGCCTGAGTGGGTGCCTGAGTGGGAGCCTGAGTGGGTGCCTGTGTGGGAGCCTGTGTGGGTGCCTGTGTGGGTGCCTGAGTGGGCGCCTGTGTCGGCTCGGGCTGTGTCGGAGGAATCGTCTCGGGCACGAAGGTCGGATAGACTTCGCGCGGATAGGTGAAGGTCGAATGCAGACAGAAGGACGGGAGT
>JAFRDE010000029.1 GCA_017403985.1 Ruminococcus sp. | reverse complement strand
TAGGCTGCGTGTGTACGCATGGTGACATGTTTAGCTTGGCAGTACTAATAGGTCGAGGGCTTGACCACATAAACACCTTTGGTCAATCCACCTTATCTCCTCTATCCGCTTCACTCACTTTGTTCAGTTTTCAGGGTGTAATGCCCTATGCTTTAGCAATTTGCACCATTAGCTCAGTTGGTAGAGCACCTGACTCTTAATCAGGGTGTCCCGGGTTCGAGCCCCTGATGGTGCACCACTGATACAAGGGCTAATGTTTAGCCCTTGTATCAACACATGGCTCGTTGGTCAAGCGGTTAAGACTCCGGCCTCTCACGCCGGCAACGGGGGTTCGATTCCCCCACGAGTCACCACTTTTGCTAAAGCAAAGACATATTCCTCAATAGCTCAGTCGGTAGAGCATGCGGCTGTTAACCGCAGGGTCGTTGGTTCGAGTCCAACTTGGGGAGCCAAAAGAATACTCACTATCAACAGTTGGTGTTGATGACGCAGGGGGTCCACCCGTTCCCATCCCGAACACGGAAGTTAAGCCCTGTAGTGCCGAAGATAGTGCCTTGGCGACGAGGTGTGAAAATAGGAAGATGCCAACATCTGATAGTGAGTATTTTTTTTAATTTCATAGCAGGTTTATACATATACAATAATAAAGAGGATATTATGGACTTTCAAAATCAATTACATGATAGACTTAAGCATTCAACTTTACTTACTAAGGAACAGGCATACCAAAAGTGTATAAACGGAGTATATGGTGATATTAAACAGAATATACTTCAAACTGCAACCAATTCGAAGGAGACAAATATTTTATCAGGTGAATTGCCCTTTAGTACAAGTATCGGATATACTGAGGATCATTTTCAAAGTAAAGAATCAGATCTTTACTATATAACCGGTAGTGATCCGTATTTGTATTTACGGGATCCGTGCAAACTATTCATAAAATCAGGTTTTAGCAGTTGCAAAGCGAGCATTTCATTAACTCTTGCAGGGCGCAGATATATACAGGATCTTGAAAGGCTGGCCTCGATGGATAATATTAGTCTTTCATTTAAACCATTTTATCAAAGTACATATTGCAAAAAAGCGCTTTCTGCTTTTGATGTATTCGAAAAGGTTCAATCGACGCACTTAGCCTCTGCTACACTTTTAATCTGTTGGCAAGTCAAGGTATAAGCAGATCTGAATAGTATTATCCAATTGGTTTTGATTGATTAAGACTATTTTAATAGAGAGCCATTCGTCTTTTTTCAAAAGCAGGTTTTTCGGAGACTGCATTTTCCGAACACGGTAGTTAAGCTCTGCGTCGCCGAAGGCAGCGCCCTCGCGACGGGGTGTGAAAATAGGAGAGACGCGTGTCACGTTGCCAACATTAGATAGTGAGTATTTCTTTATGAAAAATAGCGGTAATTACATCAGGTGCCTGCCGGGTACCGTTTGTAGTTACCGCTTTTTTATAATAAATCCTATTTGTTTTCTATCCTTTTCCTTTCAATACTGAGTGATTGTTATCCGGATATAGGTCGATTATTACCCGCAAATATCTTGAAAAATCTCTAAAGGTCCTCTATAATTAATACAATAATAGCAGACGTAAGTTTTTTGCATATGCAAACGATTTGAGATAATAGGAGTGAACGTATGAAAACAGGTAAAAGAATCATCGCATTATTGATTGCGGTAATGCTGTTGATCCCCACGGTCATTTCAACAAGCGCAAATACCGTTGTTCATGACGGTAAAGAATATATCCTGCGTTCGCGTACGCCCACAACGGGAGATATCAACGTGCTGCTGGTACGCATCGGCTTTGCAGATTATCCGGTTGACGATGAAGATTATCCCGCCGACAGCGAAGAAAAGCTGCTCTCGTATTTTAACGGCGGCGAGAAAAGCATCGACGGCTTTTATGAGAATTCCTCCTACGGGAAGCTCCATCTGCGCTGTGACAAGGTTTATGCCTATAATGCGCTTTACGACAGGGACGACTACGACAACGAAAAGAATCCGGAGGCGCTGTCGAACGTAAACGGTATGATGACGGAGGCTCTTACAGCCCTGTCAGATCAGATCAACCTTGACGATTACGACAGTGACGGCGACGGTTATCTTGATTTCGTCATCTTTGACTATGCCGGACCGAGCGGCGAATGGGGCGATACCTGGTGGCCGCACGTAAGCTATGATGGTGAAGCAGAGATCGGCGGTAAAAAGATAGAGACCTATTCATTGCTCAAAGGCGACGCCGTAACCTTTATTCATGAATTCGGTCATATCCTCGGCGCGCCGGACTATTACTCTTATGAAGAAGGCAACTCGGACGCGATCATGACCTACGACAAGATGTCGTTTAATAACGGCGATCATAACGGCTTTACCAAGTGGAGCTACGGCTGGTTCGACGACGAGGATATCGTATTCGCCGACAAAGCATCCGGCGATATGACGATCACTCTCACCCCGATCGAAAGTCAGATTCCGGGTAAAAAGATCGCGGTTGTTTCTCCGTCAATCGATCGTTCCAACGGCTTTATGGACGAGTACTTTCTTGTGGAGTATGACTCCGGCGAGGGCAATAACAAAGAGGTTTTTGATAAGTATAGCAGTATGCAGCCCGGTTTCCGGATCTTCCATGTCAACGCTGATGTAAGCTTCGACGATGAAGAAGCGAGCGTCGACTATAATAAGTTAAATAATTATCTGCGCGACAACCTGATACATAATGTGAAACTCGAGCTTGACGAGCCCTATGTATGGACACAAAAGGATTGTCTCTACCGAGAGGGCGACGAGCTGACGCCCCTTACCTCTCCTAACACCGGCTTGTATGACGACGGCGTGTACAACGGACGCTATACGGGTATCAGCTTTACGGACTTTGTCACCGGCGATCAGCCATCCTTTAAGGTCAGCTTTTCCGACGATCCCTTACCCGAGGTGCAGGTGAACTTTGAAGTGGACGACGAGGAAATGAGATCGGACGCAAGCCTGACGCTCACCTCCGATACTTTGATTTCCTTACGCCGTCTTATGAGCCGGGAAGAGCAAGAACAATATTCGCCTTATCTGCTCGCCGATAACGGCGATAAGCTGAAGCTGCACATCGAAGGCACGGACAAGGCGAATGAGTTTGTGCTGAGCTACAGAGAGGCGTCTCCGTCAGTACAGCCGAAAACGAATTACTCTCTCGTGCTCCCCGAGGGTTTGTTCCGGGCAAACTATAATCAGCCCGTTCCCAAAACCCGTCTTTCCGTGACAAGCGCGGACTTTCTGCCTTTGACGCACATCTCTACTGTGCCCGGCAACGAACAAACATCGATTTGCTCTAATCCTTTCCCCATGAGCGACAGCTCCTACGGTATTCTCCGCGTTCCGTCAGGTGTTTCCGACAGCGTCTTTCATCTTGCCTCGTATAATCTGAACGGCGAGGAGCTTTACAGCCTTGATTTTGAGGCTCCCGACTATGACCGCAATTATAACTCCGTGTACCGCTGCGAGGTTGTCGGGCTCTATGACGGCAATTTTGCCGTGATCCTGAATACATACAAGAACAATTACTTTGTGAAGATCGACTGCTTCGGCAACACTCTCAGCGACGTGTATACCGTCTCCAACGAGGCTTTCGCGGAATATGAGCTTGACCCGTTAAGCGTCGATTTCAACAGGTACAAAAACGGCGTTTATACGATGCTCAGACAGAATTCCGATAATAACGCTGCGCTGACGATCGACTTTGAGAGCGAGCCTAAGCTCACAGACGGTCTCGACTTCAACGATTATTTCGAGCTGGACAGAGAGACCTATGCGATCAGGAGGTGGATTGATCGCAGAGATCATCTGTTCCTCTATGACTTTGACGACAGGCAGCTTGCGGACATACCCGTTACCGGCTCATATACCTGTGTGTTTGAAGAAAACGGAAATGTTGTTTTAATTCGCGAAAAGAATAATAATCCGAATATGGATTTTGAATTCTGTGCGGATACCTATACAAAAACCGGAGAATTGCTGGAGAGCAAGGATATCGGCAGCGGTGATAAGATCATAGAGCACTCGCCGTATACGAACGCCGTTGCCGCGCCGGACGGTTATTATCTGGAGGAAAAAGACGGGCGATGCGTTGTCTCGATCTTTGACAAGGATTGGAACTGGCGCGACACCTTCACCTTTCATTCCTCGGCGGATTACGCCTTAATCGGCAACTGCGGAATTATCAGAAAAGAAAACTACAGCCAGACTACGGGAGCGATCGCCGATATCCTGCGCTTCAATCTCGGCGATTTTGAGATTATCGATCCCTTCAAGCTCGGAGACGCGAATCTTGACGGCGCAGTGGATATCACCGACGCGACGACGATCCAGCGCTATGACGTGAGTATGACAGAGCTGTCCGATACAGCCTTGCAGTTGTCTGATGTGGACAAAGACGGAGACGTATGCATCATCGACGCGACATGGATCCAGCGTTGGAATCTGAATATGAAAGCGCCCGAGGGGATAGGGGAGAAGTTTTCCAAATAAATGTTACATCCATATAAAACGATGTAAGAAAAAAAATTAAAAACAGGAGGCAACACATGAAAATCACAAGTTTCAGTCCCTTAATCGTATCCAATCAGGCGGATTCGGTCGTGCAGCTTTTTGAAGAGCTGGGCTTCGAGAAGCGCCATCAGCAGACCGAGCTGATGGAAACAGGTCTCGGCGACGTTACCATGAAGGATGCTAACGGCAACCGTGTCGACGTTGCAAATTCGACAATGCTGCCCCGCGACCTGACACTGATCAGAATGAACGTCGATGATTTTGACGAAGCGTTCGCGATGCTGACCGCCCGCGGCTTCAAGCAGCAGGGTCAGACGGTCGAAACACTTTCTTCAAAGTCTGCTATGATGGTATCTCCGTCGGGATTCGCTTTCGACCTTTGCCAACATATCAAGTAATGTACTGAATCTCTTAGAAAAACGTGAGTCTGCAAGCGTGCAGAGCTCACGTTTTTTTTGATGATTTATTCGGTTATTGCGGGAATAGTGAGTTTTGTAAAACTGCGGTAATTACAGTAGATGCCCGGCGGGTACGGTTTGTATTTACAGCTTTTGGTGTAATTATGTCTGTTCTTTTCGTCCGCAGCGGGGATTGAGCGGAATATAATCAATCCTGATCCTGTCATAAGAATAGTATAAAGATAAAATCCGGCATAAAAACGGCAGCTTCCTCAGACGGGAAACTGCCGTTTTACAATTAAAGATTTCTGGATAAATCGAGCTGCGCTTTCAGATATGCCTGCGTGCTCGCGTCAAGACCGTGCAGCATTTTGATGATAAAGTCCTGCGATTGTTTAAAATCACTCAACACCCAATTTGCTGCGATCGCCAAAGTACCGTTGGAGTGATAGCGGATCACGCACTCTACCCGATCGTCGTTCATGTCGATATCGAAGAATTCCGCCCATATCACGCGGTTCAAGCCCTCGACCAGATTCAGCAGCTTCAGATAGAGCAGCTTGGGTCCGTTAGGGCTGAATATCATTTTGAATACTTCGGGGTTATCCATGATATATTTGAATACAGCCGGGTACACTTCATACGTTGTTTTCGGCCCGTGCTCTGTGATCAACAGTCCCAGTTCCGTTAACACCGTGTTTTCCAACTGTTCATAGACGTCGTAAACGTCCAGATAATAGTTGTAGAAGGTCGTGCGGCTGATCTCCGCTTTTTCCGCAATCTCCTGGACCGTGATATCCCTCAGCTCTTTTTCTGTCAAGAGCTGTGCCAGTATAATCCGGATCTGTTTCATGGTTTTTTGCGCTTTTCTGCTCGTTTTCTGTTCAGCCATCCTAACACCGTTCTTTTATAATGAGTATTGTGAACCCTTTTAGCGGGTTGTGATCTCAATATCTGATTCTGTTGTCATTCTATCAAAGTCAGGATGTTTTTTCAAGCAATTTTACAATGATGACATATTTTGTTCGTTTGCGGCATATGAAAAAGTCTGTTCGTACCGCTTTGGATTGTCTGAAGCGGATCCTTCGTATGTGACACCTTAGATTTGATTAATGGGCTATCATAAAACGAGAAGTTTTACGATAGCCCATTCTTTGTAAATGTCTTTAGACAGTGCCGCTCGCCGGAACGGTATAAAAAACCACTTGCGCTTTGCTCTGACGCCTCTGATCCTTTCGGGGGTTCTGTGACCGTGAGCTCTTGCGGCAAGCACACTGTGTCTGCCGTCGCTGCAGAATTCCTAATAACCGTCGCCTTTGTAGACCGAAAACATGTTTCTCGGATCGAAATACTGTGAGCCACAGGCGCCCGGTACGGGGTCCTGCTTGAAAGTATCCGGACTCACTCCCGAAACAAGGGCACTCTGCACCTGCGGTATATGTGACGCAAGCTCGAAGCATCGATCTCATGACTCGGTATTGGTGGCTCCGGAAAATGTTAAGGTTATCCATGCAGTGATTTATCCACTCTGCAGAGGATGAGGATAAAGCCCCTGATACCGTCTGCGTAAACAGTTCTTTCCCTATTGCTATCAGTCTGATTCAAATTCGGAACGTTCGCCGGCCAGATACTTTTCCAGATAATCATCAAATCCGTAAAAAGACGGCAGCATCAGGTATTTTCCTTCAGGATCAATCATCACTGAACCTCTGCCCTTGCCGGGAACAGATATAAAAATACCGTCACATTCTTCCGGACAATAGCTGCACTCTCTGGCTGTGTTTTCCGGTATTTTCAGAAGATCAGCTGCAATTTTTATTCTGTCTTCAAAACTGAGCATACTCTCCTCCTTAAATCATGGCACACCATTCGGACACATTATGATAGTCGTACGGCCAGTCGAAGGTATCACCGCATTGTCCGTCAATGGTGTGGATCTTATTTCCGTCATAGAATGCGTTAAACCAATGACCATCAATGCTTTGACCGTTAGGTAACCTTCGGTTGATTCCGACGATCAAATGGGAGCCGGGACCCATTCTCTTGAGATGGTTTTCTATTTCAGACACCGGCATGTATACGCATTTCTTGCCTGTAGCGGCTTCCATACCCGCATCGGTACGCAGACTTTCGTCAAAGCCAACATTGGAAATGTTTCCGCCGCTTAAGTTTTTCTCAACAGCCAACGCGCATGTTCCGCAATTATAGTTTGCCCATTCTTGTTTTCCAAACTGCGGATTAATTGATTTAATCCACGTTTTGATTGACGTGATACTGTTGCTTCCGGTTTGAGAACCGTTGTTTGTCGGATTTGAGTTTGCTCCGCCGACTACGCCTGCTGCCGCGGCAGTTGCGCCTCCGACTGCGGCGGAGCCGCCTAATTTGCCAAGCCTCCAATTCTGTCGTCGCCGATGATATCTTCATAGTCTTCGGCAACGTCATTAAGCTTTTCGGAAAGCTGTTGGACCGGCTCGGAACCGGCTTCTATCGCCGCGTTTATGGTCTCTATGACGCCCTCAATAGAGCTGACATGAGGACCGAGAGTATCGGAGTGTTCATCCACGCAGGCGGATAATCCCGATACATTGCTTTTTATCGCTTCTGCGGCTTCAACAATAGCTGCTGACATAGTCTTTAAAGCGCTTACGCCTTCTTCATTAACTGCATATTTCGCCATAGGATCATCCTCCTTTATATAGAGTCTGCTTTTTGGGCAGCCTCGCGTATTCTCTCAAGTTCATCCTGCAGGGCGGCGATGACATTCTGAATGATCTCAAAAGTCGCTGTTATGCTCTGCACACACTCGCCGAGCCGTTCGTTTCCTTTAACCGCTGCAGGATCGTTGTCGGTGTTGTCCACACAGTCAGCGCCAGCTCTCGTCATTACTTCGCATTGTTCCTGTGTCTGTGACATGAAGTTTTGCAGTGCGTTTATCATTTCTTCGTAGCTTTGTTCATCGGCATATGCCATAGTTTACCTCCTTTATACAATTAAGAGTTTTTTACCGGTCATTCAAACGGACTGACGACCTCTCCTGTGTCTGAAACGTACCATCCATCCCATGAAACGCCGCTGTGCAGATACGGTCTGAACGAATACTGCTCGATGGTATCGTCAAACTGACAGATATGCTCGGGCAGACCTGACGCGATCTTTGTATTAAAGATATCGCGCGAGTCATCGATCGAAAGTTGGAAAGCCATCTTGTATCGGAAAAAGTCTTTTTTAAGACCGGTTGCCTTAAGATCGGCAGGTGAACTGAGATTGAGCATAAAGTGATAGCCCAATCTGCTGCCCTGCTTGACGACATATACAAAATCAGCGGCAGCGTTGTATGCTCCGGGCTGATGCTCAGCGGGCTTTTCGGTTTCTTCCTGCTTTTGATCTTCCGGATCCGCCTTTGCTGAGTCGATTGTTGATGCAGGCTGTGTCGAATTAGCGGGAACTTCCATACCCATTTCGACACGAAGCTTTGCCAATTCTTCCTTGAGCAGGAGGTCGATTTCTTCTTTGGTCTTGCCCTCGGCTTTAGCCTGCGCTCTGAGTTTACGCTTTATAGGAGTCCATTTAAGGAGTAACTGATGCTTCTTCTCTTCCTCTTCTGTTTGAACGATAGCTCCGCTTTGGGTGAATTTCGCATCAAGCTCAGCGATGGTTACAGTTTTTTTCTCCTGAGGCTTTGCGGCGCCGGCGTCGACATAATCAAAGTCCATACATATTCTGTCAATTCCCATCAGGACGATCAGAACGTCTGAGCTCTTTTTTGCCGTTATATCTTGCTTTAGTTCATAAATGGCGTCACAGACTGCATCCATTCCCTCGATAATCTCAAAGCCGCATTTGACAAATACGTCTTTATAAGTAGAATACAGGCGGTTTTTGGGGTAGGCCCATATCTGCACTCTGCCGTTTTGCAGCCGATATGATTTCATAGCCGAGAGAGCGATAGAGGCCGCGGGAGCCTGCTCTGCCGAACGGGCAAGCACAAGGAGATTTTCTCTTGTTTCTGAGGATAAAACCGCAGTTTTCATATCGACCATAAGTCGGGGAGTGCCAAAAGAGATAAATCTGTCGTCCGGCGCATATCCGCTGTTTGCTGAAGCTCTTGATCGGGTGATATGCTTTTTGAGCTTTTCGGGATCGAACATATCAAAATTGTTGCCGTCGACCAGCACGGGATGCTTATCAACATAAGCGTCGAGTCTCGCCGGTTGATACATTTCTTCGGCTGTCATCCGATCTTTGATGAGCTCAATCATCTCATCTCGCGGTGCGTAATCGGCAAAGTACATGACCAGAAAACGCTTGACCTGCGGCGGCGTATCGGGACCTGTACGGAACTTTACAAGAGCATAGTGAGGCGGCAGAGCATCCATCCAGCTTTTGACCTGTTCGGTCCTGAGAGCGGCGGATAATTCGAGAGTTTCACTTATCTCATCACGCGAGCCCTTCATGGCGATCCTCTGCTGGATCTGAGCCCTTGCAGTAGGTGTAAGACCTGCTACGCCGGTAGTGAAGGTTTGACTCGCGAAAAGGAATTTGATACCGAGAGCCGCTCCCTTTGCAAGAATATTTTGCAGCCTGAGCTTGTATATCTGAGATTCCGCGATCGACTGCGACATGATAGAGAATTCGTCAAGGATTACAAAGATGACCGGCAGCGGTTCGCTGAGTGTGCGGGGATCGATCTGGTCTATCCTTTGTACGCCCAACCGCGCAAACAACCTTTGGCGTTCCATCATCTTATCGGTCAGTCGATCTATCAGGTCATATACGAGTTCTGTGGATTCGTCCAGCAAAATGTATTTGACGTGCGGCGGCAAATGTTTCATATAACGCTTGAATTCAAGTTGCTTAAAGTCGGCCAGCCACAATTCAAGATTATCGGGGTGATAATTCCTTATCAGACCGGCGATCAACGTATGCAACAGCGTGGACTTACCGGATCTTGATGCGCCGACAAGGTACGCAGCAAAGTTCTCATCCTCGAATGAAAGCGTATGAGCCTCGTCCTTTCCGTCGATGCCGAAGGGAAGGACGATCTTTTTATACTCGCGGATATATTCCGGGAGCTGATTCAGGGAATAACGTTTTGTGTACTCGTTGCCTATGCTGTTATCAACAGGCTGAAAGGCGCAAATCGTGTTGACGTATTCTTGACCGAGCTCTCCCGAAAACGTATACCATGTAAAGCGGTGAGATGCAGAATCAGGCATCTTGACCATGGTCTTGCCGGGTAGCATGGTAATGTTTACAGCGTTGAATCTCGCATAATCAGGCATATGGCTTTCTGCAGAATGCTGGTTTTCTTCGTTGGCATAAGAAACGGCGATTATGGATACACCGTATCTTTCGTAGCCGGTCATGATGCGTTCCGCAAGTGCGAGGCTGTCTGCGCTTAAAGACGTCCATCCATACAGTATGACTGTCGACGTCGGCAACCTTAATTCAGGTGATACAGAGGCGTTGTACTCGGATACTGTATCAAAAGAACCGATTATTTCGTCTATATCCGAAAAGTAAGACACAAGATTTTCAAGAGTGGTTGTTAGTTGTTCAGAGTTGCGCGGAACAGGCTCAAGGGAAAAGGAATTCTCAAGCTGTCTCAGACTGCCGAGCCCACGTGAATTATATCTGGAAGCATCGAGCATATAAATCTTATGTGAGCCCAGAGGATGGACGCGCAGTGTGTTAAGAATTAAATTCTGCAGAGCGCGGTCGAACTCCACGCGCCTTGATGGAGCGTATTCTACGGAAATCACATACTCTTTATCCGCCGGCAGTTCCAAAGGCAATAGTATCCTACCGCTTTCAAGATCGAGGAACTGCCCGAGCTGTCCTTTGAGAGAGGAAAGCTGCTCTTTGCTAAGTCCCAGCGAAGCGGCATAAGCGCCCGGAGCAATATACATCTTATCTTTAGAGGAAGCGATGTATTGTGCGGGAGGCTGCTCAAACCAGTAATTCATATTTGCCTGATATACCGCGTCAGCAAATTCGGAGAATTCCGTTCCGGAAGTAAATTCATCCCGGGCCTTTGTGAGCAGTGCGGACTCCTCCTTCAGTTGTTCGAGTTCGGCATAAAGTCCGCTGTCCCTTTCTTTGCGGAGCTCTTCAATCTTTGTCTCAAACTCGGCGCGCTTCTTTTTCAGGAAAAACTCGTCGCATTTTGCTACAAGATATACGCGCTGGGCATATGGGTCGTCAGCAGACGTCGGATCTATCATCATCGCCCAGTTTCTCAGACGGTTAAGGTTGACTCTGTAGCCCGGAGGAGCCTCGATCGTCAAAGCGTTCATGCTGGTCATATGCTGTTTCGCAAGATCCTGAAAGCCCAGTATTTTAAGCATATAATCATCTATCTTTTGGATTTGCTCTTCAAGATGCTGAATACGGCTTGGAATATTGCCGGTGAGCTCGCCGCGGATTTCAGCGATTCTGGTGCTGTTGGCCGCTATCCTGTTGTTTAGCTCATTCAGTCTTTTAATGATATTGTTATATTGTTCTATCAAAGAGCTCATGGCTCACACCTTCTTTCAATAGGCGAATCATAGATTAGCATTGACATTCAGGATCGGTACAGCTGTTTCTGACAGCCTTTATTACATTGGCTGGTTCAAGAGGCGGGAAGGAATAATATGGGGAGTATTTTATCAAAGAGGTGTCCTTGATGAGCGGATACTGCTCCCGATAAAGTCTGAAGCCTATTCCGTAGATATCATTGCGGCTTTCAGCAAGTGCCTCCTGACAGGCAGCGTAATAGGTCTCGCCCATGAGATAGAGATACTGGACTGAAGCCCACATAGCCATTCCCTCGTATACAATATCACTGGCCTTTGCTGTACATGCGTCATTTTTCAAACCAAAGACCTGTGAGATCTGATCGCTGTTCCAGTTAATAAACTGCCAGATGTGGGTCAGTTCGTGGACGACAGTATCGATAGCGGCGAGACGCGGGCTGCCGTTTTCTACTACAATGCTGTAGTTGTTGCGTTTCTTCTGAGCAAAGCCGAGAGATCTGGGAGCCATGCCGGTACTCGGTGTGAACAGTACGCCTGAGCGTTTAGCTACCTCGCGGGCGTCGAGCATTAATACCTTGATGGGAATCTTGAACTTGATGTTGAAGAACGCTTCCATCATATCAAGAATTTGGCAGAAAAGCTCTCTGAAATCTTCTACTGTTGTGATAGCCGAGGCAGAGCAGTCGTTGCAGCGGATACGTCCGTCGTTCATTTGCTCATAGCTTACTCCTGTCAGCGGAAGACCGCAGAAATCGCAGTGGTTGACGGCTTCCAGATCAAGATCGGTATCGACGCTGAGGTCAAAGTGCCTTGCTTTTGTAAGATAATTGTTGCACCATCCGCGCACACGCAGATATTGTATCAACTCTTCTATGTGAAGTCTGCTGTCTATTTCCTCAAAGCCGAACTTCAGGAAGCAATTGAGCTGATAGCGAGTTTTGCTCGCACCGGTCAGACCGAGTATTCTGAACTGATCTTCAAGATATCTGTCGGTTTCGGATAAACCTGCAGTATCAAAGATATCCGTTCCGTCAATGTCGAGGATTTCGGGGTCGCCGCCGCTTTCGCTGTCGGACTCAGACCCTTCCGTCGGGCTCCAGGTCTGAACGGCATCATCAGATATGGGCTCCGGGGATTCGGGCTGTTCGCTCTGAGAGGCTTCGGCAGTGGGTTCGTCGAGCGTAAAGTCCGTTCCTTCAGTGTTTTCGGCAGGTTCAGAAATATCTGATGTGTTTTCCTTTGAAATTATTTCAGTATCTGCATCCGGAACGGTATCAGCGGGTTCGGGAACTGTTGCTTCCGGTTTGCTCTCAGGCTCCGTGTTTTCAGGAACAGGTGAAGGAGCAACGGGAGTGCTGAAATCCGTAGGCTTTTCATCGACCTTGCCTCCGAACAGCATACGGATACGGTTAGCCATACGGCTGAACAGTCCTTGCTTCTTCTTCTTTTGTTCTATTTCGATTTTAACGGAAACGGGAGCGGGATCTTTAGCCTCGGGTTCATGCAGCTTTTCAATATGCCATTCAAGAAAATCGGCAATAATCTCGGTTAGCTTATTAAGATTACGCTCGATGGATTCAAGCAGACCGAGATCGATATCGCTGTCCTCAATAAAGTAGATATAGTCGCTGTCATAATCGCCGTTTACGGGATATACCATATAGTTCAGGAAGCCCTCGATATCATCCGGTCTGCCGGATACAACGGCAATATACTGCCATCCGTCGGGGAATATGGATTTGAATATCTCGGAGAACAGCATACACAGCGTAAAGCGTGTACGGTCGTCGCTTTCCGGATACTTGACTCTGAGTACGGTTTTGTTATGATACCGTCTCGAATAGTTTTCCAGAAACGGGTCATCGCTTAAATCTACCAAACGTGCGGTGCGCAGATTGTGATCATCGGACAATTCGAGATAACCGGAGGTTTCTACCTTTATATCTGCGCTGAGCGTGGATATTTCGATATCCATCACGGTTTTTCTGCTGACAATGTTTTCGGCTTCGGGGAAACTGAGTTCATAGCTGCGCAGCTGACGGTAATATTTTCTGCCGTCATACAGATCCGATGCTCTTCTCAGGATAACTCCTGATTGAGGTGAGATACGCCTTACGAGATAGTATTTTCCGTCATAGGTGATGAACTGCCCGGGCAAGACTTTCTGGGTGATATGACTGAACAGTTTTGCATCTATATATTCTCGCTCGGTTTTTTCATCTTCTATAATGAAATATGCGTTTTTAAGCGAGTCGGAGAAATATGTTTCAAATACATCCGGATCAATGGTGTATCTCAAGGTTGAAATAGTCGTATTCTCATCAGCGCGTGAACGAACCGTGTGGACGGTGAGGATCGAATTATCAGCGTATGTATATTTTTTCAGCATTCGGATAAGGATATCGAGCGAGTCGTCCGATTCCAATCCGACAAGCTGAAACTCATCTATGACTTCCGCGTCGGTAACAGGACGGAATGTCATGGTGAGAATCAGCTTGATGAGAGTATTTCTCTCGGTTTTAGCATAATCGGGAACAATCGAAGGTATTACGTCGGGATTAGAGATGAACATCTGCTTGTTACATCTCATGTAATCTCTGAGCAAATAATTCTGTGAGAGAACATTGACAAAGGATTGTCTTTTGCCCTGAGACAGATAGACACGCATCGTTTCAAAAATGTTGCAGAACTCGTCTTCGGCTATGATGAACCGTTCATCCTCGCGCTCGGTAGACCACAGATTGGATACAAACCCGATCTTTTCGTACAGCACCTCCTGCTGGATGGGCTGATTCATATATTTACAGATAGCAGGATAGTACTGACCTGCCAGCCACTTGATATCTCTTACCGGTGCTTTTGTCTCACTGAACCACGTTACCCTGGGTATCTGGTTTTTGACGGCGATCGCCGCAAGCTCTACACCGTTCCCCAGATAACGCGACTGCTTATCGAACAGTACCCGGCGTTGGAAATCGCCATCGGCATCCCACGCGATCCCCGAGTAAACACAGCGGGGCAGAGGCGCGGCTGTGACTTCGGTGAGTTCCGTTTTCAAAAGGTGAGAGAGGGTATCGATCAGACCGTCGACCCGTCTGTCGCAAACGCAGTAAACAGGCTGATTGCCGTCTGATTGAAATTCATTGGCGATAATATTCAAAGCCACCTGACCCGTATTGAGAATAACCGAAGGTTCGACAAGCATAACAAAATCCGTATCGTTGAAAAAATGCTTGTTAGCTGAGATGACCTTATTGTTGTACAGTTGAGGAAAACTGAGCACGCCGATCTCGCACTCAGGCTCGTTGGCGTTTAATTCAGCCGTGCGCCACAGAGTTTTCATATGCGAGTAATCTTTGATAAGGTCGGATATCCAGCGGATAATATCCTCAGTGTTCGATTGTCTGCCTGTGATGATGACGCACTTTTGCCCTTTAAGAAGAGCATTAACCAGAGGCAAGGTGATATAAAGGCTCAGATCACGGTAAAACGGATCGAAGAATACCACGTTTTTTCTGTGCATCATTTTCACGGTAGACGTCACACAGTCGGGATCGGCTGTTTTGTATCTGTCGTTTACAGAAAAGAACCGTGCGGTTAGTTTATCTGCTTCATCGTTGGATTTGCTCAGGGCTTTGAGCAAATCTATGCTGCTCTTGTTGCCCATATACTCCATGCCCGTATGCGCGCATAACAGAGGCTCGGGAAGTAACTTTTCAAATATTTCGCGAACTTTGAAGTAACTGCTTATCCTGCGCGAATCCGCCTCCATGCCTAAGAAGCTGTGTTCAAACTCTTCCTTGGTCTGCCCGTTTACGAAGTTGTAGAACTCACAGATTATTGTAAGCGCGATCGAAAGGTAGGTGAAGACGCCGAAGTATTGACCCAATATCCACGCAAGAGCCAAGAAAGCAGCGGTTGCTATGGTGGTACCAATAACAACAGCCCGCAAAAAGCCTCTGAAATTCACCCACTTAGTCATTAAAAACCATTCGCTGTAGTCTTCGCTGTACTCATAGAAGCCTGTCGCGGCGAAGTCGAGAACTTTTTTCTTATCTTTTATTATCAGTGAATTCACCGGGCATACTATCGCTTTCAGGATAACCATTGCGATAAGGATAAAGAAGTTAAATACCAGGATATAACAGTACGGAACAAATTCGTTTTCCGGAAGGTTTTGTTCCATATAAGAGTTGAAATCATCAACATGGAACGAAAGGATAACAGCGCCGACAATCGAAAAGATACCGAATATAATCGGCAGGAATACCTGTCTTACGCGATGGGTTTTCCGAACATTGATTACACACAGCAAAAATGCCGGAAATGCGATAAACAGGAGGCTGGTGATTGCCTTTAAAACGTTAATCATCATACAGCTCCTCCCTTACTATATCCAACTCTGTGACGAAATCGAACGGAGAATCGATATAGGATCCCGAGCTGTTTACCTCTACCTTCGCTTTCTTCTCGTTCGCCGTGATATACAGCGACTGTTCGATCATTTGGATATTGATGTCCCATACGTCTTTGTTGTCGGGCAGCACCATAGAGAAGTCGGGGCAAAGATAAAATGCTTTGCTCCACATTTTTATCTTGTAAAGCATGAGATCGATAGACTTCATGAGCTTGAACTTGGAGTGGTGGGAATTGTTTTGCCTGAGCCTTATGCGCTCGGTTATGTGCAAAAACGAATTAGCTCTGCAGTCTGACGCTATGGCACTGAGATAGCTCGAGTAATTCGAGGCGTTTTCCGTGATGCGATTAAATGCAGCGGCGATAAGATGATTGTAGGATTTGATTGATTTGTTTAAACTGAGCTTCTGAAAAATCAGAGCGCAAATACCGAATATTGCGATAATCGCGAATATTCCAAGATCGGAAAGAATGATATTGATCAAAGATATCTCGCTCTCGCCCCGGAAGTATTTTATTAGCTCGGGTATGCCGCACAGCAGAATCAGGACTAAAGAAGCAGTCAACGACAGGGTAACGGGACCTTTGGCTGCGCGACGCTTAAGATGGTCGCGTACATCCTTGTCTGCCTTGACGATATTCTCGTCGCTTGAGATATTTCCCGTCGGAAGATCGCCCTGAGTCTCGATGATCTCATCGCAAAGCTCAAAGCTCTCTCGCGCAAGATCCTCGCGCTGATAGCGGGTAATCTCATAGACCTCATTCTCCTCATATGAGCATACATCGCGGGTCTTCTCGGCAGTGATATCGAGCTCGCGGTCTGCCGAACGGGCGCACTCATCCAAAGATTTTTCGAGAGCTTTCTTTTTCATATCCCATTCGCCTATGTCGCTTGAAATACCATCGCTCAACAAGCCGAACGAGCTCTTGCTGATCTCCCGCTCATCATTTTTCGGCATTTCGACACCTACGGGAATATCCAGCCTGAAATGAGGATACTCCGGATTCTGCATATAGCGGGTCGAGCTGCCGCGCTTTATCTCGTCTTCAATTTTATTCCTCGCACGGCGAAGATGGTTGACAGTATTCTGAAAATGACTTCCCAGCCTTTGGGTATCAATAACAGAATCAGCATGATATAGTCTGTACGCCTGCAACACGCTTGCGTCTATTTGGTTGACTGAGAGCAACAGCAACGTCGTCCAGAAACGGAATTCATCCTCAATACGCTTTACGGGTCCCTGTCGATCAAAGTCGAACACCAGAAAGCGAGTCTTATCCGGATACTGGTTGCGTTTCCAGAACTCGGAACTTCCGGATTCTTTGTGTGACGTCCATGCGTCGTGGATGGTGTTTGAACGGAAGTTTTCGCGTACAGAAAGCAGAATCACGGAAGTCGGCTTTTTACCGTTGAATGAATATTTCTCGGTCAGATCGCGGTATGTCGCCATCTCGGATTCGTTTTCTACCGGACGGTATACGGTGCGCGGAGCTTTGCCCTCTTCGCAGATGATCGCGGGTTCGAACTCCGTTTCAGGCATTGGTACGCCCGCTAAAATATGCGTAAGGCGCACCAAGGGCACCTCGCTCTCTTTTAAAGGGATACCGGCCTGAGAGTAAGCATTGAAGTCATAGGGGTTTTGCTTGTCACACGGATATTTCAGCATGGCGCTGTCGTCGGTATATCTGACGACGATTGCGCGCCATTCTTCCTTATCGTTAGTAAGTTCGGGAAGTCCGGGAAGGGCGCTCTCGAGAGTTGTGCCGCTTTCTATCCATTTGCACAGTCCTATTTCGTTATCGGACAGTGCTTTGGAAAACAGCGGAATATATTTGTTGAAATCATGCGTCGTTTTTTCGTTTTGAATGATTACGGTATACGTTGGGATCACCACCTTTATGGCAACACCGCATGATTACGCCTTGAGTTCTGACGCAGTTTTCTTAACGTATTTCTGTTCTGCCTTCTTGCCCAGCTTTCCAAACTCTTCGGAAATGATGGAGCAGGTCCTGTCGAACAGCGATTCTCTGAATATTGACTTATCGATTTCAGCTTCGAGCTTGATATCATTGATATACTTATCGAACTGATCAATCATGATTTTGCTCATCACGTCGCACAGCTCCTTGTGACTTAAGAATCTTGCCAGATACTTTCTGATTTCTGAAAGCTCGACTTTGAGGATGCTGACAACGTTTTCTTCATAATAAATATCGGGTGTGATGGATTTCTTCATCAGCATCGGGATATCGAAGATGCTTTTAGCAGAAACAGCGTCTGCGCCGATTCCGGGTTCGGAAAGACTGAACTCGTCGAGGAACGAGAACAGCATGCCGTCGTCCATTCTTGCCTTGCTGTTTACGTCGTCTTCCGTCATGATGGCTACTTTATCAAGTATCTTTGTCACAAGCTCAGGATAGATGGCGATGGCATCCAGAACCTCATAGAGTTTATCGCACACCGTGCCGTTTGAAACGATAAGGCAGTCGTCATCCATGCTGAGCTCATCTCTTTTGAGCTTGTATATCTTGATATCGGATACTGAGTTGTCTTCATATAGATCGATAAAGCGACCGATGATGCCCCAGAAGAACGCCGCGTAGATATTGTTTTCCTGCTTGATCTGATTGCCCTCGTCAAGATCGGGCATCTTGGTTACAATATGCCACCAGCGGTCGATATGAGGGGTAATCTCTTTGCTGAGATGGGGCTTAGGATGTACGTTCTGTACCATCTCGTAGTATGCTTTAAAGTACTCGCCGCCGCCGCGGTTGTATGTCTGTGACTTCTCGGGCGGAGCAAATTTGCTCAGGTCGTTTGCTCTCAGACCATAGAAAGACTGATAGAACATTATCATGTTTTTAGGAATGTCATCGTCGGGAGCACCGCCGTAATTCATCAGCTCTTTGCGGATGAGCTGCGCTTTGGGAGAATCGTCGCCCTTATGCGGCTCTAAAGAGGAGTTGAAAGTGCATGCGTTGATCGGATCTCTGGGCTCGCCGAGAGGGCTTTCGATGAAGGGGCACGAAAGCTTTCTGATATCGTTGATGGTCTTTCTGACATAGTGATTGATGAGGGTGTCGGCGTTTTCCTCCTGATCGTAGCCGTTTTCATAAACAGCCTCGTTCTCCATAGCTTCGATGATGTCGATATCGATGGAGGAACCGTATAACCTCATAACTTCCTTTTCAAAGTATCCGAGAATACCTTTGTCAAAAAGATTGCTGAAGTAGCGGTTATTACTCGGCTTTTCCTTGCTCATGGCATATTCGAATACCTGATCGAATATCTCTTTGGCGAGTTCGGGGTCGAGAACAATAGTACTGCCTGTGAAGGTCTTTTTTTGATATAGCTTATCAAGGCAGGTTCTGCTTGCACAGACGTATCTGGCGGTTGTGCCGGCGCTGTCGCTGTATTTCTTGTAAATTTCGTCGATATAGCTGTCGAGCATTTCGACTTTGCTGTCGAAGGTCTTGTAGAAGCTCTCCAAAGAGTCAATTATCGACTTGAGATGTTTGATACCCTGATCCAATACATAAGCTTGAGCTGTCTGAACGCTGTAATCAGATATCTTGCTGAGATACACGGTGAGTTGCTGTTTGACGTCCTCTTGATCTCCGGTAGGTTTTTTGGAGATCTTTGAGGCAAGAGATATTTTGCGGTTCGTCAGGTCGGCGGCTGTTTCAACATAGTCATCCGTAGAGGGATTGTCAAAAGCGTTCTTTTCAAAATCCGTGAAATAAGTCTTCGCGTCGTTGATTTTCTTATCCAAAGAGAGCTTGTTCATCTTCATGAGCTCCAGCGCTCTGATGAGCAGATAGCGAATAGCGTTTGGATGCAGATAATTGTTGTCTACGCTGACGAGGTATTTGTCCAATCTATAGTCGAGGTCTTCGCTCTTGGATGTGTTCTTGGGAGCTTTGAACATGGCGTACGCGACTGTCTGAGATACGTCGTCAACAAAGGATTTTGACAGCAGACGGTATCTTTCTTCAAGCATGAACAGGCTTACATAGTCGTTCCAGTCGTTTGACAGCTCGCCCAACTGACCCATGATATCCTCTTTGACCGATTTGATCTTGGAGTTGCCCGCTTCAATATCGGTCTTAACTTTTTCGAGGATGCATTGGACATACTTTACCCATCTGTCGCCTACGCGGGTAACGCCGTCGGTGTCATATTCGCCGCAGGAACGTACGATAGCCAGCGCGAAGGCGTCCTCCTGTTTTGCGAGGGATTCTATCTGATCAGCGTAGAACTTGCCTGAGTCAGGGTTGGGAGCATTTATACCCTGTTCTCTTTGCTGAGCGTTTTCATGGCAGATCTCTTTATAGATATTGTCGAATGTCATCCACTGCTTGGATACGGTTTGCTTTGCCCAGTTCAGCGCAATGAATCTTCTGATATCCTCGAACGGATAAATGAGCATAGATGCGCCGGCGCCGGCATAGCGATTTCTGCCTCTGGCTTGAGCAAGCTTCCTGATGGTGTTATCCTCAGACGAATTGCTGCGTTTGTTCATAGGACCTATAGACTGTGCGTAAATGCAGTTGGCGGCATGGTCAAGGTACTGTTCGAATGAATTCAGCTTGCTGCCTTCGGCGTTCTGAGCGTCAAAAAGGAAACAGAAGTCGAACGGACGCAGATCGATCTCTTCATAGCCCACATAATTGGGACGCGGGAACAGCATTTTTACACTATCGTTAAATCTTCTGTCAAGGGTCTGATCGCCTTTCATCAGAAAGGCGTCAAGCTCGCGAAGGGTCGCGTAAGCGTTTGCGCACAGATTGTTTCTTTCCGCTTGTCCGGTAATGACCTCATAGAAAATTTCGGGCAGCACAAAGAAACCTCTTGTGATATTAGCGCTGAGTCTGAAGCGTTCTTTAAGGAATTTCTGAACATAGAGGGCGACGGGCAGAATCAGACCGGAGCCGGTTCCGCCGGCAAGAGAGCTGGCGATAACGACGCGCAAAGCTTGGTCCTTTTTATCTTCTTCAACACGGTACAGGCTTTGAATAGCCTCGTGCAGGGGCTCGAGCTTGTTGGCTCTTACGACTGTCTCGAACGCAAGCCTGGATACAGAGCGCACCTGTCCTGCTCCTTCTGTCAGCGTCTTGCTGTTCAGTATCGCGTTGACCGGGAACCACGTGTCTCTGGCATGAGTGTCCTTGTTCAGATACTCGCCTACAGTCTGCTTTGTAGAGGTTTGAATAATCTTGATAAACGGACTTTTGCGCTGGATCTCACTTAGTTCATTGATATCAGTGTCAAAAACCGCGAAGGCAATGTTATTCCTCTGTTCTTCCGTGACCATTCTTGATACACGCTCGACGATTTTACATCCGATACCGCCTAATCCAATTAATAATGTCGGTGCATTCATAATCTGGTTTAACCTCCTGAATTGTGTTTTGAGTATTGATTTATCTGTTCAATACGCAGGTATAAGTCCACTCCTGCGTCTTAACTACTATTTGAGTGCTTACGGTAAGCTCTTTTGTCCTCGGTTCGGTTATCGGGATGCTGTTGAAGGTGATATGATCCTTGCCGACGAAGTCCTTGCTGTTAGTCAGATGCATCCTGCGCCCTCTCGCTGCTTTAAGTCTCAACAGAGGAGCTCCGACGACTCCGGCGGGAACATATTTTACCTTACCCTTTTCAGGGACATAGGGGATAAGGGTGCTCAACAGGCTCTTTTCAAACAGACCTTTTCGTACCCGCGAATCTTCTCCAAAGGATTCCGGTTCACACTGAATCGACGGCTTCTTTTTCATCTTTGCCGGGAAGTAATTCTTTATGAACGGCATATATCCCAAAATCAGAAGAAGGGCTATCAAGGACAGGATCAGTGTAATGATCTTATCGCGATGTTTGGTAAAGAAATCTCTGTCGTCGGTCAAATCCATTTTAACGTCCGATTTGCCTGACCAAAGCTCGCTGCCGCAGTGATCCTTGAAGCTTAAGGTTATGTCGCAGTCTTTGTATTCGATGCCGTCGAATCCGTTTTCCGGCATCGAGGGGGTAATCTCAAATATTCCCGGTTCGTCGCTCTTGGTGACAGTGAATTCGCCGAGTTTGAAACCGGCGTTATTTGATAGCTCCACTTCGGGAACATTTTCGATCTTACTCCATTGTTCCGCAGTGACGTCTTTACCGTCTGCCAGCATTTTGACTTTCATCGGCGTGGATTCCGAAAAGCCGTTCGAGGTAACAGTGAATTCGGTGTCACCGGCGGATTCAAAGGTTATTTCTTTGTTTTTGAATACGGTATACGTTTTGTTGGTGGTTACAGTGTGATAGTCGAGATATGTAGCTACGGCGTCGATCGTCAGCTCGCCTTCTTCTATAGTTATCTCATCGCCCGGGGCGAAAGTGGAGCCATTATCGCTGCCGTTGGTTATTGTCGCCACGTATGAAACATCGCCGAGCAGCTCGGAATCGGCTATTTTTTCTCCTGTATTTGCGTTTACCAAAGCAAAATCAATAGTATATGTACCGATTTCGAGATCTTCCAAATCAGTGACCTCTTCGCCGTCTGAATTGGTGAGATAAGTCGCAATCTCAACATGGGGCTGATAGTATATCTCTATCGTTTCGGCGCCGGATACGTCTACCGTGTATTCGCCCTCGGGAAATTCGTCATCGAAAGTTGCGAGAGAGCCCTTGAGGTTTTTATCGAATTTAAAGGTAAAGTCAGAGGGATCGCTGAAGTGTTCGTCCAAATTGCTGAAGCCTTTTTCAGAATATTGTACGTTGACAGGATCTGATGTGCTCTCGTAGATGTTGCCGTGAGAATCTTTTATGTTGTTTATCGTTACGTCAGATCCTTGAGCGAAAACGACAAGCTCCTTCATTGGAACGTCAAATGAAAACCTTTTGGTCGAAGGATTGACGTCCAGACGATCTTTGTTCAGCACGCGGGTTGCCGCCTGGATAATTCTTTCAAGAATAGGATTGTTCTCGTCGGCTTTATCAAAGTAAATATGCTTACTGTCGTCCTCGGCTATACCTTTGACCTCGGGTCCGAGACCGAGAAAAAGTACATTAATATCACTTTTCTTGCCCTTGAAGAAATTATCGATATTGTCAATGCCGTCGAAGCTTCCGTCGGTCAGGATGACCAGCCATTTTTCATCAGCCGTACAGTTTTCCAGATCCTTATATGCCTTTCTGACGGAATCAAACGGAGTACCATATGCTTTGGTTATCATATCGTGAACCTTTTTAACGTTCTCCTCTGCTCCGTCAGCTGAATCTAATTGCAGCATAGGAGGGTTATCAGGATTACCGTACTCGTCGTCATAATCGCTCATGACATAGATGTTCATTGTAGTGTTCTCGTTGAGCAGGGCGGCAAATACCTCCATGGCGTATTTAGCCTGGCTCCATGAGTCTATAGGCTCCTGATCTTTGTCGTAATCCATAAACATACTGCCCGAGTCATCATAAACGACGTTGATAACCTTTGTGGGCGCTTCGGCGGCGTTCGAGAACACGACGGTTGTGCATAATGTTCCCGCCAGAATCACCGCTAAGAGTAAAATTGACAGTAATCGCTTCAATTAACTTCCTCCTTATCTGAGTTATGAGATCACATATGATTATGTCGGAAATAAGGAAATAACCGCATGATCAGACCCAAAAGATAAAATAATACTTTTTGCATCATGACTTTGCAAAAAGTTTCAAAAAACATACAAATAATACAAATATGTAACATTTTTATTATAGCAATTGTATAAAGATTGTCAAGTTTATTCACTGTTATATTGATAAATTTTTACAAAAAATGAGAGTTGTGCTCGGATAGCCCGAAAGTGAAATAGTTCTTATGAGGATTTAATGATTTGTAAACCGATAGAGATGCTTTGGTGAATGAAAAACACCCGTAACGGTTTCGCCCTCTGCGGAAAAAGTTGACATAGATATGGACATCACAGCTTTTTTCTGCTATGATAATCAACGATAGAAAAACCTCATCGAACGCGTCATATAGGGACGATATTGATAAGAGGAGTTCTGTTTATTCGATTCAGAAAAGAAGGATGTTTTATGAAAAGATTATTCGTGATTCTGCTTGCAATTGTAATGGTCGCATCGCTTGCCGCTTGCACGGGAACTTCGGCAGATCCTACCGAAGCGGAACAGCAGCCGGAAAAGGAAGCGATCGTCGGCGGCTGGAGCATAGCGGATTCTCCCGCCGTCAGCGACGAGGTGAAAGAGCTGGTGAATAAGGCTGCCGAGAAGCTGGACGGCGCGGTCTACACGCCGGTGGCGTACGTCGCCAGCCAGGTCGTAGCCGGTACCAATCATCTGGTCCTGTGCACTATCGATCCGCTCGTGCCCGATTCGAAGGCTACCTATGCACTGGTGACCGTTTATGAGGATCTGCAGGGCAACGCCGAGATCACGAACGTTTACAACAGTGAAGCCGAGTCGCTGGGCAACTATCAGGATCCCGAGGCGACAGGTACTTGGAAGCTGACCGATCCGCCTGTCGTCACCGAAGACGCGAAGAACGCTCTGGAAAAGGCGGTGTCCTCTATGACCGGTACTGACTATACGCCGCTTGCTCTGCTGGGTACCCAGCTGGTCTCCGGCACCAATTACTGCCTGCTGTGCGAGCTCACTCCCGTTACCGCAAACCCCGAGCCGTATTATGCTATCGTTACCGTTTACGAGGATCTGCAGGGCAACGCCGAGATCACCGATACATACGATTTTTCTACAGAAGAATAAAGATCGGACGAGGCAATCATGATTCTCTTTGTTAACGCGTGCGTCCGTACCGATTCAAGGACAAAACTTTTGGCGGACTATCTGTTGTCAAAACTGAACGGCGAGATTACGGAGCATCGTCTGTCGGAAATATCATTACCGGAAGTGGATGAAGATTACCTTATTCAACGGGTCGATCTGATCGAAGACGGGCAAACGGATCATCCGCTGTTCCGTCTCGCGCGTGAGTTCGCCGCGGCTGATACGATCGTGATCGCGTCGCCCTACTGGGATCTGTCTTTCACGGCTGCGCTGAAGCGGTATATTGAACAAATCACTGTCACAGGCGTGACCTTCCGCTATACGCCCGAGGGCATTCCCGTCGGCTTGTGCCGAGCGAAGCGGTTATACTATATCACCACTGCGGGCGGAACTTACGTCCCGACGGAATACGGCTACGGATATATCAAGGCTTTAAGCGAAGGATTTTACGGCATTCGCGACGTCAGACTTGTCCTTGCGGCAGGGTTGGATATCGACGGCGCCGATGAAGAAGAGATCATGAAAAAAGCCTTCCGCGATATTGACAGTATCATCATATAGAATACAGCGCCGACGCAGCTTCGCGTCGGCGCTTTGTGCTTTCCGATAAAGCGGCATACCCGCGCCGGCAACGGTAACAGTAATGTAATGCAAGGTTGCAACATTGTTTTCCGTAAAGAGTTGATAATCAATATAATTAATGTTAGAATATAACTGATGAATAGTCGAAGACTATCTTAAAAATTTTTAAGGAGAGAAGATTATGAGTTTTCCCAATGCTTATCAGGGCGTAAAGAAGCTCTTTACCTCTGAGATCCTCAACATCATTTCCGGTATTTGCCTGGCGATCGCTGCTATTTCTGCTGCTGTTATGGGGGCCGGCGCGATGTCTGCTGAAAATGCAAACGCCATAACCGACGGTCAGGCCGCCGCGGTTCTGGGCGGCGGTATTGCTGCTACTATCTTTCTTGTCGCAGGCGTGATCATCGCTTTGATCGCGTACATCCTGATGATTGTCGGTATCGGCAAAGGCATGAAGGACGAGCCCGCTTTCAAGACTGCGTTTATCTTTGTATTTGTGGGTTTAGCCTGCAATCTGGTCGGCAGCTTTATCCCCGGCACTTTCGGCAGCATCTTGAAGAGCCTCGGTCAGATCTGCACGCTGATCGTTTTCATCTTCATTATTCTGGCTATCAAGAATCTTGCGCTGAAGCTGAATGATGAATCGGTCGTCAAAACAGGTAACACCATCCTGTATATCCTGGTAGTGATTTACGTTCTTACGTTTATCGCGAGCATTGTTTCTATCTGGGCTGTCGGCGTCGCTTCTGTTCTGGCTATCATCGCAGCGGTCCTCAACGTTATCAGCTACATTATCTTCCTCGTCTATCTTTCTAAGGCGAAGAAGATGCTCGCTTGATCAACAGCTGATCTTTAAAACCGAGTCATTCAGTCGGCATGAGACTTTCGGCGTCTTATGCCGACTTTTTTATTCTTCATTTACTGTTTCAAATACTTGACATCTATCAGACGGACAGCTATCATCATGACAGGAGGGCGATGGAATGTTTGACGATTTTGAGATATGCAGCCGATCCGACCTGATCGACGCGATACATGAATACGGCTTTTTGCCGTTCTTCTCCAATTCGATCGACGGCTTTTCCGTCGAGGAGCATATCGATCCCGACTGCTGGTATCATGGCGAGAGCGGCGAGTGGCAGGCATGGGAATGGAAGGGTCCCGTTATCCGCGAGACAGGCTGCGCCTACGGCAAGTTCTTTGAGAAAAAGGCTTGCTACATCAGCCCCGAATGGTTCCCGGATTTCGCCAACTATCGCCGCGACGGCTACGATTTCGACGCGCGGTGGGACGACGGTCTCGCTCAGCGGAGGGACTTTACCCTGTATAACCTGATCGCCGGTCACGCTCCGATCCTTTCCAAGGAGCTAAAGAAGCTCGGCGATTACCGCAAGGGCGGCAACAAGGGCTTCGACACGACCGTCACCCGCCTGCAGGCGCAGTGCTATGTGCTGATCAGCGACTTTGTGTATATGAAGGACAGATACGGCGAGCCCTACGGCTGGGGCGTAGCGGAATACTCCACGCCCGAGAGCTTCATGGGCGCCGGCTTCACCGATAACGTGTACAAGCGCACCCCCGAGGAATCTTACGAACGGATCATGGAGCACTTCAAAAACCTCTTTCCGCATGAGGAGGAAACGACTCTGGTGAAGTTCATCAAATGATAAGCTGTGTGCCGCCTGTCGGCGACTGAGAAGCATGGAATATCAGATAAAATAACTTGAGAAGGGATCAACCGCTATGGCAGACTTCCAATATTATACCAGAGGCAGCAGCTCCCCGCAGGGGAAGCCGAGGGTGTACTTCACGGCGCACCCGGACGATTACGGCAGAACCTTTGAAAGCATCCGTAAAGAACTGCTCGACAGGCAGAACTGCACTGTGTTTTACCTTGACCCCGATATAAAGCCCGAAGAGGTAGAGGATTATGAGCTCAGATTAGGCGAGATGCAGCTGTTCGTCATCCCCGTCACTACCAAGCTGCTGACACAGCCCTGCCGCGCGATGGATGCGGAAGTTCCGTTCGCGATCGAGCGCCATATCCCCATCCTGCCGCTGATGCAGGAGAGCGGCTTGGACGAGCTGTTCAACAAGCGCATCGGCGATCTGCAGTTTCTTGATAAAAACAATACCGATCCCACGGCGATCCCGTATGAGGAAAAGCTGACCAAGTATCTGGAGGCGGTTATCGTCGGCGACGAGCTCGCTCGGCAGGTGCGCGACGCCTTTGACGCATACATCTTTTTAAGCTACCGCAAAAAGGACAGGAAATACGCGCAGGAGCTGATGAAGCTGATCCACGCTCATCCCTTCTGCCGCGATATCGCGATCTGGTACGACGAATTCCTTACCCCCGGCGAGGACTTCAACGACGCGATCAAAGCCGCCCTTGCCAAAAGCGGTCTGTTCGCCCTGACGGTCACGCCGAATCTGGTGAATGAGAACAATTATATCGTCGAGCATGAATATCCGATGGCGAAGGAACGGGATATGGATATCCTGCCTGCCGAGATGGTTCCGACCGATAAGGATAAGCTCAGCGAAATGTATCGCGGTATCCCCGATCCTGTCGGTGCGGATAACACCGAAGCGCTCAAAGAACGCCTTTTGCCGCTTGTGCAAAAGCTCGCCGTCACTGAAAATGATTTCGATCCGAAGCACAATTTCTTTATCGGTCTGGCGTATCTGTCGGGTATCGACGTAGAGGTCGATCACGAACGCGCCGTCGCCCTGATTACCGGTTCTGCCGAGGCGGGCTGTATTCCTGCGATCGAAAAGCTGGTTGCCATGTATGAGAACGGCGAGGGCGTCGAGCGCGACTATCATAAAGCCGTCGCGTGGCGCAAGAAGCTGGTCGAGCAGCGGAAAAAGGAATATGAAGCAAACCCGAATGAAACTGCGGCTCTGCACTTATTGAATGCTTTATGGGATTTGGGCGACGCCTATCAGGCTGTGGGACAGCTTGATCCGGCACAGCTTACGTTTGAAGAAATGCGCCGATACAGTGAAGCATTTGCGGAAGAATACCGAGGATTGAAACGCTATCCGTCAATCAGCTATGATAATCTCGGCGAAGTCGCTAAAAAGCAGGGCAGGCTCGCGGAAGCGGAGGACTTTTTCCGTATGGGGCTTGTCATAAGAGAAGTGCCGACGGAGGAGTCGAACACGGTATTAGCCCGAAGTGATTTATCGAACAGCTATGATAATCTCGGCGAAATCGCCAAAATGCAGGGCAGGTTCGCGGAAGCCGAGGCCTTTTACCGTAAGGGACTTGCCATTAGGGAAGCGCTGGCGGTCGAGTCGAACACGGATAGAACCCGCCGCGGATTAGCGCTCAGTTATAATAATCTCGGCGATATCGCAAAAGCGCAGGACAAGTTCGCGGAAGCGGAGGATTTCTATCGCAAGGCACTTGTCATAAGGGAGGCGCTTGCAGACGAGACGGGTACGGAAAAAGCCCGCCGAGATTTGTTGATCAGCTATTTTCAACTTGGTGAACTTGCGAAGACGCAGAAAAAATATGACGAGGCTGAAAAGTGGTATCTACGGGCGTTGCCGATCGCACAGGCACTTGAGAAGGAAAACAGTACAATCAACGCCAAACGCGATTTATCGATCATTTACATGAGCTTCGGCGAAATCGCCAAGGAAAACAATCAACTCGATGAGTCGAAAGAGTTCTATCTCAAGAGCCTTGAAATCAATGAATCCTTAGCGAAAGAAACGGGAACCATGCAGGCGCGCCGCGACTTAATGAATACCTACAGCAGTCTCGGCTTGCTTTCCCAGATACGGGGTGAGTTTGAAGAGGCTGTAGAATGGGATCAAAAAGCGTTGGAAATCGTTGAGGTCTTGATCAATGAATCCGATGCTGTCGTTGTTTTGATCGAGCTTGTCATGGTGTATTTCAGTATCAGCTTCAGCTCAAACAACATGCGGTTTTATAAAAAAGGACTTGCCATCCTGAAACAGCTGTGCGCGAAATATCCTGAGCTGAAGGAATTACCCGAACTGTATCAGGAAATGAAAAAGAAAAAGCTTTTGATCGGCGCTGTATTTACTTTGAGTAAGATGACTCAAAAGAAAAAGAAGAAGTGAGTAGAGGATTCGTTTTCAATAATGTCACGTTCATAAATCGAAAAATGAAAAGGAAGGGGCTGCCGCATGAAAAATGCGGCAGCCCCTCAACGTGTCATCCTTCACAACTTTGAGGATGACATTTTGAAAAGTGAGATATGATGTCTTTGAATCGCTGTTTTTATCTGATTATTAATCTTCGCTTACTTCTTCCGCGCCCATATCCTCCAGTGCGAACTGCTCCGCACATTTTTCGGCGCTGGCGTATTTGAAGTACCTGATCTCGATCTTGTGCTTTCGGACGACGTCAATGATCTTGTAGAAATCGGAGTGGCTCATCGCGTTAGTCTGGATCCAGATCACGTCTGCGTTCATGATCAGCCCCGTGTTCGGCTGCGCCGACGGCTCGACAAAGCGCACGTTCGGCAGCAGCGGACGGATCGCCTTCAGCCATGTGCTGTGACCGCCGAATACCACCGCGCGCTTTTGGGCGGTATAGGGGAAGGTCACCGTCACGGTATATTCCTTTTCAGAATTATCCGCCTCGCGGATCATGGAGCGCAGCTCGCCCAGCTCGGCGTTCGCCTCGTCCAGACTGTCGCTCATGTTGTCGAGCGCTTCGGAGGATTCCTTGAGGCGGTGCTCGAGCTTGTTGAGCATCGCCTTGAGGTTTTTGTTCTCACGTTTCAGCTCTCTGAGCTCCCTCGCGTTTTCATCCGATACGCTTTCCTCCGCGTCTTCTTCGTCGCCCCCGTCTTCCTCGTCGATGAAGACATAGTTTTCATCCCGGCGCGATAGGGAACAGGCGAGGGTGAAATATTCATAAAGGATTTCGATTTCGCGATCGGACAACTCGCTGTCGGCAAACAGCGCTTTCACATACGACAGCTCAGGCATCCCGCGCGGCGGCGTCAGCCCGCTGAACAGGTAGATGAGCTGCGCAAAGCTGATCTTTCCGTCTGCCGTGCCGATAAAGGGCGGCAGGACGAGCTTTTGATTCAGCACGCTGTCCGTCGTCGGCGTGATATACTTTTCGGGATCCTTCGCCGCTTCACAGAACGCGGGCGAGGCTTTCGGCTGTTCTCCCTGCGCGTTTACCTGTCCCGCTGCCGCCCACGGCAGCTCGAGACAGACGTCGGCGAGGATGACATACGGCAGGTTGTACAGCCATACGATATCGTTGCCACTGTCCAGCAGGCACAAAAACGCGAAGCACATCCCGAACGGATCGCCGATCGCGGGGCGATAGAGCCGCGCATACAGCTCATCTCCGAGAACATCATACATCTGGCGCCTGTGCTCCGCGCTTAGGAGCATCACGTTCATATAGAAGGATTCTGCGCGGAAGATCGCTTTCTGAAGCTCTTCCTCTATGCCGTAGGCGTCCTCCCTTGTGTCGGAGGCCGCGGTGACGGTCGTCTCAAAGCTGTCGTCCGGCAGATTGAGTACGGACAGAGAGCCTTTCGCCGCCTGACTGTTCGCGATCTCCTTTTCGATCATGTTGATCTTGTTTTCGGTGAGGACGGCGACTTTATCGTGCAGCCGCGCGTAGACGTTCAGACAGTTTTCTGACAAAGCGGTCACATACGCGGTGAACTGTTCGCACAGCGCGTCGACGGTATTCTTATCCAAAAGACCCATCACACCCTCAAAGCGTTCTCTCGCACTGTCGTCGTCGGCCTTGTCGCCCCCGATGGCGGCGTCCGCGCCGTCCATAAAGGGCTTTGTTGCGTCAAAGCCGCTTTTGCCGCTGTTGCGATAGCGGATGACATACAGCATTCCGCGGATGAGATCGTCGCAGTGAACGGAATCGGTGACGTCCGGCAGATCGATTTTGTCGAGTTCCTCGCGGCTTTCGGGCAGGAATTCCAGTGCGTCGTCCAGCCTGCCGCTGTTGCGCAGGTGATCAAGGATCCAGATCGCCGCGGCGGTTTCGATGTGATATTTTTCGTCTAAGCCGTTGAAGGTGTCGGTCGGACACGGCGCGCAGAATTGGGCGAATACTTCCGCCGTGCTGAAATAGGGATGATCCGCTTGATGATCCTGCTGAACTTTTTCAGCGAGACGGTTGACCGCCGCACTTCTGCGGCTGAGGATATCATAGTTCAGCTCGGACAGGTCGACGCCTTTATTCTGCTGTCCGTAGCTTTTGATCATGCCGACCCTGTTTTTGAACAGCGTTTCGGTATATTTCTCAAATTCTTTGGCTGACGCGCTGTCTTTAAAGTCATAGGTATCGACCTTGATCGATTCCTTTGCCTGTTCCGCGGTCTGCCTCAATTGTGTGAGCTTATCGTCTATCGTTTTCATAACGTATTCCTTCCGAATTTATCTGCCTTATTGTATCATATTTGCATGCGGAAAATATAGGGAAGATTTTTACGAAATTTATTGCAGAATCAAAAGGATTCCAGTATAATAAGAATAATAAATCCGATCGATACAGTCAATTAAATTTCTTTATTAGAATTAACCGAGAGGAGAACGACGATGAAAAAGATTTTGGCGCTGTTAATGGCTCTCTCCCTGATCATATCGCTTGCCGCCTGCGGCGCAAAGGGAAGCGATGAGGAAACCTACGCGACGGATTTCGGCAACTCCGAAGTACAGCAGAACGACTATCAGCTTTCGCAGGACGTTCCCGAGGGCAGCGTTGTCGACGGCGTGATGACCTATATCGACGGCGGCGACTCTGTCCTGCAGAAGACGGTCGCTCCGTGGCTCGATACCTGCGTGCTGTATGAGGTCAACGTCAGACAGTATACCGAGGAAGGTACCTTCAAAGCGTTTGAAGAGCACCTCGACCGCCTGAAGGATATGGGCGTGAATACCCTGTGGCTGATGCCCATCCATCCGATCAGCGAGACGGAACGCAAGGGAACGCTCGGTTCCTACTACGCCGTCAGCGATTATAAGGACGTCAATCCCGAATTCGGCACCATCGAGGATTTTCAGCATCTTCTTGATAAGGCTCATGAGATGGGCTTTAAGGTCATCCTCGACTGGGTCGCCAACCACACCGGCTGGGATAACGCGTGGATCAAAGAGCACGACGACTGGTACGTGCATAAGGACGACGGTTCGATCAAGTCGCCGTACGACTGGACGGATACCGCTCAGCTCGATTACGAAAACTATCAGATGCGCGCCGAGATGATCGACGCCATGCGCTATTGGGTCGAGGATATCGGCGTCGACGGCTTCCGGTGCGACCATGCGATCGGCGTGCCCGCGAACTTCTGGAACGCGGCCGTCTATAAGCTCAAATCCGTGAACAGCGATATCATGATGCTCGCCGAGACCTCCGCGACACAGGGACTCACCGAGTACGCCTTCGATACCTGCTACAACGATATGCTCTACGGTCAGGCGCTGATGACCAAGGGCGGCGTCGCGACCTCGTCCATTCAGGACGGCATGGTCGTCAGTCCCAACTACCTCGGCGACAGCTTCCCGATGAATTATCTCGACAACCATGATAAGAACTCATATGAGGGCAGTATCGTCGGTCGCTTCGGCGACACCTACCCGCCGTTGTTGGCGCTGACCTATCTCACGCCCGGTATCCCGCTGATCTATACCTCCGACGAAATGGGCTATGACCATGAGATCGAATTCTTCGAGAAGGATACCGTCAAGTGGAATGAAAACCCGAAGTACGCGCCGCTGATGACCGCGCTGTCGAAGCTCAAAACGTCAAACAGCGCTTTAGCTTCCACCAACCGCGATCTGGCGATCCTCGAGCCGGACAACAGCAAGCTCTTCGGCTTCACCCGATCTGACGGCGACAACACCGTGATCTATCTCGCGAACCTCGGCAAAGAGGCGATCGAGGGCATCAATGTTGATTTGGGCGTCGACAAGGCGACCTGTGTTCTGCACGTAAAAGGCGACGAAGTCGACACGACTGAAAAGGAAATGACCGCGGCAGATTTCAACGGCAGGGATTATCAGCCTTATGAGTTTTATATTCTGACAGTTTAATTGATTGTTTATTCGAAAGAAGACAGGCAGCGTCCGTAAAGGCGCTGCCTGTTATCCTTTAGTATTATTGAATGTCACGCGGATCGGTTCATTCCGGCGGGTGTTTTTCGCGGCGTCCTGCATCGCCTGCGCCTGTGCGGCGGCGATCGTTGCCGCGGACAGCGTCGGGTCGGTCAGCGTCTTGGCGAGCTGTACGCTCTGTAGCAGATCTTTATCCTGCTGTGTCAGCGCGACGCCGTCTATCCCGACAGACACGATCGCGAAGCCGCGTTTTGCGATCCATTCTTCATTCAGCAGCGCCGCCGCTTCATCGATGATCTCGTTGGCGCTCATGCTGATATCATATGCCGTGGAGCCTTCACGGAACGTTTTTCCGATCGCTGTGATCAGCGTCATTTTGAATTCTGCCGTGATCTGCGGAAGGATATCCTTCACATATACCGTGCCGGTCGAACAGCCGCACAGCTTTTTGTAGAATACCGCGGGCTTATTGATTTGAAATGAGAAGGTGCCGCTTACCGAAAGTGTCGCGTCAAAGTCGAGCCCCGTGCGGCTGTCCTTGATGCGGATCGGCAGGCTCAGCGAGAAGGGATTGCCCATGTGCTCCCTAAGATCCAATACTATGATCGCCTGATATACTGCCGCGACGCCGCCGTATCCGAAGCGGTCAAAGCTCTGTTTCAGCACGCCTTTGGCGCCGCCCTTGCGGAAGATGCTCGGACTTTGGTCGCTGTGATAGATGTTCTCACCCGGGGTATCGTAGACGCCCGTGACCTCGCCGCTGTCGATCGCAAGGGCGCATTGACCGGCGTTGACGATGATCGTTGAACCGTCGCTGATGACATTGCCGTCTCCTTCGGTGTTTGCAGAGCGTTCGCCGACCCTCTTTTGCGCGCGCTGTGCCAGCACGCCCTGCGGCAGACTGTCACAGGCGTAGACCTCCAGCCATTGGTCGGCCATTACGCCGCCGAGCGAGCCCTTTGCCGCCTTGAATAAGCCCATCCGCACACCTCTTTTCTCATCCGTAATTCAATTACTACAATACACCCGATGTTTCGGCGATGTCAAGAAAAAGTCCGTAATAATTCCGGGATTCTTCATTCCTTTTATTGATTTTTTCGCTGAATTTGTTACAATAAATATATCCTATCATCAAGTGAGAAGTGCTTATAATGCGAAATAAGACAAAATTGATTCTGGTAGCGGCGGCGGTGGCGGTCCTGCTGATCGCGGGCGTCATTCTCGGCGCTGCCCTGAAGCACGCTCCGTCGACGGAAGGTGCTACCCCGACTGAAGCGCCCATCGTACCGCATATGATCGACGGAGTGAAGGCGACCCTGCAGGATACCCTGATGGCAGGGTGCGAGACCCATGCCTGCACCAGCCTGCTCCAAAGTCTCGGATACGATATCAACGAATTTCAATTCGCCGACAACTATCTCGACTGTCATTATGTGATGGAGAACGAGGAAACGGGGGAGAAGACCGGCCCCGATATGAACTCCGGCTTTGCCGGCACCGCTTACGCGGGCTGGGGTATCTACGCTCCTGCGATGGCAAAGTGTATGAATCATTATCTCTCGGACGTCAAGTCGGCGCAAAAGGCGTATGTGATCGAGAATAAGACGCTCAGCGAGCTGTGCGATGAGTACGTCGTCAACGATATCCCCGTGATGATCTGGGCGACGACGGATATGGTAGAGCCGATCGAGTGGGATGCGTGGACCGTCGATTATGTGGACGAAAACGCGAAGTATAAGAAAGGCGATACCTTCAAGTGGATGCTCCACGAGCACTGTCTGGTGCTCTGCGGCTACGATCGGGATTACTACTATTTCTCCGATTCCGTCGTGGGCGATATCTCCCACTTCGGACGGGATATCAGCGAGAAGCGCTATGAGCAGCTCGGTTGGCAGGCAATAGTGGTGAAATAATAATATCAAGAGGCTCCCTTTCCTAAGGAGATTCCCCTGCTAGGGGAAATGTCCGCACAGCGGACAAAAGGGTCTGCTGCCTCCGCTGAGGAGGGCGGCGCAAAGCGCCTGAGGGTTTTATAACTTGTTCGAGTTTTGCGAGTAACAAAATAAATCGAAAACGGCAGTCGATGATCGGCTGCCGTTTTCCTGAGGTTATTTATGAAGCTATGTAATAGGAATTGTCATGTTTACTGTCAGGCGATGGTCGCGTTGAGATCGTTGTCAACGTTCAGCGTCAGATTGACGGGTACCTGCGTGTTGTCGTCGGTGTTGTAGCAGAGGGTGATGTGCGATATGCCCGGAGTTACGCCGTAGAAGTGGAACATATACTGCTGCTGATTGAAGTTGTAATCACAGCGGATGACGAAGTTGCCGTTGTCGGCGCTGTAGTCCCAGTCGAAGCCGTAGGAGGTCTTGCCGTTGGCATAGTAGTCGGCGCTGGCGCCGGTGACAGCGGGAGCGGTACGCTTGGTGTCGATGTAAACGCGCTCGCCGTTGATGATCTTGATGCTATCGTCTTCCTTTTGCGCGGGCTGACCGTTGTCGGTCTTTGCCGCGGTCTGCTGTGCGGGTTGATCGTTGTTTGATACGTTCTTGTTCGCGTCCTTATCGACATTCGCCGCGATGGCGACGGTAGGCTGTGTATTGCCGGATACAGGCTGTACGGTAAAGGCGCCGACAGCGAATACAGTCGCCGCGATGACCGCGACCAGCGCGAACGATACGGCTGCGATCACAACGCCGGAGCCGCTTTTCTTCTTCGGAGCGGGACGTCTTCTCTGCGCCGGGATTCTCTCGCGGCTGCTGTAGATATCGACATACTCCTAATCGGGCTCGCGTTGGCGATCATACGCTCTGTTGTAACCGCGCTCTTCGTAGCGGTCGTTATAACGGTCGTTCCCTCTGTCGAAATTGTATCTGTTGTTGTTTGTCATTGTCTTTACCTCCGTTTCGTAATGGTTTGACCCGCCGTTGATTGAGCGTTACACTCAGCAGTCGTTAGATAAAGGCGGATGGGATGCAATATCATGTTGCCTTGACTGTGGCTACACTATAACATACTGACTGTGACAAAATACGGACAAATAACGGGCAATTTTCAAAAAACTTTAAAATTTTTATAATTCTCATTTGGAATAATAAAACGTCCCTGCCGGAGTGACAGGGACGTAATCAATAATCATATCATTATTACGCTTTCGGTGATGACTTTTCTTTATGCTTCTTGATCAGCTTATCCGCGAAATGATAGAGCACGTTGAACAGGAGGATAAAGAAGACGATCGCGACGATTTGAAGAATAAAGGCGGGATGGCTGAGCTTGACGAGCTTGAAAAAGTCGCGGAAGAACGTCGTCGCGATGATGACGCCCGCAGTGCTGATCGCCAGCATCGCGCCGCGCAGGACGTTGAACGGGATGCACAGCCGCACGATCAGCATCAAGCCGATCAGCGAGGTGGTGTACACCGCCATCGTGGATAATTCCGCATGCGTCAGCCCGAGCACATCGCTTAAAGCGGCGGTGAGGATGATGTTCAGCGCGATACAGATCGCGGCGGGAGCCGCGCGTGTGACGATATTGAACGTGAAGTTGCCGCGCACGATACTCTTATTCGGCTGCAGCGCCAGCACAAAGGACGGGAATCCGACCGTCAGCGCGCCGATCAGGGAGAGCTGGATCGGCTCGAAGGGGTAGATGTGGCTCGAGAAGAGGAAGAACAGCGACAGAATGATCGAGTACATGGTCTTGACCAGATACAGCGACGAACTGCGCTCGATGTTGTTGATGGAGCGCCGCCCTTCTGCGACGACCTGCGGCATACAGGCAAAGTCGTTGTTGACCAGTACGAGCTGAGACACGTTGCGCGCCGCCTCGCTGCCTGCCGCCATCGCGACGGAACAGTCGGCTTCCTTGAGCGCCAGTACGTCGTTGACGCCGTCGCCCGTCATCGCGACCTTGTGACCGTTCGCCTGCAGCGCCAGCACCAGCTTTTTCTTCTGGGCGGGCGTTACTCTGCCGAATACGTTGCAGCGCTCGGCGGCCTGCGCCAATTCCTCGTCGGTGGTGACCGTCGACATGTCGACGGCGTTTTCAGCGCCATCGATACCGCAGTCCTTCGCGATATTCTTGACGGTCTTGACGCTGTCGCCGGAGATGACCTTGAGGGTCACGCCCTGCTCCTTGAAGTAGCTGACGGTATCCTGAACGTTTTCACGCAGCTGATCCTTGATCAGTACCAGCGCGATCGGCTGGATATCGGCGGGGAGTGTTCTGTTTTCGATGGGGGATGCGGCTCTTGCTAAAACAAGGATGCGGACGGTGTCCGTGATCTCGTCGATGGCGCGGTATACATCTGCGTATTTTTCTTTATCAGAAAATACGAATTCCGTCGCGCCCATGATATAGGTCCTGCCGTTGGCAAATTCGCCGCCCGACCATTTTGTCTCGGACGAGAAGGGGATGAAATGTTTGCACTGTAAAGGCTCGACGTCTTTGGTGTACTCATGGATCGCCTGCGCGGTCGCGTTGACGTCGTCGACTGCCGCGATAGACGCGAGCGCGGTTGTGATCTCCTGCTCGTCCCAGTTCAGCGGAACGGTACCAGTCACGTTCATGATCTCCGCGGTCAGGGTACCGGTCTTATCCAGACAGATGACGTCTACGCGGGCGAGGGTCTCGATGCAGTACATCTCGTTGACCAATACCTTTTTCTTTGCCAGTCGGATGACGGATACCGCCAGTACGGTCGAGGTCAGCAGGATCATGCCGCCGGGGATCATCCCGACCAGCGCGCCGACGGTTGACACGACGGTGTCGGTGAACTCCTGTGTCTGGACAAAGTATTTGATGACGAACATCAGGATGCCGATGGGGAAGATGATGATCGAACAGATGCTGATGATTCTTTTGAAGGCTTTGAGGATCTGCGAATTGTTCTTTTTGAGGTACTTCGCCTCGTTATTGATCTTTGCGGCGTAGCTGTCCGCGCCGACGCGGTTGACGCGGCAGGAGCAGTTGCCCGACGCGATAAAGCTGCCCGAAAGAAGCTCGTCGCCGACCTTCTTGGCGATCAGATCGGATTCGCCGGTCAAAAGGCTCTCGTTAGCGCTGCAGCTGCCGTCTACGAGGATGCAGTCGGCGGGTACCTGACAGCCGCGTGAGAGCAGGATGATATCGTCGAGCACGATCTCGTCTTTGCTCAGCTCTACGATCTCGCCGTTTCGCAGGACCTTCTGCTTGCTTTCGGTGAGAATAGTGAGCTTGTCCACGCTCTTTTTGGAGCGGATCTCCTGCACGATACCGATGACGGTGTTGAACAGCACTACGCCGATGAACAGCAGGTTCTTGTAAGAGCCCACGAGCATCAGCAGGACGAACAGCAGTACGTTGATGCCGTTGAAGACGGTGCAGATATTATCGATGAAAATCCGTTTGATGGATTTGGTTTTGACGGTCGAGGCAGTGTTGACCTTGCCTTCGCTTACGCGCTGCTGTACCTCTTCTTCGGTCAGTCCGCGCAGTACCTTTTCTTCCATGGCTTTCTCCTGAAAAACTTTGCAGCAATGATAACTTTTTCAATTCAGTTGTATGATCTTTTCCGTCAATCAAAATATACCACAACCTATTTATCATCGTCAAGCGATCATGATAAAAGTTCAGCAAATATTAATAAAACTGAAATAATACTGAATCTTGCCGATTTCATTCAAAAGCATAGTGACATTTTGAAAACGGTATGCTATAATAAATCAGATTCATCTGTCGGATGAAAATATACAGAAAGGAGAAATGCTTTATGAGATTTCCTGATGCTGCAAAAGGCGTGAAGAGGATCTTCAGCGCTGAGATCCTGAACCTGCTGGCTAAGATCTTTCTGACGGTAGCGGCGGTCATCATCGCTGTCAGCATGCTCGGTGCGGCAGGCACCGCGGGCGACGCGGGTATCGCGAATTCCGAAGACGCAATGGCGGTAATGGGCGGCGGCATTTTGATTGCCGGTATCTTTGCACTGGCGTGGCTTGTCCTCGCTCTGATCGGTTTCATTATGAACATTGTCGGCATCGTCAACGCTTCTCATGACGAAGTGAGCTTCAAGAGCGCTCTGCTGTTCCTGATCATCGGTATCTTTTCCGCCGGTCTTGCCGGTATTTTCTACAACAATCCCACTCTCAGCAGCCTGCTCTATTCGCTCTACAGCCTGTTGACCCTGTTCGTTTATATCTTCGTGATCGTCGGTATCGTGAAGATGGCGGATCAGATGAACAGAGGCGACGTCAGCGCAAGAGGCTCCAACGTCCTCAAGCTGGTCATCGTGATCAACATCCTGGCGCTGATCGCCAGCCTGATCGCTTCTATCATGGGCGGCGTCACGGCTTCCGTGGTTGCGTCCGTACTCTTCGTTGTAGCCCTCGTGCTGAATATTGTCCAGTACTTTATGTATCTGTCCTTCCTCAGCAAGGCTAAGAAGATGCTCGCTGAAAAATAATTCTGTATTAGAATGATAAAATGCCTTTCTCCGTTCGTAGGTGAAAGGCATTTTTGTTTATATAAAACGTCGATAAATCGGTTTTGCTACTTTATTTCTGCCGCCTGTTATGTTATACTTGTGATGTATAAGCTATCAAACAAGGAGATGACAGCATGAAGAAAAGATTGACTTGTGTGCTCGCGACAGTACTGGCTTTGGTGATGCTGATCGGCGCTTTGCCGATGGCTGTGTCAGCCGCGTCGAACACCATCACCTATACCTGGCAGGGTCCGCACGCGTATGACGCGGGCTTTGCACAGGGTACCATCAACGTGAGTGTTGACGGCAGCTCGGGCGGTACCTACTATCTGTACTGGGCGGATCATAACGCCGTGCTCAGCGGCTTTGAGCCGATCTGTAAGCTGAGTATTTCTAACAACAGCTCCGGCAGCTTCACGATGCCCGAGAATACAGCGATCCCCGCCAAGGCGACCTATGTCGCGGCGTTCAAGGATAACGCCAACGCCGGCGGCGCGAGCTTATCCGGCGCAAAAATGACCTATCAGCTGCCGATCGATAAGGCGACCTGCAAGACGGACGACGACCTGCTGTACAGCTTCGCGTCCTATTCGGATATCCATATCACCTCCGGTGAGACGGGCGCGCAGGGTCAGAAATACCCTTATGACGAACAGCATCTCGCCGACGCGTTCCATACCGCAGCAGCGCGCGGCGTCGACTTCATCGTCACCACCGGCGACCACGTTACCAACCACCGCAACGACGATAAGGGCAGAGGCAATCCGCACGCTCCCGAGGAATGGAACACCTATCTGCATATCCTCGCCGACAGCGATTATGACAACCCGATCTATGAGGCGATCGGCAACCATGAGCTGTGGAATTATGAGGATGAGAGCGGGACGAAACGTTACGCGACAGACGCGCAGACCGGCACGAATTATTTCAATCATATGACGGGTCTGGACAATACCGCCGCATCCGTGAATTCCGGCAAAGCGTATTACGAGATCACCGAACCCACCACCGGCGACCACTTCCTCTTTATGGCGCTGGAGGGCGGCTTCTATACCGATTCCGACGACCAGTTCTCCACCGAACAGCTCGACTGGCTGGAGAGTAAGCTGAGCGCGTATCAGAACGACGGCAAGAACACGTTCATCATGGAACACGCGAACTTTTATGAATGGGGCTCGGGCGACAGGAATCCTAACCCGATCTATGATCTCCCGCTCAAGGAAAGCGGCTACAGGAACAATATCGCTACGAACAGATTGAAAAATTTGCTGACGACCTATAAAAATGCCGTACTGCTCTGCGGTCATACCCATTTCCAGTACAGCGTAAATTACAATTACAGCACCAATAACAACACCTCGGCGACCATTATCCACAACTCGTCCGTCGGCGCGATCCGTGACGTTGTCAACGGCAAACGCGTCAACGATACTTCCCGCGAGGGCACCGAGGGCTATATCGTTGAGGTCTACAGGGAAGCGACCATCTTCTACGGTACCAACCTGTACACGAACAAGAGCATCCCCTCCGCGACCTATATCGTGCCGCAGAGGACTTCGCCGACGGTCGAACCGACGGATCCTCCCGCGCCGACTCAGGCTCCCACTCAGGCTCCGACCGATCCTCCCGCGCCTACCGAGCCGCCTGTCGAGATCCTCTACGGTGACGCGGATGACGACGGCGACGTCAATATTCTCGATGTTACGTTTATCCAGCGATATGAAGCGAATATCACCCTGCCGTCTCCGCTCAACGAGCTGAATGCCGATGTGGACGGCGATGAGGACGTCAATATCATCGACGCGACGCTGGTTCAGCGTTATCTTGCCGGTATTATTCACAGCTTCCCCGCTGAGGGACCTGCCGCGACCGGCGCGGAATCCGATGCCGCGGACGCTGAAATCGCGGCGATCGGCGCAGAGGTGGAGTTAGAGCCCGCTGCCGCCGATCTCAACACCCTGCGTTCTCAGGCGAAGACGGCGCTGGATAAATACTGGCTGCTCGCGTCCTACGATCAGTATCAGGCGATGAAGAACGCGTACCGCAGGGGCGCGGATTATGATACGCTGTACGCCGCATATAACGGCTTTAACGCCGTGGTCAACAGCTTCTATCCCGGCGATACCGTCACGATCTATTTCGATAAGCCCTCCGACTGGAGCAAAGTCAATATTTATCTGAGCGCGGGAAGCGGCAAAGCGAAGAATCACGAATGGCCGGGCGTTGCGGTAGAGCAGCATAACGGCGATCGCTATTACTGCACCGTTCCGACCTCACAGTACGTTCTGGTGCTCTTCAACGACGGTTCCAAGCAGACGGTCGATCTCCCGCTTTACGCAATCAAGAATCCGGGCTACAAGTACAGCTCGGCGCTCGGCAAGAGCGACAAGGGCTATTACAGATGCTCCTATTTCACAGGACCGTAATTCTCCATAAGATAAGGCTCCCTCTGCTTAGGCAAAGGGAGCCGTTTTATATAGCTGACAGTTAAGGTACCGGGAGTCGAACCCCCAATCGGTTTTTGGCGGCAGCTTTGCGCCCGCTCATCGTCAAAAGCCTCGTGAATACGTCAGTATTCGCTGCGGTTTTTCCTCGACCGGACTCAAATCTGCTCGCCAATAACTGCTTCGCACCGAGAATGAGATTGTTTTCAAGGGTTTTTCGGTGCAGAGGAGGAGTAACCCTGACGGGTTGCGATCGACGATAAGCCGATAAAGACTGAAAACAACTCATTATCGGCGATTGTGGTTCGATTCCCGGTACCTTAATCATCCGCGAAAGGCTTGTTGTAGGGGCGAGCATTGCTCGTCCGCGTCCCGCAGGGACGTTCGCGAAGCGGTTCAGCAGTTCTAAATATCTTAGTTTATAGTTTGTTTACGCCCACGGATCATCCTTGACGGGCGTGCGTACGCCGACCATGATCATCTGCTCGCTGAGATACCATTTGCTCTCGCTCGGCTTGAGGCGCAGCTTGATCTGGCGCGGGGAGTCCGCGCCGCCGGAGTTCAGGTGCAGGGTCGCCCAACCTTCATTTTGGAATGAATAGGGGTTGGAAAAGACCGTCACGGTGAAAGGTTGGGACGGCGTATAGTTGTTCTGCGGCGCCGCGCCGGCAAAGTAGGAGAACGGAACATGTTTTCCGTCGCGGAAGCGGTCGTTGAGGAAGCTGATCTCCATCGGCGATAGGGGAGCAGGACCTTTCAGGAAGTTGAGCATCTCTTTGCCGATCTCGGGAGCCACGGCGTAGGCGCACAGCGCGCAGACGGTCAGCGCGGCGGTCTTGTACGGCGTGTCGAGGCTCGCTTCGGGGAGCGACTTCATTTCATCGACGCTTTCCGGAAGCGCTCGGAACACAAAGGTAAAGCTGCCCTCTTCGGGCTTTGCGGAAGAAGCCGCAGGGCTGACGGACGGATTCAGGTTATCAAAAATACTCATAGCAAAAGCCTCCTTTTCTTCATCTTATCATGAGCGCCGCGTTTTGTAAATAAAGAATTGCATATCGCGACAGTTTGTTGTATCATAAAAGCATGAAGATAGAATATGTGATATTGGATGACAAGTTAATATTTGACGATGTAAGCGAATATCTCGCGCTTTTGCCGCAGGAACGGCAGGAGAAGATCGCGCGATATCGATTTGAAAAGGACAAGTTGCTGTCGCTTGCGGCAGGGCTGCTGATACGCCGCACGATAGGGGAGAGTCCGATCACACTCGGCGAACACGGTAAGCCTTACGCGGAAAGCGGCGGATTCTTTTCCGTGTCCCACAGCGGCGGGATCGCGGCGATCGCCGTCGATGATACCGAGATCGGTCTGGACGTTGAAAAGCTCCCTGAAGAGAGCCGCCTGAAGATCGCCGACCGGTTTTATCATCCCGCAGAGAGAGATCATGTGAAGCGCGCGGATAATCCGCGCCGGGCTTTCTGTGAGATATGGACGCGCAAGGAAGCGTATCTGAAGATGACGGGGGAGGGGATAAGCACCGACCTGACCGCGTTCGATACCACCTGTTCGCCGCTGAAAGAGCGGCTATATACGACGTCGCTCGACAAGTACTGTCTGTCGATATGCTCCGCGGAACCGATAGGGGATAAAGCAATTTATATTTCCGAATTAGAATTAAAATCATTGATGTAATAAAAAGCTCCTTCATCGCGAAGGAGCTTTAGTCATTCTATTACCTTTTTCTTTTCTACCAGCGCGGAGATGATGCGGCGGTTCTTGACGCGCTTGACCGTGAACGTCAGGTCCTCGTACTTGAGTCTTGCGCCGCGGATCGGGAGTTCGCCTAACTGCTCGACGATAAAGCCGCCGACCGAGTTGCTTTCGATATCGTCGTCGGGCTTCATCTCAAAGAGCTCGAACAGCTCGCTTAAGTCCATATCACCCGATACGAGATACTTGTTTTCGCCCATCTTGGTACAGGTGTGCTCCACGTCTTCGTCCTCGTCCCAGATATCGCCGACGATCTCTTCGAGCAGATCTTCCATCGTCACGATGCCTAAAAAGCCGCCGTATTCGTCGGTGACGATCGCGATATGCAGCTTGTTGGCGCGGAAATCATTGAGGATGTCCGAGAGCTTCTGATTCTTGTAGATGAAGTGGGCGGGGGAGAGCAGAGAGCGGATATCCGCTTCGCCGTCGATCACCTTCTCTAAATAATCGCGGGTGTGCAGGATGCCGATGATGTTGTCGATCTCGCCCTCATAGACGGGGATGCGCGAGTAGCGCTCACGAATGATCAGGTCGTGGATCTCTTCGGGGGTATCGTCGATGTCGATCACGGTGACGTCCACGCGGGGAGTCAAAATCTCCTGCGCGGTCTTTTCGTCGAATTCCAGCGCCGACTGTACCAGCTCGCTTTCCTGCTCCTCAAGGATACCTTCCTCCTCGATGGTCTCGATGATGTATTTGAGCTCGTCCTCCGTAACGGAGGGGGAGTTCTTTTTGATGTGTCCGATCTTCATGACAAGGCTCTTGATGCCGATGAACAGATAGACCAGCGGCGTAAGGATGTAGGTTAGCGACCTGAGCAGCAGTCCCGTGTGCAGGACGATGCCGTCGCTCTTTTCCTTGCCGATGCATTTCGGGATGACCTCGCCGAAGGTCAGCACCAAAAAGGTGGTGCCGCCGGTCGCGATCGCCGCGCCGTAGTTTTCAAAGATGTTCAGGCACAGGATGGTCGCCAGCGACGAACAGCCGAGGTTGACGACATTGTTGCCGATCAGGATGGCGGTCAGCGCCCGATCGAAGTTGTCGCATACCCACAGGGCGTGCTTGGCGCGCTTGTTGCCGTTATCCATCAGCGCTTTGAGCCGTATGGTGTTGGCGAAGGAGAACGCCGTCTCCACACAGGAGAAGAATCCCGATAGTAATATCAATACGGCGATCACGACGCCGTATATCGCGTTTGTACTCATTTTTCCTCCGAGCTAATGCCTCCCTTTGAGAAAGTGTCAACAACTTAAAAACTGTCATTGCGAAGCCCGAAGCCGTCCTCTTATGAGGACGGTGCCCCAAAGGGGCAGGCTGTGGCAATCCCACAAATGGGGACTGTACATTTCTCTCACATCAAACAGTATTAATGTCAGGGGGATTGCCACGGGATAAATCCCTCGCAATGACATTGATACATTGACGCGCTTAAGTTGTCAAAATAACCTTGCGGGAAAGCCTTCATACTCATTAAGCATACACTAATCTCATATAATTAATATGACAATTTAGAAATATAATTATTTTTCTCTTGAAGAATGAGAGAGATGATGGTATACTGTATATTGGTAAATTACCGATAGCATATACATCATTTAGAAAATCATCGTTGTTTTGCGAATTGTGAGGTACATATGACGATTGTAGAAGCTATTATCCAAGGCGCTGTACAGGGACTGACCGAATTTCTCCCTGTGTCCAGCAGCGGTCACCTGACCATCACCCAGCATGTTCTGGGGATCGACATGGAGGGAGGTAACCTCTTCTTCAACGTGATGCTCCATATCGGCACGCTGGTGGCGGTCATCGCCTTTTATCACAAGCTGATCTGGCGGCTGATCAAGGCGTTTTTCTCCATGATCGGCGATATATTCACCGGCAAGTTCAAATGGAAGGAGCTTTCCGACGACAAGCGGATGGTACTGATGGTGATTATCGGTCTAATCCCGCTGCTGCTGCTGTTTATCCCGATCCCCGGTACGGATATGAAACTGAAGGATCTGGTCGAGAGCTTCAATACCGATAAGTACTTCATCGTGGTCGGTATCTGCCTGCTCATCACCTCGCTCCTGCTCTTTATCGGCAGCCGCTGTTCGCGCAGCACCGTTCCGATGAAGCACGCCAAAAACGGCGGGGAAGCCGGCAGAACGTCGATGAACGTCCTCGATGCGATCACGATCGGTATCACCCAGTGCTTTGCGACTTTGCCCGGATTATCCCGCTCCGGCTCGACCTTATCGGTAGGGCAGATGCGCGGACTCAATAAACAGACCGCATTGGATTATACCTTTATTCTCGGCACGCCGGCGATCATCGCCGCGGCGCTCTTAGAGGGCAAGGACGCGCTCGAAGAAGGCACCGAACAGCTGACCGCCAATTTGCTCCCGATCATCATCGGCATGGTCGTAGCGGCTGTCGTCGGCTATCTGGCGATCGCCCTGTTCAAGTGGCTCTTAAAAACCGATAAAATGATCATCTTCATCATCTATACCGCGGTAGTCGGACTCGCCGTCGTCGTCATCAGCATCATCGAGATGCAGACCGGCGTGAACCTCTTCTCCGGCGCGCCGCTGACGTAGAGTATAACTACACTTGTACGGCGCGAGCCGACATACTAAAACGTTTGCAGTAATACCGTTTAAAAACGAAGTAAAGAAAGCTTTTTCGTAGGGATGACCATTGGTCATCCGCAGAATGACGGGCGTTGTTAAATCGAGAAACGCAGATAGAAGTGAAATGTCTCTGCCAAGCGGACGAGCAATGCTCGCCCCTACAGCAGACGCTTTATAGAATAAACACAGAAACCAAAATCCAAGGAAAGTCAGGAGTGATACTTTGGCTGCCAAAAACACGAAAGGCAAGAAAAGCTCCAAAAGCAAAAGCTCTACAAAATCCAAATCTTCAGCGAGCCGCTCTTCACAGCGCGGCGCGAAGGCTCAGCCGAAGCCGAGGCTGAATCCGCAGATCAAGGCGATCCTGCTGTGCGCCGTCGGCGTACTGCTGCTGGCGCTGGTCATCATCCCCGGCGGCAACTTCTGGAACACCATGCGTTCCTTTATGTTCGGTCTGTTCGGCGTATGCTCGATCTTAGTGCCGATGGTATTCATCTATCTGGGTATCATGACCGCCAAGGAAAAACAGATGGCGCATAAGGGCGCGAAGATCGCCCTGTCCATCGTGATCGTGACGATGATCTGTACGCTGGTTTACCTGTTCGGCAAGACGGATTATAATGAAAACAATACTTATTTTGCCGCGCTCGGCGCCGCCTATCAGGGCTCGTTTGAATTAAAGAGCCTCTGCGGAATACTCGGCGCGATCCTCGGCTATCCCATGCGAGCGCTGCTGACGAATCTGCCGTCTGTGATCATCTGCTTTGTCATACTGATCGTCGCGGTCATGGTGCTGTTCGGTGTGACGCTGGTCGATATCGCAAACGTCGCGAAGAAAGGCTACCGCAGGACGCGCGAGCAGCAGCAGCGTATCCGCGAGCGCCGCGACGAACGCCGTGAGGAACGCCGCCGCGAGCGCGAGGAGCAGGAGCGATATACTGCGTCTGATGATGAGCCCGTTGCGGAGGATTATCCCGATTATACCATTCCCGCTTCATCGTCCCGCCGCAAAGCCGACTCTCGCATCGATATCCCGCTGGACAAGCCGAATCAGAAAAAGCGCGTCAAGGATCAGACGGAGATCGACGAGGATCAGCACGATCAGGATATTATCAATATCATCCAGAACGCCAATTCCGGCATCACGCCCGACGAGGATCTTTCCGCCTCCGACGTAGCGAAGCGGATCTCCGATAAGAAAAAGTCCCGCAAAATGTCCGAGGGCGCGAAACAGCCCGATCCCGGTACCGCCGAGGATGCGGACGACGATTTTGATATAGAGGACGACTTCGACCTCAAGGGCGAGACCCGCCGCATGCGCGCCGAAGTCAAGCAGAACAAAAAGCCCGAGCATGAGCAGTATGTCTATCCTTCGACCAAGCTGCTCGACCCGCCGATGGATACCGAGGGCTCCAGCGCGTATCAGGAAATGCAGAACAACGCCACCAAGCTGGTGGAAACGCTCAACAGCTTCGGCGTCAAGGCGAATATCGTCAATATCTGCCGCGGCCCGTCCGTCACCCGCTATGAGCTGCAGCCCGCGCCCGGTGTGAAGATCAGCAAGATCACCAACCTTGCCGACGATATCGCGCTGAATCTCGCCGCGACCGCGGTGCGTATCGAGGCGCCGATCCCCGGTAAGGCGGCGGTCGGTATCGAGGTGCCGAACAAGGTGACTTCTACCGTTACCCTGCGCGAGCTGATCGAAACGGATGAATTCAAAAACAGCAAGAGCAAGCTCAACTGCGTGCTCGGACGCGATATCTCCGGCGAGATCATCACCACTGATCTGGCGAAGATGCCTCACCTGCTGATCGCCGGTACCACCGGTTCCGGTAAGTCGGTATGCGTGAACGCGCTCTTGATGTCGATCCTGTTCAAGGCGACGCCCGACGAGGTCAAGCTCCTGTTGGTCGACCCGAAGATGGTTGAATTCAGCAAGTACAAGGGTATCCCGCATCTGCTGGTACCCGTCGTATCCGACGCAAAAAAGGCGGCGGGCGCGCTGAACTGGGCGGTCTCCGAAATGCTCCAGCGCTACCGCATCTTCTCAGAATACGACTGCAAGGGTATCGACAGCTTTAACGAGCTGGTCGACAAGAACCTCGCTTACATAGAAGAAGAAAAGAAAAAGCCCGGTTACGATCCCGAGGCGGAGGAACAGCCCTGCTTGGAGATCGACGGCTTGAAGGTACCGACCGAGCATATGTGCCGCACCGTGATTGCAATCGACGAGCTGGCCGACCTGATGATGGCGGCGCCGTCCGAGGTTGAGGAGAGCATCTGCCGCTTAGCGCAGATGGCGCGTGCCGCGGGCATGCACCTGATCCTCGCGACTCAGCGACCCACCGTCAACGTTATCACCGGCCTGATCAAGGCGAACATCCCCTCGCGTATCGCGCTGAAGGTGTCATCCCAGATCGACTCCCGCACCATCCTCGATACAGGCGGCGCGGAGAAGCTGATCGGTCGAGGCGACCTGCTGTACGCTCCCGTCGGCGTGCCGAAGCCCATCCGCGTACAGTGCTGCTTTACCCGCGACGACGAGATCGACCGCGTGACTGCCTTCCTGAAGAAGTCGCATACGGCTGAATACAACAAAGAGATCGAGGACAAGATCCGCAAGATCGCCGCCGAGGAACTCAACGGCAATAAGGGCAAGGACAGCGGCGTATCGCCCGGCAACGCGCCCGAGGTCGACTCTATGATGGATGAGGCAATCCGCTTTGTCATCGAGAGCGGACAGGCTTCCACCTCCATGCTTCAGCGCCGTTTGAAGGTCGGCTACGCCCGCGCGGGCAGAATGATCGACGACATGGAGCAGATGGGTATCGTAGGACCGCATCAGGGCTCAAAGCCCCGCGAGGTTCTGATCACCATGAACGAGTGGCTCGAGCGCAATAATACGCTCGGAACACCGGATGATGATACAAACGGCAAGGGAGAGGACGCTCCTGTCGACGACGACGATCCGTGGTAAGGCTCGCTGCGCTCGGAGTGAATAATGAATACTGAATAATGAATAATTGTGGGCGGGCGCTGCCCGCACCCGATTGATAGCCGGAAGTCATTGCGAGCCTTTTAGGGCGTGGCAATCCCACAAAGAGGAGCAATACTTATCCTCTTGATCGGTATTAATGACAAGGGGATTCCCACGTCGGGATAAATCCCTCCTCGGAATGACAGATATGACTTGACGATTTACTAATTTAAAGCTATACTATATTACGGATTTCGACAAAAAATAAGGAGGAAATCTTTTGGGAGTATATGAAGAACTGGTCGCGCGCGGTCTGATCGCGCAGGTGACCGATGAAAAGGAAATACGAGATTTAGTCAACAACGGCAAGGCGGTATTTTATATCGGCTTCGATCCGACCGCCGACAGCCTTCATGTCGGACACTTCATGGCGCTGTGCCTGATGAAGCGTCTGCAGCTCGCCGGCAACAAGCCGATCGCCCTCATCGGCGGCGGCACCGCGATGATCGGCGACCCTTCGGGCAGGACCGATATGCGCCAGATGATGACCAAGGAGACCATTCAGCATAACTGTGACTGCTTTAAGGAGCAGATGTCGAAGTTCATCGACTTCTCCGACGGCAAGGCGCTGATGGTCAACAACGCCGACTGGCTCCTCGACCTCAACTATGTCGAGCTGCTCCGCGAGGTGGGCGCTTGCTTCTCCGTCAACAATATGCTGCGCGCCGAGTGCTACAAGCAGCGCATGGAGAAGGGTTTATCCTTCCTTGAGTTCAACTACATGATCATGCAGAGCTACGATTTCTATGCTTTGTACCAGAAATACGGCTGCAACATGCAGTTTGGCGGCGACGACCAGTGGAGCAATATGCTCGGCGGCACCGAGCTGATCCGCAGAAAGCTGGGCAAGGACGCGTACGCCATGACCATCAACCTGCTGCTTAATTCCGAGGGCAAGAAGATGGGCAAGACCCAGAAAGGCGCGGTATGGCTCGACGCGAACAAGACCACGCCGTTCGAGTTCTACCAGTACTGGCGCAACGTCGACGACGCCGACGTGATCAAGTGCCTGAAGATGCTGACCTTCCTGCCGCTCGAACAGATTGCTGAGATGGAGAAATGGGAAGGCTCCCAGCTGAACAAGGCGAAGGAGATCCTCGCCTACGAGCTGACCAAGATGATCCACGGCGAGGAAGAGGCGAACAAGGCGCAGGAGGGCGCGAGGGCGCTCTTCGGCGGCGGCGCGAACACCGATAATATGCCGACGACACAGATCGCTGACGAGGATTTAGGCGACGACGGTATCGCAATCCTCGATCTGCTGATCAAATGCGGTCTGATCCCCAGCAAGGGCGAGGGCAAGCGACTGATCCAGCAGGGCGGCATCTCTGTCGACGACGAGAAGATCACCGATATGTTCCACAAGGTCGGTAAGGACGCCTTTGAAAAGGGTCACGTCATTATCAAGAAGGGCAAGAAGGTCTTCCATAAGGTGACGTTGTAATTTATTACAATGTCATTGCGAGGGGCTTCAGTCCCGTGGCAATCCCCCTGTCATTCATGCAGTTCGATGTGAGAGAAGCTTAGAATCCCTCTTTGTGGGGATTGCCGCGTCGCTTACGCTCCTCGCAATGACAGCGAGAATTTGCGGGATTCCCACGGTCGTTTGGACACATGTGTCCCGCTCCCTCGGAATAACTGCGTTAATCATTGTAATCAATCGGATTATTCCGATAAAGAATATTAATTCAACACAAGGAGTGCAGAACATGAAAAAATTTTTCGGCGAATTTAAAGAATTCATCATGCGCGGCAACGTCATGGATCTGGCAGTCGGCGTTATCATCGGCGGAGCGTTCAGCGCGATCGTAACCTCCCTGACCGACGATATCATCTCTCCGATCCTCGGACTGTTCGGCGGTCTCGATCTGTCCGATCTGGTAGCTAAGATCGGCGACGTAGAGATCCGTTACGGCGCTTTCATCACCGCTATCATCAACTTCCTGATCATGGCGCTGGTCATCTTCCTGATGGTCAAGGCGATCAACAAGGCGATGTCCATCGGCAAGAAGAAGGAAGAGGAGCCTGCTCCCACCACCAAGAAGTGCCCGCACTGCTGTGAAGAGGTCAACATCAACGCGACCAAGTGCCCGCACTGCACCGGCGATATCCCCGCAGAAGAGGAATAAGGTATATCAATTGTCATTGTGAGGCATTGATGCCGTGACAATCTCAATCGAATAGCAAAACGAACTCCCGAGCCTTTGACGACTCGGGAGCTTTTTTGCGTCTTGTTCAATGATCCAGCTGATCCTTCAACAATCTTCTGCCTTTGCTGAGCCTGCTTTTGACCGTGCCCTCGGGGATGTGCAGGATCTCTTTTATTTCTTTCACAGAATAATCTTCGATATAATACAGGATCACGGTCAGCCTGATCTTCGGCGGCAGGCTGTCAATCGCTTCTCCTATTTCTACGGAAATGTACGGATTATCGCGCGAGGTGATATCAGAAAGGGGTTCTGTTACATCAGCAATGCGCTTGCGCTGCCTGAGTACTCTGCTGCATTGGTTAATCAGGATCCGCGTCAGCCAAGTGCCGAAGTATTGTTCCTGCCGCAATTTGTTTCTGTTCTGATAGGCGAGCAGGATCGCCTCATGTACCGCGTCCTGTGCGTCGTGCTCGTTCTTCAGCATCGTCATCGACACGCGGTAGAGGGTATCCGTCTGCGCTGTGACGAGCAGCTCAAAGCTGTGGTTATCGATCATCGTCCTGCACCTTGAAGAGGTAGTTGATTTGATACCCCTCTCCCTCGGGAGCGGGATCAACGACATCGCTGACTCCGAACAGAGTGAAATATGCCTTATCCAGCATATCGGTATCAACGCGCGAGCCGATCGTCACGGTCATCGTTTCGTTTGCGGGAAGATTGAGGATATAAAAGCTCTTGCCCGCTCCGTGCGGGCTGATATAGGTGATCTCGCCGTCACAGAGATCAGTGGTATAGATTTTGTTTTCAAGGTCGACGATATTCGCTTGTGTGTACTTGTCGTCACCGACGTGGTTATAAACATTGATACGGAAAGGAACATACAGCTCGATATCCTCATCGCTCAGGTTTTGATAGGTGATATCCGCGAGTACCATCACTTGGTTTTTGACCTCGGTTTTTATCAGTTCATCTGTGTCGGAAAAGCCGTCGCCGTCTTTAATAGTGTTGACGGTTCTCGGAGTAAGATAACCGTTATTATCGGATATCTCGTATTTACCGAAAGCAGAGTTGAAGCAGGCTTCGTCCAGTTTTGCGATATTATCAAGCATGCGGATATTACTGATCTGAGCGGAATAATATACGCTCTCATCGTACGTATAGGGGTGATCCTCAAAGGTGAGCTTAGTGCCGAGAGGATATTCCTTGTATCGCTCGTCGTAGGTATACTCGACCTGAGTATGAGGTCTCTCGTCGACCGGGTCAAAAAGAGCGGTAAAGTCGTCAGCCGTGCCCTCTGTGAAGGTGATTCCTTTGACGAAATCAGTCAGTTGGTCATCAGTTACGTTATAATGATAGATCAGCAGGAACACGTTAACGTCCTCGAAATAGACATACAGACGGCTCCATGTGCCGTTGATCATTTTGACCTCATATGCCTGATGACCGTCTACCGTTTTCTCTTCGCAGTTTTCGACGTTTCCGATATATTCTTTCATGTCGACGGCGTTATAAAACCGCATGGGGTAGAGAGAAAAGCCGTCGGTGTACTTTTCGCTTGCGCTGACACTGTAAAATTTCATGTTGTCAGGCTCGGGCGACATGGCGGCAAAACCGTCGGGAATAGTAACGTGCATTTTGACATACTCGGGATAATCCGCTTTTTGATCGCGTTCGATCCCTATTTCCAGTCCGTAGTTGTCGACAGGCTTTGCAATCAGTTCATAGAGCTTGCTCGCTCCGAAAACGGCGGAGGGGATCAGGGCGGCTAAAATGATGATCGCGATCGCGACGCGCCGGCACTTGGAGAGCCGCTTTTTGGGAGAGGGCTGTGTCACAGCTTCATCGACAGCCATCTGTACTGCGTAGCGAAACCGCTCGGGAGTCGGTTTCACGGCTTGTCTTAATGTGTCTTTCATGATAATGCTCCTTTTTCATTTTTGAAACGTTTCTGTTTATTAGAGCATTCAGATAGGGGAAAGGTTCATTTTATTTCTAAAATGTCCTTTGTTGCGTAGGGGGTCAAGCCTTCCCCTTGAGGGGAAGGTGGGCTTTTCGGCTCCCAAAGAGCCAAAAAGGTCGGATGAGGTGGAAGCCTTTTCGATTCTATCTGTGGGCGGGATGAAGAGGAGCGTTGCCACCTCATCCGCTTCACTGCGTTCAGCACCTTCCCCTCAAGGGGAAGGCTAAAGAAAAGCGGCACGATTTCTCGTGCCGCTGAGTGTTTATTTTACTGGAAACGTCTTGCGTGATAAGCCGCTCGCTGCTTTTTCTTTTCTACCGCGTATACGATAGAGAAGGTGATCAGCAGGACGATGATCATGACTGCCAGCCAGATCAGGAACTCGAAGTTGGTGGCGTTCGCGCCGCGCTTGAAGAGATTGTTGTCGGTCAGAGCCGCAACGCTCTTGCTGGACAGCTCGGAGTTGGTCTTCTCGACGTCCGTCTTGGGAGCGGATACAGCCTTGGGAGCTTCTTCTGCGTTAGCCGCTGCGTTGGCGACGGCGGGGGTGTTGCCTTCAGCCTTGACTTCAGCTTCAGCGGGCTTTGCTTCCTCAGCCTTTGCGGCGACAGCGTCGTCGGCAAAGAGCTTATCATAGGTCGACTGCTCAACGGAGCCGGTAGCCTCGAGACCGTTCGCGGTCTGGAAGTTCTTGACGGCAACGGCGGTCATTTCGCCGAACTCACCGTCAGCTTCGCCGGTCATGTAACCTAAAGCGATCAGGCGTTCCTGGATCTTATAGATATCGTCACTGTAGTCGCCGGTGGTGTAGCTCATCGCGGGAGCTTCCTCAGCTTCAGCGTTCACGCCGGTATCGGCGAGTTCTTCCTTATCGGAAGCAGGCTTTTCTTCTTCGGTCTCAGCCTTCTTGTAGGCGGGAGCGTCATCGGCGAAGAGGTAATCGGCATCGGAACCGGCTACGCCGTCGACATACAGACCCATCTTCTCCTGGAAGAGCTTGAACGCGGTCTCGGTCGCTTCACCGAAGTCGCCGTCAACAGTGCCGTTATAGTAGCCGAGGTCGAGCAGTCTCTGCTGGAGCTTCTCTACGCGGCTGCCGTTGGAGCCCTTCTTCAGGGAACCGGTGTCGGAATCGCTGTCGGACTTGGAAGAGGAAGAGCTGCTCGAAGAGGAAGACGAGGGGGAAGAGGTGCTCTTACCGGACGAAGCGAATACATAAGTCTCGCCGTCGATGGTCCTGGTGGTATCGGCGAGATACTCGCCGTCTTCATAATAATAGTAATCTCCGTCAAACTTGACCCAGCCTGTATCGGGGTAGGAAACGCCGGGGACCTTGAAGTACTGGGTCCAGCCGTGGCTCCATACGCTCTCGTAGCATACGCCGTACTGGCTGCCTCTCGCGTCGACCGCCATGCCGTCTCCGACATAAACGCCGACGTGACCGGGCTTGTACAGACCTAAGCCGTGGATGTTCGGGATGCTGCCGTTAAGAGAATAACGCCAGTCGGAATTGAATGTCTGCGCGTCGCCGACGCGGTAACCGCCTGCGTAGGAGTAGATCAGACCGGAACAGTCGACCGTACCGGGGGTAGCGCCGCCGTATACATAGCTCCACTTGGAGTAGTAGGCGTTGAGCGCCCACTCGGCAAGACCTACGCCCGTACCGGAAGCGCTGGAGCTTACGGTACCGACAACAACGATGCTCGCGATGACTGCGGCGATCATAACAATCGAAATGATTTTCTTAAACTTCTTCATAAAAACCTCCGTTAGTAAATCCAAAACGTCGTTCATGCGCGTTTATTATTATATAATAGAAAGAAACGGCTTGAAATCGGCGCCTGAGGACTTGCTGAGAATCGTTTTTGAATACATTGGTAACAAAACTGTCATTATTATACACGGGAATTATCCTAATATCAACCCTTTTGCGTTAAATATTGGCAAAATGACAACAAAATTAAGAATCTATTCATAATTGTGTACAGAGTATACAAAAGATATCCACATTTTGGCTGGTTACAACTTGTAACCTTTATTTTCAAAAGAGAAAAAAAGACCATTCGGATAAGTTTTGACAATTCTCGGCAGGAAAAATAAACGCGTTTTAGTGCTGAAAAGGAAATAACTGTTACGTATTTGTTAACATTCTTTTATGAAATTATAAATTGAGGGTTACATCCTCTGCTTTCTGACGATATAATTCTAATGTAGAAAAATCTTATGATTGGATAAGACCGTCAGCCTGTCGCAGGGATGAGAATCGCCCGCCCGCATCGCAAAGCGTATGTAGGGGACGGCGCTTGCCGACGTCCCGTCACCTTTCCTTTCAATCCGTTTTCCGCGGAGCAGATGCAGCGTTTGCGTAGGGATGGTCATTGACCATCCGCAGAATGACGGGCCTGTTGATATCGAAAACGTGAGAAAGGAGAAACGTATCTGTCGAGCGGACGACCGGTGGTCGTCCCTACGGAAACAGGGATAAGCTCCGCCTTTGAACGGCATCTTAACAAATGCCGCGAGATGTCGGACACGCGTGTCAAAACGCCGTACCCTACAACGCACACTGTAATGATATCTGTAGGGGACGGTATAGCACTTGTTTCAGCTCCTAATGAAGCACGAGAGAATATATCCCGCTTTTCCGCATCAACACTGGATTCTACTGACGGTAGAGAGCGCTTTCTACCCCTCGTATACCGACTTTGAACCGTCGGAGAGTCGCCGCACATCGGTCGTAGAGAGCCGATATGCTTTGTAGATTGTTTTTTATGCGCTGCGGGCGTATGATGGATATTGCGAACGGTATGCTTTCGTATACCGAAATGTTTGGAGGTTATTATGAGTTTTACGATTTTGACTGACACATCCGCGAATTTGCCGTCTTCGCTCCTTAAGGAGCATGATATAACCGTCATCCCTTACCATTACTATATCGGCGACAAGGCGTACTCCTGCCTGAACACCGAGGGCTTTGACGGTCAGAAGTTTTATAAAGCGATGCGCATGGGAGCGGATATCAAGACGTCCGCTATCAATTATCAGAGCTACATCGATTTCTTTGAAAAATTTCTGGATCAGGGTCAGGATATCCTGTTCATCAGCATGAGCTCCGGTATCAGCAGCTCTTACAGCTGCGCGCAGGTCGCGAAAAAGGAGCTCGTCGAAAAGTATCCCGACCGCGAGATCCTGCTGGTCGATACGCTCGGCGCTTCACTGGGCGAGGGCATCTTCGTTCTGATGGCGGCTGAATACCGCGACGCGGGCTTTTCGATCCAAAAGGTACATAAAAGACTCGAGAAGGATAAGAAACGCATGTATCAGGTCTTCACCGTAGACGATCTGATGTATCTGAAAAAGACCGGCAGGCTGACCGGCTCCGCCGCGATCATCGGCAATATGCTGCAGGTCAAGCCGATCCTTAAGGGCAACGAGAACGGCGAGATCGTCAACTTCGCCAAGGTCATCGGCAGGAAAAAGGCGGTCGATATGCTCGCGCAGCGCTACAATATGCTGGTCAAGAACCCCGAGGAGCAGATCGTCGGCATCGCGCACGCCGACTGTGAGGAGGACGCGGAGTATCTGATCGGGCTGCTCAACCAAAAGAAGCCCCCGCGAGAGATCCTGACTGTGATGTATGAGCCCGTCACCGGCTCCCATGTCGGTCCCGGCACGCTGGCGCTGTTCTTCTTGGGCGACGATAAGGTGAGATTCAGATAATTCTTTTTTTCGAATATTACATCCTGAGGTTTATTATCTCATTTTTGTGGTATATATTTTGAAGGAACTGTCCCGCGGCATGTCTGCGGGGCATTTCCTTTTCAGATGGATTTTTCATTATCCTTAAGATATAGCTGTTAAAGGTTTCTTGTGATTATCCGTGTTCGGTACAGATATTTCTTTCAAACTGCTTGACATTTTCACTGTCTTGTGATAAAATTTTACTTGCTCTATGGAGAGATGTCCGAGTGGTTTAAGGAGCTAGTCTTGAAAACTAGTGATCCCGCAAGGGACCAAGGGTTCGAATCCCTTTCTCTCCGCCAATTAAATAATAAAGTATCAACTTTACATACATGGAGGATTACTCAAGTGGTGAAGAGGCTCCCCTGCTAAGGGAGTAGGTCGCTAACGCGGCGCGAGAGTTCGAATCTCTTGTCCTCCGCCAGCTGAACTACCTGTTGAAATCTGAACCCTGTGGTTCGGACATCAACAGGTAGTTTACGTTAATATAGGTTTTATGCGGATTTTTCGGATAGCTTAACCGCTTTTTTATCCGGACAAGAATTCAAAAACTGCGAAAAACCAAACCTGAAAAGTTGAAACCGATGAATCTGAACCCCCGGATTCCGGACATCAGTTACTGCGATTCGCATTATTACCGGAATAATCCGCCTCTTTCTGTGAAGGCGTCTTGTAATGATTCTTGGAATGAGGTCTTTTATCGTTATAAAAATCAATATAACTTTTCACCGCAGCTCTGAATTCTTTTTCAGAGCTGTATTTCGATCGGTAAAGCTCCTCGCGCTTCATGCTTGCGAAAAAGCTCTCCATTACTGAGTTGTCATATGGGATATGCGGTCTTGAAAAGGATTGTGTTACATTAAGATTCTTCAGATAACTGCGAAAGACTTTTGAGGAGTAATTACTGCCGTTGTCAGAGTGGAACATCAACGGTTCCTTTGGTATCCTTGATTCATACGCGAGCTTAAAAGTGCTTTTTGTCAGTTGAGTACTGTTATTCTTTCCGATTTTATATCCGACGACTTTACGCGCAAACAAATCGATGATAACGCAGATATAGAATCCCTTTTCGTTGAATCTGAAATAAGTGACGTCGCTTACCCAAATCTCATTCGGACGGTTTGCGTGAAATTGTCTGTTCAGATAGTTTTTGTGTTTTATCATTTCCTTGTCATAATAATCCTTCGCTTCCTCTCGTATACTGATCAGACCCATATCTCTCATAAGCTGCCTCACCATATCCTCGCTGACTCTTTCGCCGCGGGATTTCAAAACAGCCGTTATTTTCTTTGCACCGAAGATTTGCCGGTTATCATCGTAGATTTTCTGAATCTGTTCACGCAGCTTTTCACGGCGCTGCGCATACCATGTATTATCTCTCTTGTTGCGCTTGATGTGATTGTAAAAGGTGCCTCTCGGAACCCTCAGCGCTTCGCATAGATTATGGACGTTATAATCTCCGTAGAGCTTTTCCAATTCTTCCAGTTTGAACTGAGTCGGGAGATTATCTACATCAAACACTTTTTGCAGGATCTCGATCAAAGCCGACATTCGGGTTACGGTACGCTTAAGCCCGTCGACGGTAGTCTTAGTGACCGGCTTTTCCGAGCTTTCATTTTGAGAGGCTTTCAGCCATTCATAAATGGTGCTTCTTGATACGCCGGAGGATTCTGACAGCTTGGCAACAGACTCTCCGTTGTAAAATTGGTTGATAATACTTTCTTTTGTTTCAGTGCTGATTCTTTTCATGATTTATCAGCCTCCTTTCTGAAACAAACATTATAGCACATGGCGAACAGTATTATACGAGAGTTCGGATCTGTTTGCGGCTTTTGTCGAAAATATCTTTTTTGTACGGACTATACAGAAAATAAGCCCACGCTTTTGCGTGGGCTTATTTTCTTACAGAAGCACAGTGGATTCGAGCCGAGAGCCGCGGTGCGGCGGGAGCGTTGTGACCGAGCGCGTCCTGCGGACGATACAGCGAGGGATACAACGGCGCAGCGGTCGAAGAATCCGAGCGAACAACGGCTCGCGAAGGATGATTCGGGAACCGCAAGAGAGGAAATCCCTTGTCCACCGCCAGAAAAAGGACTTACGCATCGGCGTGAGTCCTTTTTCTCTTGCATAACATAAGCTCCTGCGATATAATACACCTATAAAATGGGGGGCGAGCATATGGACATCGAGAAATTGATCAACGAAATGAAGGTGGAGGAGAAAGCCGCTTTGGTTTCCGGCACCGATTATATGTATACGAATCCGATCCCGCGTTTGGGTATCCCGAGCCTAAGTATGTCCGACGGACCTCACGGGCTTCGCAAGCAGATCGGCACGGACAACGACGTCAGCAGGTCCGAGCCCGCGACGGCGTTTCCCACCGCGGCGGCTGTCGCTTCGAGCTGGAACCCGGATATCGTCCGCGTCATGGGCGAGGCGATCGGGCGCGAGTGCCGCTATTACGGCGTGCATACGCTGCTTGGTCCCGGCGTGAACATCAAGCGCAATCCCCTGTGCGGCAGGAACTTTGAATATTTCAGCGAGGATCCCCTTCTGGCAGGTGTGATGGGCGCCGCCGAGGTCGAGGGCGTGCAGAGCATGGGCGTCGGCGTATCGGTGAAGCATTTCGCGCTGAACAACGCCGAGACCTACCGCCTGATGGGGGATTCCGTCGCTTCGGAAAACACCGTCCGCAGGCTGTACCTCAAGCCCTTTGAGTATATCGTCAAAAAGGCAAAGCCTGCCACCGTTATGTGCGCGTATAACCGTGTCAACGGTACTTTCTGCTCGGAAAACAAATGGCTGTTGACTGACGTCCTCCGCGAGGAATGGGGCTTTGACGGCGTCGTGATGTCCGACTGGGGCGCGGTGAACGACAGGGTGAAGGGACTCAAGGCGGGACTTGATCTGGAAATGCCCGGCGATACGGCGATCTGCCGCCGCCGGATTCTGGACGCTGTTGCCGACGGTACGCTGCCGCAGGAGACGCTTGATACGGCGTGCCGCAATATCCTGAGATGGATCGACCGATACGTCCGACCTGCCGATCCGTCCGCCGCGGCATTTGAGGCGCATCACAAATTGGCGGCGGAGCTTGCCGCCGACTGCGCCGTACTGATGAAGAACGACGGCGTACTGCCGCTGAACGGTAAAGAGAAGCTGCATATCGCGGGCGAGCTGTTCGGGAACATGCGCTATCAGGGCGCGGGCAGCTCGCTGATCAATCCGACGGCGGTCACATCGCCGAAGGACGCGTTTGACAGCAGAGGTATTACAAGTGTCGCTCTCGATGACAGCGACGTCGTGCTCGTCTTTGCGGGACTGACGGATGAATATGAGTCCGAGGGCTACGACAGAGAGCATATGCGCCTGCCCGGGGATCAGCTGACCATGATCGACGAGCTGTGCGCGAGCGGCAAAAAGGTCGCGGTGGTGCTGTTCGGCGGTTCTCCGGTAGAACTGCCATTCTATGATAAAGTCAGCGCGATCCTGAATATGTATCTGCCCGGTCAGAACGGCGGAACAGCCGTCGCCCGGCTGCTGTTCGGCGAGAAAAATCCGTCCGGCAAGCTGGCGGAAACATGGCCGCTTCGGTATGAGGACGTACCCTGCGCCGACAGCTATTCTAAAGGCGCGGTCGAGATCTACGCCGAGGGTACGGATGTCGGCTATCGCTATTACAATAAGCATCATGTCCCCGTGCGCTGTCCGTTCGGCTTCGGCTTGAGCTATACGACCTTTGAGCATACCGAATGGGAGAAGGACGGCGACGTCTATATCCGGACGATCACCAACACCGGCGACCGCTTTGGCGGCGAGGTGGCACAGCTGTACATCGACGGCGAGCTCAGAGGATTCCGCAAGGTCTATCTCGAGCCCGGCGAAAGCATGACGGTCGCGATCACACCAGAGCCGCTCGATGACGCGAGCTATCCCGACGGCTATACCGTGCCGGAAGAACCGCCGAAATATCCGATAACGCTCGATTCCCGCGTGACGGACCTGCAGCAGACCTTTTGGGGCAGAATACTGTACCGCTTTGTTATGTCTACTGTATCTAAGCCGGAAAAGGAAGCGAAAAAGCTCCCCGACGGACCTGAAAAGGACAAGGTGCTTAAGGGCGCCGCGTTCATGAAAAAGGGCGTTGAAAACATCAGCCTGAGATCAATGTCGATGTCGGCGGGCAGGATATTCCCATATAACTATGCGCAGGCATTCGCGGCGATCGCGAACGGTCACCTGATAAAAGGCATCGGGTATTTTCTGAAAAAGATCAAGGTCCCGAAGCTGCCGAAGGAAGAATCGTGACGACGTCTAAATAATTATTCGTAAATATGCGATAAACGGGTAAAAACGCTTGATTAACGCCCGGTAAAATGCTATATTTAAGTGTCAGTATTCATAGAGTTTTTCTGTGTTCCGTTAGGAGGATTGCAAATGAGAAAAATCAATAAAACCATGAAAAGAGCATTGGGCTTTGCCCTGTCAGCTGCGCTGGTATTATCTATGATGATCGGCTGCGTGATCTCTGCAGGCGCGGCGGGTTATCGTTTGGGCGATGCGGATCTGAACGGCAAGGTCGAAATCGTCGATGCGACTCAGATCCAGCGCCATGTCGCCAATATAACAGAGCTTTCCGAAGCGGCGCAGAAGGCTGCCGACGTGGATCAAAACACAAGGGTCGAGATCATCGACGCTACCTTGCTCCAACGCTACCTGATCGAAATGAAAGCGCCCGAGGGCATCGATAATACCGTATATGATTATCACTATTCGCTCGACGCGAAGCTGATGGACGATACTCCCGGCGTTTATGAGGTCAAAGCCGTAAAGGGCGACCGTATGGACGGCGAGAACGCCAAGACGATCGGAATCCCCAGTATTGCAAAGCAGAATCTGGAGGACGGACCTACCACAGAATCTCCCGCGATCATCATGGGCGCCGCGACCGCTTTCGAGAAAAAGACCGGTCCCGTCGAATGGACGATGAACGAAGGCTTGACCGAAGATGACATCGTCGCGCCGTATAGCTATTTCAGACACAGAGTTATCGATGAAAAGGTCACCGACGCAGACGGAAACATCTCTATCCATAAAAAAGCGTCCGGCTTTGACGGATCCTATTATATCATCCGCGTCGACGTCAGCGATATCATCGACGGCAAAACAGGTTATCTGCATGTCAGACAGGAAAGCAACAAAGCTATGATCGCCATGGCAGGTATGCAGGGCGGCGTCAGCACCGGCGTCAGCGGCCTGAATGAAGACGGCACACAGAAAACCAACAGACCTATTATCGACGAAGGAACTAATCACTGGTTCATCGACGGTGTTGATACCGGCCTTGAAGTAACCAATCCCGACACTTCGCTGTCCTATGTGGACGTTGACGGCAACTGGTGCGTATACGGCATGGGATTCGGAGACGGTCTGGGCGCCAATACAAGATCTTACTCGATAGAGAACAACGGTGAAGCCCTCAAGGATACCACCGGTAATTATACCGCTAAGCCTTATGTCGATATCATCGTCAACTCCTCCGGCAAGCTCTCCGCGGGCGCGGAAGCCGGTAAGGAGAACGCTCCCAGCGCCGATATCAAGCTGAGTATGTATGTCGATGATACATTGGATTATGATCCTTCTCTCTATTATGATCCCACTTCGACCGATACCGAGCATGCCAATAAGGTCATGAATAAATTCTATAAAGCCGAAGCATTCACCGACGAGAACAACGCGGCGAGTTATATCGTCAAGGGCGACGATCTGGAGATCGACGTCGCGTGTGACGATCACAACGTCGAACAGGACGTTGTAGAATACTGGTCTCTGACCAAAGCCTTTGCCTACCCGGAATACGATTCGCATACGATCAAGCTGATCTGTGAGGTCCCGGTTCTGGAAGGTCTGTCGATCGAGGGTACGGCGGACAATCGCCGCAACGTCATTCTGGACGTCAACAGCTTTGATATCCAGGTCGCCAACCATGCCGCGACCGATTCCGCGGGTCTGACCGTGAAAGGCTACGCGACTCTGACCATCACAGATAATTCCAACACTTCCGGCGCGGAGCTCGCCATCGGCAATAACGCGAGCATGGAGATCGAGGATATGGGTACGCTGATCATCAACGAATCCTGCCAGCTTGAAGTCGAATACGACGCGGCGACCGTTACGCCCGGACAGGACGGTCAGCAGCCCTCCGGCGATACCACCCCGCTGAACAACGGCGTCATCACCGTTCATTCCGGCGGCAGGATCGTCAACAACGGCGTGATCAACATCGAGGGCCTTGAGGTCAAGCCCGTACAGCCGAACGCTCAGGAGCAGGAACAGCAGCAGACGGTCGTCACTGATATGAAGTCATCCTGTATCCTGATCGAGGAGGACGGTATCCTTGACAACTTCGGCTGCCTCTCCCTCAAGGGCAACCTGTACGTCATGGGCGCGCTCAATAACTACGGCAAATATGGGGACGTTATCGCGGCGCAGGATCCCGACAAGGGCGTGATCAACTACCATAAGGGTATCCAGCTGACATGGAAGGACGACGTTACCGTTCTCGATGAAGCGACAGGCACCTACAGCGTCAACCCCGACGTCACCCCCGGCGCGCTGTTTATCGGCGCGGATGCGGAGGGCAACAAGAATACAGCCGCACAGCTCAACAACTACGGCGATATCGTAATGGTGCCCGGCGTACTGAACCTCTACGGCGAGTTCAACAACCATGGCGGCGGCGAACTCACCTATGTCGGTGGCCTTTATTTATGCGAAGTCACCGAGGCGGTCGTACCGATCCAGCCCGATCCCAACGATCCGACCAAGACCGAAGAGAGAAGACAGCTCAACGAGCCATACCCCAGCGTCATCAACAGGGATGAAACGGCTGTGATCAACAACAACGGATATATCTGCGAAGCGATAGTTGAGGTGCTCAGCAACGGCGTCCTCGGCGATATGTTCATCAGCAATGTAATCGAAATCTGATAAACGCTTATATTATATTGGAATTATCAATAATACACATCACTCAGGAGGTCAATTATGGGCTTGCGTTTCAGAAAGACGATCACATTACTCCCCGGCGTTCGTTTGAACATCAGCAAAAGCGGACTGGGTCTCAGCGCGGGCGTTCCCGGACTGAGAGGCTCGATCAATACCAGCGGCAGGGTGACCGGCACCGCGAGCATTCCCGGTACCGGCGTATCCTATCAGAAGTCAAAAACGCTCTTCGGCAAGAAAAAGAAGACGGATAAAGCGGCTAAAACCAAATCCACAAAGGCGATCGGAGAGAAATCTTCCGCGAAATCGACCAAAAGCGCCGACGCGCCGAAGAAGCTGTCTTCCTCCGCGTCCGTCCAGATCGATGAGAATACGCTGAAATCCATCCATAACACCAGCGACGAAAAGATCGACTGGAAGAAGTTAGCGCAGGCGGAAAGCGCCGAGGGCTTTGCCTATGACGAGGAAACATGGGAGTATCTGCATAACGCCGCGCCCGCGATCCTCAAGGGCGATATCGACACTTATTTACAGCTGATCTTCGACGTGAACCCGCTCGACGACCTGCTCGACTACGGCTCCAACTTCGAGTTCGGCACGGATAATCCGACAAAGATCGAGGTGGAGTTCGTCATCAACGACGCGGCGCTCTCCGATGCGGCACAAAGGCTGAATCAGAACGATTACAACGCCCTGCTGCAGGACTTTGTATGCAGCATGTCCCTGCGTATCGCGCGCGATATGTTTGCGCTCCTGCCGGTACAGGATGTGATCGTCCATACGGTGCTGGACGGTGATACGATCTTCTCGGTCGACTTCAATATCGACAACTTCTCGAAGATCAACTTCGGCTACATCGACGCCTCCAACACGGCGACCAAGTTCAGGAACAACATGAGCTTTGACCCGAAGAAAGGCTTCGCGCCCGTGAACCGGGTGTGAGGCCGGCAGTTGTTAGTTTTTAGTTGTTAGTTTCCGGTTATCAGTTTTCAACAAAAATAGTGAAATAAGCAAAAATGTACGCCCTTCCGCTTCGGAAGGGCGTTTGTCGTATGAATCAGCAGTCATTGCGAGGGAGCGAACACGCGTGTTCAGCGACCGTGGCAATCCCACAAAGCGGCGCATCGCTTTGTCTGCTATATCTAACATCATCAAAGACAAGGGGATTGCCACAGCCTGCCGCTTTGCGGCACCTCCCTTGCGGGAGGCTTCGGACTTCGCAATGACATAGTATCATTTTTCTTACATTCTCTCCGGACAGTTGATGCGGAACATGTCGAGGACGTTTTTGATCACGGTCTTGGCAGCGATGCACAGGCTCAGACGCGCCTGCATCAGCTTTTCGTCGCCGCATTTGACGCGGCAGGCGTTGTAGAACTTGTGGAAGTAGGTCGCGACGTTGGTGACGTACTTGGTGATCTTGGTGGGGTCATAGTCGCGGGCAGCTGCAACGATCTCGCTGTCGAAACTCGACAGCAGGTGGATGAGCTCGACCTCTTCGGGAGCGCCGAGTAAGCACAGCTCTTCGTCGGTGCAAGAGCGTGCGGAGATACCCTCCGCCTCTAAATTGCGCAGGATGGAGCAGATGCGCGCGTGGGCGTACTGGACGTAGTAGACGGGATTCTGGCTGTCCTGCTGGATGGCGAGGTCGAGGTCAAAGTCCATCTGCGTGCTCGCCTCACGGGTGTTGAAGATGAAGCGCGCGCTGTCCACGGGCACCTCGTCGAGCAGGTCGCGCAGCTGGATCGCCTTGCCGGTACGCTTCGACATAGTGACGATCTGTCCGTCGCGGACGAGCTTGACCAGCTGCATCAGCAGGATATCGAGGTTGTCGCCGTTGTAGCCGACGGCGTCCATCGCGCCTTTTAAGCGCATGACGTGACCGTGGTGGTCGGCGCCCCAGACGTTGATCAGCTTCTCAAAGCCGCGGTCGAATTTGTTTTTGTGGTAGGCGATGTCGGCGGCAAAGTAGGTGGGATGACCGTTTGAACGGATCAAAACGTCGTCTTTTAATTCTAATTTATCAATATAATCCTGCTTCTTGCCCTGTTTGAGGAGGATCTCGGTGCAGACGTCTTTGTTTTTGTACCAGATCGCGCCGTCCTTCTCGTAGGTCAGACCCTTTTCGGTCAGCGTGTCGACGACCGCCTTCACCGCGCCGCTTTCGTGCAGGGTGCTTTCCATGAACCAGTTGTCGAAGTGGATGCGGTACTTTTCCATGTCGTCCTGCATCCGCTTGATATTGCGGGGAAGAGCAAAATCGACCAGAGCCTTGCGGCGTTCTTCGGAATCGGCGTTGACATATTTGTCGCCGAATTCATCGCGGAACTGCTCGGCGCGCTCGATGATATCCGCGCCCTGATAGCCGTCCTCGGGGAAAACGAAGCTGTCGTCGAACAGCTGCATATAACGCGCTTCGAGGGAGCACGCGAACTTCTCGATCTGGTTGCCCGCATCGTTGACGTAGAACTCGCGGTAAGCGTCATAGCCCGCCTTGTCCAGCACGGCGGCGAGACAGTCGCCCAGCGCGCCGCCTCTGGCGTTGCCCAGGTGCATCGGGCCGGTCGGGTTGGCGGAAACGAACTCGACCATGACCTTCACGCCCTGACCGTAGTCGCTCGCGCCGTAGTTATCGCCCTCGCGCTCGATCTCATGCAGTACCTCGGCGAAATAGCGCTTGCTCAAAAAGAAGTTGATGAAGCCGGGGCCCGCAATCTCGTATTTTTCTATCAGAGAATTATCCAGATCGATGTTGTCAAGGATGATCTGCGCTGCCTTCGCAGGAGCCATGCGGAAGACGCGCGCGCCCGCCATGGCTACGTTGGTGGCGATATCGCCGTGGGAGCGGTCGGCGGGTTCCTCGATGATGAAGGAGGGCAGCTCGCCCGCGGGCAGCTCACCCTTATCCATCGCCGCTTTTACCGCGGCTTCGATCTGCTTTCTCAGGTTTTCGGTAACTTGTGTGTTGGTTTTTGACATATGGATGTTCCTTTGCTGTTTAGTAAGGCTCCCTTTGGGAAAGGAGATTCCTCTGATAGGGGAAATGGCCGCGCAGCGGACAAAAGGGTCTGCTGCCTCCGCTGAGGAGGGCGTCATCGGCAGCTGACTAAGGAATTGTATCAAATGGAGCATAGCGACCAACCGAATAATATTAGTTTCTCGCTGCGCTCGGTCGATTTAGTACAATTCATCCGACACCCTTCAGGTGCCACCTTCCTTTCCCAAAGGAAGGCTTTATTATTTTGCTTTTACAGAAATATAAAACTCGTTATAGCTGACGACGACGCGGTTGAAATCCAGCTGATACGCCGCGGTGATCTCGCCGCCGTGTTCGCCGATGTCCGCATTGATACTGTCGGTGAAGATGCCGATGAACATCTGACCCATCGGCGTCTGGTACAGGCACTCGTGCCGCACGCTCTGCTCAAGGATCAGGTGAGAGCTCATCTCGCCCGTGCGCTCGATGCTGAGCACGCCCTTATCCAGTATCACGGTGGTATCGGTCTTTTTGGCAGGGTCGTCCTCGGGATACTCGGGGTAGGTGATGGTGATTCTGCCGTCCTGTACCCGGATATCGCCCTCGGTGATGACCTCGATCTTGTCCGATTCACCGTCAACGGTCTGCTTGCCGACGACGGTGATGATGTATTTGTTCTCCATCAGTATTCCTCGATATTGATGTGTTCTACGCGGTTTTCGGGGCTGTTCTGCAGGAAGAGTCCCGCGAACTTCTCAAAGTCGGCGGGGGTGTCGCTGACATAGTAATACGCTTCGCCTTTGTGTCCGTCGTCACGGAGCAGTCCCGCTTCGTCCAGAATCTTTTTGGTGTAGATCGCGGTCTCTTTGCCAGAGTCGATCAAAGTCACATTTTCGCCCATCTCGCGCTGGATCGCCTCGGCGAGCAGGGGAAAGTGGGTGCAGCCGAGGATGATCGTATCCACGCTGCTCTCCTTGAACGGAGCCATGTAGCGGCGCACCAGCATCTGCACCAGCTCGTCGTCCGGATCGACCAGACCGTTCTCCACAAAGGAGACAAAGAGCTGACAGTGCTGTTCGAGCACCTCGAACTCCGGGTGCTTCGCCTGTATCCTGCGCTTGTAGCTGTGGGAATTGATGGTCGCGGCGGTGCCGATCACGCCGATCTTACCGTTTTTCGTGACCTGCGCCGCGGTGAAGCAGGTGGGGTACACGACGCCGGTGTAGGGGAGACCGAGCTCTTCGCTCAGGTCGGGCGCGACCGAGCTGACGGTGCCGCAGGCGGCGACGATCAGCTTCACGCCCATCTTTTTGAGGAAGCGGGCGTCCTGTCGGGCGTATTTATTGATGGCTTCACGGCTTTTGCTGCCGTAGGGAACGCGTCCCGTGTCGCCGAAGTAGACGATATCCTCGTTCGGCATGATCTTCTGGATCTCGCGTACGGCGGTCAGACCGCCGAGTCCCGAGTCGAAGATGCCGATGGCGTTAAGCTTGCTGTTCATATAAAACCTCTTTTTGGGGTGAATGGTGAATAGTGAATGGTGAATGGTTGACGGAGGGCTCCGCCCTCACCTGATTGGTAGATGGAAATCAAACGTTACGGTAGAATGATTTAGGAATCTAAAACGCGGACCCGCGTTTCCCATAACCATTCACCATTAACCATTAGTCATTCACCGAACATACATATACATTATATATAATAGCACAACATGCCTTTCCTTGCAATAGCTAAAAAATCAACTTTCTACTTGCATTATCAGATATTATCATGTATAATACCTATAACTATGGGAATCGGTTGAGATTGCCACGGTCGCAAGCTCCCTCGCATTGACTATTTTATAAAGGACTGATTATATGATGCTGAATGAAGCGTTTGAACATATTTCCGGAAGAGTCGAAGAGACCCTCGCGCCGCAGGGCTTTACCCGCGCGAAGATCGCCTCTACCGACGAAAACGAGCTGGTCACCCTGTTCACCTCCGAGAACATGGCGTATTCCGTCATCTATTTTAAAGATAAGCAGCATACCCTTTTAAGAGAGTGCGGCATGACAGACGAAGGCCCCGACAACGACTGGAAGACCCTCGCGACATGGATGTTCGATCCCGAGCGCGATACCATGAAGGAAGCGGCGTCCATCGCCAACGACTTCTGCGACGCGATCTCCGCGCCCTCTGCCGTCAAGAAACTCAAGCAGGCGAAAAAGACCAAGAAGAGTGAAGACGGCAACGCCGATCCGCTGTTCCTTTCCAAGCGTTTTCTGACGCTGTTCCCCGAGATGAAGGACGAGATCCGCACCGAGCAGGACTGCTACTATCCTTTCCGCGGCGTGACTTTCGCCAGAGCGTCCATCGTACCGCGCGTCAATCAGCTGGTGCACAGCGGCAACAAGAGCGATCTCAAGAAGCTCGGCAACATCCTCAACGCCCAGTATACCAACGGCGACCCCGATACCCGCTCCATCATCACCATCGTGATCCTCAACTCCATCCCGGAAGAGGACGAGGCGAAGATCGAGGAGTACCTCAGCGATAACCTCAAGAAGGCTTTCACCCACGCGAAGAAGTTCAGAGGCAAGACCGTGAAGCCCGAGAAGGAAAAGAAAAAGAAGAAGACGATCGCGCAGCGACTGGAAGGAATGCAGAAGTGAGTTTTAATTAGGAATGAGGAATTAGGAATGAGGAATTAAGAGTAACGCTTCACGTTATTGATTTGTATTATCGTTTCAATGCAGTATACAAATCGGGTGAGGGCGGAGCCTTCCGACAATTCCTAACTCCTAACTCCTAATTCCTAACTGAAATATTAAAAATATTTCCAAACAAGCCTTGACGAGTTGACAGTATTGTGTTATACTGTTACTTACCTCGTATAGGGGCTTGTTTTTTTGCGCCCCTTCGGAACCCTGATGTTTTCCCGGTTCCGACCTTTGAGGGAGGCTATACGGATAGCCGATAACAGCAGATGATAATGATCGTCAAGCCGGTATCGGATATCTGTGTCCATACCGGTTTTGTTGTGAGGGCCGGTAAATTTATTCCGATATTACGGGAGGTGCCGAAATGAGAGTTAAGATCACAATGGCTTGCACTGAATGCAAACAGCGCAACTACAACACCATGAAAAACAAGAAGAACAGTCCCGACAGGCTGGAAATGAACAAGTACTGCCGCTTCTGCAAGAAGCATACTGTTCATAAGGAAACAAAGTAATCGGAGGTTATTATGGCTGATACTAAGAAAAAGAACGTATTCTCCAGAGGCGCCTCTTTCTTCCGTTCCTGCATCGGCGAGATCAAGAAGATCACATGGCCTACACCGAAGACTACTACCAAGAACTTTCTGGTAGTTCTCGTGGTGATCATCGTAGCGGGTCTGTTTATTTACGGACTTGACAGAGGTCTGTACGCGCTTTTGAACCTCGTCATGAGCACAGGTACTGCGTAAGCAGAAATCTTAGGAGATTACTATGTCTGAAGAAGCAAAATGGTATGTCATCCATACCTACTCAGGCTACGAGAATAAAGTTGCCTCTACCTTGCTGACTACGGTCGAGAACCGCGGGCTGCAGGATATGATCCCCGACGTCAGGGTCCCTACCGAGATCGTCACCGAGATCAAAGAGGACGGCTCCTCTAAGGAAGTGGAGCGCAAGGTCTATCCGGGCTACGTCTTTGTCAAGATGGTCTACACCGATGAGACATGGTACATCGTGCGTAATATCCGCGGCTGTACCGGATTTGTCGGACCTTCTTCAAAGCCCGTTCCGCTGACCGAGTCTGAGGTATACAAAATGGGCGTTGAGAGCCGCGTCGTGGAGGTTTCCTACGAAGTGGGCGATCAGGTTCGCATCATCGACGGTCCGCTGGAGGACTTCATCGGTATCGTCGAGGAGCTTGACACCGACAGCAACTACGTCAAGGTCACCATTTCCATGTTCGGCAGAGAGACGCCGGTCGAGCTTGAGCTCAATCAAGCCGAGAAGTTAGAAGATTAACAGCTATTCCGTCAGCAGTCATTCCGAGGGAGCGACTGAGCAACCGTGGGAATCCCACAAAGAGGCGCAGGGCATTTCTCCCTGAACAGCTTCTCCGACAAGGGGATTGCCACGGCACATGAATGTGCCTCGCAATGACATCGATACGGAAGGCTCATACACACAGATTATAAAGCGTCCGCTTTATATAGGTGGGACTGCGGTCCCCTGTGGGAGGAGCAAATAGTATGCTCCGCCATCTACCACGAATATAGGAGGAAATAATAATGGCTCAGAAAGTAACAGGATTAATCAAGTTACAGATCCCTGCCGGAAAAGCGACTCCGGCTCCGCCTGTAGGCCCCGCGCTGGGTCAGCACGGCGTTAACATCGTTTCCTTTACCAAGGAATTCAACGAGCGCACCAAGAACGACATCGGATTGATCATCCCCGTTGTCATCACCGTATACGCAGACCGTTCTTTCAGCTTTATCACGAAGACTCCGCCTGCGCCTGTCCTGATCAAGAAGGCTTGCGGCATCGAGTCCGCTTCCGGCGAGCCCAATAAGAAGAAGGTCGCCAAGATCACCAAGGCTCAGTGCCAGCAGATCGCAGAGCAGAAGATGAAGGACCTCAACGCCGCTAACATCGACACCGCTACCTCTATGATCATGGGTACCGCTCGCTCGATGGGTATCGAGGTCGTCGACTGATCGTTTGAGATTACCACAGAGTTATTATACTCTATAACTGATCACTGGTCACTTGCCACTGGTCACTAAACTAACATCCGGGTGGGAGGATATTCCGCTTGACCACCTAATTATGGAGGATTCAATATGAAACACGGTAAGAAATACGTCGACGCTGCTAAGCTCGTTGACAGAACTAAATTTTATGACACCACCGAGGCTCTGGATACCGTCATCAAGACCGCTACCGCGAAGTTTGACGAGACCGTAGAGCTTCATGTTAAGCTGGGCGTTGACTCCCGTCACGCTGATCAGCAGGTCCGCGGCGCAGTTGTACTGCCCAACGGTACCGGTAAAAAGGTCCGCGTCCTCGCGATCTGCAAGGGCGAGAACGAGAAGATCGCTCAGGAAGCCGGCGCAGATTACGTTGGCGCTGAGGACATGACGCAGAAGATCCAGCAGGAAAACTGGATGGACTTCGACGTTCTGATCACTACCCCCGACTGCATGGGTCTGGTAGGCCGTCTGGGCCGTATCCTCGGTCCGAGAGGCTTGATGCCTAACCCCAAGGCGGGTACCGTTACTCCCGATATCGGCAGAGCGATCAAAGAAGCGAAAGCCGGTAAGATCGAGTACCGTCTCGACAAGACTAACATCATCCACTGCCCGATCGGCAAGGTATCTTTCGGTACCGAGAAGCTCCAGGAGAACCTCGAGACTCTCATGGGCGCTATCGTCAAGGCGAAGCCCGCTGCCGCAAAGGGTCAGTATATCAAGAGCTGCGCGGTCACCTCTACCATGGGACCGTCCGTTCGCATCAACCCGACCAAGTTCGGCGTTTGATGATTTGAATAAGCAGTCATTCCGAGGGCTTTAGCCCGTGGGAATCCCACAAAGAGGAGCAGATTCTTTCTGATAACGGTTTCTCTGACAAGGGGATTGCCACAGCCTGCCGCTTTGCGGCACCTCCCATGCGGGAGGCTTCGGGCTTCGCAATGACACGATTAATATCTACGTTATCTGCTCTACGGAGTCGATATAAATATCGCTGTTCTAAAGACAACAGGTGTCCTTTACCAACGTCATTCCGAGGAGGGTCAAAGACCCGACGTGGGAATCCCACAAAGCGGAAATGATCTTTTCCGTTATTGACATTGGACAGAAGGATATAATGGTTTTCCGCCTGTCGAGGAAGAAGCATTACAGAGTTGCAGTTTTACTGCGCCACTATGTAATTATCCGCCTCTCCTCGCAAGGGAGAGGCTGTTTTTATGAACTGCGTGACACGTTCCGAAATTCCGGAACAAAACACTGAAAGAAACCGGAGAAGGCGAATTGAATTTTGAGCAGATTTGCTTCCGGTCGAACAACATTCCGCAGGAAGGATTTGTTCCTTCCGAGGACAGGTTGTGAAGAGCGGGAGTAAATATGCCGAAAGGCAATCGTCGGCGTAGGTTTATTTCAGTGATAAAAAACACGGAGGTGAAACAATTTGCCGAGCGCTAAGGTTTTAGAACAGAAGAAGGCTATCGTAGCCGAGCTGGCTGACCGTCTGAAGGGCTCCGTTACAGGCGTCCTGGTCAACTACAAGGGTATCAACGTTGCCGACGATACCGCTCTCCGTAAGGAGCTGCGCGAAGCGGGCGTTAAGTACAGCGTTGTTAAGAACACACTGCTGTCCCGCGCTTGTGAGGAGGCTGAGCTGACCGGTCTGCAGACCACCCTTGAGGGTACCACCGCTCTTGCTACCAGCGACGAGGATTACGCCGCTGCTGCCCGTATTCTGGCTAACTACGCCAAGAAGAGCAAGACCTTTGAGATCAAAGGCGGTTATCTCGACGGTGAAGTCGTCGATTTAGCTACTATCGACAGTCTTGCAAAACTGCCCACCAGAGATGTTCTGTTGGCTAACGTTCTGGGCGCCTTCCAGGCTCCCATCGCGTCCTTCGCACGCGCCATCCAGGCGATCGTCGACGACGGCGGTATCGAGGCTTGCCTTGCTAAGAAGGCAGGCGAGGAGGCTCCCGCTGAGGAAGCTGCTCCCGCTGCTGAAGAGGCTCCTGCCGAGGAAGCTCCCGCTGCTGAAGCCGCTCCCGCTGAGGACGCACCTGCCGCTGAATAATTTCGCGGCATAGCCTCCCTTTTCTAAGGGAGGTGGCACGGACATTTGTGTCCGTGACGGAGGGTTGAAAACGCATAATGAATCAATGTTTTGCAACCCCCAGTCAGCATGACGCATGCGTCTGCTGACAGCCCCCTTAGGAAAGGGGGCCTTGATGAAGCGGATTTCCGCTCCTGAAATAATAAAAATTACTACTTTAAATTGGAGGAATTTAAAATGGCATCTGAGAAGATTACTGCTATTATTGAAGAATTAAAGACTCTCACAGTGCTCGAGCTCGCAGATCTCGTTCACGCTGTTGAGGATGAGTTCGGCGTATCCGCCGCTGCTGCTGTTGCAGTTGCAGGTCCCGCTGCAGGCGGCGAAGAGGCTGCTGCTGCTAAGACTGAGTTCGACGTTATCCTGAAGTCCCCGGGCTCCGGTAAGATCGCTGTTATCAAGGTTGTCCGTGAGATCACCGGTCTCGGTCTGAAGGAAGCTAAGGCTCTGGTTGACGGCGCTCCCAAGCCCGTTAAGGAAGGCATCTCTGAGGACGATGCTAACGCTATCAAGGCTAAGCTCGAAGAAGCCGGCGCTGAGGTTGAGATCAAATAATCAATCTTCAAAGAACAAAATCGCAGGTATCCGTAAGGGTACCTGCTTTTGTTTTAATGAGGAGTTAGGAGTTAGGAATTAGGAATTTGGAATTTGAAATTATGAAGTTGCATAAAAGTATGCAACTTTTTTTGTTGTTCCGGCATAGGTAGAGAAGTGTATTCTCTTAATATGATACAAGGGGATGTCGGAATGGCGCAGAGAAGGATGTTCAGCTTACAGGTGATCGATACGGATAAATTCATGGATCTGCCGCTTTCGGCGCGGCTGCTGTACTATGAGTTAGGAATGAGAGCGGACGACGACGGCTTTATCGCGTCCGTCAAGCGCATTTCGCGTACCGTCGGCTGCAACCCGAGCGATATCGAGCTGCTTTTGGAGAAGGGCTATCTGCTGGAATTTGACAGCGGTGTGATGGTAATCCGCCACTGGAAGCTGAATAACCTGATCAAAGGCGACCGTTATCATCCGACGATCTATAAAAAAGAACGGGAATTGCTGTATGTAGAAAACGGTGTATATGATTTTGATGAGATCGTTGATTTGGGTTTTGAATAAACGGAACCATTTTGGAACCCAGATGGAACCCAAATGGAACCGCAGGTTAGGATAGGGAAGATAAGGTAAGGTAAGGATAGATAAGGTACATTCATATGATCGGCATAGCCGAGGCTGATTCATTGAGCCTGACGGCTTCTGATTGATTTTTTCAATTATCTGAATGTTTCAATGAAAAAAGCCGATACTATCATCGGGAGATGATAAATATGAAGTATCAGCCGAAGCATATGAGCGATGAAAACGGCAGCTTGCCTGAAAATTATGACGTCAATACGTCTCAAAGCCATCACGGCGATCACGCGAGCAGGGTGAAAGAAACGGTCGTTGATTTACCCGGCGCTGATAAGAGCGGGGACAACGGTACGCATGTCAACGACACCCGTGTCCATCCGTCGGGGATACCCGTGCCCGATCCAGGCTCTACGGCAGAGTATGTGCCGATGCCGGGTGATAACCGTACCGTGATCGCGCCCAACGGAGCGATCATCCGCAACCCGTGGTCGGAACAGACGGAGATCGAGCCCGACAATGAGTATACTCCGGATCAGGAGGACCTGAACCTGATACAGTTGTGAGGAGTTTAGTTGTTAGTTTCGAGTTTTTAGTTTTTAGTACTTGCTTTTTAGAAGTCAAGATTAACTACTAACTCGGCACTTGAAACTAAAAACTAACAACTGCAAACTGAAAGCGCCCGGATCACTCCGGGCGCTTACTGTTATATCATTCAATCGCTGCAATTCGATCAGTTGATATTCTTCTTTCTCGCTACATAGGAGGTATGCAGCAGCTCGTGAGCCTTGTGTGAACCGGGCTCGCCGAGGTAATCCTCGTAGATCGCCTTGATCTCGGGGTTGTCGTGGCTCTTTCTGTAGGGCAGGTTGAGGTCGTCCTGATACAGAGCCTTGGCACGCAGCGCCTTGAGGTCGACGAAGTTGCGTACGTGACCGGGCTGGATGGGCTGACCGCCGCCGTTGACACAGCCTCCGGGGCAGCACATGATCTCGACGAAGTGGTAGTCTGCTTCGCCCGCACGGATCTTATCGAGGATGACAGCCGCGTTCTTCAGGCCGGAGCATACGGCGACCTTGACGGTCATGCCGGCTACCTCATAAGTGGCTTCCTTGATGCCGTCGGTACCGCGTACCTCGTTATAGTCGATCTGCTTGAGGTCTTCGCCGGTGAGGACGTCGGCAACGGTTCTCAGAGCCGCTTCCATAACGCCGCCGGTAGCGCCGAAGATGGTGCCCGCGCCGGAACCGATCGCCATGAGGGAGTCGAACTCGCCGTCGGGCAGTTCGGTGAACTGGATGCCGGCGGTCTTGATCATCTTCGCCAGCTCTCTGGTAGAGATGGAGATATCGTTGTCCTGCATACCGTCGCGGCCCTGATCGTCACGCTGGATCTCGAACTTCTTCGCGACGCACGGCATGACGGATACGACCACGATGTCGTGGGGATCGATGCCCGCCTTCTCGGCGTAGTAGCTCTTGATCATCGCGCCCTGCATCTGCTGCGGGGACTTACAGGTGGACAGATGGGGGAGAAGGTCGGGATAATAATGCTCCGCGAACTTGACCCAGCCGGGTGAGCAGGAGGTGATCATCGGCAGAACGCCGCCGTTCTTGACTCTCTGGATAAACTCGGTGCCCTCTTCCATGATGGTGAGGTCGGCGCCGAAGTTGGTGTCGAATACCTTATCGAAGCCCAGCATACGGAGGGCTGTCGCCATCTTGCCGGTGACCAGCGAACCGATCGGCATACCGAAGCATTCGCCTAAGGTCGCGCGGATGGACGGAGCGGTGTGGACGACAACGTGCTTGGTCGGATCGGCGAGCGCCTCGAATACCTTGGCGGTATTGTCGTTCTCAACCAGCGCGCCGGTGGGGCAGACGACGGTACACTGACCGCAGCTGACACAGGAAACGTCACCCAGAGGCATATCGAACGCGCAGCCGATCGCGGTGTCGAAGCCGCGGTTGATCGGTCCGATGACGCCGACGTACTGCTCTTTACAAGCGGCGACGCAGCGGCGGCAAAGGATACATTTGTTGTTGTTGCGGACGAGGTGCAGGGTGGTGTGGTCTTCTTCATAATGTGTCTCTGCGCCGGCGAACTTTTCTTCATCTACGCCGTACTCGAGACAGAGCTGCTGCAGCTCGCAGTTATCGTTACGCGGGCAGCTCAGGCACTTCTTGTCGTGGTTAGAGAGAAGCAGCTCGAGGGTGGTCTTGCGATTCTGACGGATCGCAGGGGTGTTGGTGAAGATCTCGGTGCCGTCTCTGTCGATGGGGTATACGCAGGCGGCGACTAAGGAACGCGCGCCCTTGACCTCGCACAGGCACATACGGCAGGCGCCGATCTCGTTGATATCTTTCAGGTAGCACAAGGTCGGGATCTTGATACCGAACTGATGGCACGCTTCCAGAATGGTTGTATTCTTTTCAACGGTATAGTCCTGACCGTTGATCTTGATGTTAAGCATTTCCATGTTGGTTCTCCTTTCCCTTAACCCTTGATGATTGCCTTGAACTTACAGGAATCCATACAGGCGCCGCACTTGATACACTTGCTATGGTCGATTTCAAAGGCGGGTCTCTTCTTGCCTTCGGGGATGTAGTCGGTGACGGAAATCGCGCCGACGGGGCACTTTCTGGAGCACAGCGAGCAGCCCATGCAGTTGTCCTTGACGATGGTATACTCGAGCAGGTCCTTACATACGCCCGCGGGGCACTTCTTGTCGACGACGTGAGCGATGTACTCGTCGCGGAAGAAGTGCAGGGTGGACAGGACAGGGTTGGGAGCCGTCTGGCCGAGGCCGCACAGGGAGTTCGCCTTGATGTAGTTGCACAGCTGCTCCATCTCGTCGAGCATCTCGAGGGTGCCCTGACCCTTGGTGATCTTCTCGAGCATCTCAAGCAGTCTCTTGGTGCCGATACGGCAGGGAGTACATTTACCGCAGCTCTCGTCGACGGTGAACTCGAGGAAGAACTTCGCGATATCGACCATACAGTCGGTCTCGTCCATGACGATCAGACCGCCGGAGCCCATCATGGAGCCGATGGCGAGCAGGTTGTCATAGTCGATCTCGATGTCGAGGTGCTCAGCCGGGATACAGCCGCCGGAGGGACCGCCGGTCTGGGCAGCCTTGAACTTCTTGCCGCCGGGGATGCCGCCGCCGATCTCTTCGATGATGGTGCGCAGAGTCGTGCCCATCGGGACCTCTACCAGACCGGTGTGGTTGATCTTGCCGCCTAAAGCGAATACCTTGGTACCCTTTGACTTTTCGGTACCCATGGAAGCGAACCACTCAGCGCCCTTTAAGATGATCTGAGGAATGTTCGCGTAGGTCTCAACGTTGTTGAGGGTAGTGGGCTTCTGATACAGACCCTTGACAGCCGGGAACGGGGGACGGGGACGGGGCTCGCCGCGCTTGCCCTCGATGGAGGTCATCAGAGCGGTCTCCTCGCCGCATACGAACGCGCCGGCGCCGAGACGGATCTTGATATCGAAGTTGAAGCCGGTGCCGAAGATATCTTCGCCCAGCAGGCCGTATTCATGCGCCTGATCGATCGCGATCTGCAGACGCTTGACGGCGATGGGGTACTCGGCACGGACGTAGATATAGCCCTGAGAAGCGCCGATCGCGTAGCCTGCGATCGCCATCGCTTCGAGTACGACGTGGGGGTCGCCTTCGAGGACGGAACGGTCCATGAACGCGCCGGGGTCGCCTTCGTCGGCGTTACAGCAGACATACTTCTGGTCGGCGTCATTGCCGCGGGCGAATTTCCACTTCAGACCGGTGGGGAAGCCGGCGCCGCCTCTGCCGCGTAAGCCGGAATCGAGCATGGTCTGGATGACCTCTTCGGGGGTCATCTCGGTGAGCACCTTACCCAGTGCCGCGTAACCGTCCTGCGCGATGTAGTCGTCGATCTTCTCGGGGTCGATGACGCCGCAGTTGCGCAGCGCAACGCGCTTCTGCTTCTCATAGAAAGCGGTTTTGTTCAGGGATTTGATGGTGTCGTTTTCGACGGTCTCCTGATAGAGCAGGCGGGTGACGATACGGCCCTTGTTGAGGTGTTCCTCAACGATCTCGGGGATATCCTCGACCTTGACCATCGAGTAGAAGGAGCCCTCGGGGTATACGACCATGATCGGACCCAGCGCGCACAGACCGAAACAGCCGGTCGTGATGACGTTGACTTCCTTCTCGAGGCCCTTCTTGATCAGCTCTTCCTTGAGCTTTTCGGCGATCTGTAAGCTGTTTGAAGAGGTACAGCCGGTACCGCCGCAAACAAGTACATTAGAACGATACATTTAGTCCTCCTTATTTTGTGGCAGTGCCGATGGTGTATTCGTTGATGACGTTGTGATTGACAAGATGATCGTTGACGACCTTGACAGCCTTTTCGGGAGTCATCTTGACGTAAGTGACCTTTTCCTCACCCGGGATCTCGATCTCGACGACAGGCTCATACTGGCAAATGCCGATGCAGCCTGTCTGGGTGACGGTCACGTCCTTGAGACCGCGCTTGGCGATCTCTTCTACAAAGGCGTTGAGAACCGGTCTCGCGCCCGCGGCGATACCGCAGGTAGCCATGCCGACCAGTACGCGCGCAGCGTTGGGATTCTCCTGACGCATCTGCATTTCTGCCTGCGCTTTATCTCTGATCGCCTTCAGTTCAGCTAAAGATTTCATGTTTACGCACCTCCATATATGCTTTTCGTATTTTCTTCTAAATAATCCGCGATCCATTCCAGCACGTCGGGCGTATCCAGTGCGACGTCTCCCAGCACCTCCCGCAGCTCCCTTGTGTCGAGGGTGAAGCTGCCGGCGTCCGTGGTGCAGGTGTAGATGAAGTCGATGTCCGGATTACACTGTATCAGGATCTTGATCGTATCGTTGATATCTCCTAAGGGAGTCATGTCCACGTGCGACTTGACATACGAGGCGGTGGTCGTCGTGCCGACGCCTTTTTCGCTCTGTATGTCAAAGCTGCCGCCCGTCTGTTCCGCACTCAGCTTGAACAGCGGTACTCCCAGCCCGACCTTGCGCGTGGTACGCGTGGTAAAGAACGGATCGATGACCTGCTGTACCTGTTCATCCGTCATGCCGTAACCGTTGTCGGCGATCACGATCGTCAGGCGATCTTCTTTATCGCTCTCGGTGACCGAGATCCGCACGAGCGTCGCCTCGGCGCGCACCGAGTTCTGTGCTACGTCCATGACGTTCAGGGATAGCTCTCTCATCAGGCGTCCTTATACTTCGCGAGAATCGACGGGACGTCGTCGGCGACCAGTCTGCCGTAAACGTCGTCGTTGACCGTCATAACGGGAGCCAGACCGCAGGCGCCGATGCAGCGGCAGGCTGTGAGCGAGAATTTGCCGTCCATGGTGCACTCCTCAGCTTCGATACCCAGCTCGGAAGAGAGTCGGTTAAGCACTTCGCCCGAACCCTTGACATAGCAGGCAGTACCCAGGCATACGCTGATGTTGTACTTGCCCTTGGGGGACAGCGCGAACTGGCTGTAGAAAGTCGCGACGCCGTATACCTCGTCGATCGGTACGTCCAGACCCTCCGCGATCATCAGCTGGACCTCCAGCGGCAGATAGCCGTAGATGTCCTGCGCTTCCTGCAGTACGGGCATGACTGCGCCGGGATCATCCTTGTGCTTTGCGATGACCTCTTTCAGCTGTGCTTCCTGCTCAGGGGTGCCCTGAAACGGCAGGCTGCTGATTTTTTTAAGCATCTTTATTCCTCCTCGGTTCTAAAATCTGTAAGTGAATTGCAGCGAATCATTCACATAGGCTCTTGCTTTTCTCGGCAAAAAACCTATACTTACTTACCCTAATATCATAACACATTCGAAAGGGATTGTCTATAAAATAACGCAAATTTATTGTACATTTTCCTGCAAAAATGTCAAATTTCTGCAAGAGATTTATTTCATTTTTAACAACTGTAGGATGTGTCAAAATCCACATGCGTTTTTGTGCAATGTGACGGAGGCGGAAAACAGATAACGGATAACGGTTGAGGGAAAGCCTGACGGCTTTTGGATTTGTAGTGCGTGAGCGATATCGGTCACGTTTGCTGTAGGGGAGGGGGGATCTCCCCGCTGGGGAGGTGTCCGAAGGACAGGGGGGTGCCGTCTCCGGCTGAGGAATGCTCCTCCCGCGGCAGGAGATTTGTTAAGATGCGGCGTTGGTTGAGGATAGGAAATGACACCGTAGGGACGACCATTGGTCGTCCGCTGAATGACGGGCGCTGCTGATGTCGAAAACCGCAGATCGGGTGAAAACGTTTCTGCCATACGGACGAGCAATGCTCGTCCCTACAAGAAAAAAGCCGCCCTGCAACTGCAAAGCGACTTTAACTGTCTAAATATGCGATCACCGCTTCCCTTGTCAGCTCGGGCAGCTCCAACGTATTCGCCGCGTCCTTCATGTTCTCGAGGTAATGCGCGTCGGAGCAGGTGATGATGTTCATTGTTTCGAGGATCGGGTGCTGCTGTTTGAGCTCATCTAAGCGGGAGATATTCGCCAGCTCGGCGGTTCTGAAGCCGCAGTACGGGTCGATCTCACCCTGTACCGCGAGGATGGAGAGCGAGTCGCGGTCGATGTGCGCGGGGTAGCAGATACCGCCGAATTCCTTGGCTTTTCGATACGCGTCGTAGATGCCGATAAAGGAGGCGGGGATCAGAAGATCCTCGATCTCGCCGATCTCTTCATCGTTTTCGTCCATGATGACCTGTCTGCCGTAGATTTGAGCCTTGTTGCGGATATGGATGCGGTTCTCGTCCACATAGGTCGAGAAGGCGAGCGCCTTTGCAAGGGTGGGGAAGAGGCACACCGCGTGGATGTCTTCGGAGGTAGTCAGCTCCATCCCGGGGATGACGAGGACGCCGACCTCCTCGCCGACCTTCATCGCCGCCTCACAGTTGAGGGAAGTGTTGTGGTCGGTCAGGGCGATCACGTCGAGCCCTAACAGCTTCGCCATATTCACGATATTGTTGGGCGTCATGTCCATGTCCCCGCACGGCGAGAGGCACGAGTGCAGATGCAGGTCGTAGTAAAATTTCGGCATAGGAAAGCGTCCTCAGATGAGCTTGCTGATTTTCACAGCCAGCTGATAGCTGTTTTCCTCGGTGGTGAGGATGTTCACGCCGTGCATCTCGGCTTTCTGGCGCGCGTTGTCGTCGAGCGCCGCGTTCTCCACGAGGATGATGCAGCTCGCGTCTGCGAGAGTCGCAACGGCGATGCTGTTGATGTTGCCCATGACGGTCAGCCACGCGCTGTCGGCGGGCGCTCTGCCCATGACCCAGCTTAAGAGATCGCCGATGTAGCAGTCGGTGACCTCGCGGTCAAGATCGTCCTCGACGAGAATCTTTAAATCCAGTTTTTCGATCAATTCTTTTACGGTCATAATTTCCTCCGGTAATTAGGAATCAGGAGTTGGGAATTAGGAATTGTGTATTTTTCTGATTAGGGAGCTACAGCAAATTCTCGCTGTCATTCCGAGGGAGCGGACACTCGTGTCCGGCGACCGTGGGAATCCCACAAAGAGGAGCAGGGCTACTCTTTCAAAACGGTATTATCGACAGGGGGATTGCCGCGCCCATGAGGGCTCGCAATGACACTGATACATCGGTGTGCTTCAATTGACGATATTGTTTCAGGGAAAAGCCTGTTTATTTCTTGTTCCTGAGCTCTTCCTGCCTTTTCATATATGCTTCATAGATCTGCTTGGTGAATTCGTCGGGATCATAGTTGTCCTCGGCGAAAATGAAATCCTTTTTGTTCAGCTTTTTGAGGAGCTTTTCGTCGCCTTTTTTCGGCGTTCCGTTCTGCTTGCGGAGCACCGCCTTTTTGTATCTGGTATAGCGTATCTCTTTGACGGTACGCGTCATTTTTTGCTCTGACTTGCCGTAAACAGTCGTAGGGGATATGATCGCCTTACCGAACGACGCGAATAAGCCTCCGATCAGGCGCAGCGCCGCTTTGCCGCCGGTCAGCAGGGGCGTTTCACATTCCAGATACTCCCTCTCGCGGGGAGTCAGTTCCGCGCTGCTCATAGCTTGCCCAGCTGGTCGTAGACGGACTGGATCCTCGCCTTGAGCTTATGGATGCAGTCGGTCTCCTTGGCGTTGCCCTTGACGATGTCCTCGGCGAGCGCACGGCAGGTGGGAGCGCCGCAGGAGCCGCAGTCGAGTCCGGGCAGGTTCTTGCAGATCTGTTCCATCTTTTCCATCATGTCCATCGCCTCGAAAATGTCGTCGGACAGACGGAAGCTCTCGGCGTTGAATTTCAGCTCGTTTTCCCACTTCATCCTGTCCATATCGTTGTTCTTGAGGTGGTTCAGTGAAACGGGGAGATATTTGCGCAGGTTCTGGATGCGCGCCTGTGCGACGTAGGGGTTCTCGACCGCCAGTACGCCGCCGACACAGCCGCCGGAGCAGGCGTTGAGCTCGATGAAGTCTACGCCGTGGATATGCTCGTCCTCCAGCTCCTCAAGCACGCGGATGACGTTCTCGATGCCGTCGGCGGCAAGGTATTTGTCGCCCAGCATCGCGGCGGCTTCACCGCCCGAGGTCGCCCAGCCTACGCCGATCAAGCCGGATTTCGCGATGGATTCGATCGTGTTGAGCTTGTCCATCTTGGAGGTCAGCTCGGGATAGATCTGCGAGATGGCGATCGCGCCGTTGACCGCGCTCTTTTCGGTGCTGGTGGGGTTATTGATCTCGGTCACCTTAGCGGGACAGGGCGTGATGAAGAACACGCCGATCTCATCGTCGGATACGCCGGTCATCTCGATGATCTCGCGGCGCACCATCTTGGCGGCGACCTCCATCGGCGCCAGCAGGGGCAGGACGTTGCCGCACAGCTCGGGGAAGCGGATCTTGATCAGGCGCACGACCGCCGGACAGGCGGAGCTGATGATCGGGAGACGGAGTTTCTTTTCTTTGATCAGATTGCGCGTAGCTTCGGATACCAGCTCAGCGGCGCGGCTGACTTCGTAGATCACGTCGAAGCCCATCGCGCGCAGACCCGTCAGCACGATATCGATATCGTTGAGGTTGTTGAACTGACCGAACAGGGCGGGCGCGGGGATCGCGACCTTGATTTTATAGGGTTGTATTTCGTCGATACTGTTGGAGCGGGCGCGCTTGGCGTGATGCGGACAGATGCGGATACATTCGCCGCAGTCGATGCACCTCTCGGAGAGGATATGCGCCTTGCCGCCGCGGATGCGGATCGCCTCGGTGGGACAGCGCTTGAGGCAGTTGGTACAGCCGCAGCAAAGCTCAGCGTCCAGCTCGACAGAGTGGAAGTAGTTTTTCATAGTTATTCCTTTTTTTGGTGAATGGTGAATGACTAATGGTGAATGATTGATGGAGGGCTCCGCCCTCACCCGATTATATAGGAATCAAAAATGCGTCAGCGTTTCCCGAAACCATTTACCATTCACTATTCACCATTAACCAAGTTATTCGTTTACTCTCACGGTCAGATACAGGTCCGTGCCCTTGCCGATCTCGGTTTCGATCCGCATATCGTCGGTGTACTTCTTGATATTGGGCAGACCCATGCCCGCGCCGAAGCCGAGGTTGCGGACGTTGTCGGGCGCGGTGGAATAGCCCTCCTGCATCGCCTTTTCTACGTCGGGGATGCCGGGACCGTGGTCGGAGAGCAGGATGTCTACATGATCGGGATAGATATCGACGTCGACAAAGCCGCCGTCGGCATGGATGACCATGTTGATCTCGGCTTCATACATCGCGATAGCGACGCGTCGGATGGCGTCGGTATTGTAGCCCAGCGCTTTCAGGCGCTTTTTGACAGAGCTCGAAGCCTCGCCCGCGCGGGTGAAGTCCTCGGCGCTGACCTCATAGTGAAGATGGATATTACTCATACCGCGGTACCTCCGGAGAGCCCGCCCTCATACAGCTTGCCGCAGGCGGTGAACATTCTGTAGCGGGTCTTGATGAGGGTGATGTCGCGCTGCTCGGCAAGGTCGATGATGCCTTGATCCGGCACCTTGCCGCGCACGAAAACGATGCACGCCATGTCCATCATCTCGGCGGTGCGAACGACCTGAGGATTGACCAGACCCGTCAGCAGGACGCTCTGATCCTTGACGAACGCCAGAACGTCGCTCATCATATCGGAGCCGCAGGCGGTCTTGATCTCGGTGTCGAGGTCGCCCTCACAGATGATCTCGCCGTCTAAAATCTCAATAATGTCTCTTACTACCATGCATATCCATCCTTTCAAGATGATACTGATTCGTGATGATTGGAAAATCACCGTATATACACAATCATTTTATCACATTTTGCGGAATAATACAACAGGACAAAGTCGGAAAAATGCAAGAGGGAATTTGGTGAAAATGACTAATTTGTTGAAGGGAGATGGGTTGTGGGAAACGCTGACGCGCATGCAGCACCCCTTTCCCAAGGGAGGTGCCCGATAGGGAGGAGGGTTACAAACCCCAGTCGCGTGACACAAGTGTCCGTGCCAGCCCCCTTAGGAAAGGGGGCCTCAGGGTGCGGGCGGAGCCTGCCGTAAACTCTTCACCCTTAGTCCTTCACCTAAAACAAAAGAGCGCCGGACTCTCCGGCGCTCTTTTCATGGTTTCTGTTTTTAAATGTCATTGCGAGGAATCGGCAAAGCCGATGACGCGGCAATCCCACAAATAGGGAACCGTCTTCTCATCGAAATGACAATATGTGACTAATTGATCTCAGACAATACCGCTTTACCCTCCTCAAGGGATTTGTGTACGTCTAAAATACGCTGATTGCGGCTGCCGCGGAAGTGGAGCATCAGGCTCATTTGTTCCTCGATGAAGGGTCCGTCCACCAGCCAGTCGCACTGCTCGAGCAGTGCCTTATACTCGGGATGCTCGTCAAAGTGTGCGCAAAGATACTCAAAGGTGTAGCCCGTGTAACAGAATACGTTCAGCCCCATTTCGTGCGCGCGCTTCGCCATCACGGTCAAAGCCTTTGCCTGACAGAAGGGCTCGCCGCCCGAGAGGGTGATCCCTCTGAGAAGCGGATCCTTGGCGGCTTCCTCTAAGACGCGCTCGACGGAGCTGTCATAGCCGCCTTCAAAGCTCCATGTATGTTCGTTGTGGCAGCCTTTGCAGTGGTGCGGACAGCCCTGTACGAATACCGTCATGCGGATGCCGGGACCGTCGACGATGCTCTCTCTGACTACGCCGGCTAAGCGCAGGGGTGTTTTGGTTTCGGACATGGCTGTTGGCTCCTTTAGTGTTTGATGTACATATTGTAGGGTACGACGCTTGCGGCGTACCGAAAGGACGAAAGGACGGTTAAGATATCATTCAAAGGCGAAGCAAATACCTGTTTTCGTAGGGATGGTCATTGACCATCCGTAGAATGACGGGCGTTGAATATATCGAAAACGTCAGATAGGAATGAAATGTTTCAGCCAAGCGGACGAGCAATGCTCGCCCCTACGGAAATATTTTATTTGCTTCGCGTTTTAACAACATGCATTGGAAAGGTTTTTGCAACCCTCCGCCCTGTCGGGCACCTCCCTTGGGAAAGGGAGGCTGTTATACGTTTTATCAATTACTTTCAAACCGCCTCTAACTCGCAGGCGCAGTCGCCTGTGCTCAGGCTGTGTTTGACTCTGTCGTTGACCTCTGCCTTCTTGGCGTTGTTGAAGCGGTCGAGGGTACCGACGAGGTAGCCGGTGATGCGGCGGATGCGCTCAACCTGCATACCGTTCTTGACGATCTTTCTGCCGCACTTGGGGCAGTAGTCGCCGATGATGCCGGTGTAGCCGCAGACGGGGTCGCGGTCGACGGGATGGTTGATGGAACCGTAGCCGATGCCCGCTTCCTTCATGCAGCGTACGACCTGCTCGAACGCCTCGAGGTTCTCGGTTGGATCGCCGTCGAGCTCGATGTAGGAGATGTGACCGGCGTTGGTCAGCGCGTGGTAGGGAGCCTCGATCTTGATCTTATCGAAGGCGTTGATCGGATAGTAGACCGGAACGTGGAAGGAGTTGGTGTAGTAGTCGCGGTCGGTGACGCCCTTGATCACGCCGAAGCGCTCTTTGTCGATGCGGACGAAGCGGCCGGACAGACCCTCTGCGGGGGTGGCGAGGCAGGTGAAGTTGAGCTGCATCTTCTCGCTCTGCTTATCTAACTTCTTACGCATGAAGGAGACGATCTCGAGACCCAGACGCTGGGCTTCTTCAGATTCACCGTGATGCTTGCCGATCAGGGCGACCAGCGCCTCGGCAAGACCGATGAAGCCGATACTGAGGGTGCCGTGCTTGAGCACTTCGCGTACTTCGTCGTCGATAGAGAGCTTGTCGGAATCGATCCATACGCCCTGACCCATCAGGAACGGATAGTTGCGGACGAGCTTCTGGCACTGGATCTCAAAGCGCTCTAAGATCTGGTCGATGCAAAGGTCGAGCATGCGGTCGAGCTGCTCAAAGAAGAAGTCGATGTTTTTGTTAGAGAGGATCGCAAGGCGCGGGAGGTTGATGGAGGTGAAGCTTAAGTTGCCTCTGCCGTAGGTGATCTCTCTGGACGGATCGTGACGGTTGCCGATAACTCTGGTGCGGCAGCCCATGTATGCGACCTCGGTCTCGGGATGACCGGGCTTGTAGTAGCTCAGGTTATAGGGCGCGTCGATGAAAGCGTAGTTGGGGAAGAGGCGCTTCGCCGATACGCGGAAGCTGAGCTTGAAGAGGTCGTAGTTCGGATCTTCGGGATTATAGTTGACGCCTTCCTTGACCTTGAAGATGTGGACGGGGAAGATCGGGGTCTCGCCGTTGCCCAGACCCTTTTCGGTCGCTAAAAGGATGTTCTTGATGACCATTCTGCCCTCGGGGGAGGTGTCGGTACCGTAGTTGATGGAGGAGAAGGGTACCTGTGCGCCCGCGCGGGAGTGCATGGTGTTGAGGTTGTGGACGACCGCTTCCATCGCCTGGAAGGTAGCGCGGTCGGTCTCGGTCAAAGCGTGTTTCTTCGCAAAGCGCTGGAGTTTGCCGGCGATCTTCTCGCCGTACTGACCGGTCAGCAGCTCGAGCTCTTTTGCGTCGTACTCGGGAGCGGATTCGAGCTTTGCAAGCTCGCCGGTAGCGGCCTCGGCAGCCGCGCAGATCGCTTCGATGTTTTCCTTGGCGTTCTCGTCGTCGGCGAGGAGCTCCGCGCCGCGGGCGAGGTTCGCGCGGTAACGCTTGTTATAGGTCTTGGTGACGCCCGGCGCCATGCTGTAGTCAAAGTTCGGTACACTCTGGCCGCCGTGCTGGTCGTTCTGGTTAGACTGGATCGCGATACAAGCCAGCGCGCCGTAGGTGGAGATATCGTTGGGTTCGCGGATGAAGCCGTGACCGGTGGAAAAACCGCCCTTGAAGAGCTTTAAGAGATCGATCTGGCAGCAGGTAGTGGTCAGGGTGAGGAAGTCGAGGTCGTGGATGTGGATGTCGCCCTCGCGGTGCGCCTTGGCGAACTTGGGGTTGAGGACATACATCTGATAGAATTCCTTCGCGCCCTCGGAACCGTACTTGAGCATGGTGCCCATCGCGGTATCACCGTCGATGTTGGCGTTCTCGCGCTTGACGTCGTTATCCTTCGCGGATTTGAAGGTCAGGTCCTCGTAGACCTTCATCAGCTTGGTGTTCATCTCGCGGACTCTGGTGCGCTCCGCGCGGTAAAGGATGAACTCTTTCGCGGTTCTGGCGTGACCGTTCTCGATCAGGATCTTTTCGACGGTATCCTGAACGTGCTCGACGGTGGGGGTATCGTTATCCTCTGCCTCGAGGTATTCGACGACCTTGTCGGTCAGCTCCTCGGCGCTCTCATAGTCGTTGCCGCCGATGGCGTGAGCAGCCTTGAAGATGGCCTGGGTGATTTTCTCCTTATCAAAGGGTACCGCGCGTCCGTCGCGCTTGAGGATCATTTTAATCTGTGTCATGTTAACTCTTTCTCTCCTTCAGTAATGCATTTTGGTTCTGTAATACTTTTGTTACAAAAAGCATGCCCGATACAATATCTTGTGAGCCGGGCGAAATCCTGTCATAATATAGCAGATTGCCGACGTGAAATCAATCGGTATTTTATACGAGAAAAAAATAAATCTTTGTTGAATTTGATAAGAAAAATAAAAATGATGTCGATAAAAGAATTATAACTAATTATTGTGAGGCAATTATGTCCGACCACTATATATTGTGTTTGATTGCAAGCCTGTAACAACCGGTAAAATCGCCGTAACGGTTAATTTGAAATAAGAATTATCATTTGTTGGTGAATGGTGAACGGTGAAAGGTGAATGGTTTTGGGAAAGCCTGACGGCTTTTGGATTGTATAACAGCATATAAATAGTAACGCCCATGACTCTTTGTGAAAAGCCATGGGCGTTATTCATGTAATTATCATTTTTCAGAGAATCGAATAGGAAAGGGGTGCGGGCAGCGCCCGCCATACACCATTCACTATTCACCGTTAACCATTCACCGGATCAGATTTCTACGGTCTTGACCTTCTCGAATTCTGCTTCGATCTCAGCAGAGGGCTTCTTGGTAACGAGGGTCACTATGACCGCGACGACAAGCGCCAGCGCGAAGCCGAGTACCAGAGAGTACAGACCGGTAGCGGCGTAGATAGTGCCGCCGTTGACGAGGGGCAGATAGTCCCAGATGATAACGGTCGCAAAACCGGTGACCATACCGGCGACTGCGCCCGGAAGGTTAAAGCGCTTCCAGAACAGGCTCAGCAGGATGATGGGACCGAAGGCGGCGCCGAAGCCCGCCCACGCGTCGGATACCAGAGCCATGACGGAGGAGTTGGGATCAAGCGCGATGACGAAAGCGATGATCGCTACGACGACGACGGCGATCCTGCCGACGTTCAGCGCGCTCTTCTCGCTTGCCTTCTTGTTGATAGCGCCCTTGTACATATCCTCAGATATCGCGGATGCGGTAACCAGCAGCTGGCTGTCAGCCGTAGACATGATCGCGGCGAGGATACCGCACAGGAAGATACCGCCGATGAAGACGAGTACAAGATTGCCGTCGAAGATTTGGAGGATCGACTTGATGAAGACGACCTCGGACTTGCCGGATGCAACGAGATCTTCGTTGAGGAAGCCTCTGGCGATCAGACCGAGGAAGCATGCAGCGCCCAGGGACAGGATGACCCATACGATGGCGATGATGCGGCTCTTCTTGACCTCTTTATCGCTCTTGATCGCCATGAAGCGAACGAGGATATGAGGCATACCGAAGTAGCCGAGACCCCAGCCGAGGTTGGAAATGATAGACATAGCGGATACGGGATTGCCTTCGCCGTCCTTCATCAGGCTCAAGAAGCCCGCGGGATCGGCAACGCCCTTAGCGCCGAGAGCACCCGTCAGGTCGCCGCTGATGCCGATGTAGGCGATGATCGGGACCGCTAAGATCGCGATCAGCATGAGCATGCCCTGGATGAAGTCGGTGTAGCAAACCGCCTTGAAGCCGCCCAGCAGGGTGTAGACGAGGATAACGACAGCCGCGATGATCAGACCGATCATGTAAGCGGTCTTGTCGTCCGCGCCGGTGCCGAATACGTTGGCGAAGAGCTTCGCGCCCGAAGCGAACGCCGAGGCGGTGTAGACCGCGAAGAACACGATGACGATGATAGAAGCAACGACCTTGAGGACGCCCTTCTTATCATGGAAGCGGTTCTCAAAGAAGCTCGGGATGGTCAGCGAGTTGTTCGCGACGATGGTGTACTTTCTCAGTCTGCGCGCGACGAGGAACCAGTTGAGAACGGTACCGATGAACAGACCGATCGCGATCCATACCTCGCCCGTACCGGCGACATATACAGCGCCGGGCAGACCCATCAGCAGCCAGCCGCTCATATCGGAAGCCTGCGCCGAAAGCGCCGCCGTCCACGAGCCGAGGCCTCTGCCGCCGAGGAAGTAGTCTTCGTTGTTGCTCTGCTTGCTGTTGAGTGCGCCGATGAGGATCATCATGCCCATGTAAGCGACGAAAGCAACGAGGATGACAATAGTGTTGGTTGACATTCTTTTCCCTCCAATTTGATTATTGACCGGTGACCGGCGGCAAGTGACCAGTTGAAATATTTGAAACTGACAATGCCGATCATAGGTCAATGTTATACAACACCTAAATATATTAGCACAATAAAAAATGAAACGCAATACAGAACAAAGTATAGACTAAAATAATTACTTATCAGGTTAAATAGCTAAATAAATGGCTTTAATATTGAAAATATTATATAGAATCAAATATAGACTAAATTGTTTAACAAAATTAATTTTCAGATAAACGGACACCATTTTGCGACAATGTCAGCGATTTCTCTTGTTTTCCCGAGCAGTTATGATATAATACATATATAGGAATAAAATGATCAAGGAGGAGTATTATGTCGTATCAGAGATTATTATGGCACAGCGGTTTGACTTACCGCGCCGTATGTCCGGCGTGCCGTCAGTATGTCGTCTATAACGACTACAATCTCGGCTTCCGCGCATGGTATCCGGACGGCTTTGTGTATTGTCCGAACTGCCGCAGACCGGTGCGCCACAATGAGAATAACGCGATCAAAGAGGACGGGTCGCCGTACTTTCCGTTCCCGATCCGCACGCCTCCGCCTCCCGGATATGTCGCGTATCCGATCGAGTATTTAGCGCTGAACCCGCAGTATGTTCAGCCGCAAAACCCTCAGCCTCAGCAGCCTTACGCGCAGCCGAACCCTCAGCAGCCTTACGCACAGCCATACACACAGCCGACTCCTCAGCCGGCGTATGTGCAGCAGCCTAACGTACAGCAGCCTAATGTGCAGCAGCCAAATGTACAGCAGCCGCAGGCTCCGGCGTCCGGGACTGTCAAATGTCCGGGCTGCGGTGCGGATTGTTCGCTGAAGGACGCGCGCTTCTGTCCGAAATGCGGCGCGAAGCTCGGCGACTGAGAATAATGAAATACAAAAGCCGTTCCGTACAGTCGTTTTCTGTCCGGAACGGCATTTTTATATACTATCAGTTTTTATCTGCCCGCAGACCGCTCAGATAGCTCGAGATGACGGTACAGGCATATTCCGTCAGCGGGTATTCGCCGCCGTGCAGACACCAGTCATAGAGCAGGGCTCTTTCGGCGATCGCGTACATCCGCACGATCTCAGCGGCGGACTTCTGCCGGGTGATCTCGCCTCGCTCCTGCCCGAGCTGTACCAGCCTTTTGAGCAGGCGGTAGTACATGCGGCTGTGGTCGAGGAGCTCCTTTTCGCCGCGCTTTGAAAGCTGTTGGGCGTACAGGCGCGACAGCAGCCCGATGTCGATGTTGTTCTCGATCATCATGCACAGCTCGTGAGTCAGGAAGAGCATATTGTCTACGGCGTTTTTACCGTAGTCCAGCTCCTTTTCCAGCTCGGTGTACTTTTCGTCGAAGAGGTAGGCGAGGGAGCCGATCAGGCTGTCCTTACTCTCAAAGTAGTGATAGAAGGAGCCCTTTGAGGTGCCGGAGAGCTTTACGATCTCGTCCACCGTGGTGCTGTCGAAGCCCTGTTCGTAGAACAGCTGCCACGCTGCGGAGACGATTTTGCTTTTGGTAGGATTGTTGGATTTTTTCATGGTATCACTCCGGTAACAGTATAGACTATATTCTATACTGCGGTTTATCGGATGTCAAGGCTTTAACTGCCATTGCGAGGCTCCGTTATGGAGCTGTGGCAATCCCACAAAGTAGGAGTACAGCGGTGTGGGATTCCCACGGTCGCTCAACGCGTGTGTAGATATCCCTCGGAATGACTGAGGTAATTTACATTTTTCCCTTTATAATATTGTAAATAATAATCATTTGTATTATAATAACTATATATATGCTTCTGACGAGGTGACGATTTTGGAAGAGAATTTACTGTTTACCCGCCGTCTTTGGGCGGAGATCAATATGAACTCGATCCGCGAGAATTATGAAACGATCCGCAAAACGATCGGCGAGGGCGTGAAGCTCTGCTGTGTCGTCAAGGCGGATGGCTACGGTCACGGCGCCGTGGAGATCTGTAAACTCTACCATGAGCTGGGCGTGGATTTCCTCGCCGTATCCAATCTGGACGAGGCGCTGGAGCTGCGCAGAGCGGAGATCACGGAGCCGATCCTGATCCTCGGCTATACGCCCGCGAACCGCTGCCGCGATCTGGCAAGGCAGAATATCTCTCAGGCGGTCTACAGCCTCGCGTATGCGAAGGAACTGTCCGACTGGTGCATAGAGTTCGATGTAGATGTGAAGGCGCATATCAAGCTCGATACCGGCATGAGCCGCATCGGCTTTATGTGTCAGGAGTTCCCGAGAGATGATAATTCTGTAAAAGAAATAAAAGAAGCCTGCACCCTGCCGCGTATCATCACCGAGGGTATCTTCACCCATTTTGCTGTCGCCGACGACGGCGAGAACGGCGAAGCCTATACAATGAAACAGTATGAGAATTTCGCGCATACTGTTGACGAGCTGGAAAAGGCGGGGATCACCTTCGCGATCCGTCACTGTTCCAACTCCGGCGCGATCATGGATTATCCCGCGTTAAGACTGGATATGGTGCGCGCGGGCATCGTGCTGTACGGCTACGCGCCGTCGGGCTGCATGCGGAATCAGCTCGACTTAAAGCCCGCCATGCGGCTGAAAACGCTGATCTCCCACGTCAAGACCGTCATAGCGGGCACCACCGTCAGCTACGGACGCACGTTTACCGCCGAGCGCGACATGCGCATCGCGACCGTGCCGGTCGGTTACGCCGACGGCTACATACGCGCGTACGCCAAGGACGGCTATATGTTCGTATGGGACAAGACCAAAAAGTTCGGCAAAAACTGCCCGATCATCGGGCGCATCTGCATGGACCAGACCATGCTGGACGTGACCGATTTCCCCGAGGCGGAGGTCGGCAACGTGGTGGTCGTGTTCGGCAACGGCAACGACGGCGAACCCACCGCCGAGGACGTCGCGCGCTGGGGCGATACCATCAGCTACGAGGTGTTGTGCGCGGTATCAAAGCGTGTGCCGCGACTGTACCGTACCAACTGGATCACGGGGAATGTGGTGTATAAGATATAATTCTGATGTCATTGCGAAGCCCCGTCAGGGGCTGTGGCAATCCCACAAAGAGGGACTGTTCTTTCTCTTCCATCTGACGGTATTAGTGACAAGGGGATTCCCACGTCGGAACGATGTTCCTCCTCGGAATGACAATTCTCTCTTTTAGGTGATACGATGAAACTATTAGTAGTAGACGGAAACAGTATATTGAACCGCGCGTTTTACGGCATCAAGCCGCTGACGACCAAGGACGGTCAGTTCACCAACGCGATCTACGGCTTTCTGACGATGTTCGAAAAGATGAAGTCGGACGTTCAGCCCGACGCGGTGGCGATCGCTTTTGACCTGAAAGCCAAGACCTTCCGCCATGAGGCGTACGACCTGTATAAGGCGAACCGCAAGGGGATGCCCGAGGAGCTGCATCAGCAGATGGCGCCGCTTAAGGAACTGCTCACCGATTTAGGGTACAAGCTCGTGACCTGCGAAGGGTATGAAGCCGACGATATCCTCGGTACACTGAGTAAAACAGCCGCCGACACCGGCAACACCTGCGTGATCGCGACGGGCGACCGCGACAGTCTGCAGCTCGTCAACGACCGCGTGTCTGTGCGTCTGGCGAAGAACCTCAACGGCACCATGCTCTACACGCCCGAGGTCGTGAAAGAGGAATACGGCGTGGAGCCGAAGAAGCTGATCGAGATCAAGGCGATCCAAGGGGACAGCTCCGACAATATCCCCGGCGTCGCCGGCATCGGTCCCAAGGGCGCGACCGAGCTGATCCAAAAGTACGGCGACATTGATTATATCTATGAGCATCTTGACGAGCTGGACATCAAGCCCGGCATGAGAGCGAAGTTAGAAAAGGATAAGGACAACTGCTTTATGAGCCGTATGCTGGGTGAGATCTGTCTGACCGCTCCCGTGGACACGAACCTCGAAGCCTATATCCCCGGAGAGGGCGACAAGGCTGCCGCCGCGCGGTTGATGGCGCGGCTGGAGCTGTTCTCGCTGATCAAAAAGTTCGGCTTGGAGCTGACGGAGGATAAGGTCGTCGAGCAGGACGAACAGCGGACGTTCAAGGTCGCTGAAGCCGACGCGGAAACCGTCGATAAAATTCTTTCAGAGAATAAAGAATTGTATATTCAAATTTCTTTTGAAGAAAATACAGGCGTTCTTTACAAAGCGTATATTTCTACAGAAGAAATATTATATGCTGTTAATTCTACAGAAGAAATAAAAAGGATATTAAAGAGCGGCAAAAAGCTCTTTACCGATAACAGCAAGCCGATTTTCGCCTATTGTGACCGCGAGGGGATCGACGTCGATATCGCTTTTGATACCTCGCTGGCGGCGTATCTGCTCAGCCCGTCGTCGTCGAGCTATGAGCTCGAGCGCCTGTGCGCGGAGTACGGCATCCCTGTCGCGGCCTGTGAAGCAGACGGCTCGGAGGGGATGGGCTTTATCCATGCCCTGCCCGCGCTGTGCAAACGGCTCGCCGACGATATACACGATATTGCCAACGATGAATTGTTATATGAAATAGAGATACCGCTTGCCCGCGTCCTCGCCCGCATGGAGAACCTCGGCTTTGAGGTGGACGTCGAGGCGATCCGCGCCTACGGCGAACAGCTCGGCAGGGAAGCGGAAGAACTGCAGCGGTCCATCTATGACGATGTCGGCTACGAATTCAACATCAACTCGCCGAAACAGCTCGCGAAGGCGCTGTTTGAGGAGCTGAACCTGCCGACCCGCAAAAAGACCAAAAGCGGTTATTCGACGAACGCGGAGGTGCTGGAGAGCCTGCTGCCGCTGCATCCCGTGATCGCGAAGATCTTGGAATACCGCACGGTGGTGAAGCTGAAATCCACCTACTGCGATTCGCTGATCGACAAGGTCGCCGCCGACGGACGCATCCACTCGACCTTTAACCAGACGGAGACCAGAACAGGCCGCATCAGCTCCACGGAGCCGAACCTGCAGAATATCCCGGTGCGTACCGAGCGCGGGCGCGAATTCCGCCGCTTCTTCAAGGCGAAGGATGGCTGTGTCCTGGTCGACGCGGACTATTCTCAGATCGAGCTGCGGGTGCTGGCGCATATGGCGGGGGACGCCACCATGAAGAAGGCGTTTACGGACGGTATCGATATCCATACCGTGACCGCGTCTGAGGTGTTCGGCGTGCCGATCAACATGGTCACGCCGCTGATGAGAAGCCGCGCGAAGGCGGTCAACTTCGGCATCGTCTACGGTATCGGCGCGTTCTCGCTCTCGAAAGATATCGGCGTCACCGTGCGCGAGGCGCAGAAATATATCGACAATTATCTCGCTCGCTTTTCCGCGATCGACAGCTATATGAACACGACTATCGCCAACGCCAAGAATGACGGCTATGTATCGACGCTCCTGAACAGGCGGCGCTATCTGCCCGAGCTGTCCGCATCCAACTTCAACACCCGCTCGTTCGGCGAGCGCGTCGCGCGCAACGCCCCGATCCAGGGCACCGCCGCGGATATCATCAAGATCGCGATGGTGCGCGTGGATGAACGCTTGAAGAAAGAGGGCTTGGAAGCGCGGTTGATCTTACAGGTGCACGATGAACTGATCGTAGAAGCGCCCGCGTTCGAGAGTATGCAGGTCGCGATGATCCTGCAGGAAGAGATGGAGAGCGCTGTCGACCTCACCGTTCCGCTTACCGCCGAAGCGTCTATGGGCGAGACGTGGTATGAGGCGAAGAGTTGAATTATTGGTGAATGGTGAATAGTGAATGGTGAATGGTTGATGGCGGGACAGCAGTGGCGCTAAGCCAATCGCAGATAAATCTGCTCTTGGAGCGCTGTTGCATGGGAGTTGTATACCAAATCATAGATTTGGACAACGCCTCAACCCGCACCCGATTGATAATTTAACTGGTCACTGGTCACTTGCCACTGGTCACTCATAACCGGAGGTTATTTATGAAAAAAGTATTATTTGTCTGCACCGGCAACACCTGCCGCAGTCCGATGGCTGAGGTCATCTTCAACGCCTTAGCAAAGGAAAAAGGGCTCGATTGGCGCGCCGAAAGCGCCGGTCTGGCGGCGGTCGGCGACCGTCCCGCGTCCGAGAACGCGATCCAGGCGGTCGCGGAGATCGGGCTCGATCTGACGATGCACAAAACTCGTTTTCTGCCCGCGATCGATCTGAACGAATACTCGCTGTTCGTCGGCTTGACTGAGGAGCACGCAGAGGTCCTGAAATCAATCGGCATCCCCGCGGAATTCGTGCGCGTATTATACCGTGCGCCGAACGTGGATGATAAATATGACCTGCGCATGGATATCGTCGACCCCTACGGCGGCGATCTGAACGCCTACCGCCAATGCCGCGATGATATTGTCGGCGCGGTCAAGGCATTGATTATTTCTTTATGAGAATAATAAATATGACGCCGGAGCATCTTGACGGTGTAAAGGCGCTGTTGGATATCTGCTTCGGTGAGAGCGCGTGGTCGATGGATGCTTTGCGCTCCCAGCTGGAGAAAGCGGATTCGCGCTGTACCGTCGCTTTGATCGATGACAGGATCGTCGGCTTCCTCGCCTTTGAACAGGTGATGGACGAGGGCAGTATCGTAGAGATCGCCGTGCATCCCGATCACCGCAGGCAGGGGATCGCGCGGGAAATGATCGAATCGGCATTGTCGAATAATTCTTTGAAAGAAATATTTTTAGAAGTCAGGGAGAGCAACACCCCCGCGATCGCGCTGTACGAAAGCCTCGGTTTTGAGAAGATCGGCGTCCGGAAGGGGTATTACGATAAGCCCAAAGAGGACGCGGTGATTTATAGGCTCCCTTTCCTAAGGGAGCTGGCGCAAAGCGACTGAGGGTTGAATTGTGTAGCCTTTTGTTAATGATAGTTTTTTCAACCCTCCGCCCTGACGGGCACCTCCCTTAGGAAAGGGAGGCATGGTATTGTTTCAGGAGAACTATATGAAAATACTTGCAATCGAAAGCAGCTGCGACGAGACCGCCGCGGCTGTGGTGGAGGACGGCAGATCTGTCCTCTCGAATATTGTCGCTTCTCAGGTGGAGGAGCACAAGCTCTACGGCGGCGTGGTGCCTGAGATCGCGTCCCGCCGTCACGCGGAGGCGATCGTCGGCGTGGTGGATGAGGCAATCAAAACCGCTGACTGTACGCTCGATGCAATCGACGCGATCGCCGTGACCCATGCGCCCGGACTGATCGGCGCGCTCTTGGTCGGCGTGAATTTCGCGAAAGGGTTGTCGTTGGCGACCGGCAAGCCGCTGATACCGACGCATCATCTGCGCTCACATATCGCGTCGAATTATATTTCACATAAAGAATTAAAACCGCCGTTTTTATGCCTTGTCGTATCCGGCGGTCACTCTCATATCGTTGAGGTGCTCGACTACACGGATATGCGCGTGATCGGGCGTACCCGCGACGACGCGGCTGGCGAGGCGTTCGATAAAGCCGCCCGCGCGATGGGAATCCCGTACCCCGGCGGCGTGGAGCTCGACAAGATCGCCGAGACAGGCGACGATTCCGCTTTTCCGATGCCGCGTCCGCGTGTGGACGGTTCGCCGTATGATTTTTCATTCTCCGGACTGAAGACGGCGGTCATCAACCTGATCCATAACAAACAGCAAAAGGGCGAGGATATCCCCGTCGCCGACGTCTGCGCATCCTACCGTAAGGCAGTGGTCGGCTGCCTGACGGACAACTTTTTAAGAGCGGCGGAGGACTTAGGCTATACGACCCTTGTCACAGCGGGCGGCGTATCGGCGAACTCATTGTTGCGACGGGAGCTGGAACGCCTGTGCAAGGGCAAATACGACCTGTATATGCCCGATAAATCGCTCTGCGGCGACAACGGCGCGATGGTCGGCGCGCAGGGTTACTATGAATATCTGGCGGGAAATATCGCGGGAAGCGACCTTAACGCGATCGCGACCCTGCCGATCGATGAAAGGGGCTTTTGATGAAGCGGTTAAGGTTTTTTGCAATGATTACTGCTGTCGCTCTGACGCTGTCGCTTTGCTCCTGTAATATCATCCGAAAATTCACCTCGCGCAAGCTGCCCGATACCGTCAAGCAGTATACCGATATGCCGGATCACAGCGGTGATATCGGCATGCACGACGATGAGGACGGATATCATATCGTCAACCGCGTCGATTTCTCATACGATACCGGCTATGAGGCAAAGCGCGTGAATCATTCCTATGACGCGCTCGATAACGACAGTCAGCGCGAAATGTACGCTCTGATCCTCGACGGCGTTTACTGCTTTTCGGATAAAGATGGAAAGTTTGACGGCGAATATAAGATGCGTCCGATGCTGTTCAGCGGGGATAACGTTTCCGACAAGGACGTCGAGACGGCGCTGACGGCGGTGCTGGACGACCATCCCGAGATCTTCTGGATGTCGACGGATTTCGAGAGCATTTACGTCAAAGAGGATACCGTCGGCGTGACGTTGAACGCGAACTATACCGCCGATCAGGTCGTCGGTATGATGCGCGAGCTGGACACAGCACTCAGCGGGTACTTTGCCGATTTTGAACGCGGTCTGAGCGAATATGAGCGCGAGGAATCGGTTTACAGGTATATAATCAGCAATTGTACGTATGATGATGGTGTGGAGAACTCCGACGATTACAGCGCCGGCCATCCGTCTATCTATAATCTCTACGGTGTGATGGTGGATAAAAAGGCGGTCTGTGAAGGCTATTCCCGCGCGCTGGATTATCTCTGCTCCGAGCTCGGTACGGATACCGTCTGTATCTGCGGCACAGCCGACACCGAAGACGACGAGGACGTCGACGCAGCAAGCGGGCTGCATATGTGGAACGCGGTACAGCTCGATAACGAATGGTATTGGGTCGACTGTACCTGGGACGACTGGGATGAGGACGAGGATCTCGGCGACGTGTATTATTATCTGAATGTGACCGACGACGTCCTTTTTGCCGATCATACCGTGGACAAAACCTATGAGGAACTCACCGAGGACGAGTACTGGGAGCTCGAAAGCTACATCAATAACTTTGTGCCCTCATCCTGTACCGCGACAAAGTACTGCTACTATCTGCTTGAAGGGGAGCTTTTGGCTTCCCCGAACGCCGAACAGCTTTGCGAGGGCTTTGTCACTGCGGCGAACAAGGGACGAAAATCCCTGCTCGTTATTCTGGATACAGATCAATATACGCCGGATACCATGGCTGACGCGCTGTTCGACGGCGACCAGCCCTATTATCAGGCGCTCGATCTCGCGAACGAAAAGCTGAGCGGCGTTCAGCTCGACGCGGACGCCGATGCGGTCTATTACACCGACGACGTCAGAAAAATACTGATTTTTGAAATCTTTTACGAATAGAGAAGTCTTATGAAAAAATGCTTATTGATATTGATTGCGATCATGCTGGTGTGCCTGTGTTCATGCAGTATCTCGGATTATCTTCCGCTAAACGATACGCCGAAAACGGCTGAAACGCTGAACCCGTATATGGAAGTCGTGCCCGATGAATTGACCTACAGCGAGGGCTATGAGCCGGTGACGTCCTCCTACTCGTATGACGCGCTGCCTTTGGAGGGGGAAAAGCTGCTCTATACCGAGATGCTCGGCGTCTGCTATGATATCTCTTCCGAATTGGATGAGGAGCTCGAACGGTATGCGATGCCGCAGGTGGAGCTGAAGGGTTATTCGCTCTCCGAGGCGCAGGTGCGTACCGCGTGCAAGGCGCTGACAGACGATCATCCCGAGATCTTCTGGCTGACCGGGACGATGGGCTTCTACAGCGGCGACGATGCCACCGTGATCCAGATCTACTCGAAGTATTCTCCCGAGGAGATCGACACGCGCGTCAACGCGGTGCGTTCGCGAGCGAATGAATTTTACGCGACCGTGCCGGACGGACTCTCCGAGTTCGACCGACAAGTGAAGGTGCACGATTACCTGATCGAGCATGTCGCTTATGATGACAGCGTCGATATGAACAATATCGACAGCAACAATCCCGATATCTATACCGTTTACGGTGCGCTGGTCGATGGAACCGCCGTATGCGAGGGCTATGCCAGAGCGTTTCAGATGCTGATGAACGGTCTCGGGGTAGACTGCGTCGGTCTGATGGGCAGCAGTCAGAATCAGATGCACATGTGGAACGCCGCGAAGATCGACGGCACATGGTATCAGACGGACGTTACCTGGGACGATCAGGAAGAGCCTTATGAACAGCATGTATACTGTAATGTTTCCGATGCCTTTATGTATGACGATCACACGCTGTCGCCGCTGTTTTCTGCGCTTGCCGATGAAGAGATCAACGGCGAGGAAGGCGACTACAGCGCGAGCGTCATGAATATATATGTTCCCGTTTGTCCGGATGGCGTCAGGAGCTACTATGCGGTGAGAGCGCCTCGCCTGACGGATTTCGACGGCGCCGAGGTCAAGAGCGGACTGCTCGCTTGCGCTGAAAAGCAGGAGGAATACTTCGTCTTTTATATCGATGAAGGGCTGGATTACACCGGCGCGGTCACACAGCTTTTCTCCGAGTATCCGCAGTACTTCTTTGACTATGTGCGCACGGTGAACGATTATCTGACCGATTACAGTATCGACGCGACCAACGCGAGTTATTTTACACATGAAAAAAGCCGCATCGTGGCGGTGGAATTACACTATTATTGATTCATAGCAGGGGAAGGGCTTTGAATGAGTATCAAGCGTTGGTGAAGGAGTTGTTGTGTATCGTAGGGGACGGCGGTTTTCGACGTCCCGTTTGGCAGGAGGGCTTGACTCCGATCTGCCGCTTTCGATAGTAGAAACGCCCGTCATTCTCGGGATGTCGACAAGCGCCATCCCCTACGGCAAACAGTATATGCTTCGCGGTAAATGTTAATATCAACAGGGAAGTGAAAAAATGATCGCATTATCCGTTGACCTCGGACACGCGCGCACGGGGCTTGCCGTCTCAGACAAGAGCGGCTTTTTGGCTTCGCCGCTGTGCGTGATCACCGAGTATAACGATGAAAAACTGATAGACAAGATCGCCGAAAAGGCTGAGGAGGTAAAGGCGGAGATCCTCGTCGTCGGACTGCCGAAGAACATGGACGGTACCGAGGGAGAGAGCGCCCGCCGCGCGCGGGAGATCGCCGCAAAGCTGAGCGAGCGCACGGGACTGCCGCATCATATGCAGGATGAGCGCGGCACCACCATCACGGCGCATAACTTCCTCAGCGACAGCAACGTGTACGGCAAAAAGCGCAAGCAGAGGGTGGACGCCGCCGCGGCGACCATTATCCTGCAGAACTACTTAGACAGTCAGAAATGAGAGGAACTATATGGAAATGCAGGAATTATTAAATGAGATCAATGCTCTCGCGAAAAAGAAGAGGGAAGAAGGCTTGACTGAAGAGGAACAGAAGCGCCAGAAGGAGCTCTACGCAATCTACCTCAAGGGCTTCCGTCAGCAGGTCAAGGCGCGGCTGGATAACGTGGACGTCACCTATCCCGACGGCACCGTCAAGAGCCTGAAGGACGCGATGAAGAAGAGTTAGGATTGAGGAGTTAGGAATTAGGAATTACGGGAAACGCTGACGCGTTTTGAATTAATATATCAACTGCAAAAAAATCACGTCCGCGGACTCTTTTATGAGCTGCGGACGTTTTTATTTTCCTATTTATGTCATTGCGAGGGAGCTTGCGACCGTGGCAATCCCGCAAAGCGGCGTTGCCGTTTCTCTTACATCAAACAGAATTAATGACAAGGGGATTGCCACGTCGGGCTCAATCGCCCTCCTCGCAATGACATTTATTATCGGGTGCGGGCAGAGCCCGCCATTCATTCCTAATTCCTCACTCCTAACTCCTCACTGCGAGAAAGCGCTTGCGCCAGCGAGAGGAAGATGAACATCGTCGGGGTGACGATCGGGTTATACAGGTTGACTGCCGACTGGGCGAGGTAACAGATGACCGGGGCGATAAAGACCAGCGCCATCGGGTTGCGCTTGGCGGTTTTGACCGCGCGTGCGATCGCCGAGATCATCACGCCGAGATATGCCGCGAGACCTAAGACGCCCTGCGTCAGCAGATAGTTGATGTACTCGTTGTGGGCGCAGTCGGTGGAGCCGTCTCCGAAGCGATCGAGCAGTTCCTCAAAATGAGGCTCCAGTACATAATAAGCTGTATCGGGGCCGGAGCCGAAGAGCATGCGCAGGGGATTGAACTTCGCGAATTCTTCAAAGCTGACGCGCCACATAAAGCCGCGGTGCGTGCCCCAGTAGTCGTCAAAGCGCAGGAGTTTTTCAAAGTCGCCGATATCGGTTTCGGTATCGATAAAGCTGAAGTTGATGAACAGCCCGAGAAGCGTTATTATTCCGAGAGAGAATAATACTATCAATGTGGTTTGTATCGCTTTCGCCGGATAACGCGGTTCGCCGTTCCTGCCGAGGAATGCCATCAGGAGAAAGCCCAGACCGCAGATCACGATCGGCGCGTACATAGCGGGATGATAGATCAAAAACTCCTGCATGAACTCAAAGCCCTTGTTGTGATCGCCGATAGCGGCGGCGAAGAACTGCAGCAGCTTTCCCGAGGCGAACAGGATCGTCAGCGCCAGCAGATAGCGCTTCAGATGGCCGAAGCTGCGCGCCGAGAAGATCGCCATGACCGGCAGGATCACCATCAGACCGAGAATGTCGGAGGTGGAGTCCGCGCACAGCAGACCCGTGTACGCGAAGACGATCGAGATACCCGATATGATGCGGAGAACTTTTGATTCGATGACGACGAACATCATAACGGCAGCGGGCAGGAAAAGACACATGAATGCCGCAATGATATTTTTGTTGCCGAGGGTGGAACCGAAGTCGGCGATCGTCGCGTCGTCGTAACCTTCGAGCATCCCCAGCGGGTCGATATAGAAAAAGTTGAGTACTGTCAGCAGCGCGACGGCGGACGACACCACCAGATAAAAGACGAACACATAGTTCTTCTGAACATAATTTCGCGTGAGGATGAAGTACATCAGCGTGTACATGAGCAGCAGCACTAAGCCGTTGTTGCGCCCGCCGGTGCCGAGGAAGGCTTCTTCCGTATGCTCCGACAGCAGGGTGGAGATCACCGCCAGCCCCAGATAGCACAGCATGAAGATATCGGTGACCGACAGCGGCAGGAAGAGCGGCGCGTCGACGCCCGACCTCTTTGATTCACTCTGACTGATGAACATACATAAGCCGACCGAGATGACGAGCACCGCGGTGGCGATCACATAGAACCAGTATTTATCCGTGCGCGCGTGCGCGTACTGTTCCGTCAAAAACAGCGGAAAAAAGCTGAACATGATCACCAGATAGTAATTGGTCAGCGAATTGGCGACGGTATATTTTTTCGGCGTTTCTTCGACAACGCCCTGTGTGTTAGGTTTCATTTGTTAAGTCCTTCAATAATAAAATTCCCGCTCTTTATCGTAACGCAAAAGAGCGGGAATGTCAACGGTTAGTTATCAGTGAGCAGTGGGCAGCGGTTGATTTGCAGGGGAGGGGCTTGCTCCTCCCGCGTCAGGGAAGCTGTGTTCCGGATGTTTGCCGTCAGACCTTGCTTTTCAAAAGCCGTACCGCGTTGAGGACGCAGAGCAGGCAAACGCCCGTGTCGGAGAATACCGCCAGCCACAGCGGCGCGGAGGTGACGCCTAAAACGGCGATGAGGATGATGACGGCTTTGACGAGGAGCGAGAAGGTGATGTTCACCTTGACGGTCGCGATCGTTTTGCGCGCTAACCGCACGGCGCGGGGGAGGGAGGAGAGGTTCTCTGAGCTGAGCACCATATCGGCTGATTCGATCGCCGCGTCGGAGCCGAGTCCCATCGCGACGCCGCAGGTCGAGCGGGTGAGCACGGGCGCGTCGTTGATGCCGTCGCCGACAAAGGCGCAGGAGCCGCATTCGCCGATCAGCTTCTCGACGGTCTTGACCTTATCCTCGGGCAGCAGAGCGCTGTGGATCTCGTCGATCGGTAAGCCTTCCGCGACCCGCTGGCAGGCGGCTTCTTTGTCGCCGGACAGCATGACGGCCTTTTTCACGCCGAGCGCTTTCAGACGGCTGAGCGCCTCGGACGCTTCCTCGCGGATGTGCTCGGTGATCGTGACGACGCCGATCTCCCGATCATTGACGCGTACCGATACGCCGTGCGCGCCGTCGGACTTGCAGACGGTGATCTTATCCTCTCCGCGCATCGCTTCTACGCCGTGACCGCTGATCTCGCGATGTTCTTTTAATTCTTTAGCAGAAATATCGTTTGCTTGACAATAATCGCGGAAAGCGTTCGCGATCGGGTGCGCGGAGTGCGCTTCCGCCGCCGCGGCGAGGGAGACGATCTCATCAATTGTGTAAGTATCTGTGGGCTTTATTTCTTTGATAGAAATTTGATTGTCCGTTATCGTGCCGGTCTTATCAAAGGCAAAGGCTTTTGCCGCCGCCAGCGCTTCCACATATCTGCCGCCTTTGATCAGAACGCCGACCTTGGACGCCGCGCCGATGCCCGCAAAGTAGGCGAGAGGGACGGAGATCACGATCGAGCAGGGACAGGAGGCGACGAGGCATACCAGCGCCTTGTGGATCCATTCCGACCAGTTGCCGGTGATCAGCGAGGGGATGACCGCGATCACGACAGCCAGACCGATCATGACCGGCGTGTATACCGCCGCAAAGCGGGTGATGAGCTTCTCGTGTTCGCCCTTGCTCTTCGCGCTCTCCTCAACCAGCTTGACGATGCGCGTCGCCGCGCTGTCGGCGTACGCCTTGGTTGTGCGCATATAGACGGTACCGTCGTTGTTGACCATGCCGCTGAGCAGCTCCGTGCCGGCTGATGCGTCGACGGGCTCCGATTCGCCCGTCAGGGAAGATGCGTCGACGGTAGTGCTGCCCTCGGTGATCACACCGTCCAGCGGAACGCGTGTGTGGGGCGGGATCTCGAGGATCGTGCCGATCGCGACGTCCTCGGCTTTTACCTCGCGGCTTGTGCCGTTTTCATAGATGTATGCGGTGTCGGGTCGGATATCCGCCAGCTTGCGGATATCGCGGCGGGATTTTTCCACCGCCCTGTCCTCGAGCAGCTCGCCGATCCCGAACAGCACCATGACCGCCGCGCCTTCGACGAATTCGCCCAGCACCATCGCCGCGATGACCGCGACGGTCATCAGGGTGGTTTCATCGATGCGGAGCTTGAAGACGGACATTACGCCTTCGATAATGACGTCGTATCCTGCCAGCAGCGTGGACAGGATGCTGAGGACGATGCAGACGGTCTCGAATTGTCCGATAATATGGAGCGTGAACGCCGCCGCGAACAGGACCGCGGAAATGATCAGCAGGATCAACTTGACCTTGCTGCTGTTATGAGAATGCTCGTGATCATGTCCGTGGTCATGATCGTGGTGATGTTCATGATGGTGTTCATGGTTGTGTTCATGATCGTGATCGTGATCGTCACAGCATCCGTCGTGACAGTCATGATGGTGCGCGTGTGCGGAATGATCGTGATGCTCCGCTTTCGGGGTGACGGTCACGCCGTCCTCGATCGAGTCGACGATCTGCTGTACCCGGTCGCGGATAACCGTTTCTTCGGTGATGATATCCAGCTCCAAGGTGGCGAAGGAGAACAGCACTTCGTCAAATTCGGGTACTTTATTCAGTTTTGCTTCGATCTTCGCCGCGCAGTTCGCGCAGTGCAGACCTTCCAGAACAAATTCGTGTTTCATGGTATCACGCTTTCTGTAGCTTTAGGCTCCCTTTGGTAAAGGGGGGCTTTATCATTCCAAAATGTGTTCCAAACCCATTTCAAAGATTTTCTGGATGTGTTCGTCCTCAAGGGAGTAGTAGCTCTGCTTGCCTTCCCTGCGGACCTTGACGAGATTCTCCTGACGCAGGACGCGGAGCTGGTGGGATACGGTGCTCTGCTCCATGCCGACGATATCCGCGATACAGCAGACGCTCAGCTCGCGCTCGAACAGCGCGCACATGATGCGGATGCGGGTGGAGTCACCGAATACCTTGAAAAAGTCAGCGAGATCAAAGAGGGTATCCGCGTTCGGCATTTTGCCTTTGACTTCCTGTACGAGTTCTTTATGTTCTTCGTGTGCCATAAGTACCTCCGAATATTTGTGCATTGGACAACGCTTGCGGCGTCCCGCATATAACGGTATGTTTTAACGATTGAACATATGAACAATTATTCATATGTTATCATTATACTACTCCTTTTCCTGAAAGATGTCAATACTTTTCATTGAATTTTTTGATAATATACGTTATAATACCGTTATCAATAAGGATGTGATATCATGAACGTGATTTTTGATATGGACGGCGTGATCTTCGACTCCGAGCGCGCGTATGTGAACGCATATAAGGAACTGGCACCGAAGTATGGGTTGCATGACTGGGAGAAAGTTCATCAAGCCTGCATGGACAGTATCGGCGTAACGCGTGAAAAGACGCGGCAGATCTTCTTTGAATATGTCGGCTTTGAATTCGACTATGCCGCTTACCGCGAAGAGGTCTCCGAGTTGCTGATGAAAACGGATTATGAGATCAAGCCAGGCGTGTACGAGCTGTTCGCATGGCTGAAAGAACAGGGGGCACATATCGCGCTGGCATCCTCAACGAGGGAAGAGAGCGTGCGCCGTTCGCTGGGTAAAGCGAACCTGACGGAGTATTTTGAAACGCTGGTCTGCGGCGATATGATCACACATTCCAAGCCGGATCCCGAGATCTTTCTGACCGCCGCCGAGCGGATCGGTGCAGAGCCTGAGAGCTGTTATGTGATCGAGGACAGCTACAACGGTATCCGTGCCGCTCACGCCGCGGGGATGCATCCGATCATGGTGCCGGATATCTTACAGCCGGACGAGGAGATCAAAGGGCTCGCGGAGGTTGTTCTGCCGTCGCTGTTTGAGGTTAGAGAGTATTTGGAGGAAAACGCGTCTGTGTAGGGATGGTCATTGACCATCCGCAGAATGACGAGCGTTTTGGTGCAGAAAACGAGAGATAGGGGAGAAGCGCTTCTGCCATGTGGTACGTCGGCGAGCGCCGTCCCCTACGGTGATGTGAGATCACCTCAACAATGCTATCATTGCAGATGAAACCGCCGCTTCGGGAGTGAACCGAAGCGGCGGTTTTAAATGTGTTATCAAGTTTTATCGATTATGTCAATTGCTTACGTCTGACATGCCGTTGATGAAGGCTTAGCTTAATCTTACCTTTCAAAAGGCGGAAAAACGATGCGCGCATCAGGCGGAATCAAGAGCCCGCGGCTTATAACCAGTTCATGGTGTCTTCGTAAACGTTGATATAATCCTGAGCGGAGCGCTCCCAGCTGTTGTCGCTCATCATTGCGCGCCACATCAGCTGGTGCCAGCCTTCGTTGTCATAGATACCGGCGAGCGCGCGCTTGACAGCGTTGCACATATCGGCGATATCATAGTTGCGGAAGGTGAAGCCGTTGCCGTAGCCGTCGGCGCTGTCGAATACGCTGTCCTTCAGGCCGCCAACCTCGCGGACGACCGGGATGGTGCCGTAGCGCAGAGCGATCATCTGAGACAGACCGCAGGGCTCCTGCTTAGAGGGCATCAGGAAGATGTCCGCGCCGGAGTAGATCTTGCGGGCGAGCTCGGGAACGAATCCGTGACAGGTGACGACTCTGCCCGGATAGAACCACTGCATATCGCGGAAGAAGTTCTCATATTCCTCATCGCCGGAGCCGAGGATAACGAACTGCATGTTATTGTTGTTCAAGAGATCCGGCAGACCGCCGCGAACGAGGTCGAGACCCTTGTGGGCGACCATACGGGTGACCATGGCGACCATCGGGATGGACCAGTTCTGCTCGAGGCCCAGACGCTCCTGCAGACGGCGCTTACATTCGCCCTTACCGCTCATATCTTCCTTGGTGTAGTTGCAGTAGAGCTGATAGTCGGTAGCGGGATCGTAGCTCGCCTGATCGATACCGTTGAGGATACCGCAGAGCTTATAGTGGTTGGCGTTCAGCGCGTGATGCAGACCGTGGCTGTACCAGGGATCCTTGATCTCCATCGCATAGGTGGGGGAGACGGTGTTGACGCGGGTGGAGCAGAAGATCGCGCCCTTCATCATGTTCAGCTTGCCGTCCATCTCGAGGATCTTGGTCTCTGTGGGCGGGATGCCGACGCATTCGGTGTTGACTTCCCATCCGTACTTGCCCTGATACTGGATGTTATGGATGGTGAAGAGGGACTTGATGTTGTAATACCACGGGTTCTTGGAATAGAACAGATAGTAGTATACGGGTACCAGCGCTGTCTGCCAGTCGTTGGTATGGATGAGATCGGGATGAAAGTCGATGTAGGGGAGCATCTCGAGGATGGCGCGGGAGAAGAACGCGTAGCGCTCGGCGTCATCATAGAAGCCGTACAGCTTATCTCTCTTGAAATAGTACTCGTTGTCGATGAAGTAGTAGGTGCAGTCGTTCCAGCGAGCCCAGAACAGACCGCAGTACTGATGTCTCCAAGCGACCGGTACGGTGAAGTTGGTGATGAAATTCATCTGGCACTTCAGCTCATAGGGAATGGTGCCGTACAGCGGCATAACGATGCGGCAGTCATGACCCTTGCGGCATACGGTATGGGGCAGAGAACCTGCCACGTCGGCGAGACCGCCGCTTCCCGCAAACGGGTTGGCTTCACTCGCGCAATAAAGAATCTTCATATAGTTACCTCCTGATTATCTATTAGGTATTAATTAAGCTGTCATTGCGAGGAGCGTAAGCGACGTGGCAATCCCAGAAAGAGGAACTGTACATTTCTCTCACATCAAACGGTATTAATGACCGGGGGATTGCCACAGCCTGCCTCTTCGAGGCACCTCTCTTATAAGAGAGGCTTCGGGCTTCGCAATGACTCGTAACGCTTTATACGATGGAACGCTTCGCGATGTACATCGGATAGTTGACCGTGCCCTGAATCTTGGAGCCGCGGCTGACGTTTACGTCCTTATCGATGACCAGATTGGTCAGCTCAGCCTTGTCGCCGATGATGCTGTCCTGCATGATGATGCAGTTCTTGATGACGGCGTCGTGACCGATGTATACGCCCTTCGAGATGATGGAATTCTCGACGATGCCGTTGATCACACAGCCCTGCGCGATCAGCGAATCCTTGACGTCACAGTTCAGACCGTAGCGGGAAGGAGCGTCGTCGCGGACCTTGGTGTAGATCGGACGCTTGTAATCAAACAGCTTGTAACGGATGTCGCGGTCCATGATCTTCATGTTGGCGTCGTAATACTGCTTGACGGAGCCGATGATCTCACAGAAGCCGTCGAACTCATAGCCGTATACTCTGTGGCGGTCGAGAGACTTTTGCAGAACGTCGCGTACGAAGCTGTACTTGGATTCGGACATCGCCTGACGGATCAGCGCCATCAGGACAGTCTTTTTGAACAGCATGACGCCGGTAGAGAGACTGCATACGCTGTCGTCCACGGGAGACGCCATGATCTTGGTGACTTTTCCTTCATCATCTGTCTCGAGAATGCAGCGGAAGTCGTCGGTGATCTCTTTGACAGAGCGCTTGATGTAAACAAAGGTGATGTCGGCACGGTTCTTCTCGGCAAAACGGAACACCTTGGAATAATCCATGTTGTGTACGAAGTCCGAGGGAGAGATCATGACATATTCCTCGTCGCCGTGCTCGATATAACCGTGGAGGTTGAAGATGGTATCAACCAGCGTCTTGAAGCTGTGTTCGCCGTAAGGAGGCAGGATGTTCAAACCGCTTCTGCGGCGCGCCAGATCCCACGCGGAACCGGAGCCGACATGATCCATCAGCGACATGAAATTGGATTTTGCGACGATACCGACGTTATTGATGCCGGAGTTGGACATATTGGACAGCGGGAAGTCGATCATACGGTACTTGCCGCCGAACGGAATGGAGCCTGTGGTGCGGTAAGCAGTGAGCTCAGGCAGGTGTTTTTCGTTGGTGTTCGCGAAGATAAGACCTAAAATTTTATTGGTAGCCATGCTTACACCTCCATATCTTGATCGATCATTGCTTTGCAGGGAACGGTCACGCCCTCGCCAATCTTCAGACCGTCGCCGACGACGGTGATGCCCCAGTCGTCACGGTTCTCCATCTCGGTGGGAGCCGCGCCGACCTTAGCGTTTTTGCCGATGACGGTATTCTCCGCGATGATGGAGAATTCGATGTGAGCGCCGTCTTCCACAACTACGCCGGGGAAGAGGATGGACGAGTTGATGACTGCGTCCTTACCGATGATGACGCCGGGGAAGATGATCGAGAACTCCAGCTTGCCGTCGATGTTGCAGCCGTCGGAGACCATGGAGTTCTGGATCTCGGCGGTCGGACCGATGTGATGCGGCGGCATCATGGGGTTGCGTGAATATACATTTTTCAGATCCAGCGGAACCTTGGGGTCGAGCAGATCCATGTTTGCTTCCCACAGGCTGTCGATGGTGCCGACGTCTTTCCAGTAGCCCTCGAAGGGATAAGCGAACATTCTCTCGCCGGAGTTGAGCATCAAAGGCAGGATGTCCTTGCCGAAGTCGTTGTGCGAATCGGGGTTCTGCTGATCTTTGATCATGTATTCCTTGACGGTCTTCCATGTAAAGACATATACGCCCATCGAGGCGTTGGTGCTCTTCGGGTGAGCGGGCTTCTCTTCGAATTCATAGATGGAGTTATCCTCGTTGGTATTCAGGATGCCGAAGCGCGAAGCCTCTTCCATCGGTACGTCCATGGCGGCGATGGTGCAGGCGGCGTTCTTTTCCTTATGATAGTCGATCATCTTGGAGTAGTCCATCTTGTAGATGTGGTCGCCGGAGAGAACAACGATGTATTCGGGATCGTAGCGATCTACGAAATTCATGTTCTGATAAATAGCGTTAGCGGTACCGGAATACCAGTCGGAACCCTCTTTGCTTTCATAGGGCTGTAAGCAGGTGACGCCGCTGTGGATACCGTCGAGGTCCCACGGCTGACCGTTGCCGATATACTCGTTGAGTTCGAGAGGCTGATACTGCGTGAGCACGCCCACCGCCTCAATGCCGGAGTTGATACAGTTCGACAGGGGGAAGTCGATGATCCTGTACTTGCCTCCGAAAGGCACGGCGGGCTTAGCGATCTTTTTTGTCAGAACGTACAGTCTGGAGCCCTGACCGCCTGCTAAGAGCATCGCCACTACTTCTTTCTTAGGTATCATATGTGTCCTCCAATTGTTGGTTGCCAAGCTCCCGTGAAAGAGAGCTTGGCAGGATTGATATTATTCGAAATAAGAATTATTTATCTTCTTTTTTCTTCGCGGGAGCCTTTTTGGCAGCGGGCTTCTTTGCGGGAGCCTTTTTCTTGACCTCGTCGACCTTTTCTTCGACGGCGTCAGCCGCTTTCTCTACCTTCTTCTTAGCGGTCTCAGCCTTGGCTTTGACGTCTTTTTTCACTTCGTCAGCCTTCTTTTTGGCAGAGGCTTTCTTGGCTGCGCGGGTAGCGGCAGCCTTCTTGGCGGCTTCCTTGCGCTTTGCGGCTTTCTCTTCCGCTGCGATCTCCTTGGGGCTCTTTTCCTTCTTGACGAGCTTGAGGTACAGCGCGCTCATAGGAGGCAGGTTGAGATAGATCGCCTGCTCAAAGCCGTGCATCTCTTCCGCGACGGAACGGATCTCGGTGCCGTTTGTCTTACCGGTGCCGCCCCACTGCTCATCGTCGGAGTTGAATACTTCTGCATATACGCCGAAGTCCGGAACGCCGATGCCGTAGTTCTCGCGGTACATGGGCTGGAAGTTGCAGACAACGATGATATTGTTGCCTTCCTTATCGATGCGGCGGAACGCAATAACGCTCTGCTGATAGTCGTCGTGATGGATCCAGTTGAAGCCTTCCCAGGTGAAGTCGACCTGATACATGCAGGTGTTATCCTTATAGAACTCGTTCAGCGCGCGGAAGAAGTCGTTGAGCTTCTTATGCTTCTCAAAGCCTAAGAGACCCCACTGAAGCTCTTCGGTGGAGTTCCACTCGTCGAACTGACCGATCTCGGCGCCCATGAAGGTGAGCTTCTTGCCGGGGTGAGCCATCATGTAGCTCATGAATACGCGTACGCCCGCAAACTTCATGTCGTAATCGCCGGGCATCTTATTGATCAGCGAGCCCTTGCCGTATACGACCTCGTCGTGAGAGATCGGGAGCAGGAAGTTCTCGGAGAAAGCATAGAGGAAGGAGAAGGTGATGGAGTTGTGATGATACGGTCTCCACAGCGGATCAAGGGACATGTAGGACAGCATGTCGTTCATCCAGCCCATGTTCCACTTGTAGTCGAAGCCCAAGCCGCCGTCGGATACGGGACGGGAAACCATCGGCCAGGAGGTGGACTCTTCGGCGATCATCATAACGGTCGGATGATGCAGGTGAACGGCGGTGTTCAGTCTCTGGATGAACTCAACAGCCTCGAGGTGCTCGTGACCGCCGTACTTGTTGGCGACCCACTCGCCGTCGCGGCGGTTGTAGTCGAGGTACAGCATGGAGGCGACCGCGTCGACGCGGATGCCGTCTACATGATACTTGTCCAGCCAGAACATCGCGGAGGATACCAGGAAGGAGATAACTTCGTAACGTGCATAGTCGAATACGTAGGTGCCCCATTCCTTGTGCTCGCCCTTGCGGCTGTCTTCATACTCATAGCAGTGGATGCCGTCGAAGCGTCCCAGACCGTGCGCGTCCTTAGGGAAGTGAGCGGGTACCCAGTCGAGGATGACGCCGATGCCCTGCTGGTGGCACTGATCGATGAAGTGCATGAACATATCGGGAGAACCGTAGCGGGAGGTGGGCGCGTAGTAACCGGTTACCTGATAGCCCCAGGAGCCGTCGAAGGGATATTCGGTCATGGGCATGAACTCGATATGGGTATAGCCCATCTCCTTGACGTAGGGGATCAGCTCGTCAGCGAGCTTGTTGTAGTCGAAGGTGTTGCCGTCGGCATATTTACGCCATGAGCCCGCATGGACCTCATAGATGTTGACAGGGTTCTCGAAGTGGTTGTTCTCCATCTTGTACTTGTACCAGCCTTCGTCGTTCCACTGATACTTGTTGTAGTCGTAGATGATGGAAGCGTTGTCGGGGCGGGTCTGGGTATGGAACGCGAAGGGATCGGATTTGAGGATCTTCTCAAACCACGGAGTCTCTACGCAGTACTTGTAGATCGCCGTCTCGCCGAGGTTGGGGATCCAAACTTCCCAAACGCCGCCTTCGGAAATTTTGTGCATGTGGTGTGCGTTCTGATCCCATCCGTTAAAGTCGCCGACAACGGATACGGTGAGCGCGTTGGGCGCCCATACGCGGAACATGGTGCCCTGACAGCCGTCGATCCACCAGTCATGCGCGCCTAAGAAGTCATAGATGCGCACCGCGTCGCCGCCGTGAAACAAATCAAGAGGGAATCTTTCATCGTTTAAAACATAATTCATAATCTGACTCTCCTTTACGGTAAAGAATTCGTACATCATATTGGGTTGAAATTTCGGATAAAACCGCGATCCGAAACCGCAACATATAATTCCGTACATAATTATACGACTCTATAATACCAGACATTTTTGACAATTTCAAGTAAAAACGGAAATTAAACTCCAAATATTTAGTGCATTTTTTATAAAAAGTGACAACAGCGTTGTCATTATCAACAATGATTTTTGAAATATTTCTCCGTTATGTACAAATATCCTGCGGTCAAAGTCTCACACCTGCAGCCGAAGCGGATCATCAGCGAAAAAACTTTATTTTTCCTTTTTCTCATTTTCCGCTCATTTCCTCTTGACATTCCGGGCGTGTTATATTAGAATAAGCCAAGGTATAACAGTAGTATTATTATAACTATTATTATACTCTCTGAACCCGCGTAAAGGGCGCGGTGTTCATCCCCTTTTTATTAGACTCTCTTAGAGAGCCGTTATATATAGATATTTTTTCATATATTACCATTACCTACTGCGACCGTTCCGGCCGCGCCGCTAAAACTTTTATTATTGAGCTGAATCATCTGCTCAGTTTAAGATATAAGCGGAATTACAGATTTGATGTCTTCGGACATTTGGTGATACAAAACTGAATATCTGAGTAACGGCACCGTGAGTTGAGTTTGATCAGAAGAATCAAATCAAGGAGGTGTCAATGTATGAATCTTGCTTTGAGCATCATTCTCATTGGCGTCGCTCTGATTCTCGGTGCAGGCGTGGGTGTTATCATCGGTAACGCTTACCGCAAAAAAGTCGCCGAGGCGGAGATCGGCAGCGCGGAGCAGGAAGCGAAGCGCATCGTCACCGACGCGATGAAAACAGCCGAAGCAAAAAAGAAGGAAGCGATCCTTGAAGGCAAGGACGAGATCCACAAGCTCAGAAACGAGAACGATAAGGAACTCGCCGAACGCCGCAAGGAGGTACAGCGCCAGGAGCGCCGTATCCAGCAAAAGGAAGAGACTCTTGACCGCAAGCTCGATAACGTAGAGAAGAAGGAAGAAAGAGCCAACAAGAAGATCAAAGAAGCCGAAGGTAAGCTCGCCGAGGCGGAAACAATCAAAAAGAGCCAGTTTGAAATGCTCGAGAGGATCTCGGGCTACACCGTAGATCAGGCGAAAGCCTATCTGTT
>JAFRDE010000028.1 GCA_017403985.1 Ruminococcus sp. | reverse complement strand
CAAAGGTCTGGACGCGTACCTCTCTCCGGAAATGAAATCGACCGGCGAGGCGATCGGCTACGATAAGAGCCTGTCGAGAGCGATGTACAAGGCGCTCGTCGCGGCGGGCACCAAGGTACAGAATTACGGCACGGTCATCGTTACCCTTGCCGACGAGGACAAGGAAGAGGCGATCCCGCTGATCCGCCGTTTCTACAACCTCGGTTTCAACATCGAGGGTACCGATCTGACCGCGAAGGTCCTGCGTGAGCACTGCATCAAGACGAGAACGCTAAAGAAGCTCAGCGAGGGCAGTAACCAACTGCTCGACGCGCTGCGTGCGGGACATGTCGCCTATCTGATCAACACCAGAGCGATCCTCTCGGGCGTTCACTATGAGGACGGCACCGCGATCCGCAGAACCGCTATCGAGAACGGCGTAACGACCTTCACCTCTCTTGATACGGTAAGAGTACTGCTCGATGTATTAGAGGAAACCACGCTGACGATCTCGACGATCGATGCGAATTAATTCATGAGTCAAGGTTTTGCTTAAGAGAATAATGTATTCCAAAATTTGATATAATCAGCGATCGCAGCAAGCTTCATTCCAGATTATATGCAGTAAAATCGAGATTTGTAAAGTTGTTCATTATATGGTTGTATTCATCTGAATACCGGAATATGTTTTTTGTGTAATCTTGGCTATTATTTCGATTTCCTTTTTTTTGATAATGCGTGGTAAATAATTCACGATTTCGTTATCTTGTTTTACAATATCCGAATTGATTTGACCGCAATTTTGACCACTTTCTTTTTCGGATTCTTCTCCTTTTCTTTCAGGAGATCTCCCATCGTATCCGCCGCCTTCTCTGATACCCTTACCGTGTCCATTTGTACTGCTCGCGTGTTCGGGTGCATTCCCATATATTGAAAGTAATCTCGGTATGTTCTGCTTTTCGGAACTCTTGGTTCAAAAAGCCTTCACCGCATGACTGCTGTTGCCGAAATAATACATCGAAAAATGTTGAAAAGCCGCTGACGGTATGATATACTTCTTACGAAGCTAAAATAGTTATCTTTTTTTCAAAGAATGGTGGTTATTTATGCCCCTGATTAGTGTGGTTGTACCGATTTACAAAGTCGAACCATACCTGAGCCGCTGTATTGACAGCGTTCTTTCACAGCGCATTTGCTTGAAGCGCTGAAGATCGTAAAAGTATTAGATCTCTATACGGCAGAAGAATATGCAAAGCCGGATAAAATAGCTTACCCCGCTGAAGGGGATAGCAGCGATAAGGAGTATATGATATGACAAGAATCAACGGACTCCAGTTTCTGAGACTGGTCGCTTTTTTATGTATCTTTTTCTCACACGCTATGACCGAGTTTGCGATCCTGGGCGCGGCGGGCGTATCGATATTTATTATTCTCTCCGGTTTTTTGATGACGTATAATTACTATGACCGCGAGATCACGATAAACCCCTTCAAGTTTGCCGTCAGAAAGATAAAGACGCTGTATCCCCTGCATATCGTGTTCATGCTGATTGCCCTAATCGTTCCTGTAATGGCGGTGATTTCTGCACAGAACACCTCTTCCCTTTGGACGCTGATCCCTACCGTATTATGCAATATCCTGCTGCTGCAGCCATGGGTTCCGAGCGCGGCTGTCTACTTCTCGCTCAACGGCGTTTCATGGTATCTGGGATTATGTCTGTTCCTGTATCTGGTATTCCCTTTTATCTTAAAAAAGCTGAAAAGAATCCGCACAAAAAAACAGATTGCAGTCAGCATGGTCATCGTGTTCGCACTGGAAGCCTGTGTCTCGGTCATTGCGTATTTCTTTGCGTCGAAGACGATCACGGATTTCTTCTCCGTACACTGGCTCACCTACATCTTTCCCGTCAGCCGAACGCTCGACTTTTTGATGGGATGCTTTTTGGGGCTGATCGTCGTCAAATACGGCAGAATCAATTCAAAACACAACGGGTTATGGTGTGCGCTGTCCTTAGCCGTGTTTGCTGCAGTCGTCATCCTGTGCCTTTGTAATGTGCCTGTGTTCAACTGGCAGTGGATTAACAGCAGTCTGCTGTTTCTTCCGGTGACTTCCTTCTTGATTCTTGCCTTTTCCTGTGAAAAATTGCCTGCCGAAAAGGTGCTTTGTTCCAAGCCGATCCTGTTTTTGAGCGGACTGACGCCGTATGCTTTTCTGATCCACCAGGTGCTGATCAACCTGAACAAATACCTGCTGGAGAGTATTTTCGGTTCAGGCGCGCTGACTACCGTAATCAACATCGTCGTTTCGATGACGTTTACGCTTCTGCTCAGTCTGCTGTATCAACGGATTATCAGCAAAAAACGATCCCAAAAGGCGTGAGCTTACCTTCTCTGCACTCTCCCTGCGGAGTATCGCGAGTTTTTTGCGGCTCCTGCGTGCGGGCTTTTCGCGATGAGTGCAGAATGACAATACAGATGAATACACCCCCGAAGATGGATGCTGTCCGTCTTCGGGGGCTTCGTTTATTTCATGATTTTTTTGATCGTCATCATATTTTTACCGTCTCGGTATTCATATTCTGTTTCATCCATCATCGTTTTGACCGTAAAGATACCCATTCCGCCAATCTGTCTTTCTAAGGGATGAAGCGTAATATCCGGATCCTGTCGGTTTAACGGATTGAACGGAACACCTTCATCAATAAACGTTACCGTAACGGACGGCGGAGAGGTTTCGGTTTTCACCCGAACCGTTACCGTACCGGTTTCGGGAGAATAAGCGTAGCTCGCAATATTGACAAACAGCTCTTCTACTGCGATCCTGACTTGATTTTTATTCTCCTGAGGACAATCGAATCCGTTCAAAAAGCTATCCACAAAATCTAAAACCCGATCAAAATTCTCACTCACGGCGTCAACCGTCAGCTCTTCGGCGCTTTTTGCCGCGCCGTTATACCTCAGCGCCAGCATGGTGATATCATCGAACTGCGGCGCATCACCGACAAAACGATCGATCTCACTGCGGACTGTCCGCACCAGCGTCTCGGGTTCCGCTCCGGGATCCTTGTTCAGCGCCTTCAGCATACGGTCTGTATCGAACAGAACATTCTCGTTGTCGGCGGCTTCCGGAACGCCGTCCGTATACACGAACAGGGCGTCGCCCGGATACAGCTCAAAGGAATGCTCCGTAAAAAGAATTTCGTCAAACATCGCAACGCCCGGCGAATGAGGGTATATAACCAGCTCAAAATCTCCGTCAGCGCGGCGAAGCGCCGGATGCTCATGCCCGGCGTTGGCAGCCACCCCTTTGCCGGTAGACAAGTCTATGATTGCCAGCCAGACCGTTACGAAGTACTGCAGCTTGTTGCCCTCACACAGCTTTTCGTTGACATAATCCAGGATCTCAGCAGGTCCTCCGCCGATCTGCGCGCGGTTTTTGATCAGCGACTTTGCGTTAGCCATAAACAAAGCGGCAGGGACACCCTTACCTGATACGTCCGCCATCACCAGCGCGAGATGATTGTCGTCGATCAGGAAGAAGTCGTAGAAATCGCCACCGACCTCTTTAGCGGGATCCATCGAAGCGTACAGGTCAAACTCCTTACGCTCCGGAAAAGCAGGGAAATCTCTCGGCAGCATATCCGCCTGGATCTGTGTCGCGATGTTCAGCTCCGTGCTGATGCGCTCCTTTTCCGCGGTAACAGAGGAGAGTCTGGCAATATAATCGCACAGATCGCTGCGCATTTTTCCAAAAGAATTCGCAAGTTCCTCCAGTTCGTCATGGGTATGGATATTCAGATCGCTGAATCTGTCATGATCGATATCCTCGACCATCTCTTTCGACGCCGCGTTAAGTATTCCGATCGGTTGGACTACCCTGCGTTTGATGAACCCATACCCTAATGTAATCGCGATAAGGGTCAAAGCCAGTATGATAGAATCAGTGATCAAAATGTTGATGATCGTGGCATTGATGATGTCCTGTATCGGGATGTCAACGCCCGCCAGCGCAACCGGTTCTCCGTCGCTGTTGAAGATCGGAGAGTAGGCGCAGGCAATATCGCCCCATGTCTCATCGTGAATAATCGTTATTTTTTCTTCGGGATCTTTTTTAAAACAGTAAGCAACGACTAACTTCTTTGCGTCGCTGTCATATTCCTCGGAATATCCCCGAGGACAAGGCTGATCCTCGGTATATGCATCCCAAACATAAGTAAAATGATCCTCATACGGTACACCGACATAGTAGGAGCTCATCAGTTTACACTCCTTCTGCGTCGACGCCAGGAACTTCATCACATCGTCATAGTAATCGTCAGTATAATATCCCTTTCTGCTATCGCCGTCAATCGGTTTCAGATAGTCGAGCACACGGTCGCCGTCAATGAACTCTGCGGCAGTGCGCGTGTAACAAAAAGCCAAACGCGAGTATTCGCTCATTTCTGCCCGGTAATCCAGAGGAGCGACAATATAAGTTGCCATCACCATAATGAGAAAGCCGAACAGAGCCAAACCAACCAGAAGTTTTCTGCCCAAGGGCCTTTGCTTTCCCCTTTGTTTCATCATTTCATTTTCCTTTCATTCGGCCGCAGTTTACAGAAAATATCCGTTATCAGGAACATCAGTATGAAGATACCTGAGCTGATAAGCAAAGTCATCCACACGGGTATCCGCAGCGTGCCGGCTATGGCATAGACGCCGACGTTGACAATCAGCCTCACAAGGATCCAGTGGATAAAGTATACCTCTGTGATATTTCCGCTGATGTATGTAAAGAATCGTAAGACCGGCTGTGGAAGTATATAAGCAATCGCAGCGAAAAAGCCTAAAAGTCCCAGTGTAGCTGCAAGGCACACAAATGCGTCGGGGGTAGAAAGATGATAATAACAATTCTCTCCCTCGCCGAACATCCCGATCATATTACGGATGCCGAAGAAAAAGTATACGGCGGTAAAAACCAGCAACGTCGGAGAAAAGCAAAGATAAAAACGCTTTCGGTTCTTAACGTATCGAATCGTCTCGCCGAAGATATAGCCGCAGATCGGTACGATCAGCCAGTTGAGAAGCGGAAAAGCGGACTGGATCTGTCCCCGCGCGTTGACGGTGCCGATGAACCATCCGCCGAATATATTCAGCACGTCGTGCCCGAGATCGACGTCTCCCAGCAAGGTGCTCCCTACAGAGAAAGCAAGAGCGATTGTTAACATCAGCCATCTCGGCGTCTTCAGCTTCTTCATCAGAGCGATGCATAAAAATGCAAGTCCCGCAAACTGAAGAATATCGTCGCCGAAAAGACAGAAGGGCAGCGGCACAAGAAACTGCTCCGCATCGCCGGTGATCGCCCATCCGAGCAGATTGGGAATCAAATAGCGGCATATGTTGAGCAAAAAACCGAAAGCCAGCAGCTTCAGACCGCGCCTTGCAATATCACTCGGAGTATTGGAACGCGCAAAATGTACGGTTGCCCCCATGCAGAACATAAACATCGGCGCGCCGAGCGGTCCGCCGAGAACCGTATCCAGCAAATAAGGCACTCCGGTTCGCAGTTGTTCGTCCGTACAGCATTCGATGATGCAATGGACAAACGGAAAGTAGAAGATAACGATCGCCTTACCGATATCCAGTTCTATCTGGCGTCCGGTATTGATTGCTTCTTTTGAGAAAATATTATCGAAAAAGTGTTTTACCATAGCTTCTTCCCTATTCTGCGTCCCTGATTTGTTTTTCAATCAGAACGGAACGATCAGCATTGATACTTTTCTTCGAACGCATTGATCTCCTCTCTGAACGCATCCAAATCCGAAGGCGTCGCCGCCATGATCCGACAGATCATGGCAGTCTTAAAGGATTCTTCCATGTCATCCGTCACAGCAAGCGCCATGGCAGTCCTGATCAGCGCCACGCGCTTGATTATCATTTCGATACCGTTTTTCTCTTCCTCGGTCTGAGGCGCAAAATAATACCGTACAAAAGCGTCCCAAAGGTTGTGGGCAGCATCAGGCATCATCGAGGTCATTTTCATCGACTTTTCGGGATTATCTGTCTGCAGTATCAGAAATGTATAAAGTGTTACAAGGTCGAGAATCCCGTGTCGATAGTACGCGTCGCCCGTATCGATAGGAATAAGCCTGCCGTCTTTCACCAGAATATTCATCGGATGGAAATCGCCGTGTATCAGCGTGTTTCCCTTATTGAGCGCGGAAGCAAATCCCGCTGCGTCCTTATCGGTATAGCGGCTGATCGCCGTGACATTAAAATGACCGGCAAGAAACTCCGACGTATCGATCAGCAGATTCTTTTCAAACTTTGTTTGATGGATCTGTCTGAGTAATAACGCGAGCTTTTTCGCGTATTCGTCCAAACGCTCCGGCTCACGGCTGATCGCCTCTCCGAGCAGAATATCATCCAATCGCTCATAAATGACGCCCAGCCTGTCGCCGACAGAAACTATTTCATACGGCACGGGGCCGGGGACGCCGTGCCGATACAGCTGCTGCGTGTTGTTCCACTGCGCCTCGATCCAAGCGGGATCCTGACCGGCATGATAGATCTTTAAGATCCGGTCGTCGCCGAAGCGATATACCTCAGCGGTAGTTCCCACACCCAAAAGCTCCTTTTCTTCCAAGGTAATCTCACGGTGCTGTTTTATGTTATCCATATTTTCACATAACTCCGTCGTCAATGTATTCTTATCTGTGAATGTGATTATACGGTGTCGTTCTCACAAGAGAGCTTTCCGAGATAATCTATCTTCTCGGTCTGTTTTAATGCGGTCTTGCAGTCGACGCCCATCGCCTTCAGCTTTTGTACAACACGGTTGATGTGTGCATCATCCGTCGTGTTATGGACATAATTGATATACAGCGTGTCGCCGTATGTATGCAGACCGAAGGTAGGATCGTACTTAGCCGGCGCACCGTAAACCTGAAGTTCTTTGACATACGGCGCCATATCCTTAGGCAATCTCAGCAAGCCGACATTCGTCAGGAAAAAGGTTGAGCTGTTAGCCTTGGCATTTCTGCTCAGAACAGGCTGCAGCTGCTCCATCATGGTAAGATCAATATACGGTGCGATGGCGTCATAGCTGTCCACCATATCTTTCGCGGCACGCAGAATACCGTCGCCGGACATGATGCGGTCCAGCGCTTCTTTCGCCTTTTTGAGCTGTTCGGTCAGCGGCAGCTGTGCATCCTCCTTCGTGTAAAACAGGCTGCCCATTCCGCCGAATTCCTCCTGCGAGCGGCTGTTGAGTTTGCTCCTCAGATCCGCCGCAAAGCAGCAGTAAACGACCTTATCGCCGACGTCCGCCGTTTCGCGCATCGCCTGCGCTCCCAAAACGAAGAACAGTACCAGCGGAGTGGTATTCAGCTCACGGGTGAGCTGTTTCACCTGAGCAAAGGGCATAGCAAATCTGACCAGGGAAAAGATGTCGGTATCGTACAGCTCGTCCTCGCGAGTATCGTGGAAAAAAAGCTCATTTGAGGGTGCGTCGGGATCAGAATAGCCGCCGGTAACACCGTGTTTCTCCAACATTTCTTCGAGAGTCTCGGTGATTTCGGGATCGTTCAGCTCATCCTCCGACAGCAGCATCCCCTCGGGATCAATCTCACATCCTGCATAGGTAAGATAAAACCACAGCAGGTGCAGGACAAATTGATGTGCGCCCCGGGCGTCAAACAGCGCATGGAACACGCTGAAAATGATTGTATGGTCCATGCTGATCACGCGGAACAAATATCCGTTTGTTTCATCGGTTCCCAAGGCGGCGGGGATATCTTCGTGATAAATCACGGGAGGCGCCGGATTCGGCTTCATCCCGACGCTCTTTTTATCCGCGGTGATCAACGGACGGCAAGCCGCCGCGGGAAAAAGCGTAAGCGTCTTGTTCAGCGCTTTAAGCAATATGTCATCACGGACAGGTGCAGACATTTCCGCAACGAAACGGAAGGTTGATGATTTATTGGTGCGGTCAGCGCAAAAATGCAGCTGCTGCAGCTTACTGTATAATCTCATGCTATCGTCCTTTCACTCATGGCGCCGTTTTACGCCTGTTCCTGATCGAACTGGCTGTAGTACAGTTCCTTATAGAATCCGCCCTTTTCGAGCAGTTCCTCATGCTTGCCGGTCTCGATCACATCGCCGTCCTTCATAACAAAGATACAGTCCGCGTTGCGGATCGTCGAGAGTCTGTGTGCGATCACAAACGAGGTGCGTCCTTCGGTCAGCTTGTCGATCGCCTTCTGTATCAGCAGCTCGGTACGTGTGTCGATGCTGCTCGTCGCCTCGTCAAGTATCAGAACCGGAGCGTCTTTTGCCATCGCTCTTGCTATCGTGATCAGCTGGCGCTGACCGGCAGAGATCTCCGACTGTTCACTGATCACGGTATCGACGCCGTCGGGAAGCGCTTCCACAAAGAACGACAGTCCGCACGCGTCAATAATCTGCGCTAACCTTTCATCGGAAACATCGGGCGTGGAATAAACGATATTTTGACGGATGGTTCCGCAGAAGGTCCATGTGTCCTGCAGTACCATGCCGATACAGTTGTGAAGATATTCTCTGCCCATTTCGTCGATCGGAACGCCGTCAAGCAGGATCCTGCCGCCCTGCGGTTCATAAAACCGCATCAAAAGGTTGACAAAGGTACTCTTTCCGGCGCCGGTAGGTCCGACGATAGCGACCTTTTGTCCGGGCTTGATATCAGCGGACAGGTCATGCAAAACGATCTGATCCGGAACATAACCGAATTTAACGTGATCAAAAACGACCGCACCTTCAACCTTTTTCGCTTCAACAGGCTTTTCGGGGTCTGTGAGTTCTTCTGCTGACAGGATTTCTTCGATACGATCGGACGCCGCAGCAGCCGGCTGGAAAATGGAAAACGAATTGAACACCTCGGAGATGGGCGTCGAGATGAATCCCGCATAGAGAATGAATGCCGCCAGACTGCCGAAGGTGATATTGCTGCTGCCCACGGAGAACAGGATCGCAGCAGTGATGCATACGGCGACATAGCTGAGGTTGCCGGAAAAGCTCATGATCGGATAAACAATACCGGAGTAAAATCGTGAAAGTCTGGATGATTTGAGCATTTTTTCATTTTTGCTTTCAAAATGCTCGGTCATATCATTCTCACAGTTGAAGGCTTTGATCACCAGATGACCCGAGAATGATTCGGCAATAACCGCGTTGACCTCTCCGGCGGCTTTTTGCAGTTTGACCGCCTGCGGTCTGCTCTTCTTCAGCACAAAAGCGGTAGCGATAAAACCGAGTACCGTCGCCGCCAGCAGGCTGAGCGTCATATAGACGTTGGTGGCGAACATCAGGACCAGCAGCAAAACCAGCTTAACGATGTTCGCGGGCATATTTACCGCGATCTCAGACACAGCGCCCGTCATGGTATCTACGTCGTTGACGATGCGCGACTGCAGATCGCCGATGGTCATACGATCCATGAACGACAGCGGGAGCCGGTCGGTTTTTCCGATCAGCTCAGACCGGAGATCTCTGCCCATCCTGCCCTTGACCTTTGACATGATCAGGTTTTGGATCAGCGTCAAAAGGCCGTACGCCGCGATCAAAGCGACCGAGACAGCCACGATCGGAACCACAGCGGACAGGTCGATATCCCCGTTCATGTTTTTCTGTACCAGATCGGCTATCTTTTTCACCTGATTAGGGATAAATATCTGTGCCGCGGACCCTATAAGCGCCATAATCGACGCGAAGATGATCCCGCTCTTATATGCCGCTATCCGGCTGATAAAAAACTTGTTCTTTCTCATTGTACGGCACCCCCTGACACACCCTCGTTCAACAGTTGGGTATCAGCGATCTCACGGTAGATCGGACAGCTCTTAAGAAGCTGTTCGTGAGTGCCGCAGCCCTTGACGGCGCCGCCGTCCAGCACAATGATCTTGTCAGCGCTGCGAATGGTCGAGATTCGCTGAGCAACTACAAGGATCGTCGCACCCTTCGCGTGATTTCGAAGCGCGGAGCGAAGCTTTTTGTCGGTGCTGAAATCAAGCGCGGAGAACGAATCGTCAAACAGATAGATTCCGGGATCTCTGCATACAGCGCGCGATATGGTCAGTCTTTGCTTCTGTCCGCCGGAAAGATTGTTACCGCCCGGCAGAATCACGGTATCATAGCCCTCGGGCTTTTGGCGGATAAATTCGTCAGCCTGTCCGATCATCGCAGCCTGTTCAATCTCGCCGAGCGACTTTGCGAAGCCGCCGTTATCGCCGAAATCGATGTTGGATGCGATGGAACGCGTAAACAGACTGGCCTTTTGGGGCACATAGCCGATCAGCGAACGTAAATCGTTGAGTTTATATTGCTTGACGTTGATACCGTTGATCAGAATCTCGCCCTCAGTCGCGTCATACAAACGCGGTATAAGGTTCAGCAGTGTGGTTTTTCCGCAGCCCGTCGCACCGATAAACGCAACCGTCTCGCCGGGGTTAGCCGTAAAGCTGATATCCGCAATCGTATCGGCTGCAGCGCCGGGATAACGGAAGCTGACATGGCGAAATTCGACAGCAGCCGGCTGCTCTGTGTCGCTTTCGGCGCCGTCGCCGTCCTTGATCAAGATATCGGTATCCAGTACTTCTCTGATACGCTTGATCGACGTTGCAAGTCCCGGCACCAGTACAAGGCCCTTAACCAGCATGATAAACGCCTGTACGCACAGCATGGCGTAAGACGAAAACGCAATCATATTCGCATAGTCGGCGGCGCGCTCGGTTACCGGGTCGCCGGCAATAATGCCTGCGCCGATCCAGTAGATGGCGATAGTCAGTCCGTAGATGATGGTGATCATACCCGGCAGCAGAAACGACATTCCGCGCTCGACAAAAATGCTGATATCCGTCAGCTTGCTGTTGGTCTTATCAAATCGGTTTTCTTCGTATTGCTGCGCATTAAAGGCGTGCACTACCCTGATACCGTTCAGATGCTCGCCGATAAAGCGATTCTCGTCATCGGTAAAGGTCTGCAATTTGAGCATTTTCGGAATGGTCACCGCAAAAATGACGCCCATGAGGATCAGCGTCAAGATTACTGCCGCGCCGGTAGAGGTAAGCCATGCGGTATCGGATCCTGCCATTTTAATGATAGCAAGTGTCGCGAGAACGACTGCCTTCATCAGAAACAGCGCGCCGTTCGCCCAAAACTGATAGATATAATTGATGTTTTTCGTGCAGCGTGTGATCAGACTTGCCGTCTGGAAACGGCTCATTTCACCGAGCGAAAAAGACATCGTCTTGGTATACACGGCGCTTCGCATACGCGTCGTCAAATTGGAGGACGCTCCGGAAATAAAGAAACTCGAAAGAATAGAAAACAACAGACTCCCGAGCGCGCACGCAAGCATGATCAGACCGGGCTCAACCAGATCCTCCGGCTTTACCCCGTTGGTCTGAACACGCAGGGTTATGGCAGAAATATACTCAGGGATCTTCAGGTCAAGCCATGACTGCGCCGTGACGCAAATCAGGCAAATCAGCAGCGAGATCTTATCCTTTGCTTTTAAAAATCGTAAAGTCAGTTTCATCGTTTAACTCTGTCCGAACAGACGGGTCAGTTCTTCGATCCTATCATCGGTGATAATCTCGTTAACCTGCCTGTCTGAATCAATCAAATAAATATTGCCGCCGTCGGACGGTTTGAATTCTCCGCTGAGCGGCTTTCCTGTTTTCGCGTAGTGTACAAGCTCGGCGTTCATCTTGACGCCCATCTCGCGGTCGGCGTCCGTCCAGTAATCCCTGCGCAGATCGGAAAGATGGTTGGTAAAATACGGAACCTCAAAAGAATGGAACGCACCGAAGCGTTCGGATAACGGTCCGGGCATGACATGTCTGAATATATAGAGATAAGTAACGCTGTCGGGAGCGGCTGAGGAACGCGCCTTGGCGAAATCCAGCATCCCTTTGAGCAGGATATCACGCACCATGGGACGGATCGCCGCCTTGAAATTATTTTCATCCGCGACATACTTTTTCTCGATCTCCTCAGCGGAATCGGGATACAGCTTTTTGAGCAAAGCGCGGAACTCGGCGATATCGGCGCAGGCAAATATCATGCGGCAGATCTTCATGATCTGTCCGTCCTCTGCGACAACGCCCATCATAAAGGGTTTATCAGCACCGTATCCCTTTTTGACGCAGTCGCAGAACTGACCGTCGACATAATAGCCGTCGATTGCCGGGATGCTGTCCGCAAAATGCGGCAGATACTCCTGCGGCGGAACCTCGCGCATCTTCTGAAGACTGCCGCCGAATTCCTGCTCCAGCCGGTTGCCGACAGCGCAGATCTCATCGAGCGTCCGCCACTCTTTCATATAGTATGAATTGTATCCCATCGACAGCGTTCTGGCAAAAAGATCCTTCGCCGCCGGGCTGACCGAAAGGAGGTTGACCTCTGACGCGCCTGCGCTTTGGCCCCAGATCGTAACGTTCTTCGGATCGCCGCCGAAGCGCTCGATATTATCCCTGATCCATTCCAGCGCAGCGATCGCATCGGAAAGCATATAATTGCCCGCAAGCCCTTTGTCGGACTCACGGCGCAAATCATCATTCGCGCACCATCCGAAGACGCCCTCACGGTGAGTGAAGGAAATATAGATCACACCGTTTTCGGCGCATGCCGTACCGTCATAGATCTCGCAGGAGGAACCTCCCGATACAAAACCTCCGCCGTAAAAATACAGGATGACAGGCATTCCCGTTTGTCCTTCGGGCGCCCATATATTCAACGTCAGACAATCCTCGGAATAATCCCTGTTATCAATCAAAAACTCCTGGGTCCATATCTGCTTGGAATAGTCGTCCAGCGGATTCTGCCACGCGCTGTGTCCGAACGCGACACAATCGAGTACTCCTTCGCGATAACGCAAACGCTCGGCAGGCTTCCATCTTTTTTCGCCTACCGGAGCCTCGGCATACGGTACTCCCTTAAATACCATTAAACCGTCTTTCTGATAATATCCTCTGATTTTACCGCCGGTCGTTTCCACCGGCGGCGTATAATTCAAATCCATGTTTTCCTCCTTACGCAGGCGCAACCCTGCTCAATGAGAACAGATCCCGCTTGACGAGACCGTTATCTGTTAAGATCGGTGAAAAGCCGCAGCGGCGCAGCTCATCGCAAAAGTAATTGATATAGGAAATATCCTCGCTTCGCCAGATAAACGCGAATTCCATCTTATCACGGAACGTATGGGCAACGATCGAATTCACCCGCGAGTAACCGGTAAGGAACGCGCCGTCCAGCAGAGAGTCGATTTCTTCACCCAGCGTCAGTCTGCCGGGATAGGAGATCGGCAGCGTATACGGCTTTTTCCCTCCGGCGGGCGGGGGCAGCTTTCTTGTACGAATATCGCTGTCGTCAGCATAGAAACGATCCACCATCGCCGCTTTTGTACCGATCAGGCGTTCAAAAGAAGCCTTTGTCATCTGTTGTCTCATGATACTTTTCATTCGGGTACACCGGACAGATATATCCGGCTCAACCGTTTCCCGATAGGTCGGTACCGAGATCCCGTCCGAAAAATTCACCAGCGTGGAAGAACCGAAAAACGGACGCAGATTGACCGGCAGCATGGCGATAAAGGGATCCTCCCCCGTGTCATAATGACGGTATACCGCCCGGGCGGCGATATCGATCATCAACGGCGTAAAGCTTGCGCCGAGCTTCTTGGTAAGGCGAATGAAATCCGAGGTACCGATATCGACAAGATATTCATGGATCTCATTTGTTTCGGGCGGGTACTGTTCCATGGGGATCGTAAACGCGCCGGGATTGTCAAAGCTGTATTCCGGGACGGATTCTGTATTCCCGTAAAGTCGATACGGGTCAACCATATCCTCGTGATCCGGATTCAGGCGAGCGTGTCCGGGCGTTCTGACTCCGGCCAAAAACGCTTCATCCGTCACGGCTTTTCCGATATACGCCGCATAAAGCGTCAATACAGAACTCAGATATGCCTTCATGCCGACCGCATCGGTGAAACCGTGATTAAAATATACGGACAGCTTTCTGTCATCACAAACAAAATACAGCATGTAGCCGTTCATATCATCGGAGCCGTAGAATTTGACAGGACCGGGCTCTTCACAAAACACCAGCGGGCTGTCGTTAGGCGTCATTCCCAGCTTATTGTTGCGGATCACCGGTCGAACGGCGAATTCGGGAAACAGCCTCATCGCCTCGTTGGCGGCGCGCTCCAAAAGCTCACGCCGTATCTCGTCGCCGAAGGTAACGCTGTACTTGAGGCTGAACGACGCCTCGTCGCGCATAAAGCAATAAAAGAAATCGTTAGATGCGCCGGATAGCTTCATCATCACTCTTTATAACCTTCCTTTTTCGTACAATACTGAATCAGACGTCCATGTGGAAAAACATTTTCGCGACAGGCTGATCGGTAATATGGCAAGGCGGGATTCCGTCTGCCAAAACGCCGCGTTTCAGCATTTGGATATCTCTGAACAACAGATGCGCCTCCGGCTCACAAAGCGAAAGTTCCAGAACGATCGCGGCGTCGCCGCTGTCAAGACGCAGCTGTTCCGAACAGGCTGCCGCCACCGCGGACAGATCCGCCGAGGACGCCTTTTCCAGCTCTTCATCGGTTTCCGGCTCAATGACCAGAATAAAGCGTTCGGGATCGTCTGTATTCATAAGCGTGAAATCCGCCGCTGTGATCCCGAGCTTCTCACCGCACAGCGCTACCGTACCGATCAGCTGTTCTTCTCTGAGTCCGCGCATAGACGCAAGATCATAGGTTATCGGACAGAGCTTGCGGATAACAACTTCATTCGCATCTGCTTTGACGCATTTGACAAGGAGATCTGTCTTGTATCGGAACAAACCGGCTTTATTGGAGATAACGACCGTATACTCCTCCCCGGCTTTGAGCTCATGCGCAAAACGAGGCTTCACGTCATCGGAATCAAAAGGAAGAAACTCAAAGAAGCCCTCCTCGAGAGACAAGCTGATATCATCTCCGTCGGCTGTGCCGTAGAAGCAGTATTCATCCGCCAGGAAGCCGTTGCTGTATTTGACGTCCCCGAGATAGCGGGACATGTTCTTTTGATAGATGGCAAAGCTGCCGGTGCCGTCCGCGATCACGCGCTCCAGACGCGGCCAGATATCAGTGAGCAGCGGCTTGCCGTCCGCTTTTTCAAATACCTCTCTGAGCTGTGCCGCCCTTTCGGGATCGGGATGCAGCTTGCTGTGGATCTCGGTCACGATATCGGCGGGAATATCCTTGGTATCCGACATCCTGCCGTTTTCGATATCGTCACAGAGCATCTTCCACTTGCGGTACATCAACGCCGTGCCGGCATAGAGCGTCCAAGCGTTGGGAGCGTAAACCGTGTCGATATCACGCTCTGTCAGCGCAAACAGCAGACGAACGTAGTCAAAATCACATAGTGTCTTGGGGAAAATCAGCTCAGGCGGCGTAACGAAACGGGCGCTTTTTGTATACGATCTGGAATTCTGAGCCATATACTCCGTCAGGATCAGTCCCATCACCGTATTGGTGTATTTATTGTCCATCGTCAGACGGGACGACTTGTAAGGCAGGCTTTCCAGCATGGTGAATACAGTGCCGGTACCGACCAGTTCTCTGAACTCGGTCACATATTTCGAAAGCAGCTGTTCGGTAAACGGGAGCCTCTTGGAACGTCCGTCACCGTCATGCGTGACCGCGTAACAGGTGATCGTCTCATCTGTAAATATCCCTCTCTCACCGATATTGACGGTCAGATCGATCAGCGGCTGATAGCCGATATAATCAGCCATCGGTACCTGATCGCGGTAATCCTCCATCGTTAACAGATCGGTAAAACGATACCGTTTACCGAAATCGGAATTCATGCCGAGTTTTAAAACCGACGCCAGCGCGTCCTTCTGTTTTTCCAGGACGGTCACGGGCGCATTTTCGTCGATCCTGTAGATATAATTGCCGACAACGGCAGATTCGCCCAGAAGGATTTTTCTGGGCAGGGTATTCATTCTGTCATTACGGCCGCCCGCATAGATCTTGGATGCAGCGATCGGCTTAAGCATCCTGACATACGGCTCCATCATATCGGAGATCTCTTTGCGTACGGCAGGATCAAGATCAACGCACGCGTTGACGAGAATCGCCACGTACAGCAGCAGCATACCCATGGAGTCGTTCATATAAATGCCGTTGTTCAGGCCCTTGTCAAACAGCTTTTTGAAGCCCTTGGTATAGCGGAGCAGCACCTCGTTATTCACCTTTGTCGTCTGTACCAGCGAGCTTCCGTTGACAAAATAGACATAGCCGATCATCTGCGGCGCCAGGCAGATATTTTTAGCCAGCGCATAAGCGGAAATGCTGAAGTCATAATCCTCGGCAAAGCTGATGGAATCGTCAAAACGGATATTGTTTTTTATCAGGAAATCCCTGCGATAGATTTTTGAGGTACACATACCCCAGGTACCGACAAACAACCTCTCTCCGTCCCAGTTATCCTTGTTCACAAGGATAGTCTCCTGTGTCTGATCCCACATGACCAATTCGTTGAGGATGATGCCGCCCTCTTTTTCGAGCTCCACCATTCTTCTGAAATGACAGATATCAGCGCCGTTCTCGTTCAGATATCCCACGACCTTCTCGATACACCACGAGGTATACCGATCGTCACCGTCGAGGAAACCGACATAGGTGCCCGTCGCCAGGTCCAGACCGTAATTACGCGGACTGGAGGGAGAACGCACCTCGTTGTTCAGCCTGATCGCGCGGACGTTGTCGTAACCGTCCAAAACCGCCTGATACTGAGCCGCTTCCTCGTCGGTACAGTTATGGAGCACTACGATCCATTCGATGTTTTCAAAACCGTATGTCTGGTTTTTCATAGATTTAAAAGATTGCTCAAACATATCGATCCTGACCTTGTGGACAGGTGTGATGATCGATACTTCATATGTTTTCTGACTCATGATTGCTTTTCGCCTCCCTTATGTTTTTTCTTATATGCTTCTGTTTGATCGCTGAACTGATCCGCGTTCGATCCGAGATCGGCAACATTCAGCCCTTCCTTCATCAAATCATGAAACCGCCAATAAAGATATTCAACAAAAGCGCTCTTTTCACCGTATTCGCTTTCAAGCAGATCGCACACAGCGCCGCTTTCCTGCGCCGCCGACTGCGTCACCTGCCCGAGTGCGGGCACAAGGTAAAAACGGTCGATACTGTCACAGACCGCTTTGTGCACTCGTACGCGCTCGATCGGATGCTGCTGAAAAAATTCCGACTCTTTCGTAAAGCGTGAAATCGCTTCTGCCGCTTTGATCTGATTCTGCGTCAATTTTACGATCGTATCAACGGAGCTTTTCTGTCTTGACAGAGAATCGCCGCCGATCCGGTACACATACCACTGACCGGGAAGCACCGCGTAGGTATCGGCAAGGAAAAAAGCCTTGAAGCAAAAGATCATATCCTCAGCCATACTGAGCTTATCAAAACGGATCTCGTTTTTTTCGATAAAACTTCTGCGGAACAGCTTATTCCATACCGACCAGTGATACTTGTGCGTTAACCACTGAGCAAGGCGCTGCGACGTATCCTTCGGGGCGAAATACACCTCGTCGCCCGAATCACACAGCTCGGGGATCAGCGGTTTATAATCATTGATCGGCATTCGGGCGATATCATCGGGGACCGGCTGTACTGCCGGCAGCAGACAGCCCGTCGTATGCAGAACGTCCGCGTCGTGCTCCCGCGCTGCCGCGAGCATTTTCTCCAGCATATCGGAGCGCATCGCGTCGTCGCTGTCCAAAAACATGATATACTCGCCCTGTGCCTCCTGTATGCCGCGGTTGCGCGCCATACTCACGCCGCCGTTTTCCGGCTGAGAAAAGATCCTGACCCTGTCGTTATCGCCGAAACGTTCGGTCAGCAGCGCCGGCGTAGCGTCGGTACTGCAGTCGTCTACGACGATGACCTCGAGATCGGATATCGTCTGATCCAATGCCGATCGGACCGCATATGCCACATATTTTTCCGCGTTGTAAGCCGGTATGATAACAGACACCTTGATTCCCATAGTCATCCCCTCTATTTGCTTCTGATACCGGATCAGAAGGCATTAAACTTCATTTTATCTCCCGGATAGACGCCGAGCCTTCTCTTAAAATACTCCGGGAGCACCTCGCGGCAGCCGTAATCAAACACATCACAGTTTTCGTCGGCGCCGAAGCGGTTCAAAAACTCAACCGCCATCCGTTCATCCGCGGCGTTAAGGATGAAATGGCACAGCTCATACCGATACATCAGACCGCAGGTGTTCCGACAATCCTCCAGGTATTCGGGACGGTGTTTTCCGATAAACGCGCTTAGGTTCTTTGTGCAGTTATCGAGACTGTTGAGGATCCGTTCGAGCTTCTCCATATTGAGGGATTCTTTCTCTCTCGACATACCGCCGACGATCTTATAGCAATAAAAACACCGATCCAGTCTGGTAAAGCTCTTTGCGTAGGAATAGATCGTACCCGACATGAAAGTGTCTTCGCCGGAATTACAGTAAAACGGCGTTATCTCAGCCACTGCCTTTTTCGCAATTTCTGCGGATACACAGTTTTTGGTGATCTGCGGCGGAATTCTGCCCTGAATAAAGTCCTTGAAAGGCTCGTCGCTTTCGGGCGGATGGATCTCATAATGACCGGGTTCGGTATAGAAGCCGAATCGGATGATATCAGCCGGTTCTTTCTGAATATGATTATAGATGGTTTCAAGCGTATCAGGTACGATGGTATCGTCGCTGTCAAGGAAAATCAAATACTTACCCTGAGCGTTTGTCATACCGGTATAACGCGCACACAGCAGCGAACGGTTTTCTTCATGTCTGTAAACCGAATAACGGTCGTCTTCCGCTGCAAATCCGAGCAGCATCTCGTATGAGCCGTCGGTAGAACCGTCGTCCGCGAACACGACCTCATAATCCTCAAAGGTCTGTGCCTTGATCGAAGCGATACAACTATCCATTTTTCCCATCTGGTTATAGACCGGAACAAGGATACTGAAAAACGGCGTATGATTCATCTTTCTCTCCTCCTGTCAGGGCTTGTAATAGCCTTCGTCAAACAGAACCTTTCTCTTCAGGCTCTCATTACATATCGAGTCGTACAAATCATCAAATCCCTGCAGCTTGTATTCATAAGCGTATTCGACGATCTTTCTGTAATCTTTTTCGAAAGCCGAATGCTGCAGGAACACAAATTTATTCATTCGATCGACTGCTTCCTGAGCGGCTTGCATGCGTTCGGGTGCGAAGCGCTGTAAAAACGCCATGATCTCTTCGCCCGCTTTGACTGTATCCCTGAGCGATCTACGGAACTTTTCCAGTGTCAGGGTACTGCTGTTCGACGCTGAGCTCATACCCGTGCCGGACTGGTAGATATACAAAACGTCGTCGATCGCCTCGACCTTCTCGGCAAAGGTGAAAAACACCGTCGAAAAATACACGTCCTCGCTCATGTTGCAGTAAAACGGCTGTGTGTTCGCGACCAGCTTATCGGTCAGCTCGCGCTTGTACACATTCTTCCATACCGCGGGCGCGACCCCGCCGCGGAACATCAGCTCCAACATATCATCGGCGGCAGGCGGCAGCGTCACCTCACCCGACGGTTCGCTTCTGTAGCCGAAGCGCAGAATATCGGGACGGCTCTCGATGAGCTTTTTGTGCAGAATCTCAAAAGCGTCGGCGGTGATGCTGTCGTCGCTGTCAAGAAAGAATACGTATTCACCGCTCGCGTGCTGCATACCCGTATATCGTGCACCGACGAGCGAGCTGTTCTTTTCATGCCGAAACACCTTGATGCGCGGATCTTTCCCGGCAAAGCTCAGGAGCATCTGATAAGAGTCGTCCGTAGAGCCGTCGTCGACCATGATAATTTCGAGATCCGTAAAGGACTGGGCGTTAAGCGAATCGATACATTCCTGCATTTTTCCGACCTGATTATAAACAGGGATCAAAACACTGAAAAAAGCCATAATAAAGAACCTCCGAACTATTTCGCTTCATTCGAAGCGGTAGTTATTTTCTTTTTCCCGAATACCTTGTAAAATAATGCCGTCACCGCGAACGATACGACGCTGACGATCACCGACATCAGCAGGAATTCGGGGATACTCAGTACAAGCGCGTTCGCAGGAACGCCTTTGACCGCGCTGAAAACATACTTTCCGATATAGACAAAGAACAGATGCACCAGATACACGCCGTAGGTCAGCGCGCCGAGCTTGTGAAAGCTCTTCTTGACGGGAAGCAAAAGCGCGAACGCCATCAGCAGTACAGCGACCAGCGCAATGATCGGACTCTGATCCTTCATGCTGAAAAGATCCTTTAAAACCGGGACGTCACCGCATACCTTCAGCATCATCATCGCCGCCTGACCGAAAGTGACCACCAGCGCCAAGATCAGGAATAATACCGATTTCCCCGCGCTCTTTTTCTCATGCAGCTTTGTGTAAAGCGAATATCCGAGCATAAATACGCCCAAACTGCAGGCGATAAAGCCGATATCCCAGTCTAAAAAATGCGGTGAGGTCGATTCGCTGAAAAAGCCGATCAGGACAAGAGCCGCTGCCGTCAGCGTAAAGGCTTTCAGACTGATCTTGTCCTTCAGGTGTTGGATCATCGGCGCCGCGAGGTACAGCCCGATCAACACAAACATGAACCATAAATGCGCACCCGACTCGCCGCGGATAAAGGCAATAATGCAAGACGACAGATCTCCTCCGGTAATCAGTGTCTGCACAATGTCAAAGGCAAAATAGAGCAGCCAAAAAACGATCGTCGGTACGCACAGGCGTTTGAATGTTTTTCTGTAAAAAGTCTTGACATCCTGCGTACGGGGGGAGGATATCAAAAATGCGCCGGATACCATAAAGAAAAAACTCACGCACGCCTTTGCGAAAACCGCTATTACCATATACAGCGAAACGGCTGACAAATTGAAATCGGTCGCGTTGACATACAGCAAGGCGCCGCAGTGGACCGCAACGACAAATACTGCCGCTATGATCCGCATTAAGTCCAATCCGTTTTCTCTATTTGTTTTCATCATCAGATACCGTTACGCTTGCGCTTATACAATCTCAAAAAAGTCAATCAAACCCGTCGCGACAAACATCTCCACGATCGTATGATTCACTTTACAAAGCACCAGCCTGCCCTGTTTGGCGTTCATTGTTTTATAAAGAGCCAACAGCACTCTGAGTCCTGCCGAAGAGACATACTCGGTCTGTTCGAAATCCAGCACCAGCTCGGTAATCCCGTCAAGCGACTGTGAAACCTCGTTATCGAGCTGCGGCGCCGTAGTGGTGTCCACGCGTCCGATGACCGTTACGGTCAGTTTGCTTTCTTCCTGGTTCTTTTTGATTGTCAGCATACTCATAGTTTTTATCTCCTTTTGATTTTTTTATGATTAATTGTCTTGATGGATGATTATGTTATTTGTTGACGACTTGTGCTGTTTTCAACAGATGATCATGGATTTTTCGGATGATTTTGCCGTCTGTTCTCTCGTCGAATTTTCTGGCGAACATCTTATCCTGCGGCGCGTTCATCAGACTGTCAAAGTCCTCTTCTCTGAACGTGTACGGATTTCCTCTGAACCAGTCGATCATTCTGAGGTTGTTGTCCTCAACGGAATCCGCATAGGGCGAGGCGGCGATAAGCGTCTGCAAAAAGACCTCATCGGCACATATGGTATACCGGAAAGTTCGGCGGTATCGCTGAAATGCCTCCAGCAAATAGACGGCGGTCCTGTGCGTGATACTGAACCAATTCGAGCCCATAACGAAATCCAGCCCTGATTTTTTTGAACGGCAGACGCCGCGCTTGTTCTGACGGCGCAGATGCTTCTTCTGCAGCTGAGCCAGCCGTCCGTCCCGGTTTCCCTTCATCCGATTCTGGAAGAGATAATAATAGTCGACTCTGTATAAAAAATCCTTGTTGATATTATGCGGATTATCTTTTTCCATCGCGACAAAATCCGTATCGCCGTGTTCGCCGAAAAAGCGATGGATCTCGTCCTGTGTTTTGATCGGAAGATCCATGCCGGAAATCAGATGATAATGCCCGTGAACGGTTTTTGTCGCCTCTTTGAGCAGTCTGATCTCGACCCTGATCTGTGAATCTCCGCCCCAGCTGACCGACATCGGTTTAACAACGGTTATCCCTGCGTTTTTGACATGACGGCATATCTCGTCGACCGAATACCCTTTGGCTTTTTTGTCAATATGAAGATAGATATCGTTGCGCCTATCGTCCAGCATCTCCAGCAAAAGTTTCAGCTGATCGAAGTTGGTGTGACATATTATCATATAGGCGTGCCAGTTATTGCTTTCTGTTGACATCCATTACTCCCCAGATCATTCATCATTCTGCATGATATGATTCAAAATTATAAATGCATAAATCATTCTTTATTGTAACATAGCTTTCGGCTGATTTCAACATATTCACCGTTTTTTCGTCGAATAATATATGACTAATGCGAATAGATATTCACAAGAACACACTTTCCGTTTGGCATCGGATTCATTCGCTGCAGCCCGCCGAACACTTTACCCTCGCTTAAGGTAACGGGAGTCGAACCACAACCGCCGATAATGAGTTGTTTTCAGCCTTTATCGGCTTATCGTCGATCGCAACCCGTCAGGGTTACTCCTCCTCTGCACCGATAAATCCTTGAAAACAATCTCATTCTCGGTGCGAAGCAGTTATTGGCGAGCAGATTTGAGTCTGATCGAGGAAAAACCGCAGCGAATACTGACGTATTCACGAGGATTTTGACGAAGAGCAGGCACAAATATGCCGCCAAGAACCGATTGGGGGTTCGACTCCCGTTACCTTA
>JAFRDE010000027.1 GCA_017403985.1 Ruminococcus sp. | reverse complement strand
CACAAACGTAAACCAGAGAGTAGGTTTGCCTACCCTCTGGTTTGCTATGCTTTGTTATCCTACAATATTCTCTATTGAGATGTTTATCTCATCAAATTCTTAAGGCTGTCGCAAAACTACTCGTTTTGCGACAGCCTCTTTCTTTATATAACGAGCTCAGGCTGAAAGATATTCTTGACAAGACGAGTTTTGTCAAGGGTATTTTCTACCAGAGTTGTTTCTTGTTTTCTGAGCAATATAAATAAAACATCCAACACATTTTTTATTGGAGAATCTGTCGTTTTATTTATAATGAGCAAATTAAAGATTTAATTAGAGTATTAGTTTATACTCCTAAACGAATAATTATTTTGTTAGAGATGGAGCAACGTGTGAATCATTTGTTTGTTCACAAATTTGTATATGTTTTTTAGTGTGTTATGTATAAATATAGGTGACAAAGTTCGTAAATATAAAGAATTGTAAAACATTATAAGAAAATGATAAAATATAGTAGGGCAACAACGCTCACTTAATATTAATAAACTAAGGAGAATGAATTATGGTATTTACAAATATAAAAGAAGTGTTGTATAATGAAAACACTCATAGGTTAAATCTTATTAATAGCAATATAGAAGATGTATTGAATCATCTTGATTCACCGTTATCAGTTATTTTACAAATCACTCGCAAATGTCATTTTAACTGTGAGTTTTGCAGTGAAAAGGATTTATTACCCGATCCATCACTAGATGAACTGAAAGAATATGAAGAAAACCTTAAAACTGTTCCACGTGTTTTTTTATCAGGGGGAGAGCCGTTAACTAGAGAAGATTTTAAAGATGTTGTTGGCATCTTTTCTAAACGGCACATTTTAGGCCTTCCCACAAATGCTGTTGCTTCTGAATCAAATATTAAAGTAATAAAAGACAATCGAATTTCTGTTAACGTCGGATTAGATGGACCTCGCGCAATTACTTCTAGGGTGCGCGGTGATTATGATTTTATTATGAAAGGCATTAACGGTTTTATCAAGAATGACATTCCATTTTCACTAACAGCAGTTGTATTAAGGAGCACTTTAGATTCTGTGTTATATACTTGTCAAATAGCAGATGTATTAGGCGCAAAAAAGATGAAGTTTGTACTACCTATTCCAAAGGGAAACGCGTTAAACTTGGATCCTTCAGAATATATATCAGAATCAGAAGCTTTAGAAATGTGTGAGAAAATAGCTGTTGCAAAGAAGAACTACGGTTGGAAAACAACATTTACTTTTTCGATTTGGAATAAACATACTGACGGTTATTCTATTTTGGTTTATCCCAATGGAAAAACTTATGCGTGGCCTGCTCTTGATTATCCAGATAAAGTTATGTTATTGGGAGATTTGCACCATGATACAATCAATGATATTTGGTTAAGGTATCCATATAAATACAATCATGTAAATAAGTACTTAGGAAATGCTGTAATAATAATTTGAGGTCATAATGATAATAAAAGGAAATTTGGAACAAATTCATGAAAATAGTTTAGTTGGCTTTGATGCTGAATGGACAAAAAATTATAAAATCAAAAATGGTAATATTCCTTTTTGCTTTTCTATTGTTACAATAAAAAAGGATGATTTATCAATTAGTAATCTAAAAGAAGGTAAGATTAAGTTTAATTATATTCAATACTATTGTCAAGAAAGAGAAGAGTTTGCTAAATTGGTTCATATGGCAGATGATTGGTCTAAAAAAATACTATGTTGTTTAAAAACGTGTGTGTTATGTGGGCATCAAATATCAAGCGATTTTAGTGTTATTAACAATATTGGCATAGCATATGATATACAGCCTATGACTTCTTTAGAAGCATTACGTTCTGAATGGCGAAATAGAAAGAATTATACAACATTGCATATCTTTGATACTCGATATGACATTAATCGGGATTTCCTTGGAAAAAGTCGTAGGCTTGTCGATATGTGCAACGATTTTTGGTTAGATGTAAATCAACCCGAACTTGGAAATTCATCAATGACCAAACTACATAACACTTTTTTGAGTACAAAAAATAAAGACATATGCGAAAGAATCTCGGTTATGAATTTACGACATAGTTTTAGTGCAATAGTGTTGTATTGGCTTGATGAAAGAATAAACTCGGCAAAAGGAAGACAAAAAATTAACATTAACAAAAGTATCTATAATTCTTTGAGTTGCGATTTTAATTGGACTAGATCTAAAACCTTTCAAAATTTGTTGGATAATAATTGAGGGTGTAAGCAAATCAGTTATTATATCATTTATATCTTCCTTCAAAAAAGATTTCCTTTCTTCCTATTTGATTAATATCTTACAGTGTACGTCCAAAAAACCGCTGACAGAGCAATTGCTTAGCACTATCAGCGGTTTTGTGTTGTTCATTAAGAATGTTCTTTAATCATTTCGTTTAACATATACGCCTTATAATCGTCAACGCAATCAAAGATCTTATGCGACTGCGGATTTCCAAATAGTTTTACTAACTCGCTGGTGGGTGTTTTTCTTGCAAGCCTGAGAGCAGGAATATCCTCGTCTATAACCCTGCGGACAAGTTCAGTGCTGTCATCGGTCAGAATATTACCAATTTTCCATTCGGGGCGCATATGAGTGAAATTGAAATACACATCAAAATTATTAGCAATATTAAGTGTGATTTCATTTTCGTTATGATATGCAAAGCAAGTGTCATCGTTAGCTAATATTGCGCACAGTTCAGCTTCGGTTTTAGTTTCCGAGAAATTGATATAATACGGAATCAACTCAGCAGGTATATCCTCTTTATTTATTCTTAGAGGATAGAGTTTTCTGTTTTCACCGTCGCAGGAGCCGGAATGAATGAAGAAAGAAAAATCCCCGCCAAACGTTTTACAACGTTCTGATAGCTTCAACTCTTTACTGTGGGCTAACAGCTCAATTATGTCGGTTGCGTTCTCAGTATTAATAAACACCTGCCAACGTGGGGCAATTTGGTTATCTATCAAAATTTCTGTTGCTTGGAGCAATTCTTGATAAGCGCCTTTTCTGCCGATATACCAATCCGTTATTTCTTCTGTCCCGAAAAAGGTAAGCTGCACCGTGTTGACTCCGACAGATTTCAAAAATCGGACATAATTATCATCACGCACCAGCCACCAAAAACTCGCAAGTTCAAAACGCTGCGGCTTTGCGTTGACAGATATTTGTATATCTCGCTGCCAACGCTCGACATAGTTTTCGCAATAATCAGGCTCACGCACCCAACTGTAAAAGGTAATTGAATGAAAATGTGGCTTGAAATAATTGACAATCATTTCGTCACTGCCATCGGGCATTTTTTTGTTTGGCATATGACTGAGCCAGCAATGCTTACATCTGTTAGGGCATCCGTACATATCGGCTAAAATTGTTAAGTTGTTTGTTTTCAAAATAGCGTCCTCCTAAAGTAAAGTTGTTTTAGAAAGACGCTAAAACACGCTTGACGTACATTTTGCACCTCCGAAAAGTTCTTTTAAAGATGAAGCACTATATATTGTTTTCAATAATGAATGTTCGTACAGACTTATATGAATCAATTGCCTCTTGGTATTTTTCGTTTTTTGTTTCACTTGCCAATGCGTTGTACCCGTAAATTATGAACGAATTACTATCTAATTCTTTAATAATAAGCCATAGATCAGTTTTACCATTACTTGCTTTTACAAAAACATTCGTATAAATAATATTGTTTTCTTTTACATAATTCCAAGTAGTAGGTATGTATTGTGAATCTAAATTATTATCTAAATAGTTACTCCGTAAATGGCTGTTTTCTCTATGTTCCATCAGAGATAGTGAATCTATTTTTTTAATACTATTATCAGCATTTACTAAGATGTGACCAATATCCTCTATAGATCCTTTTTCTGGTTTAATAGAGATAATAATTTGGCTGTTAGTAAAATAACCATTTTTTCCATCACTGACTATATCGCCAGAATCATCATCAGTCCATTTTATTGAATATATACAAGGTGCGTTTATTTCAGCAAGATAATTTGCTTCTTCCCCGATGGATATTGTTATACTGTTCGCTATATTTCCAATTATAATTGTAAATATTAATGTTATGATAGCTACTACTAGAGAACAAACAGATAGTATTAAACTAGCTTTATTGTATTTGTTATTCATATTATTATTTTTCATAGTATATCCTTTCACAAAATAGTAAGTATTTTAGATTATATGATTAACTATTACTAAAAAAGATAATCAATCCATATTCGACCTTTCTTCAATAAACAACTGCATTCGTTCTGTTAAAAGCTCATCATTTTTCATATTGAGCAGGGTTTCTCTGTCCACCCAACGATAATTAGATGTTTCGCCCTCTTGCGGTTTAACAGAATTTTTATCACAATCCGTAATGCATAGGTATTCGACATAAGCAGAATGGCGTTCAGTATCTACCACTCTGCCAACCTCGGTCAGTGTATCTGCGTGGATACCTGTTTCTTCAAACAGCTCTCTTGTGGCACACTGTAACGGTGATTCTCCCGCAAGCGCAGAGCCGCCTGCCGTTGCTTCCCACATACCGCCGTAATACTTTAGTGCGTCACGCTGCATAATAAGATAGTCTCCGTCTGTTTGGCGCACAATAATATCACAGACAAGATGAAAAACGCCATCGTCAATTTTCTCTCCTCTTTTTAAGGTGACACCTTCTATGAGATTGAAATTTTCGTCATATGCATCCCATATGCTTCTCTACCTCATATTTCCTTTAATAATTTCAAATATTTACCTTGTTCATCTTCACCGATATAGATAACCTTATTAAAGCCTGCTTCCATATAGAGTTTTAACGCAGGATAATTATCCAAATCGACTCCGATTGACATTTCGGTATAACCTTGTGATTTTGCTTTTTCAGTAATGAAGTCAACCAATTTCCTGCCAATACCTTGCCGTCTGTATTCGAGTTTTACAATAAGACGGGAAACGTAAATACGTTGGTTAGGAATTGTATAATCAGAATCATTCATTTCTTTAACAAAAGAAATCTCGCCAACAAACTCATTATCAATAGTGTAGATATATGTAGTCCGATTACCTGTTAAAAGCTCGTTATAAAACTTGTCCGCAAGCTCACTTTGGCGTTGCATATTCCAAATATTGTTACACTTTTGATAATCAGTAATATCTAATGTTATAATTTCAGTTTTCATAATCTCGAAGTACCTTTTGTTGCTTTAATAAGCAGAAAATCAGGCTTATGTAGTAAATCTTTGTAATCAGGATTCTCTTTTAATATTTCAGGTGTTGGTACAGGCTCAATCAACTTTTTTATTTGAAAGCCCGATTCAATCAAGGTGTTTATGATCGTTGAAAATGTCCGATGATACTTTTTGACTTTATCATCAAACCAAGTGGATTCTCGTTCTCCTTCAACGCTGTAATTAGAAATATTAGCAAATAACTTGTTGCCGTTTTCATCTTTTGTCCATCGGCTTCCGGTTGAAAAGCAGGTGTTTATCGGGTGTTCCTGAGAAAACACCATAACGCCGCCGTCATTCAAAAGTATGTAAATACTCTTAATCAGAGCTTGAAAGTCCTCAACATAGTGGAAAGCAAGCGAACTGACAACAATATCAAAACGCTCTTGTAATTCTCCGATATCTTCCATTGGCATATTCAAATAGGAAATGTTTTGATGTGCGTTTTCAGCCTTGGCTATAGCAAGCATTTTCTGTGAAATATCAATGCCCACAACTCTTTTTGCGCCTTTTTTAACAAATTTTGCGCCTTTTTTAACAAAGTGAATGCAATGCTCACCATAACCACAGCCCAAGTCCAAAACAGTCTTGTTATTTAGAGTAGGAAGTAGAGAAAACAACGCCGGTTTTTCAAATATATTGTTTGCGTTGTTCTCATTTTCTCTAATCTTTGAATAGCCATTGAAAAATATTTCGTTATCATAGATGTTTTGCATAGTCATAATCTTATTTTCTTTCTATATGTCTTTCCCTATTTCGCTTTCTCTTATGTTAGGGTTAATGTATCTGTCCTTCTTGTGCCTGCTTTTATAAATGATTGCTTTTTGAGGACATCTATGGTAACAGCCAAGGCAAGCAACGCATTTGTCTAAAAATTGAATTTTATCATCGGTTATTGTAATGTTATCAACCGGACAAATGCGAATACACTTTTTACATTTAGTACAGTTATCTTTTACGCTGAAATCTCTCGCTATCAAATGCCAATTAGCCTTGTTTTTCTCATATGATGCTTCATTTGTTTTCTTTTTTGACGGCAGATATTCCTGCTTGCTTTTTATTCCATCAATAATTCGGTCAATTCTCTTATCCGCAGATTTCAGTACAATACGGTTATAGAGCTGCGGCGTAGAAAAAGTCAAAGTAAAGTTTTCGGGCATCTTAACCGCATAAACAGCACGAATATTTACTCCGTGAGTTTTTGCAAGCTGATAGGTATAATAATCAGCGCCGCCCATCATTCCGCCATAGTTAAGTACTACATAAACCGCAGGAGTTTTTGGTAAAGATATCACAAAGTCATATACGTGCTTTGGCAACCCAAAAGAATAAACAGGAGATACAATAACTATATCTTGAAACTGATTAATGTCACCATGATAATTCGGAATGAAAAACACCTTTTCGGAGAAGTGAGCACCTATTCTTTTAGCGATATATAGGCTGTTGCCTGTAGAAGAAAAATAAAAAATACCTGTCATAACAATGCTCCTCATACTTTAGCTTTCCTCATGTAAAGTTTATCATAAAATCAACAGATAAGCAATAGATAACAGCCGCCGAGCAGGAATAATCCTACTTGACGGCAGTGTATATTTATCTTTCTTGCTCGTGATGTTTTCTGTTCCTCTGCTGTTGTTTTGATTGTCGGCGCTGCTGATAAGCATATTCACGGACAGATTGCATATCAATATCATCCTCGAGCTTCATATCTGCGTCACGGACGCTACTGAAAAATGTGCTGCGAGAGAAATGTTTGCCGTAGGAATTTGAAATCTGATTGAGTGCGTTGCGCTCTTTGTCAGATCGGATATCCAAACGAGCCTTTCCAAATTCGCCTTCATTGAATTCTTTGGATTGCTCCTTGTATTCGTCGTACTGCTGTAAGGCTTCGTTCAGCTCGACGGTGTATTTTTCTTCTCGTTTGTCTAACTCCGCCAAAGCAGATTCCATTCGATCAAGGCTGTCATTGACTGTAGATACATCTTTATCATCGGTACGCTCCATAGCGATAAGCAAACGAGCCTTTTCGGATTTCAGTTCTTCAATTTCTTCCGTCAGCTCGGCGATACGGCGAGCCAAATCACGGTGAGTGATGACCTTGATAACGGGAGTGGACTTCTTCTGATTTTGAAGCTCCTTCCGTTCTTTTTTCTTTGCGGCGATCTGTTTGATGATACCCTTGTAGCCTTCATAATTCGCCTTTAATTCCTTAACATAATCGGTAATATTGCGTTTGCCGATTTTGGTGTGCAGGATATGATAGCTGATAACAATGACTTTTTCTCGCAGAGATTCCATCGCTTCGGCGAGGGTGGGGACGGTATTTTTGACCGCCTGTGAGATCTTTGCAAACGCAGCTTTCAGCTCTCTGAGCAAAGCATTATCCGCTTTGATTTGACGGTTGATTTCACAGCGGTCAGCAATCAATCCTCTGCGCTCCATAGCTTGTGCAACATAACCTTCGTGGATCGTCGGCTGCTCGTCGATACCTCTGGCGGCGTTACTGCGGTGGTCGATGTGAGCGTCGGAGCGATTGGCTTCATCAAGATATTTGTTCGTGATTTGCGCCCAATTCTCACGCCAAACGACAAGCTGCTCGTCACTGTTCCAACGGGCGGTGATCGGATTCTGCCGCCCATATTTCGTACTTTTCGGATATTTGTTTACTCTTTCATAGCCGTACTTTTCTGCTTCTGACGGCGGCATATACACCTTCTTTTTGCCGACGAAGTATTGATATTGCTTCTCCCAGCCCTGCGATTTTGCTTGCAGAAACTCGGCGGCTGTGAATCCCTTTTCTTCTCCGTTACGTTTGCAAAGGTATTCCTTTTCGGTTTTGTACTGCCACTCGCCTTTGTCATCCAGCGGTCTGACGGTCAGCATAATATGTGCGTGAGGGTTGTGTCCATCGGTGTCGTGGATAGCGACGTCGGCGCACATACCATCTGCGATAAAATTGCTTTGGATATAATCGCTCAGTAGACTAATCCATTGATCTTTGTTGAGTTCAACAGGCAAGGCAAGCACCAACTCACGGGCAAGTCGGCTGTCTTTTGTCTTTTCGGCACGTTCAACGGCGTTCCATAATTCGCTCCGATCAAGCCACTCCTGTGGAGCATTTTCGGGTAAAAAGATATGCTTCCATATAAGTCCGTGCTTGCGGGTGAAGTCGTGGAGCACGCCATCATAGTCGTTCAAAATCTTTGAACAGCTCATATAGGCAGAAGCAGCGACGGCACTTCTGCCTGTGCTGCGGCTGATAACTTTTGCTTCTAAATGATAGATTGCCATAACATATAATCAATCCTTTCGGATAGTATTTTTGTTTCTTTTGCAACGTGACGTTGCATCCAATCCTCCTTTGAAAAACTAAGATTGTAAGATCAAGTTTCTGCAACGGCGGAGCAAAAAATATTGCGAATTCTTATGAGCAATACAGGGTGTCGCTGCAGCGATACCCACACTGTCAAGGCTGTGGTACAGCGTTGACAATGCGGTTGTAGGACGGACAACCGCACGGAAGGTGACGGCTCTGCGGCAGCTTCCGCAAGGCTCCGACGGAGCCGCAACCCTCGGAGAGCGCACGGTTTCAACGAAGGTTGAAATACCGCCGCTGCCCAAAACTCTGCGAGTTTTGGCAGTGGTGAGTAAGTGCGCCCTTCGGGATAAAAGAAGAAACGCTCCGATTACTCAAAGCGTTCCGTTGATAATGATTATTTGATTAAACTGCATAGATAGTCCTCCAACTGTTCCAGTGACATTTGCCGTACTTGAGGAAGTGCCTTCTCTAAGATAGCTCCCTCTTGAATAAGCCGATGTGTTCGTGCTTTGCGTTCCTTCACACGGTTGCGAGCCTGCGCTTCTTCCAGTCTGTGCTTTGCCTGTAAATAATCTTTCTCAGTAAAATTCATCAAATAGTTTTCCTCCAATCAAAAAGGCGGCTTGTGAAATTGCTCTCACAAGCCGCCGCAGCGTTAATTATTCTTCTGTTGTTGTTCTTTATGCTTTTGCCAGCGTTTTCTGTTGTAATTCCTGTTACGGCATTTCACGCAGCAGAATTTAGCGTAGGTCGATTTTGCAATAAAGGTCTTGCCGCACTCCCAACACTTTACCTCGAAATTCTTTCCGACAACGTGTTCGCCTGATTTGATTTTTTGGTAAAGCTCCCGTTCATATACCCGCTTTTTCTTGAGTTGCTCTTGTCGCTTGATTTCTTCCTCGCTCAACTCAGGTTCGGGAATTTCAAACTGTCCGATAAAATTCAGATAGATGTCAACGTCCTGCATACGCTCACCGTCAACATAGTACGGAGCGTGGACGAGTATCTTGTCGATAAATTCGTTGATCATCGGCGTAGTCAGCTCGGAGAAATCGGTATACTTTTTCGCCAACGCAAGAAACTGTTCCGCACGGGCAGTATCTTCTTCAAAGGTAGATAGCTGCTGTTCGGTTTCGGTAACAAAAACGGTCAGCTCTTTTTGCTCCGCTTCATAATCTGCGAGCAGGCTGTCAAAACGCTCCTCAGTGATCTTGCCGACGGCATAGGATTCATAGAGCTTCTTGATGATTCCGTCAAGCTCGTTGATTCTCCTGCGGCTCTTGTTCAGCTTTCGCTTAGCGTCATTGACCGCTTCCTTTTGCCGAAGCTGTGAAGCGGAACAAACGTCATCTAAAAACTTATCCTTGTCCTTGATAGCCGAAGTGCAAGCCGCCTTGATCGTTTCAAGAATCAACACCCGCAGCGCCTTTGTTGAAATGCGGTGTTTAAAGCACACGGTATCTTTCTTACGAAAGCTGAGAGTATAGGTCGAACAATCATAAGTGTCGCCCGGATACTTTTTCTTTTCTATATCGCCGCGTGTGCGGTGGTTATACATCTTCGCTCCGCAATCGGCACAGAACACAAGCCCTGTCAACGGATTTGCTTCACCGATCGTATCGACACGTCTCGGCGTTTTAATCAGCTTTTGCACAAGCTCCCAAGTTTCACGGTCAACGATCGCTTCGTGCGTGTCCTTAAAAATTTGCCAATTCTCTTTTGGATTGGCAACGGACTTTTTATCCTTATATGACTCTTTGTGCGTACGGAAGTTGACGGTATCTCCCGCGTACTCCTGCTTAGACAGGATAGCTTTTACAGTAGCTTCATTCCACGAATATGGGTGCGGTATATCGGTTTTGTACTTCCAAAGCCCCGTGCCTTGCCTTGCGTGATAAGCGGCAGGCGTTTCAATTCTTTCATTGTAAAGAATCGTAGTGATTTCAAAAGGCGTTTTGCCCTCGATTGTCAGCCGATAAATACGGCGGACTACCTGTGCGGCTTCCTCGTCGATCAGCCAATGGTTTTTATCGTTCGGATCTTTTTTATAGCCGTAGATAGCAATGTTCGTCAGCGGTTTGCCCGATTCGCCTTTTGTGCGACAGGCGGCTTGCTGTTTGCGGCTGAGGTCACGCAGATACCACTCGTTCATCACATTGAGGAACGGCGCAAACTCGTTGCTATTTTGATCGTTGCTGTCAACGCTGTTGGCGATAGCGACAAAATGAACGTGGTATTGACGGAACATTACCTCAGTGTAAAAGCCTGTCTGCAAATAATCTCTGCCGATTCGGGACATATCTTTTACAAGAACGTGCGCCACCTTGTCGGCTTCAATATCGGCAATCAGCCTTTTCCAAGCAGGGCGGTCAAAGTTACCGCCCGAATAACCGTCGTCGGTATAGTGGACGAGGTTTTCATACCCCTGCTGCCTTGCGTAGCCTTCGAGGTATGCCTTTTGATTGATGATGGAGTTGCTGTCCCCGGCGAGTTCATCGTCACGGGACAGTCTCTCATACAATGCTGTTATTTTTCCTTCAGTCTGCTTTGCTGCCATATCAGGCACTCCTTTCAGACTGTCGGCTCATTTGTGGTATGGTTATTATACCACAAGCCTCGTCATTTTTAAAGGCTTCATTGCGAACAATTCGCAAAATTTTATCTTCCATTGTTTCGCCGCTCTCCTTGCAAAACACCTTGACGTTATAGGTGGTCTTGCCGATACGGCGAATCATCGTTGTATAGTTGTCGGTCAAAATATTACCTCCCATTGAATTTTAAAATAGATTTGTGTATAATGAATTTAGTCAGTTCCTTACTCTGTAACCCCTAAAGTGAAACATTGATAAAAACACCTTAGCTGCGCAAAAATGCTCTCCAAAAGCCGCTTGAACAGTGGCTTTCAGAGAGCAAAAGCGTTACTTTTCAGCTTTCTTTTGGCGGTGTCTTTTAACACGTTCTGCTGAATACAGACGGCGAGCTTCTGCGGCACATTGCTCTGAACAATACGCCTTTCGTCCAACAGAAGCAAAGAGCTTGCCGCATTGTTGGCACTTCTTAGTGGGTATGCCTTTGAACAAAGCGAACAACTCGGCGTCGGTAGGTAATACAGCTTGCTCGTAATACTTGCACAGCTTGCTGTCGGTAAAGCCTACGCTGAACATATAGCACTCCGTTTCAAGCGGCAGGCAGCCGTACTCTTTGCTGTAGTTGGCGCAACATTTAGTAACGTGTTTTCTGATACGGTTTTTATCTCTTTTTGATAATTCTGCCATAACGTTTCCTCCTTCTTTATTGATAGAAGTAATCTGAAATAAAGAAAACAGATTACCCCTCCATATATAGGAGAAATTCGGTACGGTTTGCGGAACTGTTTTTGAAAAATTTTTAAAAATATTTTGGGAGGTGAATTTGCGGTGGATGAATACGAAGAACTATTAGCCGAGCAGGAAGAAGAACAGCTCGCCGAAGCGTTAGCCGACGAACATCAGGCTGAATTGGAAGTACTGCTCGAACAAGACGAAGAACCGCCGCAGATCGACGAGCCGCCCGAAACCAAAAAGCTAAAAAGAGATTTACAGCGTGAAGCGCTCGCCAGATTGGAGAACGCCGCAAGGACAACCGCTGATTTTCAGAATGTGGTATCTTGGTGGAATCGTCTTGACAATAACCGTGAGCGCAGGGAGCGTTATCACGAAGTCAGTCGGAGCGGTTTGGATATTCCGCTTGATTACGGCGCTGCGCTTGACGGCGAGATTATTCCTTATGATGTCAATGATGTGTTGCTAAAACAAATCCGCAAGGGTGATTATATCGACGCTATCTTTCATTGTCCGTTTGAGATTAACGAATTGGTGACCGACGGTGATTTGTCAAAGATATTGAATAAACTATCTGATGATCACAAGGAAATCATCTTTAACAATATCGTGCGAGGAACAAGTACAAAAGCTCTCGGCAAAATCAGAGAGCAATCCGACCGTAATATCCGCAAGGTCAGAGCGACCGCCTTGAAGAAGATACATAAAGCATTACTAAAAGTGTTATTGAGCCGCAAAGAAAAAGGTTATCCTCTCACGATGGAAGAAAAGCTATTTATAGAAAAAGCCCTTGACGGTAGCAAGGGCAATTAGTATAATAGTAATATATTATTCCAATTTCAGATTACATTGGTGATAGATATGAGCTTTCAATTTGAACATTCCAATTCAACTTGGGTACTATATAGCGAATATGAATGGAAACAAGCTGAAAACGGCAAGCTGTATTTGACCGCCTGCTCCAACGCACAGCCTACAATATACGATCCGTTGAAGGAGTATCAGCAGTTAGTTTTGGATGCTCTGTATATCGGGCGCTTGGGTATGAAGCAGGAACAGGATGATGAAGAAATACAAGCCGAAATAAAAGCCTTTGCGGAAAAGTATGGGCTGTTCGGATTGATGACGGCATTGCCGACTACACCTTCCTTTATGGACTATGAAGCGGTGTATCTGCCGAAAAACCGTTTTATCAAAAAGGAAACAATGTCAACCGAAGATTATCTCAATCTGTTCTTCCCCTTTGACAAACTCGATGTAGTAAAGCGAAGCGTGGAATCATTATGGAATATTGAAGGTGACAATATGATGATGGCGCTCGCCATGACAATGAGCGACAGACCGATGGCGGTCAATATGAGCTTTCAGCGTCAGTATGCCGAGAGCTATGAGTGGATGAAGCAGGTGTTTACCGATTGGGCATTTAACGTTACGACAGTGTTTCTGTATTACAATGACTATGATAAGCTGGACGAAGATTACAAACAGCTAATGCGACAGAGTATCCGTGCGTTTGACGGTAACGCTCCGAGCTATCACATTGAGCTGCTTGAACAGCCTACGCTTGTATGTGATTTCCATTCGCTCCTGCTTGGCATACAATTGATGTTATCCTTTATGCTGACGGATGAACACAATCCTATGAGGGTGTGCAAGAAATGTTCCAAATTCTTTGTAGCAAGCCGACCAAGCGCTGTCTTTTGCAGCCCACGCTGTAAGAATCAGTATAACGTGTATAAGAACAGGGCGAAAAACAAAACGACTGATGAAGATGAAACAAACTAATTGGTAAGGTGATAGAAGATGGCAAATGAGATTATTACAAACAGCAGCAATTCAGAGAACACATATAACTCAATACGGCACAGCATTATTACCGCACAGCAAAAGGTCTATACTGCGGTCAATTCCGCTATGGTATTTGCCTATTGGGAGATCGGCGAGCAAATATATAAAGCCTGCGGTGATAACGACAGGAGTGAATACGGCAAAAATCTTATAAAGTATTTATCTGATAAGCTCACTCTTGAATTTGGCAAAGGCTTTTCGGAAACCAATTTAAGGAACATGAGGAAGTTTTATCTGTGTTTTCCAATTCAGCAGACACTGTCTGCTGAATTGAGCTGGTCGCATTATCAAAAGTTAATGCGTATTGACGACAAAGTGCGTAGAGAGTTTTATACAGAGGAATGCATCAAATCCGGCTGGAGTGTCCGGCAACTCGACAGACAAATCAACTCATTCTTTTACGAAAGACTGCTATCAAGCCAAAACAAAGAATCGGTATCATCTGAAATTGAACAGTTGGAGCCGAAACCGGAGTATGAGAAGATTATCCGTGATCCATATGTGCTTGAATTCCTTGATCTGAATCCTAATCCGAATTTCTATGAAAAGGATTTAGAACAGGCGTTAATCAACCATCTGCAAAAATTCCTGTTAGAGCTTGGTAGAGGTTTTTCCTTTGTAGCAAGACAAAAGCATATCACCTTTGACGGCGAGCATTTTTATATCGACCTCGTATTCTACAACTACATTCTGAAATGCTTTGTATTGATTGATTTGAAGGTCGGCAAGCTGACACATCAGGATTTAGGACAAATGCAGATGTACGTCAACTACTACACACGAGAATTGATGAATGAAGGCGACAATCCGCCAATTGGCATAGTGCTTTGCGCTGATAAGAGCGATTCCGTAGTCAAATACACACTATCCGAAGAAAACACACAAATCTTTGCTTCAAAATACAAGCTCTATCTTCCTACGGAGGAAGAATTTAAGAAGGAGCTTAACCTTGATGATTATCAGAAATTAAACTAATAGCTGACATATAAAGCCCGTTGTCAACGAATTAACGCTGACAACGGGCTTTTGCTATACATATACAATTTCATTCAATACGATTTCTTCGGCACGGTTGCGGATATTATTCATACGGCGCACCCACGCCATTTGGTCAGCAGCTTTGAGTGCTTCGGTAACTCCTTCCTGATTAGCCATAGCTTTTACAAGGCTATCCACACGTTCGCTGCATTCTTCCTCAATATCGGCTAAATGCTCGGACAGCTTGCAAGAGGTAAGCAAGCTTGTGTAGAGAATCGGACGGTGCTTTTTGAGATACCTTTGCCGCATATGTCCGTACTTGCCGATCACATATTCCTTTGTATCGGGCAAGGTGAGATTTGGGAGCAAATAATCTCCCTGTCGGCTGTATGTGCCGCCAAGCTGTTCAAAAATAGTTTTCTGATCCATAACAGGCTCCTTTCGTAGCGATATTTTTTACAGTTTGGATAACAGATTATACTCCTTTCCTATAACTGCTTTTCAATTCACCACAAATGAGCCGCAGTCATATGTACTAAGGTAGTAGAAACTACCCTTTACATAATAGCTCTCATATTCATTTTGATGTATGTATAATGAAAAAAGAAAGGGCGGTGCTGAGTGAATGGGAAACTGTAAATATGACGCGTTTATCAGCTATCGTAGAGATAACGGTTTTTTTATTGCTCAGACTTTATACGATAAGCTGCTGGATAAGGGAGTCCTTGCTTTTCTGGACAGAGAAAAGCTCCGTTCCGGCAACTTTAACGAGGAGCTTTACAGCGCTATCGGAAACAGCAGCAGCTTTATTCTGGTGCTGCCTCCCGCTGCACTGGACGGGTGTGTTGATGAAGAGGATTGGGTGCGTAAAGAGGTTTTGAGAGCGATTGAACTGGAAAAACCGATCATCCCCGTCATGTGTTCGGGCTTTCAATGGCCGGATGAGTGGGATCCCCGCATCCCTAAGGAGATGCACAGCATCAGATTCCAGAACGGCGTCGTGGAGTCAAATGAGTACCTGACCGCTATGATCGATAAGCTGATCAGCTTTATCGGGAAAGGAAAAGACAGCTCCGGAAACAGTCGGCTTACCGCGCAGCAGCGGTACTTCCTCAACGCGCTGGAATCACAGGATAAGATAACGGGAGTCGATATCGCGACTCATGGCGGAGATATCTGGTTCCGGGATGATATCCTGTTAGACATATTGGATAGATTCAAGCGGGAGAAGATACCCGTCAGGGTGTTGATCAATACGGCTGACGCTGCCGAGAGCGTTGCGAAGCATATGCGTCACAGCAATAAGAGGAGACGTTATACCGCTTTTTCCGAATGTGTCGAAGAATGGAAAGAGTATGCTGCGGATGATAATCCGAATATGGAACTGAGGTTGTCGGATATTCCGCTGCTCAGACAGTATTATTCCATCCATATGTCTGACAGCGAGCTCGATACCGTCAACGTTACCTATTATACCTACGGCAATCCCAGGATGGACGCAAATTACGAGAATATTTTTACGACTTATTCAGACTATTTTGATCTGTATCGAAATGAATTTGAGTATTTATGGGAAAACGCGTCAAAAGTATGATGCGGGTTAAACAATAAAGCGGCAGGTGCGATTTGCGTCTGCCGCTTTTGTGTATTCATGTTTTGATTTCACAGCTGAAATATCAGTCAGACCGTCATTCGTCCTCGGTTTTCAGCGCCTTGAGGATCATGTTCGCGCACATGTAGACGTTGCCGCCGCCGAGGGTGATGACGAGGTCGTCCTCCTGCGCGTGCTCGACGATATACTGCGTGATCTCCTCAAAGGTGTCGAGACATATGCTGCCGGGTACCTTCGCGCCGAGATCGGTGTTGTAGATGTTGTAGGTGTTGGTCTCGCGAACGGGCAGGATCTCGGAGATGATCGCGACGTCGGGGATGCTCAGCGCCTTGGCAAAGTCATCGAGTAAGAGCGCGGTGCGGGAGAAGGTATGCGGCTGGAAGACAGCCCAGACCTTTCTGAAGCCCATTTCCATCGCGGAGCTGAGGGTAGCGGTCAGCTCTGTGGGATGATGCGCGAAGTCGTCCGCTACGGTGATGCCGCGCGGTGAGCCGAGGATCTCAAAGCGTCTGTGCACGCCGGTGAACTTGCCGAGGTTTTCGGCGATCTGTTCGGGGGTCGCGCCGAGATAATGCGCGGTCGCAGCCGCGGCAAGCGCGTTGTAGATATTGTGTCTTCCGGGAACCATCAGATCGATCTCGCACAGCTTTTCGCCCTTGTGCATGAGGTCGAAGGTCTTATAAGCGCCCTTGACGTCGCGCAGGTTCGCGGCATAGTAATCGTTGGTCTTGCGGAAGCCGAAGGTGATCATCGGGATCGTGACATCCTCTACGACGTCGAGGATGTTTTCATCGTCGCCGTTGTAGACGATCAGACCGCTGGTCAGGTGACAGAATTTGTTGAAGCTCTTTTTGATATTGTCGAGCGTCTTGAAGTAGTCGAGATGGTCGGCGTCGACATTGGTGATGATGGAGATGAACGGCGTCAGCTCGAGGAAGGTGTCGACGTATTCGCACGCTTCGCATACGATGATATCGCTGTGTCCGACGTAGCTGTTGCCGCCGAGGAACGGCAACTTGCCGCCGATGATCGCGGAGGGATCGAAGCCCGCGCCGATCAGCAGCTGGCTGAGCATCGCGGTGGTAGAGGTCTTGCCGTGCGTGCCGGCGACGGCAATGGAGCGGTTATAGCGGCGGGTGACGATACCGAGCATGACGGAGCGCTCAATCGCGGGGATACCCTTTTCGGCAGCAGCGACCAGCTCGGGATTGTCTTTTTTGACAGCCGCGGTATAGACGATCAGCTCCGCGCCTTCGGTGTTTTCCGCACGGTGACCCATGTGTACGGGGATGCCGTAGCTGCGGATGCGGTCGAGCGTTTCGCCCTCGTTCGCGTCGCTGCCGGACAACTCAAAGCCTTCGCTGTGCAGGATCTCCGCCAGCGGGCACATGCCGGAGCCGCCGATGCCGATAAAGTGGATGTGTTTGATATTATCTAAAAGATGATCGTTGTTCATGTTCTTACCCCTCGTTATGTGATGTATCTGAAAGTAGTATATGCAATTCGGTCGATAATTGCTTTATCGTACCCTATATTTTACCACTTTAGGGATAAAAGTGCAATAGTGAAAACAAATAGTAAATCATATTTCACAATCGGAAAAATAACAAATTTGACTATTGTATAATGGAATTATAAGGCTCCCTTTGGTAAAGGGAGCTGTCGCGGGAGCGACTGAGGAATTGCATAATTGTCTGAGCGAAAGCGAGAAGCCAATTTGATTCGGTTGCCGTTGTAATCGGCGATTGATACAATCCCTCCGAGTCGGAACGAGTTCCGACCTACCTCCCTTTACCAAAGGGAGGCGAATTCATATTCAAAAGGATTCCTTATGTACCGTAAAAATGAAATCATCGAATTGAATATCACCTCGCTGACCTCCGACGGCGACGGCGTCGGCAGGGCAGGGGAGCTGGTCTTTTTCGTGCCGAATACCGCTGTCGGCGACACGATCCGCGCCAAGGTGCTCAAGGTGAAGAAGAACGTCGGCTTTGCCCGCGTGGAAGAGATCGTTGCGCCTTCTCCCGACCGCATCGAGCCGGATTGCCCTGTGTCGTTTTCCTGCGGCGGCTGTGTATACCGCCATATCTCCTATGAGGCGGAGTGCAGAGCAAAGCGGCAGAAAGTCACGGACGCGGTCACGCGGATCGGCAAGCTGGACGCGTCTTTAGTTAAGGATATAATTCCATCAGAGAAAATTGACGGCTACCGAAACAAGGCGATGATCCCTGTCGGACTGAACCGCGACGGTGAGGTCGTGATGGGCTATTACGCGCGTCACAGCCACCATATTATGCACTGCCTGCGCTGTCAGCTTTCGCCGCCGGTGTTCAATGATATCATCGAGGATGTTTACGCGTTTTTGAAGCACCGTCCCGGGCTCGTCTACACGCCGCAGAATCGGAAAGGTATCCGTCATATCTATCTGCGCTATGCCGAAATGACCGGCGACTTGATGTTCTGCGTCATCGTGGGCAGCCGACATTTCGACGGTGAAGAGGCACTTTATAATTCTTTACAAGAAAAATATACGCAAATCAAAAGCATCGTCGTCAATGTCAACGCCGAGGACACCAACGTGATCTTAGGCAAGCATACCTATACGGTTTACGGCAGCGATGCGATCACCGATACGCTGTGCGGACTGCGCTTTGAGATCGCGCCCGAGGCGTTCTATCAGATCAACCGTTCACAGGCGGAACGACTGTATGAGAAGGCGAAAGAATACGCCGGCCTGACTGGAAAAGAAGCCTTGATCGACCTCTACTGCGGCGCGGGTACGATCGGGCTGAGTATGGCGGATCGTTGCAAGCGCCTGATCGGCGTGGAGATCATCCCCGAGGCGATCGAAAACGCCAAGCGCAACGCGGAGCACAACGGCGTCGGCAACGCGCGCTTTATCTGCGGCGATGCGTCACAGGCGGCTGAACAATTGCGCAAAGAGGGCATCCGCCCCGACGTGGTCGTCTTCGACCCGCCGCGCAAGGGCTTGACGTCCGAACTGATCGATACGATCGTGCAGATGTCGCCCGACAGAGTCGTTTACGTCAGCTGTGATCCCGCCACCCTCGCCCGAGATCTGAAGCTCTTTACCGAAAAGAATTATTCTGTTAAAGAAATAACACCCTATGACCTCTTTCCGCGGACAAGCCATGTCGAGAGCGTGTGCCTGATGTCTCGCAAAAAACCGCATAACTAAGCCGTTCTTTATATGTATATCTTTTTTATAACACATCCTGAGGTCTACGCAACAAAAAAGATGTTACTATTTTACCGTTGTTTCGCACAATTAATAAGCGTGAGTTTTGTGCAATATTTCACTTTCGCATAGTAGTGTGTGACATGAGGTTGTGTTAGAATTATGATAACAGGGATAGGGTTGTGTTCGAAAAATGATGTCAGGGGTAGGTTGTGTCTGAAAAATGATATCACGATTTATATATCATATTAGATAAAAGGAGAGATAATAATGAAATTTGAATTAAATGAGTATCATAGAAATATTACAGACGAGGAATTGTTGTCTGATGTGAGGCTTGTAGCTGAAAAGTTAGGAAAAGATACTTTGTATAATAATGAATACACTGATAATGGAAGATTTCATTCATCAACTCTTATACATAGATTCGGTTCTTGGGAACAGGTTTTATTACTTGCAGGTTTAGAAACTAAGGGTCATAATTTTTCATATAATTTTAATGATGATGATGTGATTAATGATGTTAATAAGGTCGCAAAAACACTATGTAAAGATACTGTTACAATGGATGAATACTCAAAATATGGTAAATATCATAGTACAACTTTGATTCGCAAGTATGGCGGGAAATGGAATAATGTATTAAAACTATGTGGTATGAGATTGAATAATGATCGTGATATAACGAACGAAGATCTTTTTGAGGAAATTGAGAGGATGTGGGTGTTATTAGGCAGACAACCTACAAGTACAGATGTAAACAAGGGAGTTTCAAAGTATGCACTAAACACTTTTGTAAGGAGATTTGGTGGTTGGAGAAAAGCACTGGAAGCATTCGTTGAGTATATTAACAACGAAGAACAAGATGAAGCAGATACTCTCGAAGAAGTTGATCAATCTGATATCTCTGAAACTAATATAGTAGCATCCGAAACAGATTTATCGTACAAGCATCAAACACAAAGAGAACCTAATCTTCGATTGCGTTTTTTAGTTATGCAAAGAGATAATTTCAAATGTTGCGCTTGTGGTGCTTCACCCGCAAAAGACCCATCTGTTGAATTACATATAGACCATATTATCCCTTGGTCAAAAGGCGGAGAAACAGTAATGGATAATCTGCAAACTTTGTGTTCGAAATGCAATCTCGGAAAAAGTGATTTGTTATAGAAATAATAAGGTTTTAGTAGATTTTTCCCCGTGGACTTTACTCCAAGAACAGTCACAGATAGTAGACCTTACTCCAAGCACAGGCAAATGGGGTAGACCTTACTCCAAGAACTGCTTTGTGTTAGTTGACATCATTTTCGTTGCCGCGACCCATGTGGAAACTGTCTGTCAAATGACTCTTTTTGATCCTGATCTATTGCATTGAGATATTGTATATGATAGAATAAATATGAGATGTTCCGAATGATTTATGACTGCTGATGTTCCGCTGCTGTGTGTGTTTATGTGATGTACGGTATGCAGGTTATGTATAGGAGGCGAATCGATGAAAACAGTGCTGAAAACCGTTCGCAACTACTTTTGCTACTGCGGAATCGAAAAAGACGAATATAACGCACTGAAAAAAGACGCCTACGTTTCGAACTTTGAAGTATGGCGGATCCTTCATGTGCTGATGGCGGCGGTATTTGCGTTTTTATTTATCGGCTCTTTGTTCAACGAACTCATGAAGGATAACAGGCTGTTCTATTTGCTGGCGCTGGTTTATTCTGTGATCGCTGTTATCTACTTCTTTCTTGCGAAAAAAGATTCTCTGATCGCGCAGTTTATTATGTATCTTTCGATTTCGCTGCTCTTCCTGTTTGCCTGCTTCATTACGCAGAACAAGCCGGATACTCCCGCTATCACTTTCATTGCTTTCTTGCTGATCACGCCGATGTTCATGATCGATAAACCGTTTTTCATGACGATAGAGTTATGCGCGGCGTCCGCGGTGTTCCTGATCTGGATGTACAACGTCAAAACGTATGATGTTTGGCTGCTTGATATGATCAATGTTCTCATATTCACTGCGGTCGGCATTTTCCTGCATATCATCGCCAATTCGATTCGTATCAAGGAGTTCGTTTTACGCAGAACGATCAGTATTCAAAAAGATATGGATGAAATGACAGGGCTGAAGAACAAAGGCGCTCTGACAAGAGAGATCAACGACTATCTGGCAGATGAAACGACCGATAAAGGCATTATGATTTTGCTGGACGTTGACAAATTCAAATTGATCAATGATACGTTCGGTCACGACGTCGGAGATCAGGTCATTCAGCAAATCGGTTCTTTCCTGAAAGACAAGTTCATCGATCAAGCGATCGCCGGCCGTTTCGGAGGAGATGAATTCATCGTTTTTCTCAAGGACACCGATGATCCGGACACTGCTTATCGGATCGCCGGGGACATTATCAAGGGCGTATCGGAATCAGTCGTGCTGCCGGATCAGGGGCGCAAAGTCAGCGCCAGTGTAGGCTGTGCCGTATATACCGGCAGTGAGAAGAATTATTCGGAGCTTCTCAAAAAAGCGGATATCGCTTTATATCGGTCAAAAGCCGATCCAATCAACAGATTCTGTATTTACGAATGATTAGGATTACTACTGTCACCCTAACTGATATCGAATCAGGCAGTCGCTGCGGCTGCCTGATTTTTTGTAGACAAATGCTGTTGAAGTTGCAATAATAGTGACATATATTTCATGCACCGGGATTATATCCCTGCAGCAGTTTTAGATAGACCGACTCATCAAAGGAGAGTGTTGGATGAAGAAAAAGATAAAAGCAGCTCCGATTATTTTTATTGTGACGTTTCTTCTTGCGCTGGCATGCCTGATCGTGAGCATGTTCAGGACCGACGCGTACAACAAGGTCAGACATCAGGAGAGTTATTCGGGCAGCAGTCTTTTTTCGCCTGCCGACAGCAGCGAAGAGGGCGTATTTGTCAACGCCTCCGCCAGAGACAGCACATGGACCAAGTGCTTCGATCTGAACAACGAGGGCCTTACGGAGCATAACTATCAGGCGTATACTTACGACGTCACGATTACGGATAACACAACGGACGAGGTGTCGGATTATACGTTCCGTCTTGAGTTCGGTACAAAGGTATTTCTGTCTTCCGCGTGGAACGGAAAGCTGGAGATCCACCAGAATGTCGCCGATTCCTTTGACGCGATGAATACGGACCGTGTTTACAGAAAGAAGCTGTCAAAAGAAAAAATCATCAGTGAACTGGAGAATAACAAAGGGCTTCAGTTCGATCCGAAGATTGCCGACGTTATGCTGGAGCTTTTGAACGATAATGCGATAAAGATCGAATAACGTTCCGAAAGATCGCTTGCTTCAGAGAATAAATGACATAAAATGATATAACTTATAAGGAGGAAAAAATGAGTTATTTTACATTAAAAGACGGACAGAAGCTTTACTATGAGGACATGGGCAGCGGTCCGGAAACTTTGATCATGATGCACGGCTGGTCGAGCTCACACGATATTTACGTACAGCCGTCTCAGGAGCTGCAGAAGCAGGCGAGATGTATCATCTACGATCATCGCGGCCACGGCGGCAGCAAAGACGCGAACAGCGGCGCTCCTACGATGGATACGCTCGCGAGCGATCTGAACGAGATCATTCAGGGACTTTCTCTTTCCAATGTCACGCTGCTGGGCTGGTCGATGGGCGCAGGAGTGGCGCTGAACTACGTCGGACTCTACGGTTGCGGCGCGTTGAAGCGGATCATTCTCTGTGACATGACGCCGAAGCAGCTGAACGACGAGGAATGGCAGCTGGGACTGTATCAGGGCAGATATACGAAAGAGGACATGGAGAAGGATGCGGGTAAAGACTTTTATTCGATCTATAAGGAGTTCGTCGTCGAGACGGTCCCGAAGTATAAAAAGGTACCCGGATTTCTCCTGAAGAAGCCGCTGAAAGAGATCCTGGCGAAGTGCGATGAAGGCGTGCTGAAGAGCCTGGGCGTATCCATGAAGCAGAAGGATTTTCGCCCGGTAGCGGAGAAGATCACGGTGCCGCTGACCTATTTCTACGCGGATCCCGGCTCCCTGTTCTCACCGAAGCTCGCGGACTGGTACAAAGATCATGCGACCGTACCGTATAATGCCGTATGCTTCCCCGACAGCAATCATATGCTGGTCAGCGACTATCCCGAGAAGTTTACGCAGGAGGTCGCCAAGGTTCTCGGTCAGTAAGAACCTTACCCAAAGCGGGTTTTCAGAGCTTTAAACAGTGCTAAGATTCTTATTCGGGCGGTCAAATGATCGCCCGATTTTTGTAGACAAATGTAAAGATACTTGTTATAATATTGATATAAGCCCGGAGGTGAGAGAATGGCGCGCGTAATTATCAACGGTGATGATTTCGGAATGAACGAGCGCTGTTCCCGCGCGATCGCTCAGGCGTTCGCAAAAGGGTTGATTACCGATACGACCGCTATAGCGAACGGCGAATGGCTGGAGGACGCGCTTCAACTGGCGCGCGATAACGGATTCAGCGATAAGATCGGCGTGCATCTGAATCTGACCGAGGGTAAGCCTTTAACGGAGAAGATATGCGGGTTTACCGATTTTGTGACGGACGGTTATTTCAATAAGCGCGCGATGACGCTGAACAGAGAGCTGACCGCAGCCGAAAACGACGCGGTGTACGCGGAGCTTGAAGCGCAGATATTGCGTCTGAAAAACGCGGGTATCTTCATCACTCATGCCGATTCGCACCACTATATTCATAATCTGCCGTGTTTACTGTCCGTTGTTGTGAGAGTCTGCCGCAAGCATGATATCAACAAGCTCAGACTACGGAAAAATCTCCCTGATGCGGATGCTGAGATCAACGCATATAACGCTACCCTGCGTGCGCGAGGATTTATCACGACGGATTATTTCGGCAGACCGGAGGATATATTGGGAAGGGAGATACCCGACAGCACCGAGCTGCTCGTCCATCCCGACTTCGACAGGGACGGAGAACTGATCGACAGAAGAGGTATGTCGGACGGCTATCCGATCGGCGATCGGTTTCCCGATATCGGCAGGATGAACGGCGTCGAGTTGATCGATTACTCACTGATGTGAGATTATTTGACGGAGAATAAGATATGAAAATAACCGTGTTAGCGGAAAACACATCCTGTGATTCGCTGTTCGGCTGTGAGCATGGATTGTCTATATACATTGAAACAAACGGTCATCATATCCTGTTCGATATGGGACAGACGGAGCTGTTTGCCGAAAACGCGGAGAAGCTCGGCGTCGATTTGTCGCGTGTGGATTTTGCCGTATTGTCCCACGGTCATTATGACCACGGGGGAGGGCTGAAGCGCTTTTTACAGCTCAACGACAAGGCTCCCGTTTATCTCAGCCGGTATGCCTTCGAGCCGCATTACAACGCGGCGGAGAAATACATCGGCTTGGATATCGGGCTGAAAGACTCGGACAGGCTGATCGTTACCGATGATGAGCATAAGATCGTCGAAGGGATCGAATTGTATTCCTGCAATGATCGAAAAAAGATCCGTGAGATCGACAGCGCGGGACTGTCCGTTGAGCAAAGCGGAAGATTGATCCCCGAGGATTTTCGGCACGAGCAATATCTACTTATTTCCGAAAAGGAAAAAAGAGTGCTGATCAGCGGCTGTTCGCATAAGGGAATTTTGAATATCATGGATTGGTTTCATCCCGATGTGCTGGTCGGCGGTTTTCACTTCATGAAAATGCCTTTGGACGACCGGCTGAAAGCATTCGCGCGGGAGCTGGACGCGTTCGATACATCGTATTATACCTGTCACTGTACGGGTACAGAACAGTACGCGTACATGAAACCGTATATGAAAAAACTGCACTATCTGTCTGCGGGACAGACGATTGAGATATAGGAGACTGGAATGACACAGGAAGATTTAGCGTTTTACGGTGAATTCGCGCCGAAGCTGCAGGAGATCGAAAACCTGTTGATGCGCGAGATACAGGCGATGCTGGACAGCATCAGCGCAGATTCCGAGACTGCGCTTGCGGAGCATATCAAGTGCCGCGTCAAGTCGGCTGAAAGTCTGAAAGAAAAGCTCAGGAACAACGGCTTGCCCGAGACCGCGCGGGCGGGACTCGAGAACCTGTCCGATCTCGTCGGCGCGCGCGTCATCACGCATTTTGTCGGCGATATCTATACCGTGCTGGAGCTGATACAACAGAACAAAAGTTGGCGCGTCATCACCGTAAAGGACTATATCGCGAATATGAAGCCCAACGGTTACCGAAGTTTGCATGTGCTGCTGAACGTTCCGTTCGGTATTGGCGGTATCCCCGATATCGATGTAGAGATACAGCTGCGCACCATCGCGATGGACTGCTGGGCGAGCTTGGAGCATCAGCTCAAATATAAGAAGCATATCAAAAACACCGCCTTGATCGTCGATGAGCTCAAGCGCTGTGCCGACGAGATGGCGTCTACGGATCTTTCCATGCAGACGATCCGTGATCTGATACAAAGGGGATAAGGATGAAGGTATTATACGCGGAGGACGAGCGGCAGCTTTCTGTCGCCGTCACCGAGATATTGAAGATGGAGGGCTTTGAGGTCACTGCCGTCTATGACGGACAGGAGGCGCTCGACGCTCTTGACAACGATTATTTTGACGCGGTGATCCTCGATATCATGATGCCGAAAAAGGACGGCATCGAGGTGCTGGAGACCATGCGAAAAAACGGCAACTTCACCAGCGTACTGATGTTGACCGCCAAGGCAACGGTCGACGACCGCATCGCGGGGCTGTCTACGGGCGCGGATGATTATCTCGCCAAGCCCTTCGCGATGAAGGAGCTGATCGCCCGCCTCAATTCGCTGATCCGCCGCAGCAGCTCCTACCGCCATTCTACGGTTAAGATCGGCAATATCGAACTTGATTCAAATACCTGCGAATTGAAGTCGGATTTAGGCAGCCTCAGACTGAATAACCCCGAGGCGGAGCTGCTGACCTTTCTGATCCATCATGCCGGCACTGCTTATACGGCTGAACAGATCAACGACCTTGTCTGGAACGGTAAGGAAAGCCCCGAGAAGGCGGAGCTGTATGTGTTCTATCTGAAGAACAAGCTCAGACAGATCCATGCGGTCGTCCATGTGAGGATCGAAAACGATACCTACGCTTTGTGTGAGGGAGAGTAATGAAAAAACTTCGCAAAAAAATCGTTCTCGGCGTTTTTATGTCAGCCCTGGTCGTGTTTGTGCTGACGATTCTGCTCGTGTATATCTCTCTGAATACGCAGGTCACCTACCGCGCCGATTCCATGACGAAGCTGATCGTCCAGAACAACGGCGTTCCTCCTATCAAAAGCGAGTTTGAAAAGATGGACGACGAGCTGGGGATCCGCATCGCCGATTATAATGAGGAATCGCCCTACCGCCTGCGCTTTTTCACCGTTTCTTATGATGATAACGGTTACGCGCGGTGCGATATTTCTCATATCGCGAAAATCGATGAGGTCAGCGCCGTGCTGATGGCTGACTCCGTCAGAAGCGAGTTCGACAAGACCGGCAGCTATGAGAATTTCCGTTACCGTGTGAATGAAGACGGCTCGATGGTCGTGTTCGTCGATTATTCGGAGGAATACTCGGCGATAGATTGGCTGACGGTATTGCTGGCGCTGATCGCGCTGGGATTTATCATCATGATCACCGTGGTGTTCTATTTCCTCTCCAAGCGGATCGTCAAACCGTTTGAAGAGAATTCGCGTATGCAGAAGCAGTTCATCACCGACGCCAGCCATGAGCTGAAAACGCCGCTCGCGATCATCTCAGCCAACGCGGAGGTGCTCGCCTACAAGACGGGCGAGAACGAGTGGATCGATAATATCACCGCTCAGGTGGATCGCGTCAGCGGTCTGGTCAACGAATTGCTGACGCTCAACCGTCTGGAAGAGGTAGAAGAGATCACCGATACCGAGCCGGTCGATATGAGCGCCCTGGTGACAGATACGGCGTCATCCTTTGACGAGGTATTCCGAAGCAAGAGCGTTGAGAGGATCGACGAGATAGAACCCGACGTGATCCTGAACGGCAACAAGCCGCAGCTCGAGCGGCTGATCTCGGTTTTGGTCGAGAACGCGTCCAAATATGTGGATGAAAACGGTAAAGTGCATCTGGAACTTTCAAAAGATCTGAGATATACGACCTTCCGTATCTTCAACAGCTGTGAGATCGATCAGGACGTAGATTACAGTCATTTATTTGACCGCTTCTACCGACCCGACTCCTCGCGTACATCGTCGACGGGCGGTCACGGTATCGGATTGTCTATCGCCAAGCGGATCGTCACCCTGCACAACGGCACGATCGAGGCGATACCCTCCGACGACGGGTTAAGTATCAGCGTGAAGCTGTCCAATAAGATAAAAGCAAGTAAACAGAAGAAGGTGAATTGATGGATGTAAAAATCAGACGCTTGGAAAGCAATATGACCACCATCGGTACCGGCATTATCGCGTTCGGCTTTTGGTCGTTTGCTAAATTCCTCCTGTCCTATTTTATCATGGGATCGGAATACCTGGGCGTTGCCGACGACGATACGAAATTGGTCGCTGCGATCATTGCGTGGTCGATCGCTGTTCTGAGCCCGTTGTTATATCTCTGGATCGGTTTATCCGCCCGCGCCGAAGGAAAGGGTAAACACAAATCCGTATTTTACCTGATCATAGTGGGTCTGATCATTCTGCTCAGCATCCTGGTGATCGGGGTCGAGATCGTGTCTTTCGTTCTCTCGAAGAGTCTCGTCAATCGCGCCGAGATGGTCGTGACGATGATCATCGACGTGACGCGGATGATCTTTCTTATCGAGCTGATGGTATACTCTATCAAGCTCAGAAGGCTCAGAAAACAACTGCGCAAAGGGGAGGCGAATGAAGTATGAATTCGGATTTTCATTATTACGCGACCTACTGCGCGGCGATCCTCGCGGGTTATTCGCACGGTGAAGCGCAGGATATCGCTTACAGCGATCAACTGGTGGATTTCTGTACCCGCACGCTGCTGATCAAGCTGAAAGCGCCTTCTTCCGCGGCGACGACTCAGCTGCAGCTGGAGCTGATGGACGCGCGCACCGACAGGATCGGTCTGCAGGATATCACGCGAATCTGGTCCTCTTTCCATTTCCTGCCCGGCGATCTGCAGGCGACGCCGCCGAAACGCTGTTCCAAGCGCTACAAATGGAAGTACAGGCTGATCTGCAAGCCTAACGGCGAGCTGCTGGAGCCTACCGTAAATCTCGCGAAGGATAAGAGTCTGCAGGCTGTTGGTCTCGCGATGCACGTGCTTGCCGATACATGGGCGCACCAGAACTTTGCCGGTACGCCTTCGCTGGTCATCAATAACACCAATCAGTATTTCTTCGAGCTGTTTGAGGACGGCGACGGTTATCGGGAAAAGAAGATATCTTTTCGCCACAGTGTTTCCGCGCCCGACGATCTCGAGAACAGTATTTATACGAACAGCCTGTATACCAACAGCGAGAAGTCCATCATGAATCTCGGACACGGAAGAGCGGGACATCTGCCGGATTTCAGCTTTATCCGCTACAAGTATCTGCCCGCGTGGGGAAACTATGAAGAGATCATCAAGGATAATCCCTCGGATTATTGGCACGCCTTCACGCAAATGGTTTACGCGATGAAGTACTTACGCGGCGGGATCGAGAGCTTTGAAACGGATCGATATGATACTGAAGCGGTCGAACCGTATCGCGAGAAGATCGAAGGCATCATCAAAAAGCGTCAGCCCGACGCTGCCGATGACTGGAAGGCGCTGGGCAAAGAATTGTCCGGTTCCGAACCGGAGCCGTTCGATATCGAGCGCTATCAGGATGAGTATACGAATGCCGCTGAGAATGAAAAGGACGGTACCTTTATCGGCAGATTTATCCTTGCCGCTCTGGCGCAAAAGAGCATGGTGACGAACCGCATCTACCGTTCGGGAAGCAAGCTCGCCGGTTACTCGATCGATTATCAAACAAAAGGCTTCAGGGGATTGGAAGATTTCCGAAGGCTGATACAGAATAACGGGGGAGGGAAGCAGTCTTGAATTCATTTCAACGTATAAAAAGTTTTGCGGCCGGAATTTTCTATCTGCTGGTCGCTCTTGCACTCGCTGTGGTCCCTCATGGCTCCCTCGACTATATATACTGGATCATCAGTTTTATGATGCTGATCTACGGCACGCGCCTTTTGTGGTATTATTTCTCTATGGCGCGGCATATGGTAGGAGGCAAGATCGTCCTGTATCAGGCGATCATCGTGCTGGACGTCGCCTTGTTTACGATGACGATAGCGACGATGGAAGACTACATCGTCTTGATCTATCTGCTGAGTATATACGCCTTTTCGGGTGCGATCGATATCCTCAGGGCGTTTGAGGCGAAGAAAAACGATTCTCCAGTCTGGAAGAAAAAGATCATCATCGGCTTCATCAAAATCGGATTCGCGATCCTGATGGTCGTTCTCGCAATCATATTCCGCAATACCGATATACTGGTTTACGGCTTTGCCGTCAGCTTGGCGTCTACCGCCGTTCTCAAGATATACGACGCGCTCCGTGAGACCGCGATCGTCTATATCCAATAATCTATATCCAAGAATGATATACACAAAAAGGACATTCACGATCGTGAATGTCCTTTTATCGTTGATATGGAGTATTCGCTTTATACGGCTTCTGACGAGGTGTATCCCGTGACTGTCTCGCCGACGGGGTAGGGGGTCTCCAGATGCGCCAGATATCGCTGGATGACGGTGACGTCGATCGAGCCGAGCGTCTCGCCGGTGACGCAGCCTCTTTGCGCGTACAATCCGTCGGGATCCTCCATCATATACGCCAATACCCTCTGCAGGATAGTGACGTCGTAGATGTTGACGACGCCGTCGCCGTCCGCGTCGCCGAGGATGTACGTAAAGGGATGTTCAACTTTGATGTTGTTATCCTTGGCGTACTGATACGCGTAAGCGGTCTTGTTACAGCGGATGATCAGGTTTTCGTCATTCTCAAAGGCATAGTCACCGATCTGTTCCACAGCGTCGCTGAGATACAGATATCGGATGCTGTCGCACTCGCCGAAGGCTCTGATCTCGATCGTCGTAACGGAATCGGGCAGGTCGATATCGGTCAGGGAGGAGCAGTCGTAAAAGCACTGCTCGGGGATCGTGTCGATCCCGTCGCTGACCGAGAGCTTCTCAAGCGCCGCACAGCTCTGGAACGAGCCGTAGGATAAGGCGACGTCAGCGGGGAGAGATACCTCGCTCAGCGCGTTACAGTCGTAAAAGGCGCAGACGCCGATGCTCTCGAGATGTGTCACCCCGTCAAAGCTGACAGAGGTGATATCACTGCCGTAGAAGGCGTAGTCGCCGATGCTGACGACCGGCGCGTTCAGCAGCTTGTCAGGGATCACAACGTCGGTGTCGTCGCCGTTGTATTGTCGGATGGTCGCTTTGCCCTCGCTGTCGATAGAGAAGGCAAAGCCGTCCAATTCAAAATAGCTGTCGGCGGCGTAGACGGTAGTGACAAAGCAGAACAGCGCAGCGATCATGATCAAAGAAAAACGGAATGTTCTTTTCATAGTATCACCTGCTAATCAGTCCCAATCGATCGGATCCGGATCAATGATCGGATCCGAAGGGATGTCATCGCCGTTGATATGAGAACTGATGTCCTCGGGGCTGGTCAGAATCACGTCCCGAAGCGTAAATCGCTTCAGCGAAAGCTCAGGACGTATATATTTTTTTCTCATACGAATCCCTCGCTTTCTAAAGGTTTTCGTATTGCGTCTCAGTCACTGAGCTCTGTCATTTCAGGCAGAGCAGTGTTCTGAGAGGCAATAATCTTGTAACAAACATAGACAGGCTCCTGACTGAAGGTGACGTTGCCGTCTTTATCAACGAGATAAGCGGTCGCCTTGAGCAGATAGCTGTTGTTTGTGTAAGTGTATACGGGTTCGTCTTCTGTGGCGGACACGGTAAATGCGTTCTTGATATACTTGGCGAACTCGACGCGGTTATGGTCTGTCAGATCCGTTGTGGGGATGTCACAGAACTGGATAGTGCGGTTTTTGCTGGACTTGTAGGAATACTGTGTGACGTTATCGCCGTTGAGATGCGCTCTAAGCGCGGTCGCGAGATTATCTGTATTCGTGGTTTGACCGTAGTCTTTGGTCGGATCAAAGGTTTTTCCATCCGGGACCTTGGCGCAGTACTCGAGGATCACGCCTGTTTTATAATCATTCGATTCATAGATCTGATTGCCGTTGTCCTCAAAGGCGATCTCGAAGTCCGCGAACAGCAGATCGGTCTCGCCGGAGGGATTGATAACGCCTTCTGTATCCGTCCACAGGTTACGGGTGTAATCGAGGAAGGTCAGCTTGACGGACGCGTCCTCAGTCGTTTCCGCGGGCGGATCTTCATCGTCTCCGCCGGAGGGTTCGGGCGTAGTGCTCCATTCGCCGAACATTCTGGTGTCGCCGTAGGTTTCGGAGTACCACTTCAGCGTAAAGGTGTCGCCATCCTGTACGGTCAGATCATCGGTTTTGTTCCAGACAATCTGAGTATTGTTCCAATCGATATCAGCGTACGCTGTACCTGACGGTACTCTGACAAAGATGACATATGTTTTCAGACCGTTGAAGGTCATACCGTCGGGACGCACCCATTCGCCGTCGTCTTCGGTATTCCATGTCCAAGCGAGCCAGTCTTCACCGCCGGAGCTCGGCAGGCTGTTGACCAGCACAACAGTGTTTTCGCCTGAACCGGCTGCCGCGGCGCTCTCGTCATAGACGGGGGAGAGCCAGTAGTTATCCATCATACACAGGTCAAAGAGCGTTTTATAGCTCTTCGCCACGATGGGAGCTGAGTCGCTGCCGCTCTTTCTGACAGCCCAGTAGCTGAACGGATGACCGTCGTAGCTTTCGGGCGCTTCGATCGCCTTCATCTTCGGGTCGATATTATAGTTCGCACCGTAGGTGGTTTCAATATCTTTTGCGTACGCGCCGGTCGGAGTGGTCCTGTAATGCGCGTATACGGTTCTCTTACTCTGTACGGAGGTGATGGTGGTGACAATAGTATCCTTCTCATATGTCGTACCGTCATCCAGCGTGGTTCCCTCCTTGTAAGAGGTCTTTTCGATCATTCCTGCGCGGTTGCTCCAGAGCAGGGTCTCGCCGTAGTTGCTCTCGTAGGGCGCCTGTGAGAGGATGAAGCTGTCCTTGAGTCTGGCGTCGCCGTCGTCGGTCAGCGCATAGTTCGCGCTCTCGTGATCGAGCTGATCGCTCGTCAGCGTGCCTTTCTTGACGTAGGTTTGCTGGTTGCCGAAGCGATCGACAAACTGATAGTTGGTGATATAATCGACGTCGAGGTCGCGCCGCGCATATACGGCGATCAGATACTGATCGCGGTTTCTCGCGAGCTGCTGTGACAGTACGTCGGGATCCCATCCGTCGGCGCTGTTCCAGTTATGGTGTCGGATCAGTGCATTATTGTTAGATTTGTCTATCTCCCACCACTCAGCGAATTGATACTTGTAGACGCAGTCATTGATATCATCCATATACAGCGTGTAGCCGTCGTTGCGGTGCCACGGTATTTCAGTATGGTTTTGATAACCGTTTGGAGCGGTAAAGACAACGTCTTTGCCGACGTGTTCGCCGTTGAGGTGGACTTTTTGGTCATCGGCTGCCTGTTCACTGTCGGCGTTGTCGACTGCCGTTTGGATCCGTCCGGATAAGTTATCATCCTCTTCATTTCTGAATCCACTGACGGTATAATCGTCGACATAGTAGAACATGATGTCCATCTTGACCATATCCTGCTTGACGAGGGCGTAATACTTTGTATCCTTCGAGGGCAGCTCTCCGGAGGTACCCAGCTCATCCTTGCTGAGAGTCGGGTCGTCTGCTTCGGTCAGCCTGCCGACCTCGGGATGATCGGGATCATAGTTCGGCGTGGTGTACCAGCCGAGGAAGGTGTAGCGGTGCAGATGCAGATAGTTATCATATGCGTCTTTTTCGCTGTTGTTATCGTAGAAGGTGACGTTCTGGATATCGTTGAAATCCTGGACCGTCTGGAACGAAAGATTCAGTCTGCCGAACTTCGGCGTACGCGAGGCGTCGTTATAGTAGTCGGTATCTTCGTTGTCGTTGATACAGACCATCTTATAGTTCAGCTCGCGTTCGATATCCTTACGGTAGTAGACCTTGACGACGTTCATGCCGACGTTATTGTCGTCGGGCTGGATCGTCAGCGTCACGTCGTTCAGCGTACCGTCCGAGTTGGCGAGTCGGGTGTAGTCGGATACATCGTGAGTGACGGGGTTTTCGAACTGAGCGATATCGGTGGGTGCGTTGATCGTGATCTCCTGACCGACCGCCGCGACGTTGGTAACTTCATTATGCGTCGCGATAACGCCGTTCCACATCGACGCCTGCTGTGCGGGTGTGGCTTCGTTGTACGCCTTCTCCGCGGTATGGTCGATGTAGTAATAAACGTAGCTGTAGTCCTTGCGGTCAAAGTAGATCTTGACAGTCTTTTTGTCGTTGTCGACGATAACGACGCTGCCGTTATCCGCGACGGGGATCTCCGTAGGATCGGTCACGCCCGCGGCGTCGGTGACGGTATAGGTCGTAGAATTGGCTTTTAGGGTGTAACCGGTATTTTGCAGCTCGGTGGGAACCGGTCTGCTGTGCAGATCGCTGATCGCTACCGTGGTGTCGCCCTCTGAGGCGATCGGCACCGTCAGGGTTTCGGAAGAGTAGAGCGAGTAGCTGTTGCCGCTGAGATCCTTCGTCATGTAGTCGACCTGATAGAGATACTCGGTCGTATTCTCTCTGTACAGGAAGGTGATGACGTTGTACTCCAGTTCTTCCGCCCGCTGTTCATCGGGATCCGTCTTGCTCGAAGCGGTCAGAACGATCGACTGGGACGCATTCTCCACGATATAGCCGGGGATGATGATCGCGTCTTCGCTGACAGAGGCATGGGAGCTTTCCTTGATGACGTCCTGATGCTCGGGGTTGATCGGTCTGCGGGTCGTCGCGTCAAGGTACTGTACCTTGTAGGCTACCTTATCCTTTTGGATGTATGTAAAGGTAAGTTCGTTGGGGGCGTATTCACTTCCCTGATTGTTCGCCTTGACGACAAGGGAACTGGAGTTGGTCGTCGGCCACCAGTTGTTGCCTTCGTCCTCGCCTTCCGCCGTCCATTTGTATTCGTCATAGAGCTCGTCGCCGGACTTCGCGTTGAAGGTCTTGGTCTTCCACACATAGGCTCTGCCGGTAGTGGGGGGAGCGACCTCTACGCTCCGGTCGCTTTCTTTGACATAGCTGACCTTGTATTTCGCGACGTCCTTGGTGACCCACTCGGCAAAGAGTCTCAGCGTACCGTTGTCGCCCGTAGATTCCTGGTTCAGCGCCGTAACAGGCACGTTCTCGGGCTCGAAGCGGACGGGGACGCGGTTGCGGATGTAGTACCATCCCGCGAAGGAAGCGCCTTCGGCGACGGGGGTCAGCCTCGGTCTGGGGTTATTTTCGCTGGCGTCGTTGATCGGGATCCTCGACAGCGGAACGTAGGAACCGTAGTCGACCGGCAGGACCTTCAGCTCGTCGGGCGGCGTTTCTTCATTCTCTTCAGTCACATCGATATCATGCTGATTCAGCACGATCTTCTTTTCGGAATGTTGATCCTTACGGTCTATGTAGTAATCGTCGTAGGTATTGTAGAAAACGACGTTGATGTTCTTCGGGCTCCACTTGGCGAAGAGGGTATCGTCGTCGGCAGGCATCGTCGCGGTAGCCAGATCAAAGGCATTATCATAACGCGGATCGTTGTACCAGCCGTCGAAGGTGAAGAAGTCGCGGCGGTTCTCGTCAAAATATTCCGGATCCGGCCAGTAGTAACGGTATTCGTTGACTTCGTGTCCGTTTTCGGTGACGATGTACTGCGAGTTGATCGGCGCGCCGTACATGACCGTACGGGTATGACTCTCGTCCTTATGGTTACCGTTGCGGTATTTCAGCGTATATACAAGTCGCCGGTAGAAGAACTTGATCGTACAGCGGCGATAATTATCGGTATCCTCTGACCAGTCGATTTCGGTATTGTCATCATCAAGAATAACCAAACCTTTATTCGGGGTGTCAGGTTTTTCTCGATAGTATTCGAGCTCAAAGCCGGTCATAACCGTCGGCGTCTGGTTTAAACGAACGTTTTTGTTCTTTTCCGATAATGATTTGTTTCTGTCATACTGGTTACCTGAGTCGATGGTCTCGTAGATGTGATCGGTCGATAAGCCGTACCATTTTGTCTTTGTGACCCAACTGCCGTTTTCATTGACCTTTGTCGTGAATTGCCTGACGTCGGTGTAGTTTCCCTCGGCGAGCAGCGCCTGTTCTCCGTTGTTTTCGATGATCTCGATTTCTCTGGGCAGCAGCTCTACATAGTTCTCATACCTAAAGTGCAGTACTCGTGTGATGCTGCTGTTCCAGCCATTATTATAACTCGTATTCGTCCACGATATCAAAAAGTGCAGCTCCGTATAGTCAATATTATTCTGCTTCATCGTGGTGCGGGCGCTGTCTGTGAACAAAATACCCTTGTCGAGCTTTTCATAAATGCCCTTGACGGTATAGTTACCTGATGTAGCACGATCTTGGTAATATTTGTTATAATACTCAGTTGCGATACTGCCGGGAAGACATATTTCTTGTGCAGCCGCATTTTTCCTATGTACCGAATCGAGCGCGTCGATCAGCCATTTATCTTTCAGCGGTTCGTTGTATTTCGCCTGCAGCTGATAGTAATAGTATCGGTAATAACCTTTGTAGTGACTATCTGTAAAATCGTCATATCCCTCGGTCACACGCTGCTTGTATTCATCCTTGACCTGAGGCAGCGTTTCAGCTGAATTCTGCTCCCACGAACCCATGGCTATCGCTTCCAGCACATTCTTACTGGTTGTTTTCAGATATTCTTTTTCACTTGAATTATTGTTAAATTGCTTGGTAGAATTCGTCAGGCTGATCTTGTTCGGATCAAGCACACCGTTTGTGTACCCCTGACGGGCATAATAGAACTTCAGGGTAAATCTCTTGCGCCTGAAAAAGACGTTGAAGTGAGAGGTGCCGTCGCCGCGAACCGTTATCTCGGTGTCGCTGATGAGCAGCGGCTCGTAGCTGTTGGCGGACGTGTTCATCTCGAAGAAGTCTCCGGCTCCGTTCAGCTCGTTGCTGGTGCCCGCACTGATATCGTTGAAGTCGATGATCTTGCCGTCAGCGTCGAACTTATAGACAGGCGCGTCAGGATCGTAATCGGGATCGTCCGGGTCGGGATCTTCGTTTCGAGGATCATTGGGATTGGCATAACCGAGGTTAAAACCGAAGAGGTTATTGATTTGAACCACTCCGGCTCCGGAACCGTCAGCATCGACATATCTTTCGTCATATGCTTTCTTTGCATAGTTGCGGATAGAGTCGGTGCCTTTGATTGTCATGCCCGCCTCGACGTCCACCAGTCCGCCGCTCTTGCCGTTATTCTGGATCTGATAAACGTCCTTAGCCGTCAGAACAGAGTAGTTACGGGATATCTTCTGTTCCTTCTGCTCCTGTGTCAGTCCGTCATAATCATGACCGTCATACTTGAGCTCACTTTCGGGTACCTCGATCCAGTAGACGACGGAGAAGTGTGTGGTGCCCGACTCCCAAACCGCCTGGTAATAGGTGTTTTCAGCGGGTACCGTCTGGTCGCCTTCGAGCTGTACAAGGTTTTGGACAGCGGTGGCGTTTTCTTTGGTTATGATATCTCCGTTAGCGTCGATATAGTGCCAGCCGTCTTCATCTAAACCGGTTTCATCATATGTATTGATGGAAGAATCCTTGTCTGTGCGAGCCCAGCCGAGGAAGGTATAGCCCATTCTTTTCGGCTCATCGATACGATAAACAGACTCGTACTTCGCGTAAACGGGCTCTACGCCGTAGCCGCCCTCGCCGAGGTCAAAGTTGACGGAATAGTAGTTGCGGTCATAGTAGACGCGGAAGACGGTGGAGCCGTCCGCCGCGATCGCGTCCGGCTCATGGAACAGGCTGGTAAATCCCGGGATCACTTCAGCCTCGAGGTCGTCGGGAGTGGTGCCGGTCTTGCCGACGCGGTTGGTGTTCGCTTCGGTCCTTGTACGGTCAAGCGTATACAGATCGTCATAGATGTTCTGCAGGTAGTAACGCGCCGCGTAATGGGTCAGACCCGGAACGTAGTAGACGTTATATTCTATGTCGCCGTAGACGGAGTTGAATTCGACGTGCGTTGTTTCCGCCAGGGAACCGCCTTCAGGCAGGTCCTCGGGATCGTTAGAGCTGTTGGTGAGCATCATCGGCTCAAAGCCGTCGATGATCGGGTTAGTCACGTCGTAATCAGCGGGCGTCTCGTTATTGGAGAAGGTAGCGATATAGGGGTCGTGGATGGGGTTACCGTTGGTATAGAGATAGTTGATACGAACGGTGTAGTAGGAATTCGCTAACGCGTCGATAAGCGCGACGGAAAAGATCGACTCCAAAAGGAGCACCATCATCACGAACAGCGATACGAGCCGGATCAATTTACTTTTCTTGTTTCTCAATACTTTTTCAAATACGGAGGATGGATTCCTTTTCACTGTGATCATCTCCTTGGTCTTTGCCGAATGATACTTTGATTGATGCTTTCGTTGTAGTCTTTTTTGAATGATTTGGTTTCTGTTTTTTCAGACGGACAGTGTAAATTTTTCATAGATTTTAGCCTATGTGTTTTAACGGAATATTAACGGTTGATAAATAAAATTTTAACACGATTTCATAAAACTTTTTTATCTATTTGTGCAGTTTTCCATAGTAAAACTAATTATATATCATTATACACATTTTTTTAAATAAATTCAAGTGAAATTGCACAAAATAGTACCCAAGGAATTTGTAACTATTTTGAGGTAAAATGGCGTTTCCTACAAAAAAAAACGCACCTTTATTTCTAAAGTAGAATTAAGAGCGCTTTTTCGGTAAAACAGCGTATTTCATAGGTGCATTTGCCCGAAAATGTCATGCTTGATAATAAAGAAAAGCTGCCGCATCAACTTGCGGCAGCTTAAAAAAGTATCTTATTTTGTCGGATCAATGCGGCGTGTACAGGATGATCTTGTCGTCCTTTTCCAGAGCGACGTCAACCTGAGAGAGGTCGCCGGAGAAGATCACCATCTTGCCGGATTTCTTGACATAGCCGAGCACCAGAGCGGGGTAGGTCTCGCCGCTCTCATAAACGGTGGTCAGCGATGTGTTATAGACCGCCCTGACCAACTCGTCGGCTTTGCAGGGTGCGGGGAGCTCCGAGAAGTATTTCTTGACCTTCTTGGCGTAGACTTCCTTGTTATTGAAGTTCTCTGCGGAGGTTTCGACGTCATAGGTGAGGATATCGTTATAGAAGTTATAGATCGCGTCCTTCTCGCCGATCTGTGTGATCATCTTGCTGATGTAGCGGTTGCTGATGACGATATTGTTGATATCGTAGCTGTTGACCAGATCGTGATGCTTCGGGTCGATGATCTCGACGATGATATCGATGCTGCCGATATCAAAATCGGGGTTCTCATCGATCTTATCTTTGACGATATCCTGGACATAGATCAGGTTGGCGAGCGCGTTGGAGTCGATATCCTCGCTCAGCGCGTTATCGTCGGACAGGATCAGGATGCTCGTATCATGTTTGCCGTAGGAGATGACTCTGTTGATGGTGTCGCAGATGAGCTGCTGGTCATAGATGTCGGCGACGACGGTTTCTTTGACAAAGGGATACTGCTGATAATAGCCCATCTTTTCCAGATTCTCTTTATCGTCGACGACCGTGACGCGCAGGACTTCTTCGCCTTCATAAACCTTTTTCAGTTCCTCAGAGGTGATATTATTGTAGCCCCATTCGCATATGAAAGCGGAAAAGCCTTCCATGATCTGGTCGCAGTCGCTGTTGTGTCCGAGAATGATGACGTTCTTCTTGTCGATCCAGTAGTTCGGATTGAGCTTGACCTCGTAGTTGAGCGGCCTTTCCTCCGATACCTTGTTGATGAATTCTTCTTCCGCGGTGGAATAGAAGAAGTACGGCTCGCCGTTCGCGTCAAGCGAGGACAGCGGGATCGCGTGGCGATGGGTCTTGATATACTCGGCGATATATTCGTCCTCGTTTTCGATCGCGCCCTTTTCGGCATAGAAGGCGGGGCCTTTGTTGGAGAACAGCTCGATATATACGGTGTTCAGTTCGGGCATCAGCGAGAACTGTGACAGGATCTGACCGAGGATCTGGTTGACAAAGACGGGGATGATGTTGCATCTGCCCTTGACTTCCTTGCTGCGTATGATCTTGTTGACGATATCCTGCGTCCACGGATCGGTGATCTCCACGATGATCCTCTGGTCGCTGACGGAATCGTCGGAAGCGGTGATATCGGCGACCTGCATCAGCGTCTTGATGGTCTGGGAATTGCCCTGATGGTAATCTTCGCCCTTGATCTTCGTTTCGTATCTGCACAGGGTGTTGACGCTGTCGCTGCCGAGGATGATGATCGCCTTCGCCTTGTTCAACTGGATATCCTTGAGCTGCTTTAATGAGAAGACGTCTCCCTCGCGGACGATAAAGGTAACTGTCATTTTTGTCTTGTGCTTTTTGGTGTAAAAGAAGCGTTTGAAGAAGGACATATCCTTCGCTTCATCGTGCAGCTTTTTGTTTTCTTTCGCTACCGTTTCACTCAGCCGCTCGCTGATCTCCTTTTTGATCTCTTCCTTGCGGGAGTTAACGAGGATGACGACCTTCTCCTTTTGTCCGCTGAAAAGCAGGTCGTTGATGATCTCGGAGGCGCGGGTGTTCCAGTTCAGGATAACGGTGTGATTGGAGATGTGGAGCTTTCTGGTACCGGTATTGGCGTTGGAGATGAATTCGGAGATGAAGTTGGTAACATAACCGATGACCGCGCCGGTGAAGGTGATCATACCGATGATGATGACGCACAGACAGATGACGGCGATCACGACGCCGGAGGTGCCGATGTCTTTGACGACCGCGCTGATGCATCCCGCGTCAAGGATCATCGTGACTGTGTAAAACGCGGCCTCCAGAAATCCCATTTGTTCCGTACCGCTCAGCGACATCGCGCTGATGATGAAAGCGGATAAGAAGACGAACGCGATGTTGAACGCCAAAATACCTAACAATACCATCCTGCCGGGGTTTTTGGCGAGCTGGATGCTGATCCATTCCTTCATGCGAAAGCGTTTCATATTTTCCTCCTCGTATCTTTTTAGTGGTCGGGGGCAAGTGACAGGCGACTGATTGGCTTTGATCCTTGATCAGCGCCGATACAGCTTTATTTTTATTTTGAGCCGTTCTTCCGTCGTCTCGTAGCGGCATCTGTTTTTGTCGATATCCAGACCGGCATCACTCAGCTCGATGAGGATAAGACGCATCTGACTGTTTTCGAAGAGCTGTCGGATGATGGTGTCGTACGCGCTTTTGTCGGTCGCTTTCAGCGAGATCTCATATTTCCCCTTTGACACAAAGCTCTTGAAGATCGCGCAGATGGAATCGTAGCTGTAATCGTTCAGCAACAGACCGTTTTTGTAGTAGTAATTACATTCCTTTGCGGTACACTCCGGCAGCGGGAGCGTATTCTCCGGCTCGTGATCGCGCATCAGCGTCTTGCTGTCTATGCAAAAGTAATCGTAGGTGATCTCCTGCGAGCTGAAGAAGGGGTTCTTGGTATCGGAGTGATCATCCCATGTGACGTCGATGTAGTAGTACTCGCCGTTGAGACGGATCAGGTTCCACGCGTGCATAGAATCCTTGACTTTGCCGCCCACAAAAGAACATTCTATTCCCATGCGGTTGGTCAGATACTGGAACGCTTTCGCGTATCCGGCGCATACCGCTTTTTTCTCCACAAAAACGCCGTAGATATTGCGCAGGTTATGTGTGTAAAAGAAACGCAGCTGCTGAGATTTTTCCAGCTTGAGCGTATCGTAATCGACCAGAGAAATGATGTTTTCGAAGATGGAGAGAGCAATATCATATTCGCTCATGTTCCGATTGATGTCTTTCATAAAGACCGCGACGGCGTCGTCGATCTCCTTTTGACGGGCGCGCGCCTCGTCGGGATTCAAGAAATAGGTGAAATCAACGTAATTGACGATATCCGTATCCGTCTGATAATTCGTGGAGTATTTACCGTCGAACCAGAAGATTTCGGGATGGTCAAAGTATACGCACCTGAGCACCTTGTTGACCTCCTGACGCTTCGTGTGAGCCGGAAAATTGCCGGCGGTCTCTTTGAAGTTCAGGACCGCGTCGTATATGACGTTGTATACCGACTTTTCGTGATCGCTTATATGGGAGTACGCGTACAAAGAGGCGTTCTCCGGATGCTCGGGAGCCTGCTTGACGAAGCAATCGGGCTCCGCTCCCTTTTTCACTAAGCAGATATCATCAAATTGTTCGTTATTATTCGGCATGATGCGTTACCTCGGTATGATAGAATAGGGGAGATGCTTTATATATTTTCGCCGATTACGTACGGCGAGATATCCAGACCGGCTAATCCGCGCTGGATATAGGTAGCGTCGATAATGTCGAGTGTGCCGCTGCCGTCGACGTCGCCGCTCATCATCGCTGTTTCATCAGCGTCTGTCGGCAGCGCGGCGATATACCGCTGGAGATAGTACACGTCGATGATATCGACCTCGCCGTCTGCGTTGCAGTCGCCGACGAGGGACAGCTCGAACAGCGACGCGATATTTTCACCGATAGGGGGAAGGTAGAATTCGGCGTATCCGAGCGCGTTGGGATGGATGCCGCGGTTCAGCGTATCGTTGTCCCATGTGTAGCGCTGCGATATCTCGAGAACGTTGCCGTTCAGCTCTGAATCGTTATACAGATCGATGCCGGCGACCTTCCATTTTTCGCACAGCGCCAAAGCTCTTTCGCCGATGCTTTCCTGTCGCGCCTTTGTTCCGAGCTTCATTCTGTGGGAACGGACGTAAATGACAGGCGTGTTCTTCCATTCGTTTTTGATCAGCCACATCGTCTTTTCAAAGGCGTTTGTGTAATTGGATTCGCCGATGGACGACATATCGTATCCGTCGGTGATATCTCCCAATTTGATGTCGGTATGCCACGCGTCGTTGGTGCCGCCGTTGAGGATGATCAGGTCGGATTTTCTGCCGGCGTCGATCGCGGTGCGGACCTGATCGGCAATATGGCTTTTTCCTGAGGTTTTTCCCATGACGGCGCCGGATTTGGCGTATTTTTTATAATCCATTCCGTATTTGATGCCGATGATGTCCGCGATACCTTCATAGGTCGTGCCGACGGGATTGCCGTAGCCGAACATCACGCTGTCGCCGAAGACGGTCAGCTTTTTGCCCTTGAGTTTTTTACATAGCTTCAGCTCTGAAATGAGGCTGTCGAATTCCTCATCTTTCACCAGCGCCTTCGGATACAGCTTGTTGTTTATATCCGGGATGAAGTAGCCGAAATAGGCGATCGTGGAAAGACTCGTATCGCTTGAATCGCTCACGGTGCCGACCTTGCGCTGCGGGTATCCGAGAGCTTTTACCATTGTCTGCGCGACAAACAGGCGGTCGACGGAAGCGTTGAAATCAGCGTCGCTGTAGGAAGAGATGATACCGCGCTGTTTGGCAAGTTCGAATACAGCTTTGCTGTTGCCGCTGCTGCAGCCGGGCAATGCGCCCGAGTATTTCATCAGCTCATACAGCCATTGGGTGCGGTCGTATATCGTTTGGAAACGACCTGTGCGGTACCAGTTGTGTTCGACGCGCAGTCCGTTTTTGTAGTAGTAATTGACGTCGCCTTCACGGAAATAACCGTCCGCGGGTACGCCGTCGCTGAGACGGTATACCTTGTCGCCGTCCTCAAAAACCGCGTCAGCCGGCGATCCGTTTTGATAATAGACTGACTCTTCGGAAACAGCGCTGACAGGTTCTCCGTTTTCATCGACAGCGCAAAGGGCATAAGAGACGATCGCTTCCTCCTCAACGGTGCTGTCCGTAAAGGAATAGCCGATCATATCTCCCAGTTCCGTCAATTCCGTATCACCGTAGTTTCTGCGATACACGCGATATGCGTATATGGCTGAATACGCGGACCATGATACGGTGTATCCGCTGTCGCCGAAGCTGATTTTTTTGATGACGGGAGGAGCAAAGAACGTGTTGCTCCATCCGTCTCGGTAAAAACCCGATACGAAAGCGCCGCTTTCGTTGACACAGCGTACGGTATAGACGCGCGTTTCGCCGTCTCTTGCTTGTGTATCGGTATAGGCAGTGCCGGAGACCTCTGCCAGCCGTACCCATGTACCGCCGCTTCGATAATAGATCCTGTATTTTGCCGCGCCGATGAACGGAAGCCAGCTGATTTTGGCTCCGTCGGCGGTGTTCACGATCGATGTGATCTCGGTATAAGCCGAAAGCGTACTGACGCCTGACGTGAAACCGCTGATAACATGATCGTAGCGGTCGGTCAGGCAGAGCGTATAGACATACTCGTTACCGGGAACGAAGGTGCGGTCGATATAAGTGCTGCCGTCGATACCGGAAGCGATCACCGCAAATTCATCTTCGTCAGCTGATCTGCGGAGGATCCGATAACGCTCCGAGCCGTCGGTGCCGATCCGATCCCATGCCAGATGAACGCCGTTTTCGTCGATGGTGACAGCTTTGATCTCGGGAGCCGCATAGAAGCGGTTCTCCCAACCTTCCGCTTTGAACGCCGACGCGTCTTCGCCTTGGTTGTCAACGGCGCATACGGTATAAATACCGCGTTCCGTGTCGTCAACATTCGTATGCAGATAACCGGTTCCTTCGACGACAGCGAGCTCTGTCCATCCGTCGTTATTGTATTTTTCTTCCCAGACGTCAGAGTCGGAAACGGCTTTCTGATAATAGACGCGATAGCGCGAATAATCGCCGAAGCTGTTCCATGTGAGTCTGACGCCGTTGATTTCGTTTTTGATATCGGAAACCGTCGGATATTCTTCGCCTATGCCGACGGTTGTGTATTCTATACCGGTCGATACATCGCTGACGATCTCTTCCGCACCTGCGGAAAGTACAGTGTTAGCAAGTGCAGTCAGGATGATCAGCAGCGCCGATATCAACGAGAATCCGCGTTTGATCATGAATTCCTCCGTTTTTGCAGGGATGATGGGGGATTTGGCGTTGTCTATTCTGTCGAACTGTCTTGAATGACGGAACGCAGATAAACTACACCACATTTTATTCTACCATGTTAAGTCGAAAAAATCAACATTTAGTCGAACGTGTATCATAAGAATTTCGGGATATCGGAATTTGACAGCGGGATATTCAGCCATGCCTGAAATAAGGCGTTACAAACAGCAATAATAATCATGCTGTCGTTGCGTCGAAAAGCGCAAAAAAGCGGGGGAGACCGGTAGTCTCCTCCGCTGTGAAGGATGATAGTTATGACCAGCTGCCGTTTGAAAAGCTGACGCCCCATTCTTCTTTTGATGCGGTAGACGCCGCCTGGATCGCTTCCGCGAGGACGACGATCTGTGCGCCGTTCGGTTCAATCGAAATCGCAGGTGAAGTCTGCGTGTTGCCGCTGCTGCCTTTTTCTGCAAGGATCCCATTGTAATACAGATAATCGCCGATCCTTGTCCAATCGCTGCCGTCGGTATATGACGGGATGTCGCCGGGGACGATCTCGTCGCCTTCCGTTTGGTTCACGACCACTCTCACTCGGATCAGCGCGGGGATATTGCTCGTGTTGGTGACGGAATAATCTTCATTTACCTCACAGGTAACGTCAGCCAAATTCAGCGATTCCGTCACCGTTCCGGCTGTATCCTTCAGCGATGCATATACGCCGATGAATCCGCCGGTCAGCAGTGACAGTGCGAGAAGAATGACAACGGCGATCAGTACGATCCTTTTGCCCTTGATCGGAGTTTTCTTTTTCATCTTCATCCTCCTTTAGGGTGCCGGCGCGGCTTGAAAAGCGTCTTTGGCAGACTGCTCTCCAACCTTTTGGATCATGTAGGCATATACTTTCACCGAGCCTTCGGTCTCTGATGGGATCTTGCTGAGTGTTTTGACGATGAACGTCGTGAATGTCAGGACGTCGTCATCCGCCTGTGAGCCGGAAGCGGTCGTTTCTTCGGTCGCGCCTGCCTGTGCTTCACCGACCAACGCTTCGTCGCCGTAACTGTATACCGTGCCGCCCTTCTTTCCGCTGACGCCGTCAAGCAGCTTCCAGCTGCCGTCCATTTCCAGTTCTGCAGCGCCGGAGTTGTCGATCTCCAGATACAGATAAGCGGGGATAACGGTTTTGTTGACGATCTCGATATAGGGAGATGCAGGAAGCATGACGCCGGGTATCAGCTTGTAGGAAAAGCCGCTCATCGGTTCAGCGCCGCTCGATGTGTCAACTGTGTAGCTGCCGTCCTCCTGTACCGTGATCGGTTTGTCGAGCAGCCTGAAGCTGTCGGCAAGCTGGTTGGTATAATCCACCTCGTTGGCGATTATTATTTTGTTTGTGTACTTCGCGAGCGTTCCGCTCATGATCAAGGCGAGTGCAAGCATCAGTATCAGCGCAAAGCCGATGATCAGGCGCAGATTTATCTTTGTTTTTTTCATCGATGCGCCTCCTTATTAGTCGATCTGGGTGAATTTGACGTCCACCTCGAAGGGGACTATGCCGCTTTCACCGCTGATATCATCGTTGCCGAAGGTGTTCCACTTGTCGTTCTTTTTAAAGTACTCGGACATATCGAAGGTCACGGTCTCCTCGGTAACCTCGTTCGGCGCAAGATTGCCGCTGAAGGTCAGCTTACCGTCATCACCGTCAAACTTCGCTCTGTCGTCTTCGTTGTTGAAATTCACTTCCGCATCATACCTTACGGCTGCTTCACTGTCGTTTTTCAGCTTTACGGCGTAAGTGGCGATACCGTTTTCATCCGTGCCGTTCGCGATGATGGTAACGGGTCCTTCCGTCGGCGCTTCGGCTGAGGCGTTGTAAGCCGCTACTCTGGCTGAGCTGTCCTCGGGACCTTCCGCTTTGACGGTATAGCGCGCGAACATACCGGCTGTCATGTGCATGGATATCAACACCAGACATAACAGCGCGGCTGCCGCAATGGCGGCAACAGGAGGTTTTGATTTGGATCTCATTATGTCGCGCTCCTTTCTCAGTCAAAAATACGGTCGGTACAGCCGCTGATGGCTTCGTTCATCCGGGGCGAAATCAGCCCCGGCATTTTTCATATACCTTATATCGTTCATTGTTGACGGCATAGTTTTACACATAATATATTATACAACTATAATCATATTTTCGCAAGATTTTTGTGCGAAAATCTTGCGAAAACTGTGAAAAAAGACGAATACTGCAAAATAGAAAGCGTGCAGGCTGTTGATTCACGCCTGCACGCTTTTGTATGATATTTGATTCTTACACCGTCGTGAGGTCAACTTTATCTCATCGGGAATGATACCGACCTTTCATAAGGCGGAGTGAGCGCACGCCGGCGGGAGTTACCACGTATAGTATGATTCGCCTGTTCTGTTGTTAGAGGACGAAATTTCGGCAAGATACCTTTGGATTAAGGTTGTATCCAGTATAGATGTTACGCCGTCTCTGTCAACGTCAGCCAGCTCTTGCTGGAATGTGCTCAGCAGTTTCAAGTCTATGTCGGCTCTTTGAACGATGGTGGCGTCGATGATCGTGATCGTGCCGTCGCCGTCAACGTCGCCGTACAGGGGTTCATAATACCAGTCATAAGGATATCCGGATTCACTGACGATAGCGCTGAAATCGAAGCTGATATCGCTGATCTCGTAGAGAGCCATCCGGAAATCGTCGCGGTTTTCCATGGCTTGCAGCGCCTTCAGCACGTTGGTAAAAGGACAGGTCAAGCCTTTCAGCTTTTCCGTGACGTCGTCCAGGGAGGCGTGGACCCAGTCAAAATCCTTTATCGTTTCCCATTCCGCGGCGGCTTTTTCTTCCGCTAACACATACATTTGGTCAGCGGTGGGAACATCCGCGCCGCATATGCTGCGTCCGCCGTCGGAGTAAGGCGCATCCAGCTTTACGGATATTACAAAATCATTACTGCCGTTTGCTCGATAGTTGTCAGCCTGCGTGTCCGAGCCGATATCAAGCGGAAATTCGCCCACATTCTCAAACGGAACGAGTAAGGAGCCGCTTGCTGTTTCTCCGGCGGCTTTGGTGAGTCCGTCAAAGTAGTTGAGGATTTTGACGCACAGACCGAGGGTCTCGTCATCGCCGCTGTATGCGTCGTTCACCTTTTCGCCGCGTATAAACCGCTCTTCAAAGTCGGCGGTATCCTCAAATCTGCCGTCGGTGAGGCTGTTTATAATGCTGTCGAGAGTTTCTCCGCTGTGAAGGCGGCTGAGGATATCGTTAAAGCCGTAAAGCAGCTTTTGGTTGTCCATGCTGAACTCGCCGTTTGTGTCATTGATCGCCGCGCCGACCTCGGGATTTTGCTTTGCCGCAAGATCGCACAGATAAAACATCGCCAGATAACCCGAAACATATCCCGACATCATGTTGTTGGCTTTGAGCCCATAGTATTGGTTATCAAGGGAAGCGTTCAGCACGCTTTCGGCAGTAAAATCGCCGTCGGTGTTTTTGTAGCGCTCGTAGATATCGTCCACCTGATCGTAGCCGTCGCCGATGACGCTTGCGGTGCCCTCGACAAACCACACGGGAAACGCGAGTGATTTGATGTACTCATTCCTGATTTTGCGAGCGTCACCGTAGCTCATATTCAGCGATTCCATATCGTTATAGCCCATCATGCCTGCACGGTTATAATCATTCATCACGGCGTGCACAAGCTCATGAATAACGGCATATTCAAACCGCAGCCATTCGTGGGAGTTTGTGTCAAAATATGATTTTCCGTCCGTGTCTTTGTTGAATATCGTTTTTGTATTAAACGCGATAAGCTGTCCCAGGATCGTACTGCCGTCGGCGTCTTCTAAGGGGCAAACGGAAGTCGAAGCGGCGGCACCGCCGTCGATAAAGTGGGCGTAGCTATCGTAATCACCTTTGCCGTAATAGACATACATGCCTATTTCACTGCTCAGCCCGCCTTGCTCAGCCGCTGTTTTCAGGGCAGGCAGCTTATCGAGCAGCAGGTTAACCGCTTGGGACTCTACCCGGTTGATCAGCACGTCGCAGAATTGTTCCAGAACGTCGCCGTCTATCGCTTCCTTAGCGGTTTTTGAACAGTAAAGCTCGGTATAGTTTGGGGCAGCTCCGGCGTCTTCGCTTTCCGCTGCGTGTGCGGTGATGAACAGATTCATCATAAGCAGCAGCGCGAGAAGCAGAGCGATCATGTTTTTTAGCTTCATGGTATTATCTCCGTTACATTATTCAATAATAATCTAACATATTTCCGGGCATAAATCAATAAAACATAATAAAAATCTCGAGTCTCAAAATGATTCGGACAGTCTATGGGGAGAAAGTAAGCCGCTCTGATTATTGAGATAATTGTTTGATTGTCTGCTTTTTCTTTGACAGATAGACAAAATCGAGCTGAAATGATATAATGACAGAAAGATAAATCTGAATTTGAGGGAGTATAAGATAAATGCGATTACGATTAAGACAATACAAGTCTTGCGATGCCGATAGTATTGTAAGTTGGATCAAAGACGAAGACGCTTTGCGTAAATGGAGTTCAGACAGATTCGGTGATTTTCCTATTACACCCGAGGATATAAACAACAAATATCTCGAAAACAACGGTGATTGCATTGAATGCGATAATTTTTATCCTCTGACTGCCTTTGACGAAAACGGGATCGTAGGTCATCTGATCTTAAGATATACTGATGAGGAAAAGAAAGTGATCCGTTTCGGCTTTGTCATAGTTGACGACGCAAAGAGAGGCAAGGGTTACGGCAAGGAAATGCTGACCCTTGCAATTAAATATGCTTTTGATATTTTCGGCGCGGAGAAAATCACGCTTGGAGTATTCGACAACAATAAACCTGCGTACTGCTGTTACAAAGCCGCTGGATTCAAGGAAACCGGCGAAGAGATAATTTGTGAGTTTTTTGGTAAGCATTGGCGGCAAGTTGAAATGGAAATCAAAAGATAAGTTTTTTACGGTCAGCAGTATTGATGATACTGTAGACTGATTTGCAAGAGAGTTGGGAGAAGTGAGATGTATATTGTCAAAGCAGAAGCAAATCAGGTAGAAAAAATCGTGGATATGTCTATCAGAGCTTTTGAAACAGATGTAAATGTCGGCGGAGTAAAAGGTGATTGTCCGCCTGAATTTGATTCAGTAGAATGGCATAAACAAATGGCCCGGGAGGGACATTTGTATCAAGCAATGATAGGAAAAGATTTGGTCGGGGCAGCCATTATATTCCCGGATGAAACAAAAAACAGCGTATACATCGGCAGAATATTTATTGATAGCATCTATCATAGAAAAGGTTACGGAATTCGTTTGATGGAATGCATAGAAAAGTATTTCCCATGTGCTGCTGAGTTTAATCTGGATACCCCATGTTGGAATGAGCGGACAAATGCTTTTTACAAAAGATTAGGCTATCGCATCATAAAAATTGAGGATGGATTCGTCTTTTACCGGAAAAAAAGTGAACCCAATTTCATTCAGAATTTCATATAACAGTTAAATTCTGATTGATCGGAGCAACTGATATGAACGGAACAATTGAACTGAAAACAGAGCGTCTTATTTTGCGCCGGCATATTGCCGATGACGCGGAGAAACTTTATGAGCTTTTCGGCAAGGACGATAAAATGCACGAGTATTCTTGAATAAACTGACGATTATAGACCAACCGCCCGAAAGCATAACGCAATCGGGCGGTGTTTTCTTTTGGCTATCAATTGTTACCGGCGTAGAATTCCGTAGTGGTTTGATTCTGCTGGATCAGCACAGAGCTCTGGTTGAAGACGCTGATCATGTCTTTTGCCGCGGCATGGACTTCGTCGATGGTGGTATCGCTCAGATAGATGACGAGGGTATATTCCTGATACCTTGTTCCGTTATCTTCCCAGCCGCCGTTGGCTTCCTGGATCGTGTAGCCGCCGAAATGCTTGATCAGGATATCCTCAGCTTTGGCTTTTGCCTCTTCCGGCTCAAAAACCGGTTTGTTTGTATCCTTGTCATTGGTGCCGAGATACAGCACATACTGCACGTCCTGTGTGTTTTCCTGCTTTTCTGTCGGCGCTGTTGTCTCCAGCGTTTGCTGCGTTTGCTGTTGAGAGGGGATCAGCGCAAGGCACAGATTAACGGCGGATAGACACAGTGCGATGACCGCGACCACAGCGACGATGATTCCTGCTTTTTTACTCATAGTATTATTCCTCTTTTCGTAAGAATTGTTTTCTAAACAGAAAAACTTAGTTTATATCGCCTGCAAATGATAGGCTATTTGATTTACTATTACGAATAAAAACGTATTCCGTATCGGTCGAGCGAGATTCATCGAAACGATAGCCCCGATCAAAGGCTTTGAGCTGCTCGGGATGTTCCGCTCCGATTTCTGCCGCAAAGCGCACCATCTCGCCGCGAGCCATCTTTGCGTACACGCCTTTGGTGACCACCTTATCTCCCGACAGTTCGCCGAACACGATGGTGATATATCTGTCTTGAGGCTGCAAATACCGCTCGATACATTTGGAGTACTCCTTTGACGCGAGGTTGATAATCACCCTGTCCTCAGGCAGTACCTCACGATACAGTGAATCGTTCCAGAAGTCATAGAGATTGCGGCAGCCGTCTATACCGAGCTTCGTCTGCATTTCCAGACGGTACGGTGTGACCCCGTCCATCGGTCGCAATACACCGTAAAATCCTGATAAAATCCGCAGATGCTCCTGCACATATTCGAAATACTTGTCCTCAAATACCGACGGTGCCATGTAGGTGTACTGGATGCCGTCATAGGCTAAGATCGCGGGCGTGAGATTGTGCGTCAAATCCATGCCGGCGATCCGCTCGCGGTTCTGCGCCGCGATCTTATCATTGCACACCCACAGCTTCTTTTGTTCTTCATACGACAGGCTGTTGAGGCAGTCTTTCAAACGCTCCGCTTTATCCAAAAGCACCGGCAGATCGGCACACATCAGCGTGTCGGTATCCACGCGCATTTGCTTAGCGGGTGAGATGATCATTCTCATTTCGGTTCACCTGTCTTTCGTTTTGCTGAACAACGCTTCTTCACTTACTCCACGGAAGTTGAATATTAGGAACATCCAATCTTGTTACATCCTGCAGATCATAGGTGATGCCGTTATCCTCAAGTTCTTTTGAAAAAGCGTTAACAATAAGAGGACTTGAAAACGGCTGAATGAAGTCAAGCGTGAAACGACCGTTTACAGCAGCGATCTCAATCAATGGATAATTACCTGAGGAGCCTGTCCATGTCCGGAAGTCACGAATATACTTTTCTGCTTCTTTATAGTTTGCCTTTCCCACATAGCTGACCGTTGCCGTCAAGATCTGCTCTGCCGATTTTCCGAAATACGCCGCAATGCCGAGACGTTCCTGATCTGTTTCCTTGGACAGAAGCATTTGCGTGACCATTTTCATACCATTGGCTGCGGCAAGAACTATCTCATCCATCGTCTGCACAAATACCAT
>JAFRDE010000060.1 GCA_017403985.1 Ruminococcus sp. | reverse complement strand
GATATGGGCTTCATACTCATCTCTGAAATATTTGATGGTGGTTAAGACAGGGTTCGGAGCCGTCTGACCGAGACCGCAGAGCGCGCCGTCCTTGATAGCATAGCAAAGTTCTTCGAGAAGTTCGATATCTCCCTCTTTGCCTTCACCCTTGGTGATGCGTTCGAGCATTTCGAGCATGCGCTTGGTGCCGATACGGCAGTGGATGCACTTGCCGCAGCTTTCCTTGGCGGTGAAGTCGAGGAAGAATTTTGCCATGCCGACCATGCAGGTGCTCTCATCCATGACGACCATACCGCCGGAGCCCATGATCGCGCCTGTAGCGCCGAGCGCCTTGTAGTCGATCACGGTGTCGATCAGGCTTGCCGGAATACATCCGCCGGAGGGACCGCCCATCTGAACCGCTTTGAAATCTTTATCTGTCTTCATACCGCCGCCGATGTCGAAAATGACGTCGCGCAGCGTCTTGCCCATCGGGATCTCTACCAGACCCGAACGCTTGACCTTACCGGTCACGGCAAAGACTTTTGTTCCTTTACTTCCCTCGGTGCCCATCGCGGCGAATGCTTCGCCGCCGTTGTTGATGATCCACGCCACATTCGCGAAGGTCTCTACGTTGTTGATATTACTCGGCTTTCTCCAGAAGCCGGACTGCGCCGGGAACGGAGGCTTTAAGCGAGGCATACCTCTGTGTCCTTCGAGCGATTCGATCAATGCGGTCTCTTCACCGCAGACGAACGCGCCCGCGCCCGCCTTGATCATAAAGTCGCAGGAGAAGCCGGAGCCGAAGATATTCTCGCCGATGATACCCTGCGCTTTTGCCTGTTCGATCGCGTTCTTTAAACGCTTGATGGCGAGCGGGTATTCCGCGCGGACATAGACGACCGCGTGCTTTGCGCCGATGGCATACGCGCCGATCAGCATACCTTCGATGAGGTTATGCGGATCGGACTCGATGACCGCTCTGTCCATGAACGCGCCGGGGTCGCCCTCGTCCGCGTTACAGATCAGGTACTTTTCCTCGCCCTCGCTGTTACGTGCGGCGTTCCACTTGAACCAAGTCGGGAAGCCCGCGCCGCCTCGTCCCGCGAGGCCGGAGGTCTTGATGATCTCGATGACTTCCTCGGGCGTTTTCTCGGTCAAACAGCTTTTGAGCGCCTTGTAGCCGTCTTTTTCGATATATTCCTCGATGATCTCGGGGTTGATGATGCCGCAGTTTCTGAGAGCGATACGTGTTTGCTTATTCAAAAACTCGCTGTCCTCGTCTGTTACCACAAGATTCTCGATCTTGGAGCGATCGCCTGATTGGATATACTCCGCGATCGCGGGAGCGTCGTCAGCAGATACCTTGACAAGACGAGTTAAACGATCCTCGTCATAGATATCCACGATCGGCTCTAAGTAGCACATGCCGATACAGCCTGTGATGGAGATCGGCGCGTCAATGTTTTGAGAAAGGAGCGCTTTCCTTACCTTTTCAGCGCCCGCGGCGATGCCGCAGGAGCCCTGTCCGATTACGATCCTCATACTGCCGCCTCCCTTAACTCTTTCAATATCTTCTTGGTTTTCTCGGGAGTGAGCGAGCCGTAGGTATCCTCGTTGATCATCATGACCGGGGATAAGGAGCAGCAGCCGAGACACGCCACGCACTTGAGCGAGAAGATACCGTCCGCGGTGGTCTGTCCGTCCTCGATGCCCAATTCATCCTTGATGGTCTGCAGGATGAGTTCCGAGCCGTTGACGTGGCACGCGGTGCCCTGGCACAGCATGATCAGGTACTTGCCGACCGGCTCAAAACGGAACTGGGTGTAGAACGTGCCCACG
>JAFRDE010000059.1 GCA_017403985.1 Ruminococcus sp. | reverse complement strand
GCCCTCGCCCTTGGTGATGCGCTCGAGCATCTCCAGCATCCTCTTGGTGCCGATACGGCAGTGGATGCATTTGCCGCAGCTTTCCTTGGCGGTGAAGTCGAGGAAGAATTTTGCCATGCCGACCATGCAGGTGCTCTCGTCCATAACGACCATACCGCCGGAGCCCATGATCGCGCCTGTAGCGCCTAAGGCTTTGTAGTCGATGACGGTATCTATTAACGAAGCGGGGATACATCCGCCGGAGGGACCGCCCATCTGGACAGCTTTGAAATCTTTATCTGTCTTCATACCGCCGCCGATGTCGAAGATAACGTCGCGGAGCGTTTTACCCATGGGGATTTCTACTAAGCCTGAGCGCTTGACCTTACCGGTAACGGCAAAGACTTTTGTGCCCTTGCTGCCCTCGGTACCCATCGCGGCAAACGCCTCGCCGCCGTTGTTGATGATCCATGCAACGTTGGCAAAGGTCTCTACGTTGTTGATATTACTGGGCTTTCTCCAGAAGCCGGACTGCGCCGGGAACGGAGGCTTGAGTCTAGGCATACCTCTGTGACCTTCGAGCGATTCGATCAATGCGGTCTCTTCACCGCAGACGAACGCGCCCGCGCCCGCCTTGATCATGAAGTCACAGGAAAATCCGGAGCCGAAGATGTTTTCGCCGATGATACCCTGCGCTTTTGCCTGTTCGATCGCGTTCTTTAAGCGCTTGATTGCGAGCGGATACTCCGCTCTGACATAGACGACCGCGTGCTTTGCGCCGATGGCATACGCGCCGATCAGCATACCCTCGATCAGGTTATGCGGATCGGACTCGATGACCGCTCTGTCCATGAACGCGCCGGGGTCGCCCTCGTCCGCGTTACAGATCAGGTACTTTTCCTCGCCCTCGCTGTTTCTCGCGGCGTTCCACTTGAACCAAGTCGGGAAGCCCGCGCCGCCTCGTCCCGCGAGGCCGGAGGTCTTGATGATCTCGATGACTTCTTCGGGAGAAAGCTCACAAAGGCACTTTTTCAGCGCTTTGTAGCCGTCTTTTTCGATATATTCCTCGATGATCTCGGGGTTGATGATGCCGCAGTTTCTGAGAGCGATACGTGTTTGCTTATTCAAAAACTCGCTGTCCTCGTCGGTCACTACCAAATCTTCGATCTTGGAGCGATCGCCTGATTGGATATACTCCGCGATCGCGGGAGCGTCGTCAGCAGACACCTTGACAAGACGAGTTAAACGATCTTCGTCATAGATGTCGACGATCGGCTCTAAGTAGCACATGCCGATACAGCCCGTGATAGAGATCGGTGCTTCGATATTTTGAGATTGAAACTCGTTTCGGAGCGCTTTCCTTACCTTTTCAGCGCCCGCGGCGATACCGCAGGAGCCCTGTCCGATAATGATTCTCATACTGCCGCCTCCCTTAACTCTTTCAATATCTTCTTGGTTTTCTCGGGAGTGAGCGAGCCGTAGGTATCCTCGTTGATCATCATGACGGGCGACAGGGAACAGCAGCCCAGACATGCGACGCATTTGAGCGAGAAGATACCGTCCGCGGTGGTCTGACCGTCCTCGATGCCCAATTCATCCTTGATGGTCTGCAGGATGAGTTCCGAGCCGTTGACGTGGCACGCGGTGCCCTGGCACAGCATGATCAGGTACTTGCCGACCGGCTCAAAACGGAACTGGGTGTAGAACGTGCCCACG
>JAFRDE010000026.1 GCA_017403985.1 Ruminococcus sp. | reverse complement strand
ACAAACGTAAACCAGAGAGTAGGTTTGCCTACCCTCTGGTTTGCTATGCTTTGTTATCCTACAATATTCTCTATTGAGATGTTTATCTCATCAAATTCTTAAGGCTGTCGCAAAACTACTCGTTTTGCGACAGCCTCTTTTCACGTTCTGCAATCTTTCGCATAGTATACACTGTATTCTGCGGTGAGGTGAGCGTATGAAGATCGGTATATTCGGCGGAGATAAACGGATGCTGTTCGCGGCAAAGGCGTTTGCGGACGACGGGCATGATGTATTTGTCGCGGGCTTCGATCATCTGATCAGCCTGTGTGATATCCGCATTTGCAGTTATGCCGATGCGGCTGAGCGATGCGATATCGCGATACTGTCGGTAAGACCGACGGCAGACGGATCGCTCAATACGCCTTTTTCCGAGCGGAAGATCGGGATGTCTGAATTGACTCAGCGGATAAGTGACAAGCCGATCTTTACAGGCTTTGCCGATCAGGTGAGACCGTATGCCGTCGGAAAAGTGTTCGATTATTCGGCTGATGAGAGCTTTACCCTGAAAAACGCGGAGCTGACTGCCGAGGGCGCTGTCGGTTTGTTGATAAACGATTATGAGGGCGCTGTATGCGGAACCGATATCTTAGTGACCGGGTACGGTCGGATCGGAAAGATTCTGTCGGCGTATCTGAAAGCGATGGGTGCCAATGTGACCGTTGCGGCAAGGAATCCGGCAGTCCGTGAATCGATCGGAAAAAACGGATTGATCCCGATCGATTATCCGGATGTTGAATACGCCGATTATCGGGTGATCATCAATACCGTTCCGGTTGTCGTGATGGGTCGGGAAGCAGTCGACCGGATGCGCGGCGACGTTTATTTGATCGAACTGGCCTCCGTACCCGGCGGATTTGATGTGAACCGCGTACGGGAAAGAGATCTGAGTATTGTCATATCGCGGGGATTACCGGGGAAGACAGCGCCGCTCGCCGCAGGTACGATCATCAAGGATACAGTTGTCATGCTGCTGACTGATTACGGTATCCTTTGATGAAAGGAGGAACACGGTGGAAAAGATGAAACTCGGTTATGCGATGACAGGTTCCTTTTGCACCTTTGATAAAAGCATCAGAGAAATGGCGCGGCTGGCTGAAATGGATTATGATATCCTGCCGATCATGTCCGAGAACGCCTATACGGTGTCAACACGGTTCGGCAAGGCGAGCGAGATCGTCTCGCGCGTGGAGAATATCGCGAATAAAAGCGTGATCCATACCGTCAGCGGCGCCGAACCGATCGGACCGCGCGGGATGTGCGATCTGCTGCTGGTCGCGCCGTGTACCGGCAATACGCTGTCGAAGATCGCGCTGGGCATCACTGATACGCCGGTGACGATGGCGGTGAAGTCTCAGCTGCGGATCGGCGCGCCGGTGGTGCTGTGTGTGGCGTCCAACGACGCTTTGGGCGCGTCGGCGGAGAATATCGGCAAGCTGCTCAACCGCAAGAATGTGTATTTTGTGCCGTTCTCGCAGGACGATCCGCAGCATAAGCCAAACTCACTGGTGGCGCATTTCGAGCTGATCCCGCAGGCAATCGAAATGGCTCTTGCGGGCAGGCAGATGCAGCCGATATTCGTTTGATTGATAAGAGATAGGGCAGAGGAGGATAACTTTTCTGCTCTTTCTTATTGAATTGGATAAAAATATATGGTATAATAACCGCGAATATGCGGTTATTATACCGATTTATATTGCCCGCCCAGTTTGTCGCTTTGCGACAACGGGCGATGGCTGATTATACCACAACTCCGTTGGAGTTATGGTATAATAACCGCGAATATGCGGTTACTATACCGATTTATATTGCCCGCCCAGTTTGTCGCTTTGCGACAACGGGCGATGGCTGATTATACCACAACTCCGTTGGAGTTATGGTATAATAATTTCAATTGAAATCTGTTGCGGACAAATAATTGTCTGCGTGGAGGGAAGAATATGAAATACTGCAAGGTTTGCAAAAGACTCTGTTTCGGCGATACACTGCCTGCAGACGGCTGCAAGCATAAGCTCAGAAAGCTGGAGGATATCAACGAGCCGGTGCGCCTGTGTATCGCGGGCGGTACGGAGCGCGCGATGATGACCGGTATGCTCAAGGACGCCGGGATCCCGTATGTGGAGGAGCCCGTCTATCCGCAGGGGGTCGCGAATGAGATCGTGACCGGCTACGACGTCAAGCTGTCGAATATTTCGATCGTCGTGCCGTTTTCCGCTTTGCCGAAGGCGAGCGAACTGCTCAGCACGATCGAGACGCTCACTAACGATATCGAACCGCATATGGAAGAGATCAAGGCGGAGATCGATCGGCTGTTAGCGGAGAAGGAAGAAGCCAAGAACATGAACCCCGCTCTGCGGACGACCATCAAGGTGATCACCGCGATCCTGTTTTTGGGTCTGGTGGCGCTGGCGGTATTCGGTACCGACGCCCTGACCGGCTGGTTCAAGAGCTTATTTTGATTGACACAAAGAAAACATCATTAGTTAAATACTGAATTTGGAGGATAACAATATGAAAATCGATACTATATGCGTACAAGGCGGCTATGAGCCGAAGAACGGCGAGGCGCGCGTGGTCCCGATAGCCCAGAGCACTACCTTTGTTTATGACAGTGCCGAGACGATGGGCAAGCTGTTTGACCTCGAGGAGTCGGGCTTCTTCTACACCCGTCTGGCGAACCCGACGCTCGATACCGTAGCGAAGAAGATCGCCGCTTTAGAGGGCGGCGTCGGCGCGATGCTGACCGCATCCGGACAGGCTGCTTCTCTGATCAGCATCACCAATATCGCAAAAACCGGCGACCATGTCATCGCTTCCGCCGCGATCTACGGCGGCACCTTCAACCTGTTCAATAAGACCCTGCGCGATCTCGGCATCGACTTTGACTTTGTCAGCCCCGAGATCTCCGCGGAGGATCTCGACAAGGCGTTCAAGCCGAATACCAAGGCGGTCTTTGTCGAGACCGTCACTAATCCTTCTCTGGACGTTGTTGATCTTGAGCTGTTCGCCAAGGTCGCTCACGCGCATCATGTGCCGCTGATCGTCGACAATACCTTTGCGACTCCCGTCAACTGCCGTCCCTTTGAGTGGGGCGCGGATATCGTGGTACACTCCACCTCCAAGTACATGGACGGTCATGCGGTCGCTCTGGGCGGCGTTGTGGTCGATTCCGGCAACTTTGACTGGACAAGCGGCGATTTCCCGATGCTGACCACTCCGGACGAGACCTATCACGGCGTCGTATATACCGAGCAGTTCGGCAAGGCGGCATATATCACCAAGTGCGTCACCCACCTCATGCGCGATCTCGGACCGCAGCAGTCGCCGCAGAACGCGTTCCTGCTCAACCTCGGACTGGATACTCTCGCACTGAGAATGGCGCGCCACTGCTCCAACGCGCAGTCGGTCGCTGAATTCCTTGAGGGTCACGATAAGATCGAAAAGGTCGATTATCCCGGACTCAAATCCAACAAGTATTATGAAAAGGCGCAGAAGTATATGCCGAAAGGCACCTGCGGCGTTATCTCCGTCTTCGTCAAGGGCGGCAAGAAAGGCGCCGTACGCTTCATGGAAGGTCTGAAGCTCGCGAAGATCGTGATCCATGTCGCCGACGCACGCACCTGCGTGCTCCATCCCGCTTCCACGACCCACCGTCAGCTCTCCGATCAGCAGCTGATCGACGCCGGCGTCGCGCCGAACATGGTGCGTCTGTCCGTCGGTATCGAGGATCCCGAGGATATCATCGCGGATCTCGCTCAGGCGTTAGATCAGGTTTGATCCCATTAATCAACCGATTCATCAGATCAAATATCCCGTGAATGATGCGGGAATGATATTTGGAGTTAGTTATGGCTGAACGATTTACATCTGCGATCATCGTCGCGGCGGGCGACAGTACACGGATGGGTTATAAGCTCTCTAAACAGCTTATCCCGCTGAACGGTCGCGCGGCGATCGAATATACGCTCAAGGCGTTTCAAACCTGTCCGCAGATCGACGAGATCATCGTGGTCGCGCGGGCGAAGGATATCGACGATATCGCGCATATCGCCTTCGCTTTCAAAAAGGTCAGCTCGGTTACCGCGGGCGGCGCTACGAGAGTGGAAAGCGTGAAAAAGGGCGTCAGAGCCGCCGACAGGCGCGCGACGCATTACGCGATCCATGACGGCGCGCGTGTATTGATCACGCCCGCGCAGATCGAAAAGGCGCTGAACGCCGCCTATGAATGCGGCGCCGCGGCTCTCGGTACGCCGGTGACGGATACCGTGAAGGTCGTCGATGAAAACGGCGTGATCCTGTCTACGCCTGACCGCTCCTCTATGTGGGCGGTCCAGACGCCGCAGGTCTTTGAAAAAGATCTGTATAAGCGCGCGATGGCGAACGCGGTAGAAAAAGAGCTGAATGTCACCGATGACTGCGCGATGGTTGAGGCGATCGGCTGTAAGGTTCGTGTGGTTCGCGGCGAGTATTCCAACATCAAGCTCACTACTCCGGTGGATATCACGATAGCGGAAGCGCTGCTGGCTAAGAGAAAGTAATGACAGCCCTTGACTGTAGGGACTGTCAGTATGGCAGACTGTGGGTTGTTGTCTGTTTGTTTGATAATTGCGATATGATGTATCAACCCTCAGGCACTTCGTGCCACCTCCCTTAGGAAAGGGAGGCATGCAGAAAGGATGATAACTATGAGAATCGGACACGGATATGATGTACATCGTTTTAAAAAGGGCAGAGATCTTGTCCTCGGCGGCGTCGAGATCCCTTATGAGATGGGTCTTGACGGACATTCCGACGCGGACGTCTTGCTCCATGCCGTGATGGACGCGCTGTTGGGCGCGGCAGCGTTGGGCGATATCGGCAAGCATTTCCCCGATACCGATCCCAAGTACAAGGATATCGAGAGCACAAAGCTGCTGTGGGATGTTGTCGGTCTGATCGAAGAAAACGGCTTCAAGGCGCATAACATCGACTGTACGATCTGTGCGCAGGAGCCGAAGCTCGCGCCGTTTATCGATGAGATGCGCGCCAATATCGCGGTAGCATGCGGCTTGAAGAAAAGCGCCGTCAGCGTGAAAGCAACAACGGAGGAAGGCTTGGGCTTCACCGGTAAGCTGGAAGGTATCTCTGCCACGGCGGTGTGTCTGCTGGATGAAATATAAATCTACAGTGTCATTGCGAGGGCTTTAGCCCGTGGCAATCCCACAAATAGGGAATGTTCTTATTAATAAAACACATGCATGAACGCAGCGCCTCTCTCATACATTTATCGAGAGAGGTGCTTTTTATGTTGAAACGGATTTTTGCAATATTATTGTCTGTAACGCTGTTGTTTGTATCTTCACTTTCGGTATGCGCTTTGAGCGAGGACGATATTTCGTCGCCGTCTGCTGTGCTGATGGACGCGGAATCCGGCAAAATTCTTTATGAGAAAAATGCGCATGAACAGCGCGCTTGCGCTTCGATCACGAAAGTCATGACGCTGACGCTGGTGATGGAGGCGGTCGACAGCGGCAAGATTCATATGGACGACGTGGTGACCGCTTCGGCTCACGCCGCGTCGATGGGCGGCTCCGATATCTGGCTGGAGGAAGGGGAGCAGATGACGGTTGACGATATGATCAAGGCGACCGCCGTCGCGTCAGCCAACGACGCCGCCGTCGCCTTGGCGGAGTTCATCAGCGGCAGCGAGGATGATTTTGTCGCAGCGATGAATGAGAAAGCCGCGCAGCTGGGGATGGGGGATACCACCTTCAAAAACTGCAACGGCTTGGATGAAGAGGGGCATATCACCTCGGCATATGACGTCGCATTGATGTCGCGCGAGCTGATCAGACATGAGAAGATATATGACTATACGACCATATGGCTCGACAATCTGCGCGGCGGCGAGACGCAGATCGTCAACACCAATAAGCTCCTGCGTTCCTATGACGGTATCACAGGGCTGAAAACCGGCACCACCGGCGACGCGGGCTCCTGTATCTCCGCTACCGCCGAAAGAGACGGACTGAGTTTGATCGCGGTCGTCCTCGGTGCGGACAGCGGCAAGGAGCGTTTCCGCGACGCGGCGGCGCTGCTCGACTACGGCTTTGCAAATTACGAGAGTAAAGAACTCAGCCTGAACGATGATCTGTCACCGCTGCCTGTCGAGGGAGGCATGGAGGATTCGGTGAGTATCAGCTGTGAGGACACGACCTCGCTGACCGTGCCCAAGGGAGAGGGAGAGGGGATCGAGAAAACGCTCGATATCCCCGAGAGTATTACCGCTCCGGTGAAAAAGGGTGATGTGATCGGTAAGCTGACATTCTCGCTGAATGAAGAAGAGCTCGCTTCTTTCGACGTCGTCGCGGACGCTGATGTCGAGGAAAAGAGCTTCGGCAGTATTATGAAGCTGCTGCTGTATTCGATGGTGAAGATGTAACAGCAGAGAATCATGAAATGATATGAGATGGATGAGCGCCGCGCAGGCGGCGTTTGTCATTATCATTGTCATTGTCTTTGTCTTTATTATTTGTCTTTTCTTTATCTTTTTCTTAGTGCCTTTTGTGACAAAAGACCACAATTGTGTGTTCTCTGCATCCGGCGTCGAACGGTATACGTTTTACCGGAATTTCCAATTCATTCACAATTAATCGGATAAAGATGTTGCAAATCAGCTTGAAATATAGTATAATGCTATTAATCATATAAGAAGAAGTATGTATTTTTCCGGCTGGGAAATATGTGTGATTTTTGCTTCTTCTTTGGAAATATAAGGAGGGTTATTATGGCTACAACTCTTAGTGATAAGCATTTACAAGGCTTTTTGGGCGCCGATGAATACGTCGGTATCGCTCCCGCCGTCAAAGCCGCTCACGAGGCGCTCCATTCCGGAGAGGGTCTGGGCAACGACTTTATCGGCTGGCTGAACCTGCCCACGAATTATGATAAGGAGGAATTCGCGCGCATCAAGGCTGCCGCCAAGAAGATCCAGTCGAATTCCGATATTCTGGTCGTTATCGGTATCGGCGGCTCCTATCTGGGCGCCCGTGCCGCGATCGAATTTATCAAGTCCCCGAACTACAACGCGCTGTGCAAGGATACGCCGCAGATCTACTACACCGGCAACTCTATCAGCTCCAACGCTCTGGCTGAGCTGCTCGAGATCTGTGAGGGCAAGGACGTTTCGATCAACATGATCTCTAAGTCCGGCACCACCACCGAGCCCGCGATCGCGTTCCGCGTATTCCGCGAGATGCTCGAGAAGAAGTACGGTAAGGAAGGCGCGAAGGAGCGCATCTATTGCACGACCGATAAGGCGCGCGGTACCTTGAAGAAGTTAGCGACCGACGAAGGCTATGAGACCTTTGTCGTACCGGACGACGTCGGCGGCCGCTACAGCGTTCTGACCGCTGTCGGTCTGCTTCCCATCGCCGTATCCGGCGCGGATATTGACGCGCTGATGCAGGGCGCCAAGGACGCGCAGGACAAGTTTGTTGATCCCGACATCAATAATAATGACTGCTACAAGTACGCGGCGATCCGCAACCTGCTCTATAACAAGGGCAAGACCACCGAGATCCTCGTCAGCTACGAGCCCGCGTTCACCCTGATGAACGAATGGTTCAAGCAGCTTTACGGCGAATCTGAGGGCAAGGATCAGAAGGGTATCTTCCCGGCTTCCGTCATCTTCTCCACCGACCTGCACTCTATGGGTCAGTTCATCCAGGACGGCAGACGCAATCTCTTCGAGACCGTCGTGCTGTTTGACAGCGTTCAGAGAGAGATCACGATCGGCACCGATCCCGACGATCTGGACGGCTTGAACTTCCTGTCCGGCAAGACGATGGAATTCGTCAACCGCAAGGCGTTCGAGGGCACCGTCCTCGCGCATAACGACGGCGGCGTTCCCAACGTCGTACTGAACGTCGATAAGATGGACGAATACAACCTCGGCTACCTGATCTACTTCTTCGAGAAGGCTTGCGCGATCTCCGGCTACATTCTCGGCGTGAATCCCTTCAACCAGCCCGGCGTTGAGAGCTACAAGAAGAATATGTTCGCTCTCTTGGGCAAGCCCGGTTATGAGGATCAGAAAGCCGCTCTCGAGGCGAGACTGCAGTAATTTTTAACTGCTCGTCAGCCTGTGCATCGCATCTAAAATCATCAACAATATCTCAGCATATAAAATATTGCACTGGAGGAATTAAAAATGGTTACATTAATTATTGGCAAAAAGGGTTCCGGTAAGACAAAAAAGCTCATTCAGCTCGCGAACGAGGCTGTTGAGAAGTCCAGCGGTAACGTCGTCGTTATCGAAAAGGGCGCGGGTCTGACCTACGACGTGACTCACAGGGCTCGTCTGATCGACACCGATGTTTACGGGATCAAAGGTTATGCCATGCTTTTAGGTTTCATCAGCGGCATCTGCGCCGGCAACTATGACGTTACCGATATCTTTGTAGATTCTACCTTTAAGATCTGTCCCGAGGGTGTGGACGGCGTCGAGGATTTCATCACCAAGCTGGACGCGCTTTCTAAAGAGAGCGATGCGCACATCACCCTGCTGGTGTCCTCCGACGAGGCGGAGCTTCCCTCCGGTCTCGCTGCTGTCTGCGAGGAAATTTGATTACATATATGAATGCAGCCGCTCCGAAAGGGGCGGCTGTTCTTTGGTTTGCTGTTTATCAAAAAAGTCAGAAAAAACCTTGAAAATTGCAAGATTTTACTTGACAAAGAGTATCTGTTTTATTATAATAAATGATAGCGTTTTAATGTAGATAACTGCGTGTTTATTTCGGAGGTCATATGCTGTTAGATTTGAAAGACATTTTCGTATCCGACGGTTCCTTCAAAGACGTCAGTTATACGCTCTCGCTCAGCGATGTGGAGATCAGCGGTGAACATCCATTCAATTCACCTGTCGAGATCCGCGCGCACGCCGAAAACAAGGCGGGTATGGTCACGCTGGATATCGATGCGTCGTTTACGTATCATACGTCCTGCGACCGCTGCCTTGTCCCGATAGAGCGGCAGTTCGATTATCACTTTTCCCATAAGCTGATCGAGGCTTTGGAGGAGGATTTCAACGACGACTACATCGAAGCGCCCGACCTCACGGTGGATCTCGATGAACTGGCTTCATCGGATATCCTGTTAGAGCTGCCGACCAAGTTCCTTTGCAGGGGAGACTGTCAAGGTCTCTGTCAAAAATGTGGACATAATCTTAACTTGGGAGACTGCGGCTGTGATAAAACAGAGATCGATCCGCGGCTTGAGGCGTTAAAAGCGTTATTAAATTAATGAAATCATATAATTGGTAAGGAGGGTTTTTCATGGCTGTTCCGGCAAGAAAACATTCACATGCTCGTAAAATGAAGAGAAGATCCAACGTATGGAAGCTCCAGGCTCCTGCTCTGTCTATCTGCCCCGAGTGCGGTGAGTATAAGGCTCCCCATAAGGTATGCCCGAACTGCGGTATGTACCGCGGCAGACAGGTTATCGCCAAGGACGAAGACTAATAGTATCTTTTATGATGAACAAACGGCGGCGGGCATAGTACTGACCGCCATTTTGTTTTTAGTGCCTCCCTTTCCTAAGGGAGGTGCCCGGCAGGGCGGAGGGTTGCCAACTGTTTAATGATGCTTTTTGCAGTAATTCATTTCATGGATAGGCATCAAACCTCAGTCGCGTGACACACGTGTCCGCGACAGCTCCCTTAGAAAAGGGAGCCTAAAGTGTTCCGGAGGTACGCTATGGCTGTTACAATCAAAGATGTATACCGTAACAGCTACGCCTACCGCGCCGGCTGTGAGGCGGGGGACACCCTGCTGTCGATCAACGGGAACGAGATCGTCGACGTTCTGGATTATCGCTTTTATCAGCTTAATTCTGATTTAGAATTAAAAATCCGCGACAAAAAGGGCGTCGTCCATACCGTTAAGGTCCGCAAGCCCGAGTATGAAGAGCTCGGTCTGGAATTTGACACCTACCTGATGGATAAGGAGAAATCCTGCCGCAATAAGTGCATCTTCTGTTTTATCGATCAGCTTCCCGATGGGATGCGCGAGAGCCTGTACTTCAAGGATGACGACAGCCGCCTGTCCTTTCTGTTCGGCAACTACATCACGCTGACGAATCTGACGGAGCATGAGATCAGCCGCATCATCAAGATGCATATCAGCCCCGTGAACGTCAGCGTCCACACCACCAACCCCGAGCTGCGCGTCAGGATGATGAAGAACCGCTTTGCAGGGGATTCGCTGAAGATTTTAAAGCGCCTGTCCGAGCACGGGATCGTGCTGAATACGCAGATCGTCTGTTGTCCCGGATGGAACGACGGCGAAGAATTGAAGCGCACCATACAAGATCTGTATGACCTGAACGTCAACCTGATCGGCGTCGTGCCGGTCGGCTTGACGAAATACCGCGAGGGTCTGGAGGAGATACAGCCGTTCACCGAAGAAAAAGCGCGCGAGACGGTGGATATCCTCGAAGCGTTCGGTGAAATGTGCCTTCAAACGAAAGGCAAGCGGATCGCCTACGCCGCCGATGAGCTGTATATCAAGGCGGGATATGAGATCCCCGACGCGTCGTTTTACGGCGATTTTGAAGCAATCGAGAACGGTATCGGTCTGATCGCTCAGCTTCGCGAGGATCTGCGCGATGAGCTCGAATGGCGCGAGGCGGACGACAGTATCCATAGGACGGTTTCGATCGCCTGCGGTGTATCCGCGGCGCCGTACCTCAGAGAGCTGATGGACGAGGTGGAACAGAAGTTCACCGGAGTGAAAGTGAATGTCTATCCGATCGTCAACGACTTTTTCGGCGAACAGATCAACGTCAGCGGACTGATCGTCGGACGCGATCTGATCAGCCAGCTGAAAAACAAACCGCTGGGGAACGCTTTGCTGATCTCCTCGGCGATGTTAAGATTTGAAAACGATCTTTTTCTTGACGACGTCCATATCGACGACGTTAAGAGAAAGCTGAATATCAATGTATTACCGATCAACAACGACGGCGTCATGCTGCTGGACGCTGTGTTGGGGAACAGTAATTAGTTTTTAGTTTCGAGTTTTTGTTTCGAGTTTCTTAACTATCAACTAACAACATGAAACTGACTGAAAGGAGGAAGAAAGATGTCTAAGCCCGTAATCGCGATCGTCGGCAGACCGAACGTCGGCAAAAGCACCTTGTTCAATAAGCTCGTCGGCGAGCGAATCTCTATTGTGGACGATACTCCCGGCGTGACGCGCGACCGTATCTACGGAGACGTGGATTGGGGCGGCAGAAGCGCCCTGCTCATCGATACCGGCGGTATCGAACCGTTTTCCGACGACGTTATTCTTTCTCAGATGCGCGAACAGGCGCAGCTCGCCATCGATACCGCTGACGTCATCATCATGGTGACGGACGTGCGTTCCGGCTTGGTCGCGACCGATGAAGAGGTAGCGCATATGCTCTTAAAGAGCAGCAAGCCGCTGGTGCTTTGCGTCAATAAATGCGACTCCGTCGGAGATCCTCCGCCTGAGTTTTATGAGTTCTATAAGCTCCCGCTGGAGCCGATCGCCGTATCTTCCGTACACGGTCACGGCACCGGCGATCTGCTGGACGCTGTTTTCAAAGAGCTTGACGATTATTCGGAAGAAGAAGCCGATCCCGAGGTGATCTCGGTCGCCGTGATCGGCAGACCGAACGTCGGCAAAAGTTCGCTGATCAATAAGATCACCGGCGAGAACCGCTGTATCGTATCCGATATCGCGGGCACGACACGCGACAGCATCGATACGATGATCGAGAACAAGCACGGCATCTTCAACTTTATCGATACTGCGGGTATGCGCCGCAAGAGCAAGGTGACCGACCAGATCGAGCGCTATTCCATCCTGCGCGCAAAAATGGCGATCGAGCGATGCGACGTATGCGTGATCATGCTTGACGCTCAAACCGGTATCACCGAACAGGATACCAAGGTCGCGGGTCTGGCTCTCGAAGCCGGCAAAGCCTGTGTGATCGCCGTCAATAAATGGGACGCGATCGACAAGGATAACAGCACGATGCCGAATTTCCGCAAGGACATCGAGCGCGACTTCGCCTTCATGAGCTATGCTCCGACGGTGTTTATCTCCGCAAAAACCGGTCAGCGGCTCGATAACCTGTTTGAAAATATCGTCCATGTCACCAACACCGCCGCGACGCGTATCACCACGGGACTGCTCAACGACGTGCTGGCGAACGCGACGGCGCGCGTTCAGCCGCCGACCGATAAGGGACGCAGGCTGAAGATCTACTATATGACGCAGACGTCTGTAAAGCCTCCTACATTCATCTTTTTCTGCAACAATGCAGAATTATTCCACTTTTCCTATCAGCGATATCTGGAAAACAGACTCCGCGAGGCGTTCGATTTCAGCGGAACGCCTATCAGATTTATCATAAGGGAGAGGAATAACAAGTGACTGTTGAACTGATTATCCGAACCTTAGCTACCATGATCATCGCGTATCTGATCGGCAGTATCAACCCCGCGATCCTGATTACACGCGTTGTGACGGGTAAGGATATCCGTACGATGGGCTCCGGCAACGCGGGCTTCACCAATGTACTGCGTTCCGTCGGCAAGGGACCCGCGATCGCGACCATCGTCTGTGATTATATCAAGGGCATCGCCGCCGTTCTGATCGGCTGGTGGATCTTTTCCGCACTGACGGTGACGAACGAAGTTTCTCCTACCGAGTATGAGATCTACGGCAGGTATCTTGCCGGCGTATGCGTGATCATCGGTCACGCTTTTCCGATCTTTTTCAAATTCAGAGGCGGCAAGGGCGTCGTCACCGCGAACGCGCTGATGCTGGTCGTCGACTGGCGCGTGTTCCTGATCATCCTCGGAACCTTCCTGATCATCTTTTTTTGCACAAAGATCATTTCGCTCGGATCGATCGCCGGCGCGGCGATCTACCCCGTCTATACGCTGCTGATCACCTATTTCTGCGATTATTTGCCGAACCTCGGAACCCCGAACGAACTGCGGTTCCGCTTTGTGCTGATCTCCACCGGCTGTGCCGTTATTGTCGGAGCGATCATTATCATCATGCACAAGGATAATCTCAAGCGGCTTTTCAACGGTGAAGAAAAGCGTATCAAAGCGAAAAAACAAAGATAGGGGATAAACTATGAAACGTATGATTTGCGCGCTGCTGGTCCTGATCGTTGTATGCGTGACCTGTGTTTCCGCTTCGGCGATCGATTACGGCTGCGACGTCAGCACGGTATCCAAAGCGGTATATCTGGAAAACCTCGATACCGGCGCCGTTGTATTTGAGAAAAACGCGGAAGAAAAGATGTATCCCGCTTCCACGACCAAGATCATGACCTATGTAGTGGTTGCCGATAACGTATCCGACCTTGACGGCACCATGGTGACGATCAAGGAAGAGGTTTTTGCCGACATTGACCCTGAGAGTACCGTGATGGGCTTGAAGGATCATATCGGCGAGCAGTATTCCGTACGCGAGCTGCTGTACGGCATGATGCTGCCGTCCGGCAACGACGCCGCGCTGGTGCTGGCGGATTACGTCGGCGAAGGCAGCATACCGGCTTTCGTCGATAAAATGAACGCGAAGGCGGCGGAGCTGAAATGTTCCGATACGCATTTTGTCAATCCGCACGGTCTGTTTGACGCCGCTCATTATACTACGGCGAAGGACATGGCGGCGATCACGAAATATGCCGCTACTACGCAGAGCTTCATGGAGATCGCCAACACCGTCAGCTATACGCCGACGCGATTTACCGAGCCGATCACCAACACGAACTATATGCTCAGCAAGACTGAGCACGGCGGACAGTATTACGATCCCTGCGTCAGGGGCGTTAAAACCGGCTATCTGGATGAGGCGGGCAAGTGCCTGGTCACTACAGGCGAGCAGGACGGTTTTCATTATCTGTGCGTTGCTTTGGGCGCCGATTATTCCTATGAGGACGATATCAACTACGCGATGATCGACACCTCCTCGCTCTATGACTGGGCTTTTACCAATATCGCGTTCCAGACGGTCTACAGCTCTTCCGAGGTCGTCAAGACGATCGATGTCAACTTCGGCAAAGATGAAGATAAGCTGAATCTGGTGCCGGACGGCGAGCTGACGGCGCTGCTGCCGAACAATTACGATCAGAGTAAGATCAGGGTCGACATGGAATGCCCTGACGAGATCGACGCTCCCGTTTCACAGGATCAGGTCATCGGCAAGGCGACCGTTTATTATGACGATATGCTGGTCGGCTCGACCGATATCGTCGCCAATAAGGCGATCGAACTGGATGAGGTGCAATATCGCTTGGAGCAGGTCAAGATCTGGTTCAAGAATCATCTGGTTTTGATCATTGTGATCGCTGTCGTGATCATTTTGCTGATCATCCTGCTTGTCGCGGTTTCCAAGGCGCAGAAGAGAAAGCGCGCCCGCGAGAGAGCACAGAGAGCGAGACGCAGATACAGAGATTAAAATAATTGTAGGGGGAGGGGCTTGCTCCTCCCTGATATAGCAGCATCCCTTTACTTCAACAATAAAGTGGTGCTGTTTTTTATGTAAAAAAAGTTTTACTAAAAACTATCAACTAAAAACTGCTCACTGCCCACTGTCCACCGCCTACTGCTCACTGCCCACTATAAATAGTTGTATAATTTGTATAAAGATGACGCTGTTTTTTTGGATTGTACAAGGACAAAGAATATGGTAGAATAGTTTCAGAAAGAGAATGCTTTGGAGGGTATATGATGTTTTGCGATAACTGCGGATCCGAGTTAAGAGATAATGCGAAATTCTGTCCGAATTGCGGCGCTCCGGTCACGACTGTGAATAAAGCGCCTCAAGCTGATCGGACTGTTCAGCAGCCGATACAGGCTGCACCAAAAAAGAAATCGGCTTTATCGACGGTTTTGATCGTTTTGATCGCAGTGGTAGGCGTGGCGCTCATAGCCGCTGTCGGCGTTTTTGCGTACGCGCTGTCAGCTCAGAATATCGATAATAATATCACCGAACAAATACAACAGTCAGCGAAAGCGGTTCAGCAACAGACAAGTGTGACGCAGGAAGAGACAGTCGAGGAGACAGAGGAAGAGGTGATCGAGCTGAGCAGCGCCTCTGAATTCTCTGATGCAACAGCCAGCTCCGTTCTCGGCGATCAGGCAGGTCACAGCTACAAAGCGGAAAATGTGCTGAAAAACGACGGCACCTGCTGGTGTGAGGGCGCGTCGGATTACGGCGAGGGAGAATGGATCAGGCTCGAACTCCCCGAAAAGCAGATGCTGAGCGGATTGAAGATCATCAACGGTTATGCCGGCACTTCAAAACAGTACAGCTCTAACAGTAAGCCGGAAGTAATCAAGATCGAGTTTTCCGACGGCAGGAGCGTTAATGTCGATCTGACGGTTTTCAGCACCGAAAAGAGAAAATCCACACAGGATATCAAGTTCAGCTCTCCGGTAGCGACGGAGTATGTCAAGATCACGATCGTCAGCGTTGATAAAGGCGAATACAAGGACACTTGTCTGAGCTACGTTGAGCCGTATTGATGTGATGAAGTATAGGATGAATCGGTGTTTGACCGCGCTTGCGGCGCTTATCCTCTGCGTTTGTCTGGCTTCCTGCGGCGGCTCTTTGAACGGCGATCCGGCGGGAAGCTCCGCTGCGACCGATGCTGAGACTGCCGCTGTCGTACCAACGCAAGCTGCAACTGAGACCCAGGCGCCTTTGACCGAGCCTCCCGAGACGCAGGCGCCTACGGAATATACCTTTCGCTGGGATCGTTCCGATCCGTACGATCCCTATGACGCCACCGGCTTTGTATCGGTCGGCGATGTGATTCCCGATGCGATCATGGATATCCGCTATTATTCGGAGTACAATTTCGTCGGCAAAAGGATCGACGGCTATGAGGAGCCGATCGCGCTGTTATCGGAAGAGGCGGCTTATGCTTTGAAGAACGCCGCCGACGAACTGCGGGATGAAGGCTACAGGCTGATTATCTATGACGCGTACCGCCCGCGTTCGGCAGTGGATCATTTTGTATCATGGGCGTCCGACAGCAGTGATACAGCGATGAAAGAGGTTTTCTATCCCGATATCGATAAGTCGCTTTTGTTTGATTACGGATATATCGCCTACTATTCCGGCCACAGCCGGGGCAGTAAGGTCGATATGAGTTTAGCGGATATCGATACAGGCGAGCCGGTCGATATGGGCGGCGGCTTCGACTATTTCAGTACGGTATCCCATCCGGATTATACGGGTGTGAGCGAGGAGCAGTATCGGAATCGCATGACGCTCAGAAACGCGATGCTGAACAACGGTTTCAGCCCGTGCGCGACGGAATGGTGGGATTTTACGCTGAATAACGAGCCGTATCCGTCCACCTATTTCAACTTCCCGGTCAGCTCATCTTCGCTGGTTTATTAATACTACTCCTTAATAAAAATCTTTAACATCTATTGAGATGAATTCTGCATAGCTTTGTTGGACTCCTTGACAGGCGCCAGCCTGTCTGCGTCGTCCGTCGCGCTCTGCAGAATTTATCTCTAATATCTTATTCAATCTTTTTATCAAGGATTAGTATGAATATCGTTATAAAATAAGGGTCTGCTGCACTCGTTTGTGCAGCAGACCCAATGTTTTTTATACTATATTTAATATGATGCTGATAATAAGACCTGTCAGAAAAGATGCCCCGTTGAGCAGCAGTGACAGCTTCAGCTTTCCGAAGCGCTCAAATGACAGCAGTCGTTTGTAGATGAGATACTCGATAATGACCGCGGCAACTTCAAGAGCGATGAGGATCAGTACGGTATATACGCTTCTTGCCGTGAAGAAATAGATCGCCCAGTAATAGCAATAGTTAACGACGGGATTCGACAGCAGATTCACAAGACCGATAATGAAAAGATCTTTTCCCCGCCTGATTTTTAACAGGAACGCTATCAATAATTCTACCGCGAGCGTCAGGATCAGGCTGAGAAACAGAGAGAGCAGTATTCTTTGCATTATTGGTTACGGTTTCCGTTGTCGTTCCGGTTCATGCCGGGGTTGGTTTGCTGTGAAGAAGAATCGGAAGACTTCTTGTTCTTTGTCTTCGTAACGATCAAAAGCACGATCAGCGCGATGAGCGTGACCGCAAGCACCGGGATGATGATATACAGCGTCTGGATCAGCGAGCCGGAATCGACGGTACTCGCCGGCGCCTCGGTTGCGACGGCGACGGTTTCGACCTGTGTCTCAACCGCTTCCTGAGCTTGTGTGGCGGGCGCCTCTGTTTCAACCTCGGGTACGGAAACGTCGATCTCGATATCTTCGATAATCTCGACTTCTTTTTCCTCCTGTTGGGATTGATTGTTATTGGGCGTAGGAGGGAGTATCGCGTCCGCCGGGAGACAGATCAATTCATTGAGATTCATATTCATATTCATCTTCCTTTCTATCAGGGCTTATGATTGTAATCGCCGCTTTTTGCGTTATACATGGTTTCGGCGGTATTTGAGGATCGCTTTTTGCGGTTTCGCTCTACAAGCAGTATGATGACGACGGCGATCAAGGCGGTCAGAACAGGGACGGCGACCAACAGCGCCAACGAAAGTGAGACAGTAGGCGGCATGGCTGCATCGGCTGTACAATTCGGTAAATAATTGAGAATCATATTTGACGTCCTTTCTGTTTAATCTATTGGGTTTTGAAGGGGTGTTTTATCGTTCTTTTTCCCGCAGATGATCCAAAGGATGACGACGCACGGAACGGTCAGGATCGAGATGACGATACTGTTCGTCAGCACCGATTGGATACGGAAAAAGAAGAACGGAAGCGTCCCCAGGAACAGACCGATCGTAGTGAAGCCGAACGCGACGCCCGGATAAGCCTGCAGACGCGATAAGATCACCGCCAGCGAGACCGCCATCGTCATGCTGAACAGTGTGACGCCGATCAGCGAGAGCTCCATTACCTCCGCGCCGAAGATCATGAACGGCAGAGCGCCGACTGTGCTGATGATCGCCGTCAGTCGGATTCCGATCTTATCGGTGAGGATACCGCCCAGCGCCTTGCCGAGTCCCATACAGGAGTAGAGGATTATCGTTTGCAGCTCCGTCTTGTTCCACGAGGTCGGGATCCCGTAGCCCATATAGGCGCGTACCGCTACGACAAAGGTCGCGAGCAGGATCACGGCGACGCCGTTGATCTTTTTGTTCGCGAAATCATATTGACTGAGATTTTCCTCTCCGTCGCCTGTTTTTATCCTTTTCGTCAAGAGGATAAGACCGAAAGCCAAAACATTCAGCGCGATGATCCACCAGACAGAAACGCCGTGCAGAGACAGCATTTTACCGGTGACCAGACCGAAGGCTCCTCCTGATACGAATACGGCGGCAGGCGTGATCTTCCCCGGAGATGAGCGCAGGGTCGCCTCGGCGCCCTGAATATGTACCATACAGTTGCCGATCGATAAAACGGCTATGACGAGAAAGGCGTTGAGATTCACAGAAAGCAGGATCAATGAAACGGTGGTGATCCCGGTGCCCAACAGAGCCCAATCGATGCGGATACCCTTATCCCGCAGAAAGCCGACGATCCCCTGAGGCACGAAAGCGACAAAGTCATACAGCAGACTGACGCCCCAGATCAAAGGGCTTTTGATATAGCTTGTCAGCACATAGAAGCAGGTGACTTCCAGTAAAAAATGGATGAAAAAGTAATACAGTCCTAATTGGTTGCTTTTCTTCATAGTTATAATTCTGATTATTTTTGATTACGTCTTTTCCATGATCTTCCGGGCGACGTATACGCCGCTGGCGGAGGCATGGGAGAGGGAATGGGTGACGCCGGAGCCGTCGCCGATGACGTACAGCCCATCGTGCTCGGTCATCAGGTTCTCATCGAGGGCTACCTCCATGTTATAGAACTTGACCTCCACGCCGTAGAGCAGGGTGTCGTCGTTCGCGGTGCCTGGCGCGATCTTGTCGAGCGCGTAGATCATCTCGATGATATCGTCTAAGATGCGCTTGGGAAGCACCAGACTCAGATCGCCCGGAGTTGCCTGTAAGGTCGGGCGGACGGTGCTTTCTTCGATGCGCTTGTGGTTGGAGCGTCTGCCGCGTTCGAGGTCGCCGAAACGCTGGACGATCACGCCGCCGCCGAGCATATTGCTCAGCATCGCGATGCTCTCGCCGTAACCGTTGGAGTCCTCAAACGGTTCGGAAAAGTGCTTCGATACCAACAGCGCGAAGTTGGTATTCTCCGTCTTTTTAGAGGGGTCTTCAAAGCTGTGTCCGTTGACGGTCACGATGCCGTTGGTGTTTTCGTTGACGACGATGCCGTTGGGGTTCATGCAGAAGGTGCGGACGTTGTCCTCGAACTTTTCGGTGCGGTACACGATCTTGCTTTCATACAGCTCGTCGGTCAGATGGGAAAATATGACGGCGGGCAGCTCGACGCGTACGCCGATATCCACGCGGTTCGACTCGGTTCGGATGCCGAGCTCGTCACAGACCTTTTCCATCCACTTGGAGCCGGAGCGCCCAACCGATACGATACAGCGGGAGCATTCGTCGTATCCGTTCTTGTGATGGACGCGGTAGCCGCCGTCGATGATCTCAATGTGTTCGACGGGGGTGTTGAAATGAAAATCCACGATCCCCGCGATTTTTTCATAGATATTGCCCAGCACGACATAGTTGATGTCGGTGCCGAGGTGACGGACGGATGCGTCCAGCAGCTGCAGCCTGTTCTGGGTACAGATGCGTTTGAAATCCGAGCCCGCGGTGGTATAGAGCTTTGTCCCTTCGCCGCCGTTCTCGATGTTGATCTGATCCACGTAGTGCATGAGCTCCAGCGCCTTGTCGCGGCCGATATACTCGTGCATGGTGCCGCCGAAGTCGTTGGTGATGTTGTATTTGCCGTCCGAGAAGGCTCCCGCGCCGCCGAAGCCGGACATGATGGCGCAGGTCTTGCATTTGATGCAGGATTTGACCTTGTCGCCGTCGATGGGGCATTTGCGGTGTTCGAGCGCGCTGCCGGTCTCAAATACCGCGACCTTTAAATCGGGGCGCTTGGTCGCAAATTCGTATGCCGAGAAGATGCCTCCAGGACCCGCGCCGATGATGATGATATCGTAGTTCATAGTTGTTTCTCCTGTTGTTTGATGTCAGCTGTCATTCCGAGGGGCTTTAGCCCCGTGGGAATCCCACACAGAGGAACTGCGCCTGTCTGTTATATCATAACGATATTTTGACCGGGGGATTGCCGCGTCGTCGGCATGGTTGCATACTCCTCGCAATGACTTTTATTTGTATCAGAACGTCGCTTCGACGATCTCCTGACGGTTGACGTTGATCAGTCCTTTACCGTTGAGCCGCATGACCGGGATGACCGGCAGGCTGACGAACGCGAGCGTCATAAATGGATCGATGTCCTCGGACGCGCCTAACCGTTTGGCGGCTTCTTTCAGCCGATTCAGCCGTCTGTTGACTTCTTCGATCGGCAAGGGACTCATCAGTCCCGCAATCGGCAGGGGAAGTGATTCGACGACCTTGCCGTCTTCGACGATCACTAAACCGCCGCCCATCTCGCGCACCGCGTTAGCCGCCGCAGCGATATCCTCTTCGCTGCAGCCCGCGACGATCAGGTTGTGTGAGTCATGCGCTACGCTGGTAGCGATCGCGCCGCGTTTGATTCCGTAGCCTTGTATGAATCCGATACCGATATGTCCGGTATCGTGATGACGTTCAAAGACCGCCGCTTTCAGGATATCTCTCTTGAGGTCTATACCGTTTTTGAGGAGCCCTTCGTCGGTCGGCTGGATGATGATCTCATCCGTCAGCAGCTCTCTGCGCTTTAAGCCGATGACTCTTTGACGCTCTTTGATCTCTTTGAAACGAAGCTGATCGGGCGTGACCTTCGGCATATGGAATGAGTGCAGGACTTTTTCGCTGTCGGGGAGCGGCTTGACGTTATCATTCAAAATCCTGCCGTTTTCAGCGACGCGTTTGCCGTCGATATAAACCTGCTCCGCGTTGAAGTCGATGAAGTCGCTCAGCACGACGAGATCGGCGTGATAGCGCGGCGCGACGGCGCCGTAATCCTTCAGTCCGAAGTAGGTCGCCGTGTTGTAGGTGCACATTTGTATCGCGTGCACGGGGCTGACGCCTTTATCCACCGCTTTGCGGATGATGGCGTCGAGATGACCTTCCTCCAAAAGCCCGCCGGGATGACGGTCGTCGGTACAGAGCATCGCTCGGTAGCAGTAAGGCGGCTTGCAGATGGGGAGGAGGGCGTTGAGATTCTTCGCGGCGGTACCCTCGCGGACCATGATCCATTGACCGCGCGCCAGCTTGTCGATTGCCTCCTGCGCGTCGGTACATTCATGGTCGGAGCGCACGCCTGCCGCCGTATAGGCGCACAGGTCCTTGCCGCCGAGAAACGGCGCGTGGCCGTCGATGATCTTTCCGTGAGCTTTCGCGTCGGCGATCTTATTCAGCAGACCGCTGTCGCCCTCGCATACGCCGAAGGAGTTCATCACCTCGGCGAGTCCCAGAACGTTTTCCTTTTGATAATACGGTTTCAGGTCTTCCGCCTCCAGAGTCTCGCCGCTTTCCTCCAAGGGAGCCGCGGGTACGCAGGAAGGGAGATTGAAGTAGATATGCATATCCAAGCCTTTGCACAGCTTCATCATGTAGTCGATACCTTCGGTTCCGGCTACATTGGCGATCTCGTGCGGATCTGCCATGATCGCGGTGGTGCCGCAGGGGAGGGAGCCGCGCTCGAACTCGGCGGGAGTCAGCAGGGTGCTTTCGAGATGCATGTGCGCGTCCATAAAGCCGGGGACGATGATCTTGCCGCTGAGGTCGACTTCCTCTTTGCCGTCGTATCGTCCGAGTCCAGCGATATATCCGTCACAGATCGCGACGTCCTTGTGCTCGAGCTGCTCGGTAAAGACGTTCAGTACGCTGGCGCCTTTGAGAACGAGGTCGGCTTTTTCGCGCCCCATCGCGACGTCTATGATTCTTTTGAGGTTCATACCGTACCTCCTTATATAAATAGAAAAAAGAGAATAATCGTTGAAGAAATCCCGATCGGATTCATTTATGCAAGTCCCGGTTTGATCTCTTTGCCGGTATCGCGCTTATGCTTGAAAAATAACTCTTCCGTGGCGAGCGCCATCTTGGTGACGCTGAAATCGCAGTCGTGCGGATAGATGTACCATGTGTCCTCCAAGGTGTTCAGGTCGACACAGTCGCCGTGCTTGCCGAGATATTCGTACTCGATGTGACAGGAGTACAGCGACGGTACGGTCTTGACCATGGTAAAGACTTCGCCGTCAGCCGTCTTGCCGCTGATGTGAAAGCCGTTCATATCGTGCGTCATCTCGCCCTCGCCGAGTCGGATGAACCGCTTGGCGTTGGGCAGACTGTCGACGGTGATCTGCATTTTTCCGGTGCTGTAAGTACCGTTTTCAACTTCGCGGCGAACATTCTCCCGCTCCCATTCATACCAGTCGGGGATATGAGAGAACTCAGTTTCTCCGCTGTCGGCTTTCAGCTCTCCCAGCTCTGTCATCGTCCATGTTTTGCCGCAGCTTTCGCATTTGAGCTGAACGCCTTCGGATGACATATGATATTCCGCTTGACAATCCGGACATTGATACAACACCTTATGCAGACCTTCAGCGCGTTTGGGGTAGGTGATTTTGATTCCCTTTTCCTTTTGCCAGCGGAAGTCGTCATATTGGAAAGCGCTGACTAATTTGCGGTTGATCTCATCGACCGACAGTTCGCTTAATTCTTCAGGAGAAAATAGATAGGTCAACTCCGCCTCTGTTCCTTTTACGCCTCTGTCTTTCGTGTTCCAGAAAGGTGAGTTCACATGGTGACCGTGGCAGATGAGCGAGGCTACGGGCGCCTTGAGCAGCTTGCACAGCTTTCCGAGCGATTCGGGCAGGACCGCTGTGGTGCCGCACAGGGAATATCGCGCTTCGGGATAGATGACGGCGATATCGCCGTTTTGTATCACGCGGCGAAGCTGTCTGATCAGTGTGATATCATTGGTGAACTTGCGCTTGCAGATACAGCCGACGTCGCGCAGGAGCTTCTCGCGCCCGATAAATCCGTCGATCGCCACCACATAGTTGGCACAGTGGGGATAGATGACCTTTGTCGCCACCTTAAAATCCATGAACGCATTGTGGTTGCACAGCAGGACGTAAGGCGGTTTGAGACCGTCACAGTTGTTTTTGGTGAGTTTATTTTTATGCTTGATGTTATCGGGAGCCGACAGCAGCACGGTCAGGGGTTTTAAAAACCACTTTGTCCTCACCGGCGGCTTTTTCATATCAAATCGTTCAAAATCCATGGCGAGTTCCTTATGTTTATGCTTTTCATTATATCATAGCATATAATAGGTTAGAGTTCAATTATTAATTCGCGGTTTCGGGGAAAAACATTTCCTATTCTGAAAAAATAGATATTGACATTTATATAATTAAATGCTATAATTCGACTGTTCGATATGCGAGTGTGCTGGAATAGGCAGACAGGCACGTTTGAGGGGCGTGTGTCTTTGACGTACGGGTTCAAGTCCCGTCACTCGCACCAAACGAAAAAAGACTTGCTCCGGCAAGTCTTTTTTCGTTTGGTGCGAGCTCGGTCCTTGAATAATTGTTTGCCAAATCAGCGACGCTTTGATGTATTGAGTATTATACCTGATTTTGGTGATTCTATGTTCCATGTTTCATTTCCGGGCTTAGGCATCAACGACCTGCCCGTCAACCGCGTAGCCTTTTCGATCGGCTCGTTCAACGTTTACTGGTACGGCATCCTGATCGCGATCGGTCTGCTGCTGGCGGTGCTGTACGCGTATTTCAACGCCCATCATTACGACGTCGACCGCAATAAGCTGATCGACTGCGTCATCGTCGGCATCGTGACTTCCATCATCGGCGCGCGCGCATATTATGTTTTATTCAAATGGGATTATTTCTCCGCGCATCCCGGTGAGATCATCGATATCCGTGACGGCGGTATCGCGATCTACGGCGCGATCATCGGCGCGCTGGTCGGCGGTCTGATCATGGCGAAGATCCGTCATCTGAAGTTTCTGCCTGTTCTCGATATCACCATGACCTCCTTTTTGATCGGTCAGGCGATCGGGCGCTGGGGCAACTTCTTCAATCAGGAGGCCTTCGGTACGCCGACGGACAACGTCTTCCGCATGGTCAGCGAGAATACCGGCGGGGTAGGGGTGCATCCCTGCTTTTTGTACGAATCCGTCTGGTGCGCGCTGGGATTTTTGTTTTTGTTCATCTTTAACCGCAAATTCCAGAAGTATCACGGACAGGTGTTCTACCTGTATCTTGTCTGGTACGGCTTGGAGCGCACGATCGTAGAGGGTCTGCGTACCGACAGCTTGTATCTGCCTTTCCAAGTATTCGGCTATGATATCCGCGTGTCACAGGTACTGTCTGCCGTTCTGGTGATTGTCGGCGTTATCCTGCTGATCGTGAACCGTAAGAAGAACGACGGCATGAAGGGCAGAAAGTTTGAAAAACAATATAAGAAATCCAAGAAAAGAGGGTAATATATATGTATCAGATCATTGACGGCAAGTTAGTTTCACAGAGCGTGAAGGACAGGATCAGGGAAGAGGTCTCCGCGCTGAAGGAGCAGGGGAAAGAGATCACCCTCGCGGTCATCATCGTCGGCGACGATCCCGCGTCCCGCGTGTATGTCAATAATAAAAAGAAAGCGTGTGAGTATGTAGGCTTCCGTTCGCTGGAGTATGCGCTTCCCGCTGAAACGACGCAGGAGGAGCTGATCGCGCTGATCGAGGAGCTCAACGCCCGCGACGACGTCAACGGTATCCTCTGTCAGCTGCCCGTGCCGAAGCACATCGACGACAAGGCGGTCATCGCCGCGATCTCCGTCGATAAGGACGTCGACGCGTTCTCGTCCTACAACGTTGGAAAGATCATGATCGGCGACTATGATTTCCTGCCCTGCACGCCCGCCGGCGTGATGGAAATGCTGCACTATTATGATATTGCCGTCGAAGGCAAGAACTGCGTGGTGATCGGCAGAAGCAATATCGTCGGCAAGCCGATGGCGATGCTGCTGCTGCATGAGAACGGTACAGTGACCGTGACTCACAGCCGCACCAATAACCTTTCAGAGATCACGAAGAACGCCGATATCCTTGTTGCCGCTGTCGGCAGAGCGAAGTTCGTCACCGCCGATATGGTAGCGGACGGCGCTGTCGTGATTGACGTAGGCATGAACCGCGACGAGAACGGTAAGCTCTGCGGTGATGTTGATTTTGATTCCGTAAAAGAAAAATGTTCCTATATCACGCCCGTCCCCGGCGGCGTAGGTCCCATGACCATCGCCATGCTGATGCAGAACACCTTGAAGGCGTATCATATTCAGAACGATTGAAAATAATCCTTGACATCGAAAACCTGTTATGATATAGTATATAAGCCGCATACTGTGGGCTTATTAAGTGCGCCCTTGTGGGTTGCCGCCCGAGAGTAGCGAGTCTATGTAAAAGGAATGATAAAATGTTCGCAGTAATCGAGACCGGCGGTAAGCAGTACAAGGTTTCCGAAGGCGACGTCATCTTTGTCGAGAAGCTCGACGCAGAGAACGGCGCTACCGTAGAATTCGACGTTGTAGCTGTTTCTACCGACGACGGTATCAAAGCCGGCACACCTTATGTTGACGGCGCAAAGGTCTGTGCTGAGGTCATCAAGACCGATAAGGCGAAAAAGATCTATGTATCCACCTACAAGCCCAAGAAGGGTGAAAAGAGAAAGATGGGTCACCGTCAGCCTTACACTAAGGTTGAAATCAAGGCGATCAACGCCTGATGATCACAGTCACGTTTTTCGGTACGGAGCCTGTTTTCGGCTTTCACATCACCGGCCATTCGGACATCAATCCCGAGGGTCCCGAGATCCTGTGCGCGGCGGTATCTTCCGCGGCGTATATGACGGCTAACACCGTCACCGATGTGATCGGTCTTGATCCCGAGTTGAGGGTCGCCGACGGCGATATGTACCTGAAAGTAAAGACTGAATCGGAAGCTGAACAGTGCCGCGTGATATTCGACGGCTTGAAGCTTCATCTGAGCTCCGTTATGGAGCAGTATCCAAAGTATTTAACTATTTCTAATTCGGAGGTGTAAGGTTATGCTGAAAATAAATCTGCAGTTGTTCGCTCATAAAAAAGGTATGGGTTCGACCAAGAACGGTCGCGACAGCGAGTCTAAGCGTCTCGGCGTCAAGCGCGCTGACGGTCAGTTCGTTTTAGCCGGCAACATCCTCGTTAAGCAGAGAGGTACTCACATCCACCCCGGCAACAATGTCGGCCGCGGTTCCGATGATTCTCTCTTCGCGAAGGTAGACGGCGTCGTACGCTTCGAGCGTATGGGCAAGGACAGAAAGCGCGCCAGCGTTTATCCTGTTGAGCAGTAATTGACTTTTGGGGCGGTTTTTACCGCCCTTTTTGTTTAGTTGAATATGTCATTGCGAGCCCTTTAGGGCGTGGCAATCCCACAAAGAGGGAATGGATTATTCTGTTACATCAACATTTTGCCAGCGGCAAGGGGATGTCGGGATTTTGTCCCTCCTCGGAATGACACGATATACATTGAGGTATCATTGATGTTTGTAGATAAAGCGAAAATTACGATAAAAGCCGGTGACGGCGGCGACGGAGCCGTCGCGTTTCACCGTGAAAAATACGTCGCGTCCGGCGGTCCCGACGGCGGCGACGGGGGAAAAGGCGGCGACGTGATCTTTGTCGCCGATTCCAACCTGTCCACGCTCGCCGACTTCCGTTTCAAGCGCAAGTTTGAGGCGAAAAAAGGCGCTAACGGTATGGGCGGCAGAAAGTTCGGCAAGGCTGCCGAGGATCTGGTCGTCAAGGTGCCGGTCGGCACCCTTGTCCGCGACGCGAAAACCGGCAGGATCATGGCTGATCTCTCCGGCAAGGAGCCGGTCGTCGTCGCCAAAGGCGGCAAGGGCGGCTGGGGCAACAAGCATTTCGCGACACCGACCCGCCAGACGCCCCGCTTCGCCAAGCCCGGTATGCCGGGCGAGGAGTTTGAGGTCACGCTGGAATTGAAACTGCTGGCTGACGTTGGCTTAGTCGGCTATCCGAACGTCGGCAAATCCACGCTGATCTCCGTCGTTTCGCAGGCTAAGCCGCAGATCGCCAACTATCACTTCACTACGATCAATCCTACTTTGGGCGTTGTGTCGATGGGCGACGGCGTATCGTTCGTGATGGCGGATATCCCCGGTCTGATCGAGGGTGCTGCCGACGGTACGGGACTGGGTCACCAGTTCCTGCGCCATGTCGAGCGCTGCCGTCTGCTGGTGCATATCGTGGACGTGTCCGGCAGTGAGGCGCGCGATCCGAAGGAGGATTTCCGCATCATCAACGAGGAGCTCGAAAAATTCAACCCCGAGCTTGCCGCGCGTCCGATGCTGGTCGTCGGCAATAAATGCGACCTCGCCACCGACGAGCAGATCGCTGATTTCAGGGCGTGGGTCGAGGAGCAGGGCTACAAATTCTTCCCGATCATGGCGGCGATCCGCTATGACGTCGATCCGCTCTTGAAGCAGATCGTCGAGGAACTGAGCAAGCTCCCGCCGATCAAGGTATACGAGCCCGAGCCGATGCCCGAGCTGGATGAAGAACAGTTCGGCGACGTTACGATCACCGTTCAGGAGGGCGTCTACATGGTCGAGGGCAAGTGGCTGCTTCGCGTCGTGCGCGGCGTCAACTTCGACGATTACGACGGTTTGAGCTATTTCGAGCGACTGCTGCAAAGCTCCGGCGTCATCGACAAGCTCCGTGAAGCGGGCTGTCAGGAGGGAGACACCGTGTGCATCTATGATCTTGAATTTGAGTTTATTGAGTGATGCTGATGGATGATAAAACATTGAATTCCGTTCCGACCCTGAACCTCGCCTTTATCGGCGACGGCGTGTATGATCTGCTGGTGCGCGAGTATCTCGTCACCCACAGCTCCGCGCATGTCGGCGAGCTGAATCAAATGAAAGTCGATCTGGTCAACTGCAAAAGTCAGGCGGCTTTCATGAAGCAGATCATGGAGCAGCTATCGGAGGAAGAGCTGGACGTCTATAAGCGCGGACGCAATACAAAGGTTAATTCCGCGTCCAAACATTCGACGCTTTCCGATTACCATACCGCGACCGGTATGGAGGCGCTTTTCGGCTGGCTGTATCTCAAAGGCAGACAGGAACGCATAAATGAACTTTTCACGCTGATAATAGAACAAGGCTCCCTTTGGAAAAGGGAGCTGTCACCGAATGGTGACTGAGGAATTGTATAAAAGTCGCGCAGCGACCACCTTATTGTTTATGAAAGCGTGATACCATGAAAAATACCGACAGAGTGAAGCAGTACGCCGCGGATTATTGTTTGATATTTCTCGGAGGCGTTCTGTACGCTCTGTCGGTTTCATATTTTACCGCGCCGAACGATATCGCCCCCGGCGGGTTGACCGGTATCGCGACGATGCTGAATCACCTGTTCTCCGCACCGATCGGCACGACCGTGTTATTATTGAATCTCCCTCTGTTCATCTGGGGCGCGTTCGAGAACGGCAGGCGTTTCATCCTTCGTACGATCATCGCCACGGCTCTTGTATCTATTCTCATCGATCTGTTCCGGCTTCCCGAGATCACTTATCACGGCGACAGAGTGATCGCCGCGGTCTTCGGCGGTATTCTTTCCGGCGCGGGCTTGGGCTTCATCCTCCTGCGCGGCGGCAGTACCGGCGGCACGGATATCATCGCCCGCAACCTGAACCGCCGTTTTCCGTATCTCAGCATCGGTCGCATCGTACTGATCTCCGACGCGGTCGTCGTAGCATTATCGGCTGTTGTCTACGGCAACATCGAAAACGCCCTCTATGCCGTTATCGCCATCTTTACATCCTCCAAGCTGATCGACGCGGTCGTCTTCGGGCTGTCCCGCGATAACGGCAAGCTGATGATCATTATCACGTCAGCGCCGGATGAAGTGACTTCGGTGCTGACGACGAAAGTGAATAGGGGAGTGACCGTCCTCTCGGCTCACGGCGGATACAGCCATACCCCGCGCGGCGTGATCCTCTGCGCCGTACGACCGCACGACGCCTACCGTGTGAAAGCCGCCGTAACCGAAACAGACGGCGAAGCCTTTGTGATCACCGTCCCCGCGACGGCGATTTCGGGACTGGGCTTTTCATTAAAAGAAAAACCTTGACAAATAGGTGCTTTTCCTATATAATATCACATGCTATGTGTGTCAGTATGCCCATAGCGAGTAATATTACCTTGCGCTGTATTGATTAGTACGGCGCCAAAGTCCATAAGGAGGTGTAAACATGGCATTGAAGGCTAATTACGAGACCGTAATGGTGTTTTCAATGAAGCAGGGCGAGGATGGTATCCAGGCTCTCATCGAGAAGTTCAAGGCTCTCATCGAGAAGCACGCTACTCTGCAGAGTGTTGACGAATGGGGCAAGCGCAAGCTGGCTTATCTCATCAACAAGGAATCTGAGGGTTACTATGTGCTGATGAACTTCGAGAGTGAAGCTGAGTTCCCCGCTGAGCTCGACCGTATCTACAAGATCACGGACGGCGTTATCCGCTCATTGATCATCCGCAAGCCCGAGGGTATGGAGATTCCTGTCGCTAAGGAAGAGCCCAAGGCTGAGGTCGAGGAGGCTCCCGCAGTAGAGGAAGCTCCCGTTGAGGAAGCTCCCGCAGTTGAGGAAGCTCCCGCCGAGGAAGCTGCCGAGTAATTGACACAAGACGAATAAGTATGTAATACGGCTTTTAGCCGGAACGAAAGGATTTTATTATGATCAACAGAGTAGTATTGATGGGCCGCTTAGTTGCCGACCCTGAGTTAAAGACGACCAACACCGGCATCTCCGTAACCTCCTTCCGCATTGCTGTAGACCGCAGCTATGTGAAGGCGGGTGAACAGCGTCAGGCTGACTTTTTCGACATCGTCGCATGGCGCAGCTCCGCGGAATTCGTATGCCGCAATTTCTCCAAGGGCTCTCTCATCGCGATCGACGGTCAGCTCCAGTCCCGTCAGTATCAGACCAAGGACGGACAGAACCGCACCGCGATCGAGGTCGTGGCTGATAACGTCAGCTTCACCGGCGAACGCCGTGATACTGCCGGCACCTACGGCGGCGGCTATTCACAGGCTCCGCGCGCGAATACCTACGGCGGCTCTCAGGTCGCTCCCGAGGCTCCCGCACAGCAGGCGCCCGCGTATTCTGCCGGTTCGCCCGACGATTTCCAGGCGATGCCCTTAGACGACGATTTACCGTTTTAAACAATAATATGTCATTGCGAACCCCTTCAGGGGTGTGGCAATCCCACAAAGAGGAGTACAGCTTCTCTGACAAGGGGATTCCCACGTCGGACTTGCGTCCTCCTCGGAATGACCGGATATCTCTATTAAACGAAAGGAGAACCCAACATGGCTGACAGACCTATGGGTAACAGACGCCGCCGTAAGGTATGCGGTTTCTGTGTAGATAAGGTCGAGTATATCGATTACAAAGATATCGCTCGTCTGCGCCGCTACATGAGCGAGCGCGCCAAGATCCTGCCCCGCCGCGTTACCGGTACCTGTGCCGCTCACCAGCGCGCCCTGACTACCGCGATCAAGCGCGCGCGCCAGCTGGCTCTTTTACCTTACACATCTGACTGATAACAGCCTCCCTTTCCTAAGGGAGGTGCCCCGGACACGCGTGTCACGGGGCGGAGGGTTGCTTTGCCGATCCTCTGAACGATGCGTTTGAAAGGCTTCCTTCGGGGAGCCTTTTTCTTATCATCCTCAATATCTTGTGGTATTGTACGAAATACCAACAATAAACTATACGTTTTGTACAAAATATAAAATTATTATTAAAATACGGTATCTATTTCTTGACTAACTTCTTGTTTTTTGCTATAATTCTAATATGTATAATAGGGATAAAGGGTAACTATGCCCTTTTGTGGATATTCCGAGTGGGTTTGCACAAATTTTCGGCGTTTCGCCAATAAGCCTTCCCCCTGATGGGAAGGCGGTCAAGATCAGTGGTTACCTAATTCCTATTTCCTATCTCTTAATTCCTAATTAAATATAGGATTTAAATAGATCGCAAAATAACAAACTTAGCTGTCATTGCGAGGCTCCGTCGGAGCCGCGGCAATCCCACAAAGAGGAGCGGAACCTTTCCTCTCGCAATGACAACTGCAAAGGGAGGAAACCTTATGAAATCAAAATGTTCGTTTATCCTCAAAGCCTCTACGGCTCTCGTACTGGCGTTGCTGATGCTCTTCGGCACAGTGGTGAGCTCTGTCGCGGCTGTCGTAGACAACGCCGACACCGGCGCAGAGGCTGACGTAGCTGATGAAGGCGCGGAAGTCGACGCGGCTGAGACCGGCGGTAAAGGAACTAACTGGAACGCCAATATTTTCTTCCGCGTTCCTGATGGATGGAGCTTATCGTCTTACTCCCATGTTCAAGCGTGGGCAGTACAGACTTCATCTGCGTCATCCGGCACGAAATATGCATTCCTCTTAGGAACTATGACAGTAGCCGGTACGACCTCTAACAGTAGATTGTACCATGCATGGGTTAGTGCTAATCATTCCGGTTGGGACAACGCTGAATACATCGCCTTTACAGCGAATGATACCGATTGGGGTACTGACGACTTCTATCTTAATTCTGCCCATCATTATACAGCTCCTTTAAACTACGGTGCTACTAATAGTTCCGGTGCGTATTTGTTCTCACCCTCCAATGCTACGAACAATACCGCCTCCAATAACAACACCATGAGTGGTTCTTATAACGGCACTAACAGAGACGTTCTCAAGAAGAATCAGGATTTCTACATCTATACCGGCGGTACATCCAGTGCGGCTGGCGGTTCTGTAGATGCTACTTGCTACTATGTGAACGGCTCCTCTTTCAACGGTTCCTCCGCTATTGCGAGTAGCTCTATCACCATCAACAGCTCTGATTCCGGCGCGCATGAGCAGTACGGCGGCGCTGTTGAGGGTACTAAAGTCTCTATGACTGCTACTCCGAAAACCGGCTATAAATTTGACGGCTACTATGATGCTGCTACCGGCGGCAACTTGATCAGTAGCTCTGCTTCTTATAATTATTATGTTTTCGGCACAAAGAGCGTATACGCGCGATTCTCTTTGAAGACCTACACCATCACCTATAACAAGGGCGCAAACGGTACCGGTACGGTTGCTTCTACTACAAAGACCCACGGCACCAACGCTACTCTGTCGAGCAACACCTTCACCCGTACCGGCTATACGCAGGACGGTTGGTCGACCACCGACGGCGGCGCGAAAGCGTACAATCTCGGCGGTTCTTACACGACCGATGCCGATGTGACCCTCTATCCGCACTGGACACAGAACACCTACGCTATCACTTTGTCTGAAACAGGCGGCTCCGGTACGATGAAGATCGATGGTACGACACGCTCCAGTGGCTATGCTGTTACCCACGGCAGCCATACCTTCTCGGTCACCGCTCCTACCGGCAAGGTTGTCAAGTCGATCAGCGGTATCGGCACATGGTCCGACGTAGGTACTGAGACCGCTACATTAGGCAGTACCTCTATCACATCGGCTAAAACGATCACCGTTGAATATGAAGACGCGGGTACCTGCGGTCTTACACTCAGCAAGTCTTCTACCACACTGAACATCGGCGCAACCGATAACATTACGGTCACACCGAACGCTTACCACAGCGGTGGTACAATTTCTGCTTCATCGAGCAGTAGTGCTGTGGCAACAGCTTCCTACAATTCTTCCACCGGTAAAGTTACCGTCACTGGTGTAGCTGACGGTACCGCTACGATCACCGTCAGCTGTACTGAGGGCGGTTCGGCGACACTCTCTGTTACGGTTAACAAACCTACGATCTCCGTAACTGATCAGAGCAACAAAAAGATTGGCGATACCTATTCGATCACGCCTACTCTGACAAATCCGAGTTCGACCGGCGACGGATGGACAGTTGTATATACCGCAGCTGATTCAGATATTCTCGCTATTGACGGAAACAGCATTACCCGACAGAAAGAGGGTTCATGCCTTGTTACCGCCAGCTTCAGATATAACGGCGTAGAAAAGGCGAGCACAACATTCCAGAACACTTACAGTTCGCCTACTATCTCCATGACGACAACTGCCGCCAGTATCAACGTCGGCGGCTCTGTGACTCGTACTGCTACCGGTGAAAATATCGGCGCCGCGGCAACCGGCGAAGTTACCTACGCAAGCTCCGATACTACTGTAGCTTCTGTTACGAGCGCAGGTAAAGTAACCGGTAATAAGCCCGGCACCTCTACGATCACCGCTACTTATACCGTTACCTGTGGCGGTCAGACTACTACAAAGACTGCTTCTTATACCGTTACCGTTACCGAGCCTACCGTAGCGATTTCCTCCGCTTCTACAGCGAACGTAGGCGCTACCGTATCGCTCACCGCGACTTCCTCCGGGGCGACGACGACCCCGACCTATACATGGTCTGTTAACAACGGCACCGGCACCGCTACCGTCGATGGTTCTACCCTGACTGCGAAGACGCCCGGTACCGTGACCGTGACCGTAACAGCGACTTATAACGAGAGCTACTCCAAGACCGCGACCCAGACTCTCACGGTCAATACGCCTGTCGTTTCCCTGACCGGCGCTACCGTAGCAGTCGGCGATACCAAGACGCTCACTCCCTCTGTGACGAACGTCACCGGCACCCCGACCTACACCTATTCTTCCTCCGATACCTCTAAGGCGACCGTCACCAACGCGGGCGTTGTCACCGGCGTTGCCGCGGGCACAGCCACGATCACCGTGACCGCGACTCTCGGCACATGGTCCGACACCGGCACCGCGACCGTCACCGTTGAGGCTCCCTCGGTCACTGTCGTCGATACCGATGACTTGAGCGTCAAGTACCTCACTGTCGGCACCGACTACAGCAAGGCTCTCTCCAACAACTTCAGCGGCGCGTACACCGTTTCTTCCTCCAACACTTCTGTCGCGACCGTATCCGAGTCCTCCGGCACCCTGACCGTCGTTCCCGTCGCCAAGGGTACCGCGACCATCACCGTCACCGCCTCCAAGGGGGGCGGCGTAGGCTCCAATACGCCCGGCTACCTCAAGAGCAAGCTCGAGATCGCCGCTACCGGCGCAGACGTCACCGGCTCCCTGGTCGGCACCGGCATCGAGGCGAGCATGACCTTCACGGTTAACGTCTCTGAGGCGGAAGATTATAAGCTGATCGTCTTTACTGATACCTATTCATGGGGCAGCGCTTATATCTATTATAACGGTAAGGGCTTATATCAGATGACAAATATCGGTAAGAATGAAAGTAATCAAACCGTATTTGCATATAGAATGCCGATCGCTGAATGGAATAGCTTCAGCTACGTTATTTTCTCAAAAGATACAAGCTGGTCGACACAAACCGGAAATGTTACCACAAAATCCACCGGTTATTATATATCTGGTGATGGTGGTGGAGTGAAAGATCGTGCAGCGGGTACATATAATAATCCGATCACAATTCCTCAGGTAACCATCAGCGATGCTACTACTCCGCTCGGTACCGACTACACCCTGACCGCTACCAACGTTACCCAGAATGCTGTCGGCGAGTACAACTGGTCTTCTGATACTACTTCTGTTGCGACCGTAACCGCAGATACTAATACCACTCCTTCCACTACCGTACATCCCGTAGACGCGGGTACCTCTGTAGTGACCGTTAAGGCGTTTGCTGCAAATCCGACCAATTGGAACCTGACCTACAGCGATACTACCTTGCCTTTGATCGGTTCCACCGACACCGCGACGATCACCGTCACCGCTGACGACAAGACCGTCGCCTACAGCGCAAAGGCTTCTTACGATCACAGCGATTATGACTCTCACGACGGCGAGGGCGGTACCATCACCACCTCTCCTGCGGTAACCTCCGGCGGCTCTGTCGCCCACGGCACCACCGTGACCTTCACCGCAGTTCCGTCCTCCGGCTACAAGCACGTTGGTTGGCGCGTAGGCACCGGCTCCAACGAGTTCACCACCTCCGCAAAGGAGATCACTGTTCGTGCGGACACCACTGTATACGCGCTGTTCGATAAGTACTACACCACTTCGATCACACCTTCTGGCGACGGCACCGTCAAGGTGAATAACGCCAACTTCACCGGCGAGGACGTTGTCTGGAACAACGCGCCCACCACGATCACCGTGACCCCCAACACCGGTTACATGATCGACTACGAGAATTCCACCAATCTGGATAAATACTATACCGTCGATACCTCCGCTACCACCGGCGCTGTCACCATTACCGGTAAGTCGAATGTAGCCGAAGGCGACAAGACCTCCCCGAGCGCCATCACCGTTGCCTTCAAGAAGCTGAGCTACACCGTCACAGGCTCCGCTCAGTATGATAACGACGGCACCGGCTATACCACCGGCACCACCGGCGGTACCATCACCATCATCGATGAGAACGGCGGCAATTTCGAGTATGGCGACGAGATCACCATCACCGCCAACGCTCACAGAATGTCCGGCGACAAGCACTATCATGACGACTGCGACTACATGGTAGAGAAGATCGAGGTTTCCACCGACGGCGGTACTACATGGAACACTGTCGAGACTGCTCCCACCGCGGCTGCCGCTACTCACAATACCACCACGATGGAGAACAACACGTTCATCATCAACGCATCCGCATCCTCTTATCAGTTCCGCGCATCCTTCAAGGCTGTCTACTACTTCAACGTATACAACTCATGGCAGGAGACCACAAGCGGCTACACCTTCGTCGCTTCGCCGCCTCGTAAGATCGAGGTCGGTACCGGCGCATCCAAGCGTACCTTCACCTACGCCGCCGCTCCCAACGCTTCCGACCGCGGTGAGGACGACGCGAGCGAGCATAGCGGAACACCCACATCCCGCCACATCCTCAGCGCATCCGGCTCCTACTATGAAGGTAACCTGATCGTTGCCTACGCCGGCGAGCAGATCAAGCTGAATTATTCCGGTCTGGCTACCTCCGATGCGATCCGAGGCATTTACTACAACAATGAAAGACGTTATACCTGTCAGGGCGAAGACGACGACCTCTTTAAGCTGCGTGAATACAAAGCAGAAGGTTGGGGTACCGAGAGCGATGACGCGTGGGATTATGACTATATGGCGAATACCACCCTGCGCGCATTCGATTACTACTACTCCGGCGCTGCTGCTACAACGATCGCGGCGCAGCAGAGCGGCTATGTCGCGACAGTCGACCAGAACGCTCATACCGTCACATGGGATGCTAAGAAGAACTACCTCAACATCGACCTTGAGCTTGACTATAAGTATCGTCTGATCATCAACGGCGACGACTGGAGCAAGATCAATGTAACAGGCAGCTATAACGATGAAGGTTACTACTACTACGGCGAGCAGGTCGGCGGCACCGGCGCTAACTCTATCACCGTTTCGCTGAAGGAATCTTCCACCTCCACCCTTTCCTTCACCGGCAACTACACCATCAAGAAGAAGGTCGGCGACAACTTTGTAGACGTCACCGATATCACTGTTTCTCAGCCCGGCGGCGCAGGAACCTCCTTCGCGATCGGTAAAACTGCTTCACCGTATGACACCATGCCCGCTTATGACCTGTATGTCGATATCGAAGTACAGGAAACCTATAACATGAAGCTGGGTAACATCGTCGTTGCCGACGCAGCTGCGCACAAGACGATGATCACCGAGTGTGATGATAGCAGTACCTCAGCTACCACTTGCATCGGTACGATCTCCGCGATCCCGAAGAAGGGCGATACGACTGCTGCTGATATCTCCTCTAAGGGTACATGGTATACCTATCCCGGCAACAACACTGCCGACACCGTAAATGTTTACAGTGACTCTCATAGTGGCGATAACAAATACCTCAAGGGCGGCGTAAATAAGGCAGGTACCGGTGTAGAAGAGGGCTATTCCATCACCTATACCTACACGCCCAGCAATAACACTTACGGACCCAACTACAGCTTCGTCGGCTGGTTCGAGGGTACGCAGAGCGGCGACGGCTTCACCGTCAACTATAACAAGAAGCTCTCCGGTAAGCCCACCTTTAACTACACGCCCACGAAAAACACCGTTATCATGGCGGTTGCGACCCGCGATCTCTACCTCGGCGGTAACTTTGACGGCACCGGCAATATAGAGGGTTCCGCGACATGGAGCTCCGGTCGTATCAAGATGAACTTCGATCCGACCTATGTCAAGCCCGGTGATTCCACTAAGAAGGGACGCTACTACTACGATTTCGAGAATGTAAAGGCTAACAGCGAGTATCAGTTCCGCTGCTACGATACCGTCAGCGGCGCTGATGACGGCAACCTGACTGTTTGGAAGACATGGTCCGGCAGCGACTATGCGACCGACGCTGATGATATCTTCTACGGTCGTCATAAGTATGATAGCGGTAATGCCGGCTCCCACGGTGCTTTCGTTTACAAGAACAACACCAATAACTGGTCGCTGATCGACAATACCGCGTCCGACCATGATTCCAACAAGAATCATCAGGCGAACGGCTACGGCGCTCCCGTTTCCGTATACTTCTACGCATACGACGGCGGTATCTCCGTCAACTCCACCTACCAGTGGTCGATGGCATACGTCTCCGAAGGCAAGGGTATCGACGTAGTTGATCCCGATAAAACCGAGACCACCGGCAAGTATAATGTGCCGACTGCTACGGTCAACGCCAAAACAGTCGGAAACACCGGCGCGGACGATGTTGAGATTACCACGAGAAACAATTATTACGGTACTAGTGCCGACGGCGGAAAATACGAGAAGATCTACGATTGTAAAGTCAAGAAGAAGAACGGTGCGATCACGATCAACGCGTGTCCGCACGACTCTCATGTCGAGCTTCAGGCTTTCGTTGTCTACAACATCGAAACGAAGAAGTCCGAGGCGGTATTGGGACCGTTCACGACCTCCGGCTCCGGCGACAGCACGACTTATACCGGCAACGTCACCGTACCGCAGAACACCAAGCTTTACATCGTACCCGTCTATAAATTTACCGACGCTTATATTAGCTCACAAAGCTTAGAGACCCACATGGTTTACGTCCGTACCGATGAGATCGATAAGGACGACTGGGGCGGTTTGGTCGCGATGTACTCATGGGGTACCGATACCCGCTACGACAGCGGCTTCTGGCCCGGTCAGCTGATGATCCCCTCTGATGACGGCTCTTCCTTCTACGCTCCTCTGACCTTTACCCATAACGGTCTCGCCGGCATCACCTTCAACAACTATGCGAGAAGATGGGGCGGCAGCGGTGCAGGCGCGAACTTCCTCGCAACCTATAAGAGCAAGTCTGTCAGCGATGTTGATTATTCCGCTAACAACACTCATATCTACCAGACCTACGACTACCGTGAGCCGATCTCTATCATTGATAATATCAATGAAAAAGACGGTACCGGCACCAGCATTATTTACGATACCGATGATATGGACCTGACCTTCGCGCTCAAGTCCGGCGATATGAAGACCGCCCCGACGATCAATTCCGCCGGTTCCGGCTCTTTGGATCGCGTAGACAACTGGGCTGACGTCGGCTACCTGACCGACCGTTCCGGTAAGAACCGTGTCGACCTCAACGGCAACAAGGTCAACAACGCGACCGAGACTTATCGTATCGTCGCTTACTACACCAACCTTTATTCTTCGAGCGGTGCGTATGATTTTGAGAACGGCACCCGCAGCGGCGAAGATTATACCGGTGCATATTCGATCAACTGGAAGGTATACAGCGTTAACAATACGGAAGTTCTCAGCGGTTCCTACCTCTCCGCTTCCTACACCGACGCTGTCGTGAACGATGAAGACGTCACTTCCTACATCGCGTCCAAGCTGCTCGCTGCCGACTATCCTGTCACGGGCAAGGCGGTCAAGATCGCGTACGAGAACCCCGGCACATGGTCTGAGGCGATCCGTTACTCCGGTCAGTGGTACGCCGACGGCGTCAACACCCTGATCGAAGGTAAAGTTCGCGTAGGTATCCTCTCCGACGGCGTTTATACGCCGATGGACAACAACATGATCGGCGAAAACTATGCAGCGGTCTCCGATAGCGATCTGGATTCCGGTAAGGGCGAGAATCTTGTGGACGAATTCAGCAACACCCATTACAGTATGGCGTCTGTTAAGAAGTCCAGCGCGACAAAGGGTAAAGTCGCCTTTACCGCTACCAACTCGAGCGACAAGTTCATCGGTTGGTATATGCAGAATGAAGACGGCGAGTTTGTGCCAGTCAACTCCAACTATAAGAACCTGACGATCACCCCGTCCTTCAACTCCGATATCACCTACTACGCGTTCTACAGCGCGGCTGCCACCTACACCTTTACTTATCCCGGACGTAACAGCACCAGAGTTTACTCGATGCCCGGTTACGACCTTGATCAGGATGAGATGGCAGAAGGCGGTACCCTCAATATCTCCAAGAGATCTTCCGACGTAGCTGAGAAGCTCGCGAAGATCAGCGATATCACCGTATTCAACAAGAATACCGACTTCACGATCGGCACTGCTGATAACTCCTCGCCTTATGAACTGAAGTTCACCGGCACTACCACCGATACAACGTATACGACAACGGTCTATGCTTATAATGAAAGCGGTGTGCTCGGATCACCGGTGGAAACCGTTACCGGTACATGGGCGAGAAAGGTCGACCTCGGCGTATCGTACATCGCGAATAAGCCTTCCGGTCATTCTGACTATAAGTTTGCCGGCTGGATCAAGTACGGTACCGGCAGCAGCTATAGCGCAGGAAACTCTTCCACTTATCCGACCATCCTGTCCACGCAGGCGAACTTCGGCTACAGCGTTTCGGATAATATTTCCATCGAGCCGTTCTTC
>JAFRDE010000025.1 GCA_017403985.1 Ruminococcus sp. | reverse complement strand
TGAACAAAGAGACTGTGGTTAGAGCCTTTCTGTTACCGTCTTGCGGTAGGAGGTGCAAACTAATCCACAGTATCTTAAACAGTATAGCATACAGTCCTTGGAGAGGGACTCTAATAACTACTACTCTATAATACAAGGAGGGGTATCATGGCGAGAAAATCGGATAAAAAGCGTAAAAAAAGCGTACGCAATTCCGCGCGTGAAGAGCAGCGCCGCCGTCCGCGCCGGCCGGTAGAGCCGACGTGGGACGATGAAGAGCCTTACGACGACTTTTCCGACGGTTATACCGATGAGATCGATTTCCGCGATTTTGAAGAAACCGATTCCGGACGCAGAACTCGCAGACCCTCCGAACCGGTTCGCGACGAAGAACCGTACGACGACTATCCGAACGAGCGCAATACGCGCAAATTCGAGAAAAAGACAAAGAAGAATAAGAAAAAATCAAATAAGAAGAATAGACGTCCGTCCCGCCGTCCTGTCGAATCGATACGGGACGAAGAGGACATGCTCAGCGAGTTTTCCGACGATGCAAACGAGTTCTATTCCGATGAGAGCGCGCGGAGCAGACGACCTGATCCCCACGACGCCAAAAAAGCCAAAAAGGCGGCGAAAAAGCAGGAAAAGCGCAAGCCGAAATCCCCTCTGCAGCGTAAGATCATCCGCATCCTCAGCTACGGCGCAATCATCGCCGTCGTGCTGATCGTCGGCGTGGTACTGTCGCTGACGGTGCTGTTCAAGACGCAGGCATATGAGGTCACGGGCGTTTCCAGATATTCGGAAGAAGAGATCATCGACGCCTGCGGTATCGGCAAGGGCGAGAATATTTTCCTCGCGCCGAAATCCCCCGCCGAAAACCGCCTGAAAAAGACCTTCCCCTATGTAGAGGAAGCGAACGTCAGCTTTAAGATCCCTGATACCATCCGTATCGCGATCGTTGAGGCGGACGAAGGCTATCTGGTGAAGCAGGGCGGCTCGGATTATCTGGTCATCAGCACCAACGGACGTATTCTGAATCAGGTTTCGGATCCCTCCGCTTACGATCTGCCGGTCTTTATCGGACCCGCGCTCACCTCGGGAGCGGTCGGTGACTATGTCAGCTACGAGGACGATACGGTGGTCGATATGATCCGCAGCATCACCCAGACCTTTGCCGATAACGGCTATCAGGGCATCACCGAGATCGACGCCACCAATATGGCGAATATCTCCTTTACCTATGACGACCGCATCAAGGTTAAGCTCGGCATCCCCGAGGATCTGGACTATAAGGTCCGCACCGCGATGACCATCATCAACGAGAATCTCGATAAGAACCAGACCGGTACTATTACGGGCGTGCTTGACGTCTCGCGCTGCAACTCCACCAAGCGATCCTACTTCAACGAACAGGCGATCCATCCTACGGAGGTCAAGCCTTCCGAAAAGCCCACCGAGGCAATCGCGGGCGACGGCTCCGGAGAGGATTCGGGCGGTGAATGGACCGATGAGGGAAGCGGCGAATGGACCGACGACAGCTACTATGCCGACGGCTGGAGCGACGAATGGACTTGGGATGCTGGTTATGGTTACTATGAATAACGCGTAATACCGGTCATTCCCTGTGAAAATTTATCAATTTTTTGAAAAAAGTTCAGAAAATGATTGAATTTGTCTGCGATATGTGTTAAGTTATAATATGATAGAAGAAAAATAATGCGTTTAATATGCATGGAAGTCTATCGACTCTCATTCATATGACAAGGAGGATATAAAATGGCTTTTGAATTGGAAAAGAATCCTGCCAGCGGTCTGCCGGTTATTAAGGTAATAGGCGTCGGCGGCGGCGGCGGCAACGCCGTGAACCGCATGATCAAGATGGACGTCAAGAACGTAGAGTTCATCGCCGTGAATACGGACGAGCATGTTTTGCGTTTTTCTCAGGCTAACGAAAAGATCCAGATCGGTGAGAAGGCTACCCGCGGCAAGGGCGCAGGCTCTATGCCCAGCGTCGGACAGGCTGCAGCCGAAGAGAACCGCGAAGAGATCGCGGCGATCCTGAAGGATACCGATATGGTATTTATCACCGCAGGTATGGGCGGCGGCACCGGTACTGGCGCGGCTCCCATCGTTGCGAAAATCGCGAAGGATATGGGCATCCTGACCGTAGCGGTCGTTACCAAGCCCTTTGCTTTTGAAGGCAAGAAGCGTATGGCTCAGGCTGAGCAGGGCATCGCGGAGCTTTCCGCGTGCGTTGACTCCCTGATCATCGTTCCCAATGAGCGCTTAAAGCACGTTTCCGATCAGACCATCACGCTGCAGAATGCGTTCCTGATCGCCGACGACGTACTCCGTCAGGGCGTACAGAGCATCTCCGATCTGATCGTTGTTCCCGGTCTTGTCAACCTTGACTTTGCCGACGTTTCCGCTATCATGCGCGACGCAGGCTTCGCTCACATGGGTATCGGCAAGGCGACCGGTAAGGATAAGGCGGCTGTCGCCGCTGATATGGCGATCAGCTCCGCTCTGCTCGAGACCTCGATCGACGGCGCTACCGGCGTTATCATCAATATCACCGCTTCGCCCGACATCACCCTCGAGGATATCGACGCGGCTTCTACCATGGTCCAGCAGAAGGCGGCTCCCGATGCGAACATCATCTGGGGTGCTGTTATTGACGAGGATATGAAGGATGAGATCAGCGTGACCGTTATTGCTACCGGCTGCGGCGGCACAAATGACAATTCCGGTGCGTTCCCGACTTCTGCTCCCGTATCCAATCCCGTGACCGCTCCCGATCCGCTCGCGACTCCCGTCGCTCCTGCGGTAGAGGTCGATTCGACCGACGACGATGATTCTTTCTATGACATCATGTCGATCTTTAATTCTTAATCAGAATAATAATTATTGATAAGGCGGCTCGTTTGAGCCGCCTTTTTTTCGTTGCCGTGCTTTAAGATACAGCGGATGACAGTAAAAGCCGACCGCCCTTTCGGACGATCGGTTGATTTTGCGATGATTCTTTTTTTATTCGTCCTCTTGCGGGACAACACCGCTCTTATATTTGAGCGTGAGGACGCGCATGACCTTTGTGTCGAGCTGTTTTTCGGTGATATCGCCCTTGTCGAGCGCGTCTTCGATCGCCGTGATGTAACTGCTCATGCTGTCGGGGTTCAGGATCATGTCGATATCCGCGGCGAAAAGTCCCTTTACGACGTCGCTGTAATCGTATTTTTCCATGATGATATCGGCGCTCATGTTGTCGGATACGGTGACGCCGCCGAAGCCGAGCTTATCGCGCAGAAGCTGCGGGACGACCGTTTCGCTGAGGGTAGCGGGGGTATCGGGATCGAGCTTGTCGACGATCACATGGTCGACGACGATGACGTCAACGCCCTCGCCGACGCCGGAGCGGAAGGGATGGAGGTCGCTTTGATCGATATCCTCGAGGGAGCGGGTCAGGTGGGGGAAGCCTTCGGTCTCTGCTTCTTCGCTGTGGGTCTCCTGACCGGGGAAGTACTTGATCGAGGGGATGACGCCGCCCTCTTTATATCCTTTGACAGCGGATCTGACCAGCTCGCCGACGGAATCGACCGAGAAATCGGGATCGTCGCCGTCGATCGCTTCGGAAATATCCGCGACGAGGGAGAAGTCGAGGTTGAAGCCGATCTCGTGTTTTGCCTTGGATACGTCGAGCGCGTTGCTGTAGGCGCTTTCGGGGGTCGCGTCGCTGTCCATCGACGGAGCGTTGCCGCTTTGAGGTCCGCCCTGAGGTCCGCCTTCAGGTCCGCCCTGGGGAGCGCCTTGAGGGCCGCCTTCGGGGGCACCCTGAGGTCCGCCTTGAGGACCGCTCTCGGGACCGCCTTCCGTGTTCTGCGGCAGCGAGATCATGCCGTCGTCGTCAACCGAGATGAACAGCGGGAACTTCGCGTAGGACTGGGTATCGGAGATCAGCTTCGACGCCTGTTCGTCGCCGGAGAAATTTCGCGGGGAGAACAGCACGCCGCCGACAGGGAAGCTATCGAGCGAGCCCTTGACCTTATCGCCGGCTTCGGTGACCAGCTGCTCGTCGGTCAGCACCTCGGGCGTGACGATGAAGAGCTGACAGATCTTTTCGCGGCGGGACATATTCTTGAGCGCCGCGGAGGCGGCTGACTCAAATTCCGATTCGGTCGGCGCGGTGGGGTCGACTTCGTCCTTCGTCGCTGCGGCGATTGCCTGTGTGGGAGCCGGAGCTTCTGTGGGCGTGTCGGCGGGCTTCGACGCATTCGGAGCGATGACGAAATAAATCAGCGCGAACACGCCGATGGCAGCGAGGACGAGAGCGATCAGGACGATAATGAGCGCCTTATGGCTCTTTTTCTGTCTGTGCTCTCCCTTTCTGGCGTCGTATTCTTTGCGGGTATGTCTGCGGGTGTCGGATGGATCGACGGTTTTTGATTGCCATGAAGTCTTCGGACGCTCCGTAACGGAGGCGCCAGTATGTTTACGCTCGGAGGACTCGGCGATGATCTGATCCACCAGATCGTCCGACGCGTCCCTGCGGACGTGATCGTTTGCTTCCTTTGCCGTGTCGGCGGTATCGGATACGTCCACCTTGTCGGCTATTTTTATTTTTTTCGGTGAGAGGGAGTCGAGACCGCCCTTTCTCTCATCGGAAGATAATCTTTTGCGATTGTCACGCTTGTCAGCCATAGTATTGTCCTTTCTGACCGGAATGATATCATCGTAATACTGTATCATGTTAACATAAAAGTGCCGACTGTGTCAATGAGAACGGCTGTTTTTTTCTAATAAATCAAAATAAACCTTTGATCATATGATAACGGTACTTTACAAATCAGGCGATCAATAGTATGATAATAGCAGAAGATGAAAGGGGATGACGGCATGAAAAGGCGATTCGGAAGAATGTTGGCTTTGGCGCTGTGCGCAGTGATGATGCTCAGCTGTGTGATCCAAGCGGGAGCTATCATGCCGCTGGCGCTGATGGTCGGCGACGTGGATCGGGATAATGATATCACGACGGTCGATACGACGTTGATCCAGCGCTTTTTGGCGAATACTCAGGAGCCCTCTGAACTTCAGCTTGCTTTGAGCGATACGGACGGCGATAAAGAACTGACCGTTCTCGACGTTACGGTGCTCCAGCGCCATCTGGCGAATTTGCCGTGTGCGTTTAACAACGCGCAAATTACCGACTATGTGGTCGGATTCACCTCTTTCCACGCGAACTGCGAGATTTCGATCGCCGATCATTATTCAACGACGGACGTCTGTTATGTCGGCGTACCGGTGACCTTTTATCCGAAGGCTTACGGCGGACCGAGGCGGTATACGCTCAGCGTCGACGGAGAGACGGTGTATGAGGTTGAGGTAAAGAAATATGACGAAAAGAAGGGCTTGACTTATACCTTCCTTGATGAGGGAGAACATGTGATTACCTGTGACGCGGAGTGCAATTACGGACAGCACACGTACAGCAGCCTCAGGGTAAGAGCCGAAAAGCTGCCGGAGGACGGCAGTCCCGTCGTTATGGGCGCGGTCTTTTATGACGAAGATTATCGCAGCTCCGGCGACGGCGTGCTGACGGTCGTCGCGGCGGGCGGCACGGCGCCGTATCATTACTGCTACACCTTGTACTACGACGGATTGAGTCCGCTGTGCCTGTCGGGAGACAATGAATCTGAGATCATCGTTCGTCCTGCGGAATACTCAACCGGTTATATCGACGCGAACGAGATCAATGTTCCTGAGCTCTTTGCGAAATATGTGCCGAAGCCGGCGGATGCGAGTCAGTCGGATGTGATGCGCGTCAAAGTCACGGTGCGCGACGCGCAGGGGAGAGTCTCTCGGCCGGTCACCGCGAGTTATATTGGCTATGAGATATGTTATTGATAAAGAATCAGGGGTTGGCTTGACGCCAACCCCTTTACCTTTGGTATTTTAATTGTTTAAAAGATCAATCAGTTGATCCCGGCTGAGCCCGGCACTTCTGCTGATCTCGTCGTTCGGGATCACGCGGAGGACTTTGCCGTTGTATCGGGATACAAGCACGCTCGCTTGCTGTCCGTCGATGTCGATGAATTCTTCGGTGTACTGTTCATCGAGCGGGACCTGCTTGCTGAGGACGGAGCGCTCGGTCAGCGCGCCGGTCGGGCAGAGCTGCACGCACAGTCCGCAGTTGTTGCACTTCGTCTGATCGAGCGGTAATGCGAACGCGGGTGAGGGTTCGGTGGTAAAGCCTCTTCCCATCAGTCCAAGCGCGTGGATGTCCATGACCTCGCGGCAGGAGCGTACGCATAAGCCG
>JAFRDE010000024.1 GCA_017403985.1 Ruminococcus sp. | reverse complement strand
CGCCTGAATACCGCAAAGAAACTGTTGAAAAGGAGGCTTTATGATGAAGAAGATCAGTGACGAACGCTTGGATCAGCTGCTGACGGAATATTGTGAAGCCGACGGTCAGCAGTCCTTTACCTTTCACCCCGACGAAAAAAGCGAGAAGATCATCCCTTTTGCCCGCATTAACCGCACGGTGTTAGCCGCGGCGAGCTTAGTGCTCGTCAGCGTGCTGAGCCTGACTGTATATTTCCTTTTCAGAAATAAAAATCATGCTCCTGTTCCCGTCGCACCCTCCCCTCAAAGCGTTACCACCCCCTCGGCGCCGACAGGGGAGAGCGGCGGCGACCTCCCGGGACAGCAGGACGGCTCCGCTCCGACCGAACCGAAATCAGGCTTGCAGCAGATTATGGATTGGCTGTTACCTAAGCCGACGACAGCGGCAGGCACACCGAATCAAATAACTTTTCCGACGGAGAAAAATAACAATCCGACTACTCCGTCGACAAAGGAAACAACAAAGCCCGGTTCGTCGGTGAAGCCTACGGAAAAATCGTTTTCCAACCCGACGGAGAAGCCTTCGGCAAACCCGACAGAGAAACCGATTGGTACGCCGACACAAGTGCCCGAGCCGACCATACCCTGCGCTCCGCCGTCGAATGATGATCCCGAACCGTGGACGCCCGAGGAAACGGCGCCTCCCGGGGATAATGAACCGGGTTGCGTGATTCCTACAGAGGGCGGCGGTATGATGAAGTCGCCCGATATCTTCGTGTATATCGATTCCGCTTTGATGGACAATTATACCCGCGTTTACTGCAAGGTGTACGACAGCTCAGGCGGGCGGCTCGGCAGCTCGACTCTGTACGACAGCTCGCATATGGCTTCTGTTCTCAATATCGGCTCTCAACACGCAAGCGTGGTCTATGAGGTGCCCGACGGAGTTGTCACACAGCCGGGATATTACAACTATGTGTTCTATGACCAACACGGCAGGCTGCTGGCACAGGTTCAGGAGTATTGGTGATAGGATCGATCAAATAAACAAAAAGGAGGAAACGACATGAAAAAAGTATTGTCGATTTTATTGTGCATGACGCTTATGGCGGCGATCCTCGCCGTACCGGCAAGCGCGGTCACGAATGATGAAACGATAGACGGCGGCTATTATATTGTTTTCAAACAAGATAATTACAAGCTCAGCGAGAGCAACCGTCTGCACGGAGCAGGGAATTATTATTGGCTTGGGGGGCTTAGCATGAATCCCTCTACAGCCTTCAGAATCGCTTATTCGCTGGATTTGAAGGAGATCACAGCCATCTATCCCAAGAGCGAGGACAACGATTATGTACCGCGATATTCCACCTCGTTCTATACCGTCGAGTTCACGCCCGGCGGCAACAACGGCGGCGATAGCTCCGATACAGGCTGGTACGACGGCTATGTACGCGCTTTTCCCTGCGAGCCGCCTTTGGAAGAGCCGCCCGAGGACGCTTCGATCGAAGATCAACTCGCGTACTATGTGTATAAAATCTACGGCGCTTACTATCCGTCAGACCTGCCGGAGATATTCTCTTATGAGGAGCTTTATACGCATACCGATATCAGCGGCGATACCGACTGGGCGCTGATTTATGCTGAGATCGGAGGAGCTGAGCCGTGGATGGGCTTTGGAATTATCGGCAATCGCGTCATGCTGATGGGACCGCTGACCGTATTCACCTTCGGTATGGCGGTCTATGACGCGAAGGAGCATACTTTTTATGATCTAGCGAAAATGGACGACTACAGCGCGTATGACGGGCTTGCCGAGGCGATCGATATCTGCGGCAAGGGCAGACTGCTCGGCGATCTCGATCTGGACGACGTGATCTCGGTGATCGACGCGACGATCATGCAGCGGTGCGAGGCGCGTATCATGGAATACCCCGAAAGCGATTCTGTAGACGCGTATGAGTATATAGACAGTATTTTTCAGCCGCTGACTTATTACTCCGACTTCAACCGCGACGGATCGCGCGATATCACCGACGCGACCTGTATCCAGCGATATCTGGTCAACGCGCCTTACCCCAAATACAGATAAAAGTGCATAGAAACGGCGTTCATGATCGGACGCCGTTTTTCTGTTCAATGAAGTAGTTAAGGATTTGCTTTGCCTTTTAGTGGATAGTATCAAATGATTCGGTATGTCGGCAAGCGCCGTACCCTACGGCACGCTTGTTTATAATTCTATATCAGAATGAAACTTCCTCTTGCCGAGTCGGATATTCTGTGCTACAATATATCATGAACTATTATGGTCTGCTAACGACCTGAAACAAGGAGAGGATCTGATGGGTAAAAAACCGGATACCCCCGTAAAGAATTCGTTTCTCAAAACGCTTGAGGACAGGCATCTGTCGCTCGAGCGGATCGTGGCGGCGCTGTTTGCTTCGGTGCTGTTCGCGTATATCTATCAGCTTTTGTCAAACGGCGGCTTCGCCGATCTGAGCGCTTATTACAACAGCATCAAATTTGTTGCGTTTTTCGCGATCATCGTACTCGTTTTTGCTGCGCTGATCGGTTTCACGTACCTCTTGAAGCAGAAGTACATCATCCCATGGGCACTGATGCTGTCCGCGTTCGCAGTATCGGTGCTGCTTGCCGCGAATTATAAAGAGATCGACGTCTATTTCTGCGTCGGCGTAGGACTGGCTGATTTCATCATCGTCCTCTGGCAGGTGCGCGGGGACAAGTTAGGGATCTCCGGTATCAGCATCAGCCGCAAGGTGGCGCTGATCGCAGCCTGCGTGCTGTTTCTGGCGACAACCTTCATATTCGGCTACTATACCTCACTGAAGTATCAAACCTACAACAACTTCACCTTCGACTTCGGCATCTTTGCCCAGATGTATGAGCGCATGGCGTCGTCCTTCGCGCCGAACACCACGGTCGAGCGTTCCTATATGATGTCACATTTCGGCGTTCATTTCTCGCCGATCTTCTACCTTTTCCTGCCCGGCTATTATATCTTCCGTTCGCCGATCTATCTGTTCTATATCCAGAGCATGTCGGTCGCCGCGGGCGTATTCGCGGTCTATCTGATCTGCAATAAGCTGGGATTCTCGGGCAAGCTGACCCTGGCGCTCGAGCTGATCTATGCCTTCTATCCCTGCCTGTTCAACGGTACGTTCTATGATTTCCATGAAAATAAATTTCTGACCACCATCATCCTTTTCCTGTTCTATTTCATCATATCGAAAAAGACCCTGTGGGAGTTCATTTTCGCGTTCCTGCTGCTGTCGGTCAAGGAGGACGCGGCGATCTACCTGATCGTGATCGCGCTGTTCGTGATGATCAACCGCAAGGATATCTGGCGCGGAGTGATCATGCTCGGCATGGCGGTCGTCTATTTCATCATCGCTCAGAAGATCGTCGCCGCGACGGGCACCGAGGGCGTGATGATGAGCCGTCTGAACGATTACTTCATCAACGGCGAACAGACCTTCGGCTCCGTCGTCAAGTCCGTATTCTTCGATTTCGGCTTCCTGATCAAGCAGATGTTCACCGCCGAGAAAATCCCCTTCATGCTGTGGATGCTTGCGCCGGTGATGTTCGCGCCGTTCATGACGAAGAAGATCAGCTCTCTGATCCTGCTGTTCCCGATCGTCCCGATCAACCTGATGCAGAGCTGGAAGTATCAGTATGACGTCGACTACCAGTACACCTACGGTATCGCGGCGCTGGTGATCATGAGCGCGATCTTTGTGATCGCGAAGCTCAGCGCCGATAAAAAGCGCGTCGTTGTGCTGACCTCTCTGTGCTTGTGCGCGGTGATGACGGTCGCGCTGGTCTATCCGAAGATGCAGACGAACGCGAGTTATATGAAGAATTCCGAAAGCACCCGTCAGCAGATGGACGAGCTGATCGACAGCGTCCCCGCCGACGCATCCGTGACCGCTTCGCACAGTCTGGTGCCGCACCTGTACAAGGTCGAGTGGCTATACAGCATGCCCGATTATTATACGCAGAACCGCACGAATCCCGAATACCTGGCGAACGGACGCAACGTGCCTGTCGACACCGATTACTATGTGATCGATACGCGCTACAATGACCTCGCGAACGAGATGAAGACCGCGATGGGCAGTAATTATAATCTGGTCAAACAGGCGGGCTTTGCCGAGTTGTATCAGCATAAGTGATGGGGGAGAGTATGAGAAGATTATTGGCTTTGGCGAGTGTTGTACTGCTCGTTCTGGCGCTGACCGCCTGCGGCGGGAATACCGCTCCGACAGAAACACCTGCCGAGACAGCGGCGCCGACCGACGCTCCCTATATCGACACCCAGCTTGACGAGCCCGAGTGGACGCTTGCGGAGGGCGTATTACAGCTCGAGGGCGACGGTAACGTCTATGCCGCAGGCGACGATATCCTTTACTTCGCTATCGTCACCGAAGCCGACGGAAAGCAGGAACTCTGGTTCCGCATGAGCGATGAGACCGCCGCGACGCTGAAAACGCAGAGCGCCGACAACGCGTATTACATGACCCTTAACGGCGAGACAATCGGCGCGGCGACGCTGAACGAAGGCTGCACGATCGCGAAGATCGCCGCCGAAGACGTAGACGGCGAGATCACCGCGTGGGCTTCCAAGATCAGAGGCTTAGCTGAATAGTATGATACCGAAAAAGGTCGTCTTTTGACGGCCTTTTTCTTCTGTCGGATTAACTGTGTAAAAATACTTGCTTTTATCATAGCTGTGTGTTATAATATGACTGTTCGCAAGCCGTCCACGGTGTGGATAAGCGAGCGACAGGCCCTGTACGATTTCCGTCCATGAATCATGTCAGGCGCGGAAGCGAGCAGCATTAAGTGTTATCGGAGATGCGATACAGTAAGTCTGTCGTTCACTTATCCGCATTATTCAGCCAGTTTGGCTGCGGCTTGCTTTTTTAGTGACGAGTGACAAGTGATCAGTGACAAGTTATTCGTTTCTTTTGTCCGGTCATATTAATCGGAGCGAAGCGACCCTATAAACTGATCACTGGTCACTAACCACTGGTCACTGTCCGTCGGGTCATTTTCTTTTGTAATAATCTTCAGCTTTTTGTTGAATCTGCGTGGTGAGGTGAAAGCAGTGTATCAGGTACTATATCGCAAATACAGACCGAAATCCTTTGACGACGTTTACGGTCAGGATCATGTGACGACGACATTACGCAACGAGCTGCGCCTGAACCGCGTACATCACGCGTATCTCTTTACCGGCTCGCGCGGTACCGGCAAGACCACCTGCGCGAAGATCCTCTCCAAGGCGGTCAACTGCCTCGATATCCGTGACGGCGATCCCTGCGGCAAATGCGCGAACTGCCGCGGCATTGACAGCGGAGAAATCCTCGACGTCGTCGAGATGGACGCCGCGTCCAACCGCGGTATCGACGATATCCGCGCGATCATCGACGAGGTCGCTTTTGCGCCCGCCCGCGCCAAATACCGCGTCTACATCATCGACGAGGTGCATATGCTTTCGCGCGACGCGTGGAACGCACTGCTGAAAACGCTCGAAGAGCCTCCCGCTCACGTCGTATTCATCCTCGCGACCACCGAGGTCAATAAAATACCCGAGACCATTCTCTCGCGCTGCCAGCGCTTCGACTTCCACCGCATCAGCCCTGCCGATATCTCCGAGCGGCTCCATGAGATCGCCGTCAAGGAGGGCGTCAGCCTGTCTGACGAGGCGGCGCTGCTGATCGCCGTGATCGCAGACGGCGCGATGCGCGACGCGATATCGCTGCTTGACCGCTGTATCGGCATATCGACCGATATCAACGCCGAAACGGTACGTTCCGCGGCGGGACTGGCGGCTCAGGGACATCTTTTTGAACTGGTCAACTGCACGATCAACAAGAATGTAACAAGGGCACTCGAGATCATCGACAGCCTGTATAACGACAGCAAGGATATGGGTTCCCTGTGCGAGGAACTGCAGAACCACTTCCGCTCACTGATGCTGATCAAAACGGTCAGCAGACCGCGCGAGCTGGTGGTGATGAGCGACCGCGAGTTTGAAGCCGCGGTAGCCCAGTCGGATTACCTCTCGCTCCCCGATATCCTTTACGCGATGGACGTATTGGGCAGAGCAAGAGCCGCGATGCGCGACAGCGTATCTCCCCGCACAGAGCTCGAGATGGCGATCGTCAAGCTCTGTGCACCCGAACTGGATAAGACCGACGAAGCGCTCTTCGCCCGCGTGACGGCGCTCGAAAAGGCGCTGCGCCTGCTGCAAAGCGGCGCTGTCGCGGCACCTCAGCCCGCACCTGTACCGGAGAAGCCGAAGGCTCCCGCGCCGGTGAGACAGGCTGAACCGAAAAAGCCCGAACCGATTAAAGAAGCTCCCGAACAGCCGGAGCCCGATCATCAACCCGAGAAGCCCGAGCCGGTACAACAGGCGGTGCAGCCGCCTGTCGAGGTAAAGGAGCCGGCAGCGCCCGCGCCGATCCCCGAAGCGCCTGCGCCTACCCCCGAGAAAAAGACCCCCACGCGCAAGCAGAACGTCGATATGGACGAGTTGTACCGCAACGCCAAGCCGTTTGAGCTGTGGCCAGAGGTGGTGTCGAATCTGCGCCATTACTCCCGCGCGATCTCCGCGGCGTTCGAGGATACCAACGCCTATGTCAGCGGCGATTACCTGCTGATCGAGACCAAGCATGAGATTGCTTTTGAACTGCTCAAAAAATCCGCCCAGCGTGAAGAGATCCGCAAGGCGGTGCAGGAGGTCACCGGCAAGGTATACAAGCTCGGACCGTATAAAAAGCCCCAAGCAAAAAAGCCCGATAAGGACGAAGTCCTCGACGGCTTTATCGATCAGCTCAAAGCCTCCGGCGTGAACGTGACGGAGGAATAAATAGAACACAAAGAAACAGTGCAATGACTACGTTATATTTTCAAAATACAACCTGAAAGGATGATCCATATGAAAGCAAGAATACCCAAAGGCTACGGTGGCGGCGGCGGTCAGAACCTCCAGCAGCTCGCGCGTCAAGCGCAGAAGATGCAGGAGCAGATGGAAGCCGCGACCGAAGAGCTGAACGCGAAGGAATATACCGCTTCCGCGGGCGGCGGCATGGTCACCGTTACCGTGACCGGTGCGCTGGAGATACAGAAGATGGAGATCGCTCCCGAGGTCGTCGATCCCGACGATATCGAGATGCTTCAGGACCTTGTGACAGCCGCTGTCAACGAGGCGATCCGCAACGCCAACACCGATAAGGAAGAGACCATGAACGCAATCTCCGGCGGCATGAATCTCGGCGGCATGGGCGGACTGTTCTGATGGCTTCCTATAACGTCGCTCCCCTGCAAAGGCTTGTGGAGCAGTTCGAGCGCCTGCCCGGCATCGGCAGCAAGACAGCCCAGCGTCTGGCGTACTTTGTGCTGAATCTGCCCGAGGACAGAGCGAAGGAATTCTCCGACGCGATCCTTGAGGCGCATAAAAAGATCCGCCGCTGTGAGATCTGCTGCAACTTTTCCGATCAGGAGAAGTGCCCGATCTGCCGCAATGAGGCGCGCGATAAGACCGTCATCTGCGTGGTGGAAACGCCGCGCGACGCGATCGCGATCGAGGGCACCGGCGAGTACAAGGGCACCTATCATGTACTGCACGGCGTGATCTCTCCATTAAACGGTATCGGTCCCGACCAGCTGTGCATCAAACAGCTTTTGTCGCGCCTGAACAACGGCGAAGTGACCGAGGTCATCATGGCGACTAACCCCACCGTTGAGGGCGAGGCGACCGCTATGTATATCTCGCGTCTGTTGAAGCCGCTCGGCATCAGGATCACCCGCCTTGCCTACGGTATCCCCGTGGGCGGCGACTTGGAATACGCCGACGACGTGACCCTCGCCAGAGCGCTGGAAGGCAGGAGCGAGCTGTGATGGATAATATCAAGGTAATCGCTAATAATAAAAAGGCGTATCACGACTATTTCATCCTCGAAAAGTACGAGGCGGGCATCTCGCTCGCCGGTACCGAGGTGAAATCCCTGCGGCAGGGCAGATGTAACCTGAAGGACAGCTGGTGCAGCGTCGTCAAAGGCGAGCTCTTTGTTAACGGGATGCATATCAGCCCCTACGACCACGGCAACATCTGGGGCAAGGATCCGATGCGCGTCAGAAAGCTGTTGATGCATAAGCGCGAGATCAATAAGCTCTTCGGCACCCTGCAGCAGCAGGGACTTTCGCTGATCCCGCTCTCGATCTATTTCAAGGGCAGCCTCGTGAAGCTGGAGCTCGGTCTGTGCAAGGGTAAAAAGCTCTACGATAAGCGTGAAGCCGCGGCGCAGAAGACCGCCAAGCGCGATATCGACCGCGCGATGAAAGAAAATCGTAGTGGTCAGTGATTAGTGACCAGTGGTTAGTTTATAGGGTCGCTTCGCTCCGAATTATATTAATAGGTGAGGGCGAAGCCCTCCCGAAACGTGCCGCGGGCACACATCACTCGGCACAGCCGAACATCACGCGAAGCACTTCACTTCGCGAAGCGAAACATCACTGCGAAGCGTCAGCTTCGCCTACATGGGGATGTAAAGGTTTCGACGGGGACGGAGAAGCTTGGTAAGCGAGTAGCGGTGAGGCGCCGCTCTAAAAGCCTCAATTTATAAATTAAACAACACTAATAAAGTTGCTTTAGCTGCTTAATGCAGCTCGTCTGCCCGTGAGGACCGCGGCACGGGACAAGGCGTCGACAGCGGTTTCTGTGAACAGCCCACGCCTTTAAGCTGTCACACATCAAAGGCTACCGAAGCGCCGAGCCTGTTATTGGGCGCTGCGTCGGGGGAATCCTAAAACAATAACTGCACTCGGAGAAAACCTTGTGGAGCTGTTTTCGGACGCGGGTTCAATTCCCGCCATCTCCACCATTTTAAGGGATGGGGACATCATCAAGATGTCCCCATCCCTTAAATATTGACAAGCAAAGTGGAGATGGCGGGAATTGAAGGCGAGCGTGCTGAGGCTCGAGCGCGCGAAGAGCCGAAGGTAAAAACAGTATAGCATACTTTTTTAGCGAGAGCGTAGGCGCGACTTCAGACAGGAGGTGACGCTCCGAAGACGGGGCAGCCGGCACCGACATGTAAAACATACGCCATCTCCGTCCATATCATTTTGACCAACCAGTGGATGATGGCGGGAATTGAAGGCGACCGTGCCAAGAGGTAAGCGTTAGCGCACCTCGCAGGTCAAAACACAGTCCGGTGGACTGTTTTGAGGGAGAGCGTAGGCGCGACTTCAGACAGGAGGTGACGCCCCGAAGACGGGGCAGTCGGCACTGATAAATAAAACGAACGCCATATCCAGCATATCGTTTTGACATGTGCCGTCATAAAACAACGCTCTGTTTACCGGACTGTTATGCTGTCCGATAGGCAGAGCGTTCATTTTAAAAATTTTGTTTTTGATAGGACGGTCGGTTAGGTGCATTCTTTGCTTTGAAAACTGACTGATACAGTCAAAGATGTAAAGGGAAAACGACAGCACAGTGAACCGGGTCTTAGACGCTTCAATCGTTTAAATATTCACCTGAATACTTAACATATGCGTCAGGATAATACTTTTTGACTTCATCCAATTTGTTCGTTGCTTCATCTTCTGACGTATACTTTCCCGCGGTAACAACGTACCATTTTTCACTGTTGAGATTACTCCAGTCTGTAGTGACCTCAACAATACCGCTAAAGCCTTTTGATGACACTTCATCGGAAAAAGCCGCCGCGTCGTCATAGTTTTTTGAAGCGCTTACCCAAATTCCGTAAAACGATGGATGATAACTGCTTGAATTATGATACTCACCGGAGTACTTAACATATGCGTCGGGATAATACTTTTTGACTTCATCCAATTTGTTTGTTGCTTCATCTTCTGACGCATACTTTCCGGCGGTAACAACATACCATTTTTCGTTGTTGAGATTATTCCAGTCTGTAGTGACCTCAACGAAACCGCTAAAGCCTTTTGATGACACTTCATCGGAAAAAGCCGCCGCATCGTCATAGCTTTTTGAAGCACTTACCCAAATCCCGTAAAACGGTGTATTTTCATGAAAAGTTGAAACATCAGTTTTAGAAGAAGACTGAGAATTATTATTCTCTTGTGCCGACGAAGCAACAGGTTCTTTCTCAACGGGTTTGCTTTCTGCAACAGATTCGCTGCTTACTGCAGAATCATTTTGCACATAGTAATTATTGTTTATGAATGAACATGAACAAAAAACAGAAACTGATAAAAGGGATAGAATCAATGCAAAAAATCTTTTCATTTTTTTCTCCTGAAATTTTACAAGAATGTTTAGCTGAAATATTTTGATAAACAGGACGTTCTTTCGTCCGTATAGCAGAGCGCTTGTTTGTAAACTGCAATCACATCAGCGGCGCGATCAGCTTCAGCAGAGCGCCCATGATCTTGTACGAGAGCTTTTCCTCCTTGATACTCTTGAAGGTGACCTTGCGGCACTTTGTCAGCGTATCCTGAAAGTCGGCTTCGATATCCGGGATGCAATCCGTTTTGTACAGGTAGGTCGCGCATTCAAAGTGATGGTACAGGCTGCGGTAGTCGAGGTTGATCGTGCCGACCGTCGCTTTCCAGCCGTCACTGATAAACACCTTCGCGTGAACGAAGCCGGGGGTGTATTCATAGATTTCAACGCCCGAGGAAATCAGCCGCTTGTAGTGGGATTTCGCGAGGGCGTACGCCGTTTTCTTGTCCGGGATGCCCGGCAGGATGATCTTGACCTCGACACCGCGCTCGGCGGCGTATTTGATCGCGCCCTCCAGCTCGCCGTCGAGGATCAGGTACGGCGTCATGATGTGGACATAGTTATTGGCGCGGTTGATGATATCCGTATAGACCGCCGCGCCGACCTTTTTGCTGTCCAGCGGACTGTCGCCGTAGGGGATCACATAGCCGCTCGGATGCTCCGGCGCCTTTCTATTATCGACGAGCCATTGGTCGAACTGTGCGTCCTTCTCCGTGATGTTCCACATCTGCAGGAACATCAGGGTAAAACTCTTGACCGCTTCACCCTTGAGCATCACCGCGGTATCCTTCCAGTGACCGAAGCGCTCGATGCGGTTGATGTACTCGTCCGCGAGATTAACGCCGCCGTTGAAGGCGACCTCGCCGTCGATGACGAGGATCTTGCGGTGATCTCTGTAATTATAGTGAGAGGACAGCAGTGGTTTGATGGGGGAGAACGCTTTGGCTTTGATGCCCTTCTCCTGCAGCAGCTTAAAGTAATCCGGCGGGATCGTGGACATTTCGCACATGCCGTCGTACATCACGCGCACTTCTACGCCCTGCGCCGCTTTCTCGACCAGGATCTCGAGGATCTTGCCCCACATATAGCCCTCTTCGACGATGAAATATTCCATGAAGATGAACTTTTCGGCGGCGGCGAGCTCTTTCAGCATCGCGTCGAATTTATCCTCACCGATGGGAAAGTAGGTGACCTCGGTGTTGTCGTATACGGGGAAGCATCCGCTGCGGTTGAGGTATCTGACCAGATCGTCCGTGCCCGAGCCGTCCTTTTCCAGTTCGTCCAAGACCGTTTGCGACTGAGGGATGGCGCTGCGCGTGTGGCGGATCAGCGCGTTTTCTCTTTTCGCGAGCTTGCGGTAGCCGATGTTCGTCTGCGTGAACAGCAGGAAGATCGCGCCCGGTACATGAAAGACGGCAAGTACCAGCATCCACGTCAGCTTCGCGCTGTAATCCATACTGTTGTTGAACAGATAGAAGATCATGATCACGGTGAAGATCACCATGAACGCCGTGAAAAACGGGATCAAATGGACCAGCCATCCGTAAATATAAATATAGATAAACACCTGAAGCAGGATCAGTATCGCGATGATGGAAAAACGGCTGAAAACAAGACTCAGCAGCCCTTTCTTCCTCGGTGGCGCCAGTCTGTAAACGTCATCCATATGATTCTCTCCCCTCAATAGATAATTCTATACAGTTCAAGTATAACACGTGCGATAGATTCTGACAAGATACGATCGATAATTCTGATTTATTAGTATATAATTTCACATAATAACAATAACGGCACAGGAGAGCTTTTGCTGCCCTGTGCCGCATTTTGTTCTCTGAACACTATTTTTTTGATCATCTCTCCGACATGCCGATAAACTTTGCCATTTCGTTTCTGGGCAAGATCAGATACTCCGACTCGATATACGGATCGGTATCGTCCAGCTCGATCAGGTAATGGTTATAGGCTCCGTAATAATAGCCATAGAATGTCATAAGACATAAGGCTTTATATTCTTCTTCCTTACTGAGACCCGGTCGTAAGTTGTCATTTCCGTCTAAATAGCTTTTGTACAGATACTCGAGCTGAGCGCCCTCGGTGGAGAGGATGCTGTAGCTTTCTTTGTACGTCATCTTGCCGTCCATATAATCGTCTATAGCGGTGACGATATTCTTACACATCGCATATTCATCATCCGAGAGATATTGATAATAAGTTTCAATATTTCTGTTTTCTGTGGGTTCTGTTGTTGTTCCGCCGCATCCGGTCAAAGCGCCGACAGCCGCCAGCATGATCGCCGCTAATACGATTGCGATTATTCTCTTCATTGATACTACTCCTTTTTATACATTTTTACCGGAAAGCACATTCCGGGTGTTTTTTGATAAATCAAAAGAAAGGTTTATTTCGCGACCATCTGTCCGCCCCATTCGACGGCGGTGAAGCCCGATCTCGCGGGAGCGGTCAGCTCCTGCGCGGGGATATCGACCGCTTTATCGGAAGCGTACCATGTCATAAACACGCGGATGACGCTGTCGGGAGCTGGGGAGATGTTTAGCTGCGCCGCGTCGGTGTAGGCTGTGGTCTGGAAGGAGATCACATTGTACCGATTCTTTGCCATACAGCCGACCCAGAATTCGGTGAAGTCGGCGATCTCTTTATCGTTGAGCCCCAGTACGGCGAGCTTTTCGTTCAGGAACGCTTCGGTATCTTCTCCCTTGACGCAGAAGCCCTTTGACAGATCGTAGTCGGCGTTGAGCTTGCCCTCCCAGAAGAGGTAGGGGTAAGTCTTGCCGCTTTCGTCCGTCAGCGTTCCGTCGGGAGCGGCGGTGACCGTCCAGCCGTCCTCATACGCGGGATAGGTGGTCAGGAATTCGCCGTCGAGGTCGAGCTGTACATTCACCTCGGTTTCTTCTTCGGGATAGAGGTAGATGACAGGCTTATAGCAGACGTTGGGATCGGGAACGAAAGTGGAAGGCTGGATAGAGATCATGCATCCTTCTTCACGTTCGAAACAGTAAGAATCATAATCATGACTATAATATACATTACAGTAGGTACACCAGATCTGATCGCCCGGGCGCCAGGAATCTCCGAGAATGGCGTGGATCTTGAATTCCGTGGGGAGCGAGGTCACCGGTCTCGCCAGAAAATAAGTCGGGTAGACCTCGGTTATGACCATATCTCCGGAAAAGGTGGAGTCATAATGTGTCGCGGTGTTTTTATCGAGCCAGATATCGGCGGGCTTGCCGATGTTATCGTTCGAAGCCATCTTAGAGATCCATCTTTGCTCAACGGTGGTGTCGAATACGGTGATGTAGCCGTCCTCATCGGTGTCGGCGATATTGAGATCGAAAAGAAACGGCAGCGGCATATCCGCGAGACGCCGCTGGATAAAGGTCGCGTCGGTGCTGTCGACGGTACCGTCTCCGTTGACGTCGCCGAGCAGAGGCGCGGCGTCAGTTCCGTAGAAAATGACGACGGGCGTTTCCGCGCGGAACGGTACGACAGCGAACGCCGCGATCACGATCCCGAGGATCAGGATCAGGGATAAGGTCTTTTTCAGCATGATGATTCCTCCTTAATATCGGGATAGCGTAAATCTGAATTATATACATTTTTATTTTATCATATCCGCGGATGTTTTTCAATCCTCATTGTTGATTTTTCGGCTTTTTCCGTTTATAATAAACCGTAGTTATGAGGAGGGAAAAGCATGACGGATTTCCCCGATTTAGTGATCGCTGCGGGCGCGGACGTCCCGCGTGAAGAAGCGCTCGCTTTGTCACAGCATATTGGTGCGCCGCTGTCCGATGTGCCGGGCGAAGGCTTGACGCTGACGCTCGATCAAAGCGGATTGTCGCTCGTCGGTTACGGGCTGCGTTTTCAGGGCGATTATACGGAGCTGCTGCGCCGTATCTCGGGCGGCAGACTCAATCATGAAATGCTGGTGAAGATCGCGAAAACCAAGACGGAGCATCCCGTCGCGATCGACGCCGCCGCCGGAATGGGAGAGGACGCGCTGCTGCTCTCCGCGGCGGGCTATACGGTATACCTGTTTGAACAGGATCCCGTTATCGCGGCGCTGCTTAAAGATACGATACGGCGCGCAAAACAAAATCCAGAGCTCAAAGAGATCGTCGGGAGGATGCACCTGACCGAGGGGGACAGCATCGAGCTGATGGCGACCGTTCCCGAACAGCCCGAGCTCGTCTATCTCGACCCGATGTTTCCCGCACGGCGCAAAAGCGGTCTGATCAATAAAAAACTGCAATTAATCCAAAAGCTGGAACAGCCCTGCGCGCAGGAGGAAGAACTGCTCGCGGCGGCGATAGCGGTCCATCCCAGAAAGATCGTGATCAAGCGCCCGCTTCACAGCCCCTTTCTGGCGGATAAAAAGCCCGGCTATACCGTCAAGGGCAAGGCGATCCGCTATGACGTGATCGTCCTATAAATATTGTAGGGGAGGGGCTTGCTCCTCCCGCTATCAATCAAATGTGGACGGATTCCACCTATATCCTTACAAGGAGAAAACCATGAATTATCAACCGATCGCAACGATACATAACGACTTTCCGACCAAGTTCGGACTCCCGCGTCAGAGCGGCTTATCCGAGCATCTGATCTCCCGGATCGTGATGGAGGAGCCGTACCGCAATCCCGACGCGTTCCGCGGGATCGAAGCCTTCGAATACCTGTGGTTGATCTGGTGCTTTGACGAGATGGGTAAGCGCGAATGGTCGCCGACTGTGCGGCCGCCGAAGCTCGGCGGCAACAAGCGCATGGGCGTATTCGCGACCCGCTCGCCCAACCGTCCGAATCCGATCGGATTGACGCGAGTCAGGCTCCTGAACGTCGAATGGAATACGCCGCAGGGTCCCGTGATGACGGTGGGAGGCGCCGACCTGATGGACGGCACCGTGATACTGGATATCAAGCCCTATCTGCCGTATGCCGACAGCGTTCCCGACGCGGCGGCGGGGGAGTACGGACCGCAGTATCAGGAGCTGCTGGATGTCGAAATACCGGACGAGGTAGCGGCACTGTATACATCTGAGCAATCGGAAGCGCTCAAAGAGGCGCTTTCCTTCGATCCCCGTCCGGGCTATCAGAGCGACTCCGACCGCGTCTACGGCTTCCGATACGGCGATTATGATATCCGTTTCAGGGTGATCGATAAAAAAGCGATCGTAACAAAAGCGGTTCCTTTGTCAAAATAACTTGCATACGTTAAAAAATGTAGTATAATAAAAGAGTAATGCGGAAAGGGGAGAGCGACATGTATTATCTGATCCGACAGACGCTGATACCGGCTGATTTTGCTCAAATGAAAAGCTCGGGAGAGCAGTACGTGGCTGTGCTGACTCCCGCTCAGTGGACGACCCAGAAAGAGAGCTTTGACATGGGTATCGATATCGAACCGCAGACGTCAGAGATCCACTCCACCAAAGCCGAGGTCAACTACGACTCCCTGACCGGTACGTTCAGCATCCCCGATCGCAGCGATATGGAGAAGAACAGCCGCTTCGCATTCGCGCTCGATGAAAAGGGCGTGGTATTCATCGATGAAGGCGGCACGGCGCTGCAGATCATCGACGAGATCAGGCGCACCAAAAAGTGGCGCCTGCCCAGCCTGGAGCGTTTCCTCTACGACTTTCTGGAGCAGATCGTCATCCGTGACCGAGATATGCTGGAAAACTATGACAGCGAGCTGAGCAAGATCGAGGATATCATCGAGCGAGAAGACGATAAACCGTATGACGTCGAGCGCGCGAACGAGATCCGCGGCGACCTGCGTATTCTGCGCGTGCATTATGAACAGCTTCTGGATTTTACACAGGAGTTAGAGGAGAATGAGAACAATTTCTTCAAGCCCGATAACCTGCGTTATTTCCGCTTGTTTTCCAATCGCATCGAGCGGTTCCGCGATTCCGCGAGGGCGATCGGCGACCATTCCGTGCAGATACGAGATATTTATAAAGCGCATCTGGACATCAAGCAGAACCGCATCATGACCGTTCTGACGGTGGTCACCACCATCTTCATGCCGCTGACGCTGATCGTCGGCTGGTACGGCATGAACTTCCGCTATATGCCCGAGCTCGAGAGCGTCTGGGGCTATCCTATCGTTATCGCTGTCAGCGCATTGATCCTGGTCGGCAGCCTGCTGTATTTCAAAAAGAAAAAGTGGTTATGAGATAGGGTGACTGTAGTAATCCGAACCTGCTGAAAATAGCAGTATTCCGGCAATTTTCGCCTTATCAATGCGTCGTCGTTCGCTGCTTTCGCTGCGAGCGGTCAAGCGTGACCGCCCGCGTGCTCGTTTAGCGACTCCTCCTTTCCCCACCGCGCAGGGGCGCGTCGGGGTCCCCGGGATTGGCGCCAGCCTGCCTGCGCTTTCTGCGCCGAAACTTACTCGAAATCCTACTCATTTTCAGTCCTATGGAGTTTTGACGGAGCAGATTTTTGTCTGACCGCGGCAAAACCACAGCGAACCCTGACGGGTTCGCGAGGATTTTAACAAAGGGCAGGCGGAAATATGCCCGTCAAAACCACGGTTCGGATTATTGCAGTCACCCTAAGCATTGACAATTGTGAGAAAGTATATTATATTACGCCTATAAAGCGTAAGAATGATACGAAAGGATGATTTGATGTTCTGCAGTCACTGCGGTAAAGAAGTTCCCGACGGCGCGAAGTTCTGCAACTACTGCGGCGCTCCTTTGCCCGAGCCCGCTCCGCGTCACGCCCGCCCCGAGCCCGAGACAGACGAAGTGTACTCCTATTCCGATAAGGAACAGCACGACGTGCTCGACGCGACTCCTCCCGAGGAGCCGACCCGCGTGTTCGATCCGATCCGCGACGCCGCCGAACAGACCCGGGTCTATGAACCGGGTCAGTTTGAAGACGATCGCTTTCAGCAGGATCAGCCTTTCAATACGATAGACGACGATTATGAGAATTATTATGACGGCGAGGATGACGAGACCTTTATGGATCGTATGGATAACCGCTTTCGCCGCAATGACGACGACCGTCCTCCGAAGAAAAGCAAGACTTGGCTGTGGATCACGCTCGGCGTACTGGCTGTCGTATTGATCATCACCTTTGCGATACTGGCGTTTTCCGGCACGCTTTTTAAGGGCGATAGCAAGCCGACGACCGCACCTACCATAGCCGCTACCGTCAAGCCTACCGAGAAGCCGACGCAAAAGCCGACGGAGAAGCCCACCGAGAAACCCACCGAAAAGCCGACCGAGGCTCCTACCGAGCCGCCTGCGACACAGGCTCCCGAGACCGAAGCACCGCCGATCACCGAAGCGCCCAAGCCCACCGAGCCTCCCGTGACCCCGACGGATCCGCCCGTGACCGAGGCGCCGCCTGCGACCGTAGTTGCTGAGTAATGATTCAAGAAGTGATTTGTCAAACTAAGTGCAGCAGTTTTTGGGTTTAGACTCCCAAGATTGAAAAAAAGCCGACCTCGTGTCGGCTTTTTCTTTACAAATCAAATTCGTTGTGTTATGATATATTTTGTATGAGTGTGTGCACTACTATTTTTTGATAACAGGAGATTCAGAATGAAAAAAGTTTTGATCATCGGCGCGGGTCCCGCGGGATTGACTGCCGCTTACGAATTGCTGGATAAATCTAAGGATTTTGAGGTCACTGTTCTTGAAGAAAGCGATGTTTTCGGCGGTATCTCCCGTACCGTCAACTATAAGGGCAACCGTATGGATATGGGCGGTCACCGCTTCTTCTCCAAGGTGCCCGAGGTCAATGAGTGGTGGGAGAAGATGCTCCCGACGCAGGGCGCGATGCCGTTTGACGATATCGAGCTCGGCAGAACCTCTACCGTAAAGGACGGCGGTCCCGATCCCGAAAAGGAAGACCGCGTCATGCTGCGCCGCAACCGTCTGAGCCGTATCTTCTTCAATTCCAAGTTCTTCGATTATCCCGTATCGCTGAAATTCGATACTATCAAGAACATGGGACTTGGCACAACGATCGCTGTCGGCTGCTCCTATATGAAGACCGTTTTCCACAAGAGAGAAGAAAAGTCTCTCGAGGATTTTTATATCAACCGCTTCGGCAAAAAGCTCTATTCCATGTTCTTCGAGAACTACACCGAGAACCTCTGGGGCAGACATCCGTCCGAGATCTCTCCCGAATGGGGCGCGCAGCGCGTCAAGGGCCTGTCCATCCGCGCGGTACTGAAAGACATCTTCGGCAAGACGTTTAATAAGAAGAACCGTGTCGTTGAGACCTCGCTGATCGAAGAGTTCGCCTATCCGAAGCTCGGCCCCGGCGAGCTGTGGGAGCTGACTGCCGCCGATTTTGAAAAGATGGGCGGTACCATCATCAAGAACGCCAAGGTCACCAAGATCATCAAGGACGCCGATAACAAGGTCACCGGTCTTGCCTACGTCAAGGACGGCAAGGAAGTACAGATCGACGGCGATTATGTGATCTCCTCGATGCCCGTTAAGGATCTGGTTGAGGGCATGAATGACGTGCCCGAGGAAATCGCCGCGATCGCGACCGGTCTGCCGTACCGCGACTACATGACCGTCGGCGTGTTGATCCCGCACCTGAATCTCAAGAATGAGACAAAAACGCCTACCATGGGCGATATCGTGCCCGATAACTGGGTCTATGTCCACGACAAGACCGTCCACATGGGCCGCTTCCAGATCTACAACAACTGGTCGCCGTACATGGTCGAGAAGATCAAGGACACCGTCTGGATGGGTCTGGAGTACTTCTGCAACGAAGGCGACTGGATGTGGTCCATGACCGATGAAGAATTCGGCAAGATGGGTATCTCCGAGATGGTCAAGATGGGTCTGATCGACAACGAGAGCGACGTCATCGACTACCATGTCGAGCGCGTAAAGAAGGCATATCCCGCCTACTTCGACACCTACGAGCATATGGACGACCTCAGAGATTATCTCAACACCATCCCGAACCTCTTCTGTGTCGGCCGTAACGGTCAGCACCGCTATAACAACATCGACCACAGTATGTGCACCTCTTTTGAGACGGTCAAGGCGATACTCGCCGGCAGCACCGATAAGTCTGCAATCTGGAACGTCAACACCGAGAAGGAGTATCACGAGGCGAGCAGCGAAAGCGAAGCACAAAAATAAGGCGGCGCCGCTTTGCACTTGGATTATACTAAGTAGATTTATGCTATTGATGAAAGGAATGGATAGATTATGAGAACGGTACTGGTAACCGGCGGTTCGGGCTTTTTCGGACAGATCATGTGTAAATACCTGACCGACAGAGGCTTCAAATGCGTCAATATCGATCTTGTAAAAAGTGAGTTCACACACGAAAACCTGATCTCTTATCAGGATGATATCAGAAATAAAGATATCCTTGACGAGCTGTTTTCAAAATATCAGTTTGAAGCTGTTTTTCATTTTGCCGCTATGCTGGCGCATGAAAAGAAAATGCTCAAGGAGCTGTGGACGTCCAATGTCGACGGCACACAGAATATCATGGACGCCTGCCTGAAGTACAATGTGGATAAGATCATCTTTACTTCGAGCAACTGTTTATGGGGCAGGAATTTTGATGATCCGGTAACAGAGGAAGAGCCTCCGGCGCCCGTAGAGATATACGGACAGTCGAAGTGGGAGGGTGAAAAGATCCTCCTCGCTCATCCCGATAAGGTGAATTCGGTGATCTTCCGCTGCCCGACGATCATGGACGAGGGCAGATTGGGTCTGCTGGCGATCCTGTATGAATTTGTTGACGATAACAAAAAGCTGTGGCTGGTCGGAAACGGCGAAAACAGATATCAGTTTATCTACGCGAAGGATCTGGCGCGTGCCTGCGAGCTCGCTCTGGATTATAACGCGAGCGACGTCTTCAACATCGGCTCTGACGACGTCAAATCCTTCAACTACACCTATCAGTATGTTGTCGACCATTCCGAATCGACGTCAAAGCTGGGTCATTTCCCCGCGGGCTTCGCGAAGACGATGATGAAGCTGTGCTATCATCTCGGCATTTCGCCTTTGGGCGTTTATCAGTACAATATGATCTCATCGACCTTTGTATTTGATACGACAAAGATTAAGACAAAACTGGGCTGGGAACCCACGCTGACCAATGAAGAAATGCTCCTGAAATCTTATGAGTATTTCCATAAGAACAAGGAAGAGATCAGACAAAGAGACGGCGACGACGTATCCGCGCATAACAGGGAAGCGGATATGGGTCTGGCGATCCGTGTGCTGAAGTTCTTCTCCTGATAACGGGAGCCGATATGAAAGAATTTTTGAGCCTTTTGGCAAAATTCAAGCTGAAGGAACTCTTTTTCGCGCCGACCAAAAACAATGTCATCCAGTTTTTCAGGTATTGTTTTGTCGGCGGTATTGCGACAGTGGTAGAGGGAGCGGCACTCTGGCTGATCCAGCATTTTATCTTCTCGGATGAAAAAGCCTTCTTCGTTTATCTGTCACAGGCGATCGCGTTCGTTTTGGGAACGGTCACCAATTTTATTCTGTCCAGACTGTTCGTTTTCCAAGCTAACGAAAAGAGCATGAAGATCACGGGTGAATTCATCGTTGTATTCATTATCAGCGCCATCGGTCTTTTGATCAAAGAAGGCTTGCTGTGGTGCTTCAACATCCAACTGGGCATCCATTATATGCTCGTGTGGATCGTATCGACGGCGCTCGTCCTGATCTGGAACTATGTAGCGAGAAGAGTTTTTATTTATAAAAAGTAAACGGTATATTGAAAAAAGCGTCGCTGAACAAGCGGCGCTTTTTTGAGATGGGATAATTCAGTGATGAATCACCCTTTTAGCGGTTTAGCACCCGCAGCCGCAATCGTTGCCGCAGCCGCAGCCGCCGTTGTTGTTATTGCCGCAGCAAGCCCACAGGACGATCAGCAGGATGATGATGCCGCAGCAGCTGTTGCCGCCGAATAAACCGTTTCCGTTACACATATGTGTTGCCTCCTATATTGGTATTAGCGATGACTTTTCATCAGCTACACCTTATACTATGCAGGAATGATTAATTGGTGAATGGTGAATGGTGAAGGGAGGGCTTCGCCCTCACCCGATTTGTAAATGTCATTGCAAAGCCCGAAGCCGTCCTCTTGTGAGGACGGTGCCCCAAAGGGGCAGGCTGCGGCAATCCCCCTGACGTTTGCAGCCGGTAGATGTAAGAGAAAAGACAGTGCGCTGCTTTGTGGGATTGCCACGGTCTCCGGCTCCCTCGCAATGACAGCGGGACTGAATTTTCGCGTCAAAAAAAGATTGACAAACACCCCTCTTTATGGTATGATACCTAATTGTGGAAGAGTGTGCCGTAAGTGCGCCCTTTTTCCGTCGAAATACGTGAAAACAATAGATTTTATCTATACTTTTCGTGTGTTTTGACCATCACTGCTTTAGTGTGTTAAACACTTATCTATCTGACAGGTGTTTTTCATAAACGCAGTTGCAAAGAAATTTGCGCTGCTGTTCAATTCTTTATTATTCTTTGAAAGGAGGAAAAACATGCCAACCTTTAATCAGTTAGTCCGCAAGGGCAGACAGGTATCTGAGAAGAAAGCGAAGGCTCCCGCACTCTTGAAGGGCTGGAACTCTCAGAAGAATCGTGCGATCGATCAGACTTCTCCTCAGAAGCGCGGCGTTTGCACCGCCGTCAAGACTGCGACTCCTAAGAAGCCTAACTCCGCTCTCCGTAAGATTGCAAGAGTTCGTCTTTCTAACGGTATCGAGGTCAGTTCCTATATCCCGGGCGTCGGCCACAACCTGCAGGAACACTCCGTTGTTCTGATCCGTGGCGGTCGTGTTAAGGACTTACCCGGTGTGCGTTACCACATCATCCGCGGTACTTTGGATACTCAGGGTGTTACCGGTCGTATGCAGGCAAGATCGAAGTACGGCGCTAAGCGTCCGAAGAAAAAGTAAGGAATTGACACACTCAAAGAAATTTTGATTTCTTGTTCTGTATTGTTGCAGAGTTGGATATAGATATCTGACCTCTGCGGCACTACGGGAGTTTGTCACTTTCGAGTACCAATGATTTCTCAATTATTGTGAAGGAGGGAAGTAAAGATGCCCAGAAGAGGTCAGATCGCAAAACGTGATGTTTTGCCGGATCCGGTTTATAAATCCAAGCTCGTTACCCGTCTGATCAACAATATCATGCTCGACGGCAAGAAGGGTGTAGCCCAGAAGATCGTTTACGGTGCATTCGATATTATCGCAGAAAAGACCGGTAAGGACGCTCTCGAGGTTTTCGAGCAGGCGATGGACAACTGTATGCCTGAGCTGGAGGTTAAGGCTCGCCGTGTCGGCGGTGCTACCTATCAGGTACCGATCAAGGTCAGAGACGCCAGAAAGCAGACGCTCGGCCTTCGTTGGATCACCAACTACAGCAGAGCCCGCTCCGAGAGAACCATGAAGGAGAGATTGGCCGGTGAGATCCTCGACGCAGTGAACGGCGCCGGCGGCGCGTTCAAGAAGCGTGAGGATACCCATAAGATGGCTGAAGCCAACAAGGCGTTCGCACATTACAGCTGGTAAGCTGTGGCGGCTTCGCCGCGGTTAATGATGAATGGTTAACGGTGAATGGTGTATGGCGGGCTCTGCCCGCACCCGTTTTCTGTTTGATTCATCGATTGACTGCCTGCGTATAACACGCAAAGGTATATGATTTGAAGATGAATGTGTAATATGATTACACGTACGCACTAAGGAGGATATTATGCCCAGGCAGGTATCACTTGAAATGACAAGAAATATCGGTATCATGGCTCATATCGATGCCGGTAAGACTACTACAACCGAGCGTATCCTTTACTATACAGGTATCAACCACAAAATCGGTGAGACGCATGACGGCGCCTCTACCATGGACTGGATGGAGCAGGAGAAGGAGAGAGGTATCACCATCACCTCCGCCGCTACCACCTGTTTCTGGAAGGATAACCGTATCAACATCATCGACACCCCCGGACATGTCGACTTCACTGTTGAGGTCGAGCGTTCCCTGCGTGTTCTGGACGGTTCCGTGACCGTTCTGTGCGCGAAGGGCGGCGTCGAGCCCCAGTCCGAGACCGTTTGGCGCCAGGCGGATAACTACAAGGTTCCCCGCATGGTATATGTCAACAAGATGGACATCACGGGTGCCGACTTCTACCATGTTCTGCAGATGATGAAGGACAGACTGAAATGTAACGCTGTTCCGATCCAGCTGCCCATCGGCTTTGAGGATACCTTCACCGGTATCATCGATCTCGTAGAGATGACCGCCGAGACCTACACCGGTCCCAACGGCGAGAAGCGCGAGACGATCCCGATCCCCGATGATATGAAGGACAAGGCTCAGGAGTATCATGACGCGATGATCGAAGCGGTCGCTTCGACCGACGATGAGCTGACTGAAAAGTATTTAGAGGGCGAGGAGCTCACGATCGACGAGATCAAGGCTGCTATCCGCAAGGCGACAATCGCCAACGAGATGGTTCCCGTATGCTGCGGTACCTCTTACCGCAACAAGGGCGTACAGAAGCTGCTGGACGCTATCGTTGATTACATGCCCGCTCCCACCGACATCCCCGCTATCAAGGGCGAGGACGTCAATACAGGCGAAGAGGTTGACCGTCACGCCAGCGATGACGAGCCGTTCTCCGCTCTCGCCTTCAAGATCGCTACCGACCCCTACGTCGGCAAGCTGTGCTTCTTCCGAGTTTACTCCGGTAAGGTAGAGAAGGGTACTTCCGTATTCAACTCCACCAAGGGTAAGAACGAGCGTATCGGCCGTATCCTGCAGATGCACGCCAATGACCGTAAGGACATCGACGTTTGCTATGCCGGTGATATTGCCGCCGCCGTCGGTCTGAAGAACACCACCACCGGCGACACTCTCTGTGACGAGAATCATCCCGTAATCCTCGAATCCATGGAGTTCCCGGAGCCCGTTATCAAGGTTGCGATCGAGCCCAAGACCAAGGCAGGCCAGGAGAAGATGGGTATCGCTCTCGCGAAGTTAGCGGAAGAGGATCCCACTTTCAAGGCTTACACCGATGAAGAGACCGGTCAGACCATCATCGCCGGTATGGGTGAGCTTCACCTCGAGATCATCGTAGACAGACTGCTGCGTGAGTTCAAGGTTGAGGCGAACATCGGTAAGCCCCAGGTCGCTTACAAAGAGACGATCCGCCGTGAAGCGGACGTCGATCAGAAGTACGCCCGTCAGTCCGGCGGTAAGGGTCAGTACGGTCACGTTAAGATGCGTATCTCTCCCAATCCCGGCAAGGGCTACGAATTCGTCAATTCCGTTGTCGGCGGCGCGATTCCGAAGGAATACATCCCCGCTGTTGATCAGGGTATCCAGGGCGCTATGCTCGCGGGTGTCCTCGCAGGCTACAACGTAGTTGACGTTAAGTGCGAAGTTTATGACGGTTCCTATCACGAGGTCGACTCCTCTGAGATGGCGTTCAAGATCGCCGGTTCCATGGCGTTCAAGGAGGCTATGAAGAAGGCTGATCCCGTCCTGCTCGAGCCGATCATGAAGGTCAGCGTTACCGTCCCCGAAGAGTACGCAGGTACTGTTTTCGGCGACTTCAACGCCCGCCGCGGCGCTGTAAGAGATCAGGAGATCTCCGACGGCGTAGCTCGCATCATCGCTGAGGTTCCGCTCTCCAATATGTTCGGTTACGCGACCGACCTGCGTTCTAAGACACAGGGCCGCGGCAACTATGTCATGGAGCCCTCGCATCACGCAGAGGTGCCGAAGAACGTCGGCGAAGAGATCATGTCCGAGAGAAGCAAGAAGGACTGATCTCACAGGCTCCCTTTCCCAAGGGAGCTGTCAGCGAAAGCTGACTGAGGGTTGAAAAGACTTATATGTGCTTTTGTCAACCCTCCGGCACTTCGTGCCACCTCCCTTAGAAAAGGGAGGCTATAACTTGATTTGACACAACAGATAGTCGGTTTTATCAAATAAAACACTATTTCTTGTGAAAAATTTGCAAAAAGCTATTGCAATTCTCACTGAGAATTGATACAATAACTGTAATCGGTATTTTTATCTACCATATTAAAGGAGGAAATTTTCCAATGGCAAGACAAAAGTTTGAAAGAAATAAACCGCATGTTAACATCGGTACCATCGGCCACGTTGACCATGGTAAGACCACTCTGACCGCTGCTATCACCAAGGTCCTGAACTTTGGCGGCGCTGCTGACTTCGTTGACTACGCCAATATCGATAAGGCTCCCGAAGAGCGCGAGCGCGGTATCACCATCAACACCGCTCACGTTGAGTACGAGACCGCTAAGCGTCACTATGCTCACGTTGACTGCCCCGGACATGCTGACTATGTCAAGAACAGGATCACCGGTGCTGCTCAGCTGGACGGCGCTATCCTCGTCGTTTCCGCTGCTGACGGTCCTATGCCCCAGACCCGTGAGCACATCCTGCTCTCTCGTCAGGTTGGCGTTCCCTATATCGTAGTTTTCATGAACAAGACCGACCAGGTCGACGATCCCGAGCTGCTCGAGCTCGTTGAGATGGAGATCCGTGACCTGCTGAACGAGTATGAGTTCCCGGGCGACGATACCCCCATCATCAAGGGTTCCGCTTATATCGCTCTGACCTCTACTTCTACCGACCCCAACGCTCCCGAGTATGCTTGCATCCATGAGCTGATGGACGCTGTTGACGAGTTCATCCCCACTCCCGAGCGCAAGGCTGACCTGCCCTTCCTGATGCCCGTAGAGGACGTCTTCACCATCACCGGCCGCGGTACTGTTGCTACCGGTCGTGTTGAGAGAGGTCAGATCCGTACTTCCGAGTCCGTTGAGATCGTTGGTCTTACCGAAGAGAAGAGAACCGTTGTTGTTACCGGTCTTGAGATGTTCAGAAAGACTCTGGACTATGCTGAGGCCGGCGATAACGTTGGCGTTCTGCTCCGTGGCGTTCAGAGAACCGAGATCGAAAGAGGTCAGGTTCTGGCTAAGCCTGGCACCATTCATCCGCACACTAAGTTCCGCGGTCAGGTTTACGTTCTGACCAAGGACGAGGGCGGTCGTCATACTCCGTTCTTTAACAACTATCGTCCCCAGTTCTATTTCAGAACTACTGACGTTACCGGCACCATCTCCCTGCCCGAGGGCGTAGAGATGTGCATGCCCGGCGATAACGTTGAGATGGACGTTGAGCTGATCACTCCTATCGCTATCGAAGTCGGTCTGCGTTTCGCTATCCGTGAGGGCGGCCGTACCGTAGGTTCCGGTGCTGTTATCGCGATCAACGAGTAATTTCTTTCAAAGAATTATTAATTGACCTTAAGCTCCCGATGCATTTCGCACCGGGAGCTTTTTGCTGTCATTGCGATGGGATTAATCCACGCGGCATCCCATAAAGAGGAGCAGATGTTATATTTGCTTTCTTTCAACGCTTATTTAGACAATAAATGTTGCATTTTACCCGCGTTTAGTGTACAATCATATGGGATTATTATTAGGAGGTTATGCTATGCTGAACAATGAAGATTTTGCAGAGGATTATGAGGTAGAGATCATCACCCTCGAGGATGATTTAGGAAACGAACAGGATTTCGAATTTCTCGATGTCGTCGAGTATGACGGCGATGAGTACATCATCCTGCTGCCCGTTGAAGACGGGGAGGAAGCGGATGAAGTCATGATCCTGCGGATCGATTCCATCGACGATGAAAATGAGAATTATGTCGGGATCGACGACGAGGAGATTTTGCAAAATGTTTTCGCCATTTTCAAGGATCGATATAAAGACGAATTCGATTTTGAGGATTGATTTAATATCGCTGACAACCCCCGCCCGTTGGGCGGAGGATACATATAATATTTCTTGTTTATTGAGGAGGAAAAAATGTCTAAATTCAAAAGTTTGATCCCAACCATTTTAATGTTGATTTTTGAAGTGGTCATCGGTGTGCTGTTGATCATCAACGGCGAAAAATTCACGCAGGTCATTTTCGTTATCTTCGGCGTATTGATGCTGATCTGCGGCTTGATCTCGCTGATCAGGAGCCTGCTCGCCGGCAGAAACGGCGGCTCGATCTCAACCGCTCAGCTGGTGCTGGCTATCGTGCTGATTGCTATCGGCGCGTTCTTTACGGCGGCTTCCGGCTCGGTCATGGAGATCATGTCTGCCGTTACCGTTGTTATCGGCATCATTATGGCGTTCAGCGGCGTGCTCAAGCTCGCTGAATTCATTACTATCCGCAAGATCGGTCCCGTGATGTGGTTCGCCGCTGTCGGCGCAATCGTGACCATCATCCTCGGCTTTGTCATCGCGTTCAATCCTTTCGCTTCTACACAGGCGATGTGGATGATACTCGGCATCCTGATCCTGGTATCCGCTTTGTTCGATATCATCTCGCTGATTATTTTCGGCGTTTCTATGAAGAACTTCCCCACTATTACGAAAGAAAACGTTATCGATACCGACGGCGAAGAGAAATAAGAATAATCAACAAATCAAAGCAGCGCTGTAGCTAAAAACTACAGCGCTGCTTTTTACTGAAACTGAATTCGTTTGTTTCCCGCCGTTAATGATTTGTAATTGATATCAATGACTTTGCAATAGGCGGTATCAAGCATACGTGTCTTATACTAAACTCTAATTAAAATATATGATAAAGATATTAGCGGGAAATTTTGCAGAGCACGGCGGACGACGCAGGCATACTGCCGTATGTCAAGGAGTCCAACAAAGCTATGCGAAATTTCCCGCAATAGATTATCAATCTTTTTAGTTAGAGTTTAGTATCAATTATCGGTGGGGAAGAACTTCTCGTGGATCGCGGAAACCGCTCTGTCGGCGTCGTCCTTGTCGATGATGACGGAGACCTTGATCTCGGAGGTGGAGATCATGCGGATGTTGATCTGCTTGTCATACAGCGCCTCGAACATCTTCGCCGCAACGCCCGCATGGCTTTCCATGCCCGCGCCGACAATGGATACCTTGGCGATATCGTCGTCATAATCGACGCTTTCCGCGCCGACGGTATCGGCGAACTTCTCACAGATCTCCTTCGCCTCGGCACCCTTGTTCTTCGCTACGGTAAAGGCGATATCTTTGGTATCGTCTCTTCCGACGCTCTGCAGGATCACGTCGACGTTGATTTTTCTTGCCGCCAGCTTTGAGAACAGCTTGAACACCATTCCGGGTCTGTCGGGAATACAGGTGATTGATAAACGGGCTACGTCTGTGTCTTTCGCGACACCGCTGATAAGCATTTTTTCCATTTTTACCTTCTCCTTTACGATTGTACCCGGGACCTTGGTGTAGGAAGAGAGGACCTCGAGCTCGATGTTGTATTTCTTTGCCATTTCAACGGAACGGTTGTTGAGCACCTGCGCGCCTAAGGTCGCAAGCTCGAGCATCTCGTCGTATGAGATCTCGTCGAGCTTTCTCGCCTCGGGAACCTTGCGCGGGTCGGCGGTGAATACGCCTTCTACGTCGGTGTAGATCTGGCACAGGTCGGCGTGCATTGCCGCGGCAATAGCGACCGCGCTGGTGTCGGAGCCGCCGCGTCCGAGTGTGGTGATATCGTCATAGCGCGATACACCTTGGAAGCCGCACACGACGACGATCTTTTTCTGATCGATCTCACGCTTGATGCGGTCGGGATAGACGTTGCGGATGCGCGCCGAAGAGTGTGCGGAAGAGGTCAGGAAGCCCGCCTGCCAACCGGTGAGGGAGATCGCGGGATAACCCATATCTTGGATGCACATCGCGAGCAGGGAAGCGGAGATCTGTTCGCCGGAGGCGAGCAGCATATCCATCTCGCGGTTGGTCGGATTGGCAGTGATCTCAGCCGCCTTTTCGATCAGGTCATCGGTCGTGTCACCCTGAGCGGATACGACGACAACAACGCTGTTGCCCTTTTTGTAGCAGTCGGTAACGATACCGGCTACATTGCGTACGCGTTCGGCGTCCTTTACGGACGTACCGCCGAACTTCATGACAATTAAACTCATTTTATCATATACCCCCAATATCAATAGTAGGGGCGAGCATTGCTCGCCCGCGGACGACCGATGGTCGTCCCTACAGATTTATAAATCGCCGATCCTGATAACGGATTCGACCTTGATGCCTTCCAGTTTGTCTTTCTTCGCTTCAAAATCGCACAGCGCCATCGGCTCGGTGATGAACGCGATCTCGTTCTCCGGTGCGTTGGCTTTTGAAAGAAGATGAACTTCGCCGAAAATCTCTTTTGCTTCATTATATGCAGCATCGCGGTCGTTTGCCGTACCGCGGACATACATCGCGCGCTCGCTCTTTTCGTAGGGGAGGACGGAGCTGTTGTCCGAATCCGCCCAAGAGAGATACTTGCGGGATTTCAGATGCTTGATGCTGTCGACGATATCGGCGACAACGGCGGAGGCAGTGGGCAGCTTGCCCGCACCCTTGCCGTAGAATACGACGTCGCCGGTGCAGTCGCCGCGTACCATGATGCCGTTGAATACGTCGTCGATATTGGCGAGCTGGCTGTGATTGGGTACGAACATCGGCGCGACGATGATGTCGATGGTGTCCTTGCTGAGCTTCTTGACGGATCCGATCAGCTTGATCACGCCGCCCCATGCGTCCGCATATTCAACGTCGGCAGCTTTGATTTTGGTGATGCCCTCGGTATGTACCGCGTCCGGATAAATATGCTTGCCGAACGCGAGGGAAGCGAGGATGCAGATCTTGCGGCAGGCGTCGTGTCCTTCAACGTCCGCCTCGGGATTGCGCTCTGCGTAACCCAGATCCTGCGCCAGCTTCAGCGCTTCGTCAAAGCCCATGCCCTCATGGATCATCTTGGTGAGGATGAAGTTGGTGGTGCCGTTGAGGATGCCGGCGATCTCGCTGACGTTGTTCGCGACCAGACACTGGTTGATCGGTCGGATGATCGGGATACCGCCGCCGACAGAAGCCTCAAACAGGAAGTTGGCGTTCTGTTCGGAAGCGATCGCGAGCAGCTCGGCGCCGTAGGCGGCGACCAGCTCCTTGTTGGAGGTGACGACGCTCTTGCCGCAGCTTAAGCATTCTTTGACGAATTCATAAGCCGGATGCAAGCCGCCCATCGTCTCGACGACGACGCGCACCTCGATATCGCTGACGATATCTTTGAAATCTTTGGTAAAGCGCTCCGCATAGGGAGAGTCGGGAAAATCTCTTAAGTCAAGGATGTGCTTGACGTCGATCTCTTCGCCGATCGCGGCAAAGAGCTTCTGTTTATGGGTGTAAAGGATCTCGGCTACGCCTGAGCCGACTACGCCGTGACCCATGATCGCTACTGATATCATTTTCGTTTTCTCCTTTGACCGATTATCTTATTCTCCGCCGTTTTCAACCGGAGGTTCCGGTTCGACAGCCGAACTGTCTTCGCCGCCTTCGGAGCTCGCGCCGCTGCTGCTCGGATCGTCGCCGCCCTCGGAGCTCGCGCCGCTGCTGCTGGAGTCGCCGCCGCCCGACGGTTCCACAGAGCCGCCCGACGGTAATTCCGCACCGCTTGACGAGGACTGTGAATAGGTTTCTCCGCTGTCATCATACGTAGCGTCTGAATAGTCGGTGGATTTTTCTCCGCCTAAGCCGCCCGCGGTATGGACGCCGTTGCAGTAGGCGGGCATATCGTCTTCGGTGTAGTAACCCGTCGCGGTATCGGAGCAGTAGGAGGCAGCCAGCAGACCGGAGCCCTTGCAGTAGGTTGCGGGGATGATATTATCCGGCATCGTGAATTCTTTATAGGGCTTGTCCTTCAGATAGTTGGACATGACCTTCTGCCAGATGATGGTGGACAGACCGTAGTAGCTGACGGTGTCGGGCTGGTCGTACCCCATCCAGCACGCGAGCGTGCAGTAGGGGGAAGCGCCTACGAACCACAGGTCGCGGTCATAGTCCGTGGTACCGGTCTTGCCGGCGATATCCCAGCCGTCGATCTGTGCGTAATGGGACGCGGTGTGCGTCGAGGTCATGACGTTGTATTTGAGTACGCGATTCATCTTATACGCTGTCTCGGGCGTATACGCCTCGATGGGCGCGTTGTTGCGGTTATCGAGGATGATGGTATCGTTCTGGTCGGTGACATAGTAGTAGGTGTAAGGCTCGTAGTACAAGCCGCCGTTGCCGACATACTGCATCGCGGCAGCCATCTCACGTACGGTAACGCCGCCTTCCATACCGCCGAGCGAGAGCGCACCGACGTTGGTCTTGTCCGCTTCGCCGAGGTTTTTGAAGCCGAGGTTTTCCGTCGCCTGCTCATAAGCCTTGTTGACGCCGATGAGCTCCATCGTCTGTACGGCGCAGGCGTTGGACGACCATGAGATCGCTTCGGGCATGGTCATATACTGATTGTAGCCCTCGTAGGAGTTCGGAGGACCTGCCTGCCAGTTGCCCCAGTAGTCCATCTTGTATTTCTCGATGGGCTGGTCCTTGGTCATACTGGAATAGTTGTAGATATCCTCGTTGATCGCGAGGGGATAGGGGATGATCGCCTTGATCGAAGAACCGGGCTGCAGCACGGAGTGCGACGCACGGTCCCAGTCGAGGTTGCCTTCCTTTTCCTTGGAGGAACCGACCGTAGCGATGACCCTGCCGTCGTAGCCGACCATGGTCATAGCCGTCTGCAGGTCATAGTCGTATTCGTCGTTGGACTTCAGCGCTTCCTCTTCGATCATCTCCTGCGCTTCGGTATCCATCGCGCAGTAGATCTTCAGACCCTCGGTGTACAGCTTTAATGAAGCCGCGTCTTCACTGATGTCGTAGTATTTCGCGAGGTCGCGGCACAGATCCCAGTACATCTGGTCGATATACCAGTTCTGGACCTTTGTGTTATCCTCGTCGTCTTCTTCGTCTTCATCTTCGTCTTCCGCGCCTACAAAGGTCATCGTAGCGGATTCAGCCATCGCTTCATCGTATTCAGCCTTGGTGATCTTGCCCTGCTCATACATCTGGTCAAGTACGACCTCGCGGCGTTCTTTATTATTTTCGGGATAATAGAGCGGATTCCATTTGGAAGGATTCTGCGTGATGCCCGCGATAGCCGCGCACTCGGCGATGGAACATTCGCCGATCGGCTTGTCAAAGTAGAGCTCTGACGCCGATTCGACGCCCTGACAGTTGTTGCCGAAGTTGACGACGTTCAGATAGGCTTCGATGATATCGTCCTTGCTGTACTCGCGTTCGATGTTCAGCGCGCGGAAGATCTCTCTGAGCTTTCGCGTGAGAGATACCTCGCTGTCGTCGGTGATGTTCTTGATCAGCTGCTGGGTCAGGGTGGAGCCGCCGTAGTTGTTCTTGCCGGTCACCAGCGAAAGGATCGCGGAGCCGGTGCGGTACCAGTCGACGCCGTTGTGCTCATAAAAACGCTTGTCCTCGATCGCGACGATCGCGTCGGGCATCGCCTTGGGCATTTCGGACAGATCGACCCAGATACGGTTTTCCGTACCATAGAGCGTCTGGTATTCCTCAAACTCTCCGGAATCCTTGTTCTCTACATAGATGAAAGAACTCAGGTTCAGCGAACGGGCGTTCAGGTCGATACCGGTGGGCTCGTTGGCGATTTTCATGACATAGATGCCGAGAGAGATGCCGATGATAACGCCTGCGATCAGGAGTATCACCACCACCGTGAGTATCACGCGGCCGACAACGGAAAAGAATTTTCCGACGCCGCTTTGCTTCTTGGGAGCTACGTCGATTTTATCGGTGTATTTGCTGATATCGGTTTTTCTCATGTTATTCCTCCTGTTAGTCTGTGAGATGAACTGAGAAAAGTTGCATATATAGTTTAATACAATATATACTGCAATTATACCACTTATTTGTAAATAAATAAATAACTTTTTCCAAAATAACGGAGATTTTTCACAACAAACTACTTATAAAAATATGAATATTATCTAAATATCAGGCAAAAACTAACTCAGAGGTGATCGTTGTGAAGAAATTGATCCTGATCGCGGGCGTTATCGTGATGATTTATCTGGCGCTGAATCTCTTCGTTTCGCCGCAGGCAGACGCTCCTGTCGCCGCTTCGGCGTCCGCACAGACAGCACAGCAGGAAAAGGGCTTTCGGATCGGTGTTGCGGATGATCGCGTGGCGGTTTTTCGCGACGGGATATTGTATCTGAAAACCGAGACGTTATTATCTTCTCTGCCGAAATCCGACCGCGCCAGATTAGAGGAAGGAATACATGTTGATTCTATTAAGGAATTAAAAGAACTTTTGCAGGATTATTGTTCCTGATGTTTTAAGTACAACATGCAAAAAAGGCTGTTCGCTGAACAGCCTTTTGTTATAGTAAAGATGCAGTTTTCCGAACGGTGGTAACTATGCCTGTTCAGGCAACAGCGCCTTCGGCGTAGGGATGAACTTTGCCGCAACGGCGGCTGCAAGCATGATCGGTATCAGCAGGGGAGGGAAGATGATCATCAGCAACAGGACGGTCGCAAACGGCTTTTTCATCGTATGACCGACGAGGGCGGTGGTGACGACCGCGGTACTGAGTACCGCGCTGATGCCGAACAGCATACTCATCGAGCAGCCGATACAGATACCGCAGAAGATGACGGGGAAGAAGTGCCCGCCCTTAAGACCGGAGCTGATGCAGATGTTGGTCAGGAGCAGCTTGACGACGGCGATCACCGGCAGCATCACCGCGCCGATGGTTTTCATATCCGCCATCACTTCGGCGATCTGGTGTTCGCCGGAAAACATCGTCAGCGGAATGAGGGTGCCGGAAACACCTAACAGTAATCCGCCGCATACGGCGCGCAGCACGACATATTTTTTGAACTTTTGCTCCAGAGTGTCTGTCAGTTTTTTGAAGAGGAAATAGAGATAACCCGCCGCTATACCGACCAGCGTCAGCGGTATGGCGTAGAGGTAGGAGGTAAGCGGTATGCTCTCCTTTTCGATCCCCTCGATCCCGGCGCCGCCTCCAACGAGCTTGTTCAGCAGGATGAAAGCGCCGAACGAGCTGAGGATAGCGGCGAAATAGAGAACGATCTTGGACGTTTTCGGCAGAACGGTATCCCTCTCGGATTCGAGCGGCTCGACGAAGCCGAACATCGGCGAACGAAAGATCGTGCCCAGCGTCGCGCTCATGCCGATGGCGGTCAGCTCCTGCACCTCCTTGCGAAAGCGCTTGAGCTTGTCGCCAACCCAGGTGCACAGCCCCGCGATCACGCCGGTGAGTCCCGCTTCGGGACCGACGGAAGCGCCGAATATGAGCGGGAACAGCGCAGATCCGAGTATGGAGAACACATTGTTATAGGGATAACGCCCGGTTTGTTTGACCTGTGCAAGTACGACCGGAAGCTCTTCGGGATAATCCCCGAATTTACGCTTCCATAAGCCGACCAGCAGACCTCCCACCGTGCATACGCACAGCGTATACAGCGGAAAGTTGAGCTGCTCGGGCACGATATGCCAGATCAGTTCGATACCGAGATTCATTACGCGCAGAAAAGCCCAGATGATCGCGCCGACGATCGCGCCGAGGATGATGGTGTACAGTAGAAACAGTATGCTGTTTTTTGCTTTTTTCATAACACCGTTTTCCTTTCAGAAGTGTATTGGCGGATGGACCGTTCAGGGCTTTTCGATTCTGAATCCCATCGCCAGTATCATTTTTACGGTGGATACAGCCGTATTGCGGTCGTATTCCTTTTCTGACTCGGGCAGTTCGTCGTAAGGGACAAGACAGGGAGTCTGCTTGAGGGCGTCGTTGCGTTCTTTGCCGTAGGTCCAGCCCTCTTTGATCCTGCCCTGCGCCCATATGTCGTGGACGTTTTCCGCGAGTTTTTCGGTGAGCTCAGTCAGCTCGCTGCTGAGTTCGACAGAGCTTGTGTCGATTGGTTTCGGATTATACATATGATCACCCTTCTGCAGTATATCGGTTTTGACTGAAAAAGCGCCGATGAACATGCGCGCTCATCAGTCCTTGTATTTGTCGGATACCGGCAGGCTATGCCACGGCTGGATATTTGGATGCGTTTTGGCGCGGTCGTTGCGGATGGGATCGTAGCGATATCCATTTGAAATCATATAGGCGTTCCAGCGCATATGCTCGCTCTCTCTGAACGCGATGCATTTTTTACAGGAACAGATTTTTTCGTACGGTTTTTCTTCGATGTGGTTGGATGCGTTGAAATTCTCTTCAAAATACTCTTTGAAAGCGTCGTCGCGGATCAATTTGCAGTAGGTTTCTTTGGCGACCGAAGAGTCTCTGTAATATTCGTACTGGTCATACAGATTGACGTTGTTCTCGACCGCTTTGGTTTTGATCCATTCTGTTTTCAGCTTGAGCTTCTTTTTAATAGAGCCGGTTTTTCTTCTGAACTTTTCAGAGCCTTTCTTTTTCAGGATATCTTTGCCGGTATAGTAGAATTTTCTGTCATACCACACTTCTTCACCGCCGTAGAAAGCGGTGAAGTCGGCTTGCATCTCCTTTTGAAATTTGGTAAGCGATTCTTCGATTTTTTTGTCTTTGACGCTTTTCGGATCGGTACGGAAGCATTCCCGCAGAGCGCTTTCGTTCTGGATCCATTCAACATGATGGCAGATCGCTTTGGCTTCCTGTTTCTTCATTTCCCTGATCGTATCATAATGGAAATGCTCCGACATGCGCCCGATAAAATGGATATGATAAGGAATGTCGTTATAACAGATGATACCGGTATTGTTTTTGTCGTCTTTACTGTTTTTGCCGTTATTGCCGCAGTTGAGATTTTGGGCAGTTCTGTTGTCGTAAACTACGGAATAGAGGAGCGGCAGTTCGTTCGCCGGAATGTTTATCAAATCTTTGTTTTTGATATGCTTTATCCTGTCGAACAGACCTCTGAGAATGACTGCGGTCTCGATGTTTTTATTGTCATCGCCTAACGTGACGAAAGCTGCGTATACGTCAATAAACCTGTTCGGGAGTTCCTTTGGCGATACATCGCCGAATGCGGCAGGTTCAAATTTGTTTTGCTGCAGAATCAGATCGTTCAGATGGGAGGATTCACAATCGATCGAATGATAGATAAAGACGTCAAATAAACAGTCTCCTTCTGTATCGGAACAATAGTGCAGGAAAGAAGCTTCATCTTTGCAGAGATGTGCGGATAAACCCGGCATTTCTTTGGCAATCTTATCACGAAGCGTTTCCTTTTTTTCTGATTCAATAACGTGGATTTTCAGCGTACAGCCTTTGAACTGGTACAGCCATAATGCGTTTTTCAGAAAAGCTGTGCCGTACAGACCGAGACCGACGATCATGACGGAGATCGTTTTTTTCGATCTTGCCTGTTCCGACAGTTTCTGCATCAGGGCGCTGTCGGTGAGCGCTTTGATCGTAAAGGAGTTTACCACATTCACGCGGCGGATGTAATAATAACTGTTATCACTGCTGTAGGCTTCTTTGGCGGATTCTTTGTTATCGAGAAAATCCTCTGCGTCTTTCGGGGTCAGCTTACGCGAGGTGATGGTGTGCTTGCCTTTGTCTATAGAGTCCAGGATATACCCGGCGTTCGGTTTGGCGGAATACAAGTAAACGGAGCATTTGGAAGAATCCTTGTATTCGTCGTTGAGCTTGATGGCTTGCTCCATGTTCTCGGATTCATCCCCGCCGATGATAAAGAATTCGATCGGATATCTTTTTTTGTTGAGCTTCAGATGGGTGATATCCGTTTTGACGCATACGGCTTTCAGATTCTGAGCCGATTGCAGCATATCCTGATCCGGTTCGGTTTCTGACGGATAAAAGTCGGTAAAGACCAACAGGGGCTTTCGGAGCTTTTTTTGATTTCCATTGTTTTTCTTGGAATCCTGATAGTTTTCGGCGATACTTTGCGCTATGGCGATCGACTGTCCGTTCATTTCCGAAAAAACATAGAGAGGCTTGCGGCGGAAAAAGTTCCGTTTTATCTTCAATTCACTTAAAAAGGCGTTGAACAGGGAGAGGATATTGGTGAGAGTCAGGATAGGAGCGATGATATACAGGATCGCGACGATACAGGTGTAAACCGCGTTGATGACGTCGTTCAGTTCGGGGATATCCTCCATCAGATCCCTGTAATTAAAGCCTAAAACAAAAGCCTGAAGGGTACTGTGTATCGACATGATGAACGGTCGAAAAAAGGTATAGCCGTCATGATATATGTATTCGCCGTAATAATAGAACGGCAGATGGATGATAATACAGGAGATAAAGGTACCGAACGTCAGGATGCGCAGAGCGGAAAAAAGATGCTTAATCTCCGAGTGCGATCTCGCGCGCTTAACGGAGAAGATTACCGTTGCGCATAATACGAGTACCGAGAGAATGATGTGGATCAAAAACAGGATATCCGTTTTGGTCAATCCGATAAAGAACGCTGTCATATGATAATACCTCGCGTGAATGATTACCGATTATCTGCAATATGGTGTAAATCCTATATTAATATCATACTGTTTTTTTCGGGTAAGTCAACACCATTTTATGAGCAAAATGAAGATCGGACGTATGTACGGCAGCGGAGAATCCGAAGAAAGGTATTGATGATCGGCGGCGGGTATGATATGATAAGGCTGAATCGAAAAGACGGGTGATGAAGGTCTATCATGGAAAAGTATTTTTCTGTCAACGAACAGGGTAACAGCATCAAATGCAAAATATACTGTGATTCACCGAAAGCCGTGAAAAAAGCAGTGATCTACGGACACGGCTTCAGCGGGCATAAGGATAATAAAGCGGCGGAACGTTTTGCGGAATATGTGCTGAAAAAGCACAGGGATACCGCGGTCGTGACCTATGACGCGCCGTGTCACGGGGACGATGTGAAAAAGAAACTGTCGCTTTCCGACTGCGGCGCTTATCTCGGATTGGTGACCCGGTATGTAGAAAAGCAGTATCATACCGATGCGCTGTATGCTTACGCGACCAGCTTCGGCGGCTATCAGTTTCTGAAGTATATTTCGGAAAACGGGAATCCTTTTCGCAAAATAGTTTTGAGAAGTCCCGCGGTCCATATGTATGAAGTGCTTTCCGGCAGGATCATGAATCCGGATGAGCGGAAGGCGCTGTCGAGGAACAAACCGGTTCTTGTCGGATTCGACCGCAAGATCAGAGTGACACAGTCGTTTCTGGATGAGCTGAAGGAAGCGGATATCACCGCGCGCGATTTTCATGCTTATGCCGACGATATCCTGATCCTCCACGGCACGAAGGATGAGATCGTGCCGTTTGACGGCGTCGAGGCTTTTGCCCGACAAAACGATATCCGGTTCATCGCAGTTGAAAATGCGGATCATCGCTTTAAAGATCCGAAGACCATGGATATCGCCGTAAAAGCGACGGCTGAGTTTTTAGAGTTGTGATTATATTGCTGAACAGGAGATTAGCTGATGAAGAAAAAATTGTTTTCCGAGATACCGCGCCTTGCGGGAGAGAGGATCACGCTCAGGCGGCTGACGCAGGATGACGCCGACGGCTTGAGCAGGCTGATCAACAGCGAAGAAGTATACCGGTATCTCCCTGCCTATCTCTTTGAGAAAGAATACGGCGACGTTCATACGGTCATCAACCGTCTGTATGGTGAATGCTTGAAAGAATCGCTGATCCTCGGCGTTTTTACGGAGAATGAATTCTGCGGTCTGGCGGAGATTTACGGCTACCGCGCGCCGCTGCTGAAAGCGAGCGTGGGCTACCGTCTGCTGCCGGAATACTGGGGGAAAGGGATCGCCACCGAGACGCTCGGTCTTTTAGTGAAATACCTGCTGGAGGAAACGGACGTTGAGGTTATCACGGCGAGCACGATGATCGGGAATAAAGCGTCCGCCAATGTGCTGAAAAAGAACGGATTTAAACGCGTCATCTACGCTGCTTTGGAAAACTGGGGATACAAAACGCCTACCGCGGCGGACAAGTGGCTGAGGACAGGCGTCGGCTACCGTCGCCGATACCGTTTCCAATAAGATATATCAGGAGGAGAAATGAATATGAAAAACCGTATAATCGCGATGATTACGGCGCTGATATTGATTTTGATGAGCGGCGTATTATGCGCGCGCTGTTCCGGTGAACAGGAATCTTCGACAGAGCAGCCGGAGGAGACAAAGGCTGCGACCGCGGATGAAACTGCCGCAGCGACGGCTCCTGCCGCAACCGAGACACCCGATGAACCGACGTCCCCGCTTGAAAAAGCCAAAACAGCGGCGATCGACGAGCTGTCCGACAGGCTTGCGGAAACGCAAAAGTATCCGGGTAAATCCAACGTGATGCTTCGTTCCTACGATACCGATCAGAAGGAGCTGGCGAATACCGCCTATACCTACGACAACGCGCTGACCGCGATGGCGTTTCTTTCGGAGGATCGACGTTCCGACGCGGAAGAACTCCTTGACGCTTTCGAGTATGCGGTTGAAAACGATCGCTTCAAGAGCGGACGCATCCGTAACGCGTATGCGGCGGATATGATCTATTGGAATGAGGACGGCAGGAAAAGCGTCAAGCTGCCGGGCTGGTATAACGGCTCCGAATGGTGCGAAGACGCACAGCAGGTCGGTTCCGGCACGGGCAATACCTCATATGCCGCGCTGGCGCTCTTACAGTATGACAAAAAATATGATACCGATCGGTATCTCGATACCGCCAAGGCTTTGATGGATTGGGTGATATCCGACTGCTCCGACAGCAGCGACGGATTCACAGCGGGCGTCAACGGCTGGCCGGAAGAGTACGGCAAAGCGCAGATCCTCACTTACAAGTCCACCGAGCACAATATCGACGCCTACGCCGCGTTCCGGCAGCTGTATGAGGCTACGGGAGACGAAAAGTATCAAAAAGCCGCTGACAGCGCGCTGTCGTTCATCCGATCAATGTACAATGAAGAGGGCGGTTATTTCTATACCGGCACCGGCGACGACGGCGTTACGCCGAACACCGACGTGATTGTTCTGGACGCGCAGGTGTGGAGTGCGCTGGCGATGGGGGACGAGTTCAAGCCTTATGAGAGAGCGCTCGGGATGGTCGAACAGATGAAGACCGAAGAGGGCGGCTACCCCTTCTGCCGCGATAATCAAAACGGCGGCTTCTGGTGCGAGGGCACTGCCTTTACCGCGCTGATGTACAAGCTGCGCGCCGATGAAGACGGCTTTAACGACGCCATGGATGTGTTGTGCGATACCCAGCTCGACAACGGATTGTTCCCTGCCGCGACGGTGGATAACCTGTCTACGGGCATGTATCTGCCCGACGGCTCTTCATGGGAATACCGTCAGGATCCGCATATCGCTCCTGCCGCATGGTTTGTGATGGCGGCGAACGGCTTTAATCCGTACGCGTTTTAGTAGGGCGACAGCAGGTTCGGATTATTACTGTCACCCTAAGGTAACGGGAGTCGAACCCCCAATCGGTTCTTGGCGGCATATTTGTGCCTGCTCTTTGTCAAAATCCTCGTGAATACGTCAGTATTCGCTGCGGTTTTTCCTCGATCAGACTCAAATCTGCTCGCCAATAACTGCTTCGCACCGAGAATGAGATTGTTTTCTTGGATTTATCGGTGCAGAGGAGGAGTAACCCTGACGGGTTGCGATCGACGATAAGCCGATAAAGGCTGAAAACAACTCATTATCGGCGGTTGTGGTTCGACTTCCGTTACCTTAAGCGCTCTGCTCAAACTGGCTGTTGTACAGGTCGGCGTAGAAGCCGCCCTCGGCGATCAGCTCGTCGTGGGTGCCGGAGGCGATGATGTCGCCGTCCTTGAGCACTAAAATCAAATCGGAATTTTTGATCGTGGACAGGCGGTGAGCGATGACGAAGCTCGTTCTGCCCTCGGTAAGGGAGTCCATCGCCTTCTGGATGATGCGCTCGGTGCGGGTGTCGACGGAGGAAGTCGCCTCGTCGAGGATCAGCAGGGGCGCGTTCTCGATCATCGCGCGGGCGATGGTGAGCTGCTGTTTCTGACCTGCCGACAGGCTCGCCTTGTCGTCCAGAACCGTGTCGTAGCCGTTCGGCAGGGTGCGGATAAAGTGGTGGATGCCGACCGCCTTGCAGGCGCGCTCAAGCTCTTCGTCGGTCACGCCCTCCTTGCTGTAGACAAGGTTCTCGCGCACCGTGCCCTCAAAGAGCCATGTGTCCTGCAGGACCATGCAGAACAGGTCGTGGACGTTCTCGCGGGTGAGCTCGTCGATGGGAACGCCGTCGATAAAGATACGCCCGGAGTTGAGTTCATAGAAACGCATCAGCAGGTTGACGATCGTGGTCTTGCCCGCGCCGGTGGGTCCGACGATGGCGACCTTCTGTCCCGCCGGGATATCGACGGAAAAGTCGTTGATGATGATTTTATCGGGATTGTAGCCGAAGTGCACGTGATCGAAGCGCACATGACCCTTGACGGTGTCAAGACGTTTTGTCTTGCTGCTCTCGTCGGAGAGCTCCTCTTCGCCGAGGTACTCAAAGACGCGGTCAGCCGCGGCAGCGGTGCTCTGCATATTCGAGAAGCTCTGCGCGAGCTGCTGTAAGGGCTGGGTGAACAGGCGCACATAGATGGTGAATTCGATGATGACGCCGAAGGTGATGACGGCGTCCTTGACCAGCAGCGCGCCGACGACGAAGACGGCGACGAAGCCTAAGTTGCCGATGAAGGTCATCAGCGGCTGCATCACGCCCGAAAGCGCCGTGGATTTGAATACGCTGTCGCGCAGATGGCGGTTGATGCGGCTGAATTCCTCTTTGCTTTCCTTTTCGTAGTTATACGCCTTGACGATGTTGTGACCGGAGTAGATCTCCTCCACATGACCGTTGATCGCGCCGAGGTGGCGCTGCTGACGGTTGAAGTGGAGCTGGGATTTCTTCATGATGACGGACATCAGGAAGAAGCCGATGACCGACGCGACGATCGCGGTCAGAGCCAGGATCCAGTTGGTGATGAACATCATCGCCGCCGAGCCGAAGAACAGGGCGATCGAGGTGATAAACTGGGCGATAGAAAGGTTCAGCGTGCGCTCGATGGTGTCGATATCGTTGGTGATGCGGCTGAGGATATCGCCGAAGGGGGTGGAGTCAAAATATTTCAGCGGCAGGCGGTTGGTCTTTTCGGTGATGTCGCGGCGCATGCGGCTGCTGACGGTCGGTGCGACGGTCGCCATGATGAAGTGCTGAACGAAGTTCATCAGCCAGCTGACGCCGTAGAGGACCAGCAGGAAGACGCAGGTCGAGGTGACGGCTTCGAGGTCGATGACGCCGGTGATGCCCTGGGTGATCAGGTCGGTAATCTTCTGGATCTGCTTGGGACCGATCAGGGCGATGATTGTGCCGATGACGGCGCAGGTCATGGCGATGATGATCGCGGGCATCTGCGGCTTGGCGTAGCTCAGCAGGTTTTTCCATGCCGCGCCGAAGTTGTCGGACTTTTCGGTGACGACGCCCTTGGGACCGCCGAAGCCCTTCTGCGCCTGCGGGCGCTTACTGTCCGCGCCGATGAACTGCTCGCGGGATTTTTTGATGTACTGCTTTTGAGAGGTATTGTTCTCAGACATTGTTGAGCTCCTCCTCTCCGAGCTGGGACAGACCGATCTCGTGGTAGATCTGACAGGTCCTGAGCAGCTCCTTATGCTTGCCGATGGCGGCTATTTTGCCCTCGTCGAGGACGATGATCTTATCGGCGTCCTTGATGGTGCCGATGCGCTGGGCAACGATGATATTGGTCACGCCGGCGGTGTTTTCCTTCAGGCTGCGGCGCAGTTCGCGGTCGGTCTTATAGTCGAGCGCCGAAAAGCTGTCGTCGAAGATCAGGATCTCGGGATCGCGGCAGATGGCGCGCGCGATACAGACGCGCTGCTTCTGACCGCCGCTGAGGTTCGAGCCGCCCTGCGCGACAGGGTGCTCATAGCCCTCGGGATACTGCTCGACATAGTCTTTTGCCTGCGCGATCTCAATGGCGCGGGCGACGTCCTCCTGCGTATAGCCCTCGCTTCCGTTGTCGCCCATCGCGACGTTGGTATTGATGGTGCCGGCTAAGAGCACCGCTCTCTGCGGGACGTAGCCGATCTTGTTATGCAGTTGTTCAAGGGTGTATTCCCTGACGTTCACGCCGTCCACCAGCACCTCGCCCTCGGTCGCGTCATAGAAGCGGGGTATGAGGTTGATCATCGTGCTTTTGCCGCAGCCGGTGGAGCCGATGATGGCGACGGTCTCGCCTTTCTTCGCCGTAAAGCTGATATCCTTCAGCACATAATCGGCGGCGTCGGGATATTTGAAGCAGACGTTCCTGAACTCGATCTCGCCCTCGACGTCGGTGTGCTCGACGCCTTTGCCGTCCGTGACGGAGCTTTTGGTGTCGATGACCTCGTTGATGCGCCTCGCGGCGACCAGCGAGCGCGGACCCATGATGAAGATCATATTCAGCATCATGAACGCCATAATGACCATCAGCGCGTACTGGGAGAACACCGTCATGTCGACGAAAAGCTGTCCTTTTTCCGCGAGGGGAGCGCCGTCGATCAGATAGGCGCCGATCCAGTAGACGATCAGGGAGAGCCCGTTCATGATCAGGAGCATCGACGGCAGCATGATCGACATGATGCGGTGCGCCTTCATGTTGTTGCTCGTCAGATCATAGTTTGCCTTTTCAAACTTTTTTTTCTGGTAATCCTCGGCGTTATAGGCGCGCACGACGCGGATACCCGTCAGGTTCTCGCGCGTGATGCGGTTGATGTTGTCGGTCAGCATCTGGATGCGCCGGAACAGCGGATGCGCAAAGATGAAGCATACGCCCAGCACGATGATGACCAGCACGACGGCGACGCCTGCCGAGAAAGTCCATTCCGTGCTGTGATCGGCGATCTTGAGGATCGCCAGCACCGCCATCAGCGGCGCGCGCACGATGACGAACAGACCGAACACGATGATGGTCTGCACCTGTGTGATATCGTTGGTGGAGCGGGTGATCAGCGAGGCGGTGGAGAAGCGGTTGATCTCCGCCATCGAGAAGCCTTCGACCGCGTCATAGAGCTTCTCGCGGACGTTGTAGGAGTAGTTCGCGGCTAAAAAGCCCGAGATGATCGTGACCAGGATACTGACGACAAGGCTTGCTAAAGCGCACAGGAGCATCTTGCTGCCTGCCCACAGGAGCTCGCCGATGGACGAGCCGGGGGTGATCAGCAGCGCCGTGACGTCTTTCATGTAGTCGGGCATGAGCAGTTCCAGCCAGACCGACAGGGCGATCAGCACCACTGCGCCCGCGACGGCGCCCCAGTCGCGCTTCGTGAAATGCCGCATGATTGATTTCATTGGATCATACCTTCTTTTGACCGAAATATCGGTATCATCTTATTCTATCATATATATGTATAAGACGCAATATGAAATTGACGCTGAAAACAGAATGGAGAAAGATTTTTGCAGCCCAAAAGTTGCATAATGATATGCAACTTTTAGCTTGATTTCGGCATAGGTGAGAGGCGTTTTCGGCTTAACGATCGGGAAAACGCAAGCGAAAACAACCAAATGCAAGCAAAACAAGCCAAACAGAATCAGAAACAGAAGCAGAAACAGAAACAGAAGCAGAAACAGAATCAGAAACAGAATCAGAAACAGAAACGGAAACGGAAACAGAAACAGAAGCGATGATTCTGTTTGTCGGGCAGGCCCGACGGGAGAGATGAGCAGGAAATCGTCGGTCTTTTAACAATTTATACGAAAAATACGCCGTGATTTCGGCAGATTGCGGTACTTTGAACCGCTGAATTTTCTTGACTATTTTGCCTTATTATAGTAAAATATAGGTTACGTAAATTCGATGCTTGCAGGATGGCAGGACATTTCCTGCAGAAATGCGGCACGATATGTACCGGGCTGCGGCAAAAATGCGTGATAGCCACGTTCCTTTGTCATAGCGCGGTATCAGAAAGGAGACGTAGAATCAATGGATGTTTATCTTGTGATCGCTATCTTCGTCGGCGCTCTGCTGGCGCTGGGCTTCGCACTGATCATGGCGAAGCGCGTCATGGGCTTTGATGAAGGTACCGACAGGATGAAGAAAATTTCCGCTTCCATCCGTTCGGGCGCGAACGCTTACCTGAAAAGACAGTATACGATCGTATCGATCTTCTTTGCTGTCATGTTCGTGATCCTCGGCGCGATGGCGCTCTTCGGATTGCTGACCCCCTATGTACCCTTCGCCTTTATCACGGGCGGTTTCTTCTCGGGTCTGTCGGGCTTTATCGGCATGAAGATCGCGACGGCGGCGAACGCGCGTACCGCGAACGCCTGCCGTACCGGATTGAACAAGGGTCTGAGAGTCGCTTTCTCGGCGGGTTCCGTTATGGGCTTTACCGTCGTAGGTCTGGGACTTCTCGATATCTCGATCTGGTTCACACTGTTGAAGTTTGTATTTAAGCTGGATGCGGCAGGTATCACCTCCGCGATGCTGACCTTCGGTATGGGCGCGTCCTCTATGGCGCTGTTTGCCCGTGTCGGCGGCGGTATCTTCACCAAGGCTGCCGACGTCGGCGCCGACCTCGTCGGTAAAGTCGAAGCCGGTATCCCCGAGGACGACCCCCGCAACCCCGCTGTTATCGCGGATAACGTCGGCGATAATGTCGGCGACGTTGCCGGTATGGGCGCCGATCTGTACGAGAGCTATGTCGGCTCCGTCATTTCCTGCTCCGCGCTGGGCGTTGCGGCGTTCAACGCGCAGGGCATGGGATTCCAGGCGATGGCGATCCCCATGATCATGGCGGCGCTGGGTATCATCTGCTCCATCATCGGTACCTTCTTTGTCCGCACCGGTGAGAAAACCGAGCAGAAGCT
>JAFRDE010000023.1 GCA_017403985.1 Ruminococcus sp. | reverse complement strand
AGCTTGAGGACGGTCGTACCCTCGCCGATTATAACATCCAGAAGGAAAACACCCTCCATCTGGTACTGCGCCTTCGCGGTGTGCCCGGAGACGCGGACAACAGCAAAACGGTAGACGTTAACGACGTCACCGTAATCCGGCGCTATCTGGTCGGTCTGATCAGCGAAGACTTCAATAACGGCACCGCCGACGTCGACGGTGATAAACAAATCACCATCATCGACGCGACGTGGATCCAGCGCTGGCTCGCGAACATGAGCGTTCCTTACCAAATCGGTGTGCAGGAAACGACCGCCTCTACTGAGCCGGCCCCCACACAGCCGTAACAATTTCATCAATCAGACTGACGGGAGGGTTTCGACCCTCCCGCTTTTCTGCTTTTCGAAAATAGCGAACGAGAAAACAGGAGATAAAACGAGTAAAAACGAGATAAAATAAGCTCAATGAGTGCTATATGAAAAAATTCGGAATTTTGCTTGACTTTGACCGATGAAAGTGTTAAGATAGACGAGCGTTAAAAATGCTTACAAGAATAATCAAGGAGGAAACGCACTATGTCCACTTATATGGCAAAAAAAGGCGAAGTCGAGCGCAAGTGGTACGTGATCGACGCCGCGGGCAAGCCCCTCGGTAAGGTCGCGGTTGAGGCGGCTGTGCTGCTCAGAGGCAAGCATAAGCCCACCTTCACTCCCCACGTTGACTGCGGCGACCACGTCATCATCATCAACTGCAAGGACGCTGTCCTGACAGGCAAGAAATTAGAACAGAAGAAATGGTACCGTCATACCGGTTATGTCGGTCACCTTAAGGAAACCAACTACGCTACCCTGATGGCTACCCGTCCCACCAAGGCGATGGAGCTCGCTGTCAAGGGCATGGTTCCCTCCAACACCATCGGCAGAGCGGCTATGCTGCGACTCAGACTGTTCGAAGGCGCTGAGCATACTCATCAGGCTCAGAAGCCCGAAGCATGGGAATTTTAAGAAGGAGGAAACGATAAATGTACGATAAGGCACCTTATTTTTACGGCACCGGCAGAAGAAAATCTTCCGTAGCGAGAGTTCGCCTCTATCAGGGCACCGGTAAGATCACCATCAACGACAGAGACATCGACGATTACTTCGGCCTCGATACCCTCAAGCTGATCGTTCGTCAGCCCCTCGAGCTCACCGAGACCGGCGAGAAGTTCGACGTAGTTTGCCGCGTTAACGGCGGCGGCGTTACCGGTCAGGCGGGCGCCATCCGTCACGGTATCTCCCGCGCGCTGCTCCAGTATGACAGCGACGCGCTCCGTCCCGCCCTCAAGAAGGCTGGATTCCTCACCCGTGACCCGAGAATGAAAGAGCGTAAGAAATACGGTCTCAAAGCGGCCCGCCGCGCTCCGCAGTTCTCAAAGAGATAATCAGTTATTTATCTTTGCAATTATTCAGAACTCCTGTTTCGGCAGGAGTTCTGTTTTTTATTTATCGTCCGTCCTGAATATCTCTGTCGACTGCGGATTTGCTCAAGCATAGCTTTCGCAAAGCATCGCTAAAAACAGTCCGCCGGACTGTTTTCTAAACGCTCTTACAGTTCTCCAAGAGATAATCAGCATATCGAGTTTATCTTTACTCAGAACCTCTGTGTTATGCAGGGGTTCTGTTTTTTGCGTTAAACGCGTGAATAATACGGCAGAATACAGCTATGGTATGCGGCGCGGATCGGGTGCAGCGTCACGCTGCTTATCTCGGTCGGCTGCGGTTTGCCCCGGCGCAGTTTTCTTATACTGTTTCCCTGATAAAATCTCCAAACGTTTTTTGCAAAAAATAGTAATTTTTCATAAAATTATATTGATTATTCTGCGAAAACAATCTATAATGATATTGTATATACTTGTATAGCAGACAGTTCCGCCGGTCGGCGTTATCGGGTATCACAGAGAGAAGGATTAACTGTGAAAAAGGGAAAAATCGGTCAGCGTTCCAGATACATCATCATCATACTGCTGTTCCTGGTGGTTGTTAACGTAACGCTGGGCTTCGTTCTGACGCGACAATCGAATAAAGCGCTGGCTTCCCAGATCCAGGGCAGGATGCTCGATATCTCCAACACTGCCGCCGACATGCTGGACGGCGACGACCTCAAGCGTTTTACCGCAGAGGACAAGGATACAGAGAAGTATAAAAGCGCGCTCCGTACGCTCGCCTGTTTTCGCGATAATATCGAGCTGGAATATATTTACTGTATCAGGGATATGGGCGATAAACAGTTCGTGTTCACGATCGACGTCGATGAGGATGATCCGGGTGAGTTCGGTTCTCCGGTCGTCTATACCGATGCGCTTTACACGGCGAGTCTCGGCACGGCTGCCGTCGACAAAAAGCCTTATGAGGACGCGTGGGGCAAGTTTTACAGCGCCTACAGTCCCGTGTACGATTCTACGGGAAAAGTCGCGGGCATCGTAGCGGTCGACTTCAGCGCCGAATGGTATGAAAACCAGCTGGCGGGACAGACCTGGACCATCATCATTGTCTGCGCTTTATCGCTGCTCGCCGGCGCGGCGATCGTCGTGCTCCTCACCGAACAGTCCCGCAAGAAATATCGCCAGCTGTACGGTCAGCTGAACGTTCTGGCAGATAATGTCGGGGATCTGGTGCGTGAGATCGGCGTAGAGATGCCCGAAGAGAGCGAGGCCTCTGACCGCGACAGCAAACGAAAAGGCAACGACATCAACGATCTCGGAGATAAGATCCTCTCCATGCAGGAGACACTGCGCCGCGAGATCGCCAACGTTCACCATCAGGCGTACATCGACGCCCTCACATCCGTCGACAACAAGGCGGCGTACCTCGACGCTGTCAAGCGGCTCGACGAAGATATCCAAAAGGGCTCCGCGAAATTCAGCGTCGCGATCTTCGATATCAACGGGCTGAAGGATATCAACGATAACTACGGTCATGAGATCGGCGATCTGGCGCTGATCGACGAGGCAAATATCATGATCAAGGTCTTCGGTAAAGAGAACATCTACCGCATCGGCGGCGACGAGTTCATCGTACTGCTCCCGATCGATTCCGTCAGAGAAATGGAAAGGCTGTTCCAAGAGGCGGACAAGGCGATCGAGGAGGAGAACAAGATCCCCAAGCCGTATCAGAATCCGCTGGCTTTGTCCAAAGGCTATGCCGTATACGACAAGGGTAAGGACGCCGAGTACAGAGAGGTATTCAAGCGTGCCGACGAAAGGATGTATCAGGATAAGGACGCGTACTATAAACGCTATCCCGATAAACACAGAAGATAATTATATACCGATAAAACATGAGCCGACGCTTTCGCGCCGGCTCTTCTTTGTATACATCAAGATTTTTTCTGTTCAGTTATACTTTGCTTTTTTCTTCATACAGCTTTTTATCCGCCCGCATGACCAGATCGAAGAAATCGGCAGGATTCTCGGGACGTGCCGATACGCAGCCGAAGCAGCAGCTCAAGCAGCTTTCTACGCCGCTGATATGTACCTCGCCGAACCTGTCGTTCAGTTCCGTGAGCTTCTGTCGGAACGCCGCGAGCTCCCCGGAAAGGGATACGATCAGGAATTCGTCGCCGCCGTAGCGGTAGATCTCCTCGTGATCGAAGCTGTCCAGCAGCAGATCGGAAAACGCCTTCAGCACGTCGTCGCCCGCCTTATGTCCGTAGGTATCGTTGACCGCTTTAAATTTATTGATATCGAGCATCGCGATACAGATATCCGTGTTGAGATATTCGGGGATGCGCTGGTTGAGCGCGTAGCGGTTCTGCAGGCGCGTCGCGCTGTCATGGTTGGCGATGATCTCCAGCGAATCATTCAGCCGGTTCGCTTTGTTTTTTTGCTCGATATAGCTGACCGTGATCCGGTAGATGATCACCGCGCCCGCCACGGAAATGACACCCATCATAAAGTAATTGTAAGGATTGATCATACCGGGCTTGATCCATACGTTCAGACCGATATAGAAGATCGTGTAGGAGGACATAACGAGGATCGAGGTGAACAGCGGACGCAGTCTGAGTAACATCACCGTGATCAGCTCCACGGTAAAGAAGGTGATGATCTGCTCGCCGCGAATAAAGGTCTGTACCGAAGCCAGCATGCCCCATACGACCAGCAGGATCATATATGTGCCGACAAAAACGCTAACCGCCGTATGGCGCTCGGCAAGGTCTTTTTTACGCATAAACACTCCGGAAACGATAAATCCGGCGATGCACAGAACGATACTCAGCGAGACGTTGACAACGGAATTGACGTTTGCCGGATCATCCATGCTCTTGAACCTTGAAAGGAGGAATACGATCAGGCACACGGTCTGAACGACGCACTCCGCCAGCGAAACGTAGTGGATCGTTTTGATATTCAGCATATCGATCTCGCTGTCGATCTCTTTATCGTGCTTGGGCAAAAGCCAATGTCTTATAAAATTCGGATATTCTTTCATGAGGTCGCCTCTTTGTGACTCAAACCGTTTTGGCGGCAGGATCTTCATGCCGCCGGAACAGGGAAAAATACATTACAGTTGTATGCGGGCTTACAGCTCCATGTTGAGCTTCTGGACGCGCCTGATCTCTTCCTCCGCGTTGAAGAAGGCTTCGACGATCAGGGGATCGAAGTGGGTGCCTGCGTCCTCTCGGATGATCTCCATCGCCTTGTCGACGGAGAAGGGCTCCTTATAGCTGCGGCGGGACACCAGCGCGTCAAAGACGTCGGCTACCGCCATCACGCGGGCGGACAGAGGGATCTCTTCGCCCTGCAGTCCGGTCGGATAACCCTTGCCGTTCCACTTTTCATGGTGGAAGGACGCCAGATTCTTCGCCTCGGTCAGATACTCGGATTCTTCGCCGACGGTCGTGATCACCTTATCGATGATCTCGCCGCCCGCAGTCGTATGGTTCTGCATCTTTTTGAATTCTTCGTCGGTCAGCCTGCCGGGCTTGTTGAGGATGGTATCGGATACCTTGATCTTGCCGACGTCGTGCAGAGGAGCGGAGCTGACCACTTCGGTGATGAATTCTTCGCTCAGCTGGTCGGCGTAGATGCCGTCCTTCTGCATCTGTCTGAGGATGATCTCACAGTAAGCGGCGGTCTTGCGTACGTGGTCGCCGGTACACTTGTCGCGGCTTTCGACCATATCCGCCAGTACCAGTACCAGTCCGTTCTGCAGGCGAATGACCTGATCGCTCTTTCGCTGTACCTCGTCGATGAAGTGTACGGTGTCGGCTGTGGTCTTTTTATATGCGTCATAGAGGTATTCGATCTCGTCGCCGGTATCGATGTTCAGGTTTTCTATCATCTTCATGCTTTCCTCGCGTGCCTGAGGCGTATCGTAGGTAAAGCTGTTGGCGGCGTCGGCGATGGTGTTGACGGGGATGATGATGTGACGCTCCGCCATCCATACGGCATAGGTGCGGATCAATATCAGGAAGCCGATGAACAGCGCCGTGATCTTGGCAAGGAAAGAGGTCTCTTCCGCCTGCAGATTCGCCATCGACATATCAACGCCCACATAGCACAGCACTTTGCCGGACGCACCGCGGATCGGCTCGTATACCGACAGCAGCCAGCCGTCTTCATCGTTCGTGACGTCAACGGGTATCTCCCGGCCCTCCAAAAACAGGTCAAGGTATTTTGAGATCGTATCGTCATATTCGATCACGGATCCGGGCGCATCCGCTTCAGTCTCTTCGGTACTGAGATCGAAGATAACATGTGTGCCGTCCGGTCTCACACGGTAAATATACATGAACGCTATTTCGGGCGAAGCGTCGCTGACGATCTGCATCAGCTCCTCTGTCCGGGCATAGCCCTCGGCGTCCCTGCCGTCGCGCAGATAACTCTCGATGCTGTCCGTGTCGATATGGGTGGCGATGATATGCGCGGCGTACTGCGCCTGATTGGAATACTCCGCCAAGGTCGAATTGTGGTACTGGATGACAGAGGTACCGATCGCCGCGGCGGCGATCAGGAGGGTCGACGCCGCAAAAAGCAGGGTCGACTTGACGCGCAGGGAAAAGCGCTTGCGGATCTTGCGCGTGCTGTTTTCAAAGACGCTGATATAAAACCAGTCCTGCCCCTTCAGATAATTGTCGAGTTTTTCGGGGAGCAGCTTGAAGATGACGAGCGAAGCCACGGTCACGATCGCTTTATCCGCTACGTCGATCAGGAAGTTGGATATGAGATTGGAAGTTAAGTAACCGACCGGAAAGATACGGTCGATCGCGGCGGCGAGATCCGCTGCAGCGCCCTCGCCGAAGTCGAAGCCGTAGATCAGCCATGTCAGCATGCCGCCGATGACGCCTCCGATAAAACCGAAGGTCAGGATCGCCAAAAGCACATAGGGGATGCGTACGCGGCGCAGCTTAACGGCGAACAGCGCCGCAGCCGTCGCGATGAATACGCTGATAACGCTGTAATAGATGGAATCCGGACTTGAGAACGCGTTGAAAACATTCGACAGAAATCCGACGGTAACGCAGGGGATATAGCCGCCGAGCAGCGCCGACAGGATCGTGCCGACGTTGTCGAGATAAAAAGGCAGTCCCAGCAGACCGTTCAGCCTTGCGCCGAGATAGTTCAGCAGGACGCAGACGGCGACGAGCGCAAAAAGCGAAAGCCATGTTCTTTTTCCGTTCTGTTTGATTCCGGGCATGATGACCACTCCAAAAAAAGATAAGAAAATAAGCTGCGTGCCGATCGCAGTTATGATACACAGAAAATATTATATATTATTTTTTTTCGGATTACAACCGTGAGCGCAAAAATTTCGCCAAAAGATTAGTGCTTTTCCATAAAATTTTTTTGAAAAAATAGTACTGATTCCGAATTTTCGAAGTATTATTGAAAAACCGAAAAAATAATTATAGAATAGAATTATATTTAACGTGAACCCAATTATTTTCTAAAGGGTGGTGAGTATGAATACCGGTTTGTTCCGCCTTTTTCAGGCTGCCGATCGTCATGAAGCGATCGTCGATTATCTGGACAATTCCTCTTATGACGAGTTGATCGAATTCGACTTGAAAAACGACCGTTTCACCAAGCTGTTTCATACCACAAAAAAATATTCCTCTTTCCTGACGGAGGGCTCTTACAAGGAGCTCTTTGTCAGCCTGTCCGAATTATCGCTGCACCCGGACGACAAAGGTCGCTTCTGCGATCTGATGGATCCCGTTACCCTGCGCTTTCATCTGCAGGGCTCCGGGATCGAAGGGCTTTTGTGCGACGAATTCCGCTTCCGCCTGCTCAACGAAAGCTGGTGCTGGGTCGAACTGGTGCTGGTATCCGGCAGTTTCTGGGATCTGCCGGACGACGTGTACCGCATCTATATCTATGATATCCACAGCCGCAAAACGCGCGAGCTGGGGCTGAACGAAGCGTTCCTGTACTCCGATAACAACCGTAACGAGACCACCGGTCTGCTGCGCAAAAAAGTCTTCATCAAAGAGGTCGAAAAGCTGACCGGAGGCGTCGCCGCTAACTGGTGCCTGATCGCGATCGATATCGACAACTTCAAGCTCTATAACGAATGGTACGGTCACAGCTCGGGCGACCTTCTGATGGCGCAGATCGGCGCGAAGCTCAAGGAATCTACCGAGGCGCTCGGCGGCACCGCGGGATACTTCGGGCAGGACGATTTCTGTCTGCTCATCCCCTTCGATAAAGCAGCGATCGACGACCTGTACGCCGAGATTGCCGCGCTGGTATCCGTGAACGGCAACGATACCGGCTTCAAGCCGGCATTCGGCGTCAGTATCATCGACGGCGAAAGCAAGATCGCGGACATGATCGACCGCGCCTTTCTGTCGGTACGCGTCGCAAAGCAGAGTTATCGCAGGCGCATCCGTCTTTTCGACCCCGGCATGTATACGCAGGAGGACGCGGAGTACCGTATCCTTGCGGACTTTATGCAGGCGATGAAAAAGCAGGAGATCACCTTCTATCTTCAGCCGCAGTGCCGCGCTTCCAACGGCAAGATCGTCGGCGCAGAGGCGCTGTGCCGCTGGATCCTTCCCGACGGCAGCATCGTGCCGCCCGACCGATTCATCCCGGTGCTGGAAAAGCACGGGCTGATCACCGATCTGGACCTGTATATCTGGGAAGAGGTCTGCAAATGGCAGTGGCAGTGGATCAATAAGGGGAACACCCCCCTGCCGGTTTCCGTCAACGTTTCCGCTACGGACATTATGAACGTCAATCTGACAGAGGTGCTCACCGATCTGACGGCGAGATACCGGCTCTCTCATGACCTGATCAAGATAGAGATCACCGAATCGGCTTACTCCTCCAACGCGACGGTAGTCAAAAACTCGGTGCACGAGCTGCGGGAAAAGGGGTTCACGGTACTGATGGACGACTTCGGCAGCGGATACTCGACCCTGAATATGCTCAAGACGCTCAGCGTGGACGTCATCAAGCTGGACGCTCAGTTCCTGAATATCGATGAAAACGATTCCAAAAAGAGCATCCAGATCATCGAATCCGTTTCCTCGATGGCAAAAGCTCTCGGTCTGCCGATCATCGTGGAGGGCGTGGAGAGCGAAGAGCAAAGAAAGTTCCTGCATGATCTGGGCTGCCGCTATATCCAGGGGTATTATTTCTATCGTCCGATGGAAACGAAGAAATATGAGGAGCTGATCGCCGATCACAACAACATCGATACCTCCGGTATCACGTTCAAGGCGAATCAGCAGTTCCAGCTGCGCGAGATCCTCGATAACAACGTTTACAGCGATACTATGCTCAACAACATCCTCGGTCCGTGCGCGTTCTATTCGTGGCACGGCGAGACCGTGGATATCATCCGCTTCAACGAGCAGTTTTACGAAGCGGTCGACGTACCCGACTTCATGGAAAGGCTGGATAATATCAACCGCTTTATGCCGCCGCTGGATATCGACAGGATCCAGCTGCTGCTCAGGCAGGCGAAAGAAGACCGTCTCAACGGATCGACCGGCATCCTGCATTTCTACAAGACCGACGGGACGCTGACGACCTTCTATATGCGCTTCTACTACCTCAGGCGCGAAGAGGACCGCGATATCTTCTACGGCGCGGTACAGAACATCACCCGCCTGTCGACGCTGGAAAAGCAGATCATGCTGCTCTCGCGCTTCTCGGCGGAGACGATCATTTTCCTGACGCGCAAGCCCGACGGCAACGTCAGCTTTGCGGTGCTGTTCAACGCGCTGGAAAAAGAGATCGGCATGACCCGCGAACAGCTGGAAACGGTGCTCAACGAAAAAGATTTCTATAACCGTATCGGCTTTGAAAACCCCCATTCCGTTTTTGAACGGCTCCTGGATCACATCCACAAATCCGAATCCTTTGAAGCCAATCTTAACATCAAGGACGCCGAGGGCAACCCGCTCAGCCTGCGCGCCTACGGCAACTACGTCGTCGACGATATCGACTCGATGGATTATATCATCACGATCCGAAAAGCAACGACCGGCGCTGTAGAATAGATTTTCAAATAATGATCCCCTTACGGCAGACTCATCAACCGCCGTAAGGGGATTTTTCTCTCCAAATTATTTGATCGTTTTCATGAAAATATAGTGACTTTGATCAGCCGATATGTTATAATAAATTATCTTTAGGATAACGGAGGTTGCGGTTCGATTCCCGTTATCTCAGAATCTGTGACAGATTCAGCAAATAGCAAATCAAATAGCAAATACAGAAAGGTGAGAGACTATGAATATCCTGGAAACATTATCGCGCTATACCGAAGCCAGACCGAACGCCCCGATCCTGTTCGACGAGGCACATTCAAAGGGCATAACCTACGCGCAGCTCGACGATATGAGCGGTCGCGTATACGCTTATCTCAGCGGCAAAGGGATCGGCAAGGAGGACTTCGTGCTGATCAATCTGCCGCGCGGTATCCTGCCGATCATCGCAATGGTCGGCGTATGGAAGGCGGGCGCCGCGTGGGCGCTGGTGGAGGACACCTATGCGCCGGAGCGTATCGACTTCATCCGCAAGGACTGCGGCTGTAAGACGGAGCTGTCCGCCGAAAACTGGGAGGACGTCATGGCGACCGAGCCCAAGAGCGGCTTTACGCCCTCCGACGACCATGACGCGGCTTACGCGATCTACACCTCCGGTACCACCGGCAACCCCAAGGGCGTACTGCATGAGTACGGCAACCTGAGCAGAGCGATCGAATCCGTCCGCATCAACGGCGAGAATCCCTTCAACGACAAGGACAGACTGGCGCTGCTGGCGCCGCTGAACTTCGTCGCCTCGGTCATCGTGATCTTGGAGGCGCTGAGCATCTGCGGCGGCAAGATCTTCGTCGTCGGCTACGCGACCATCAAAAATCCGCTGGCGCTCAAGCGCTTCTTCCTCGAAAAGCGCGTCACCATTACCTTCCTGACCCCCTCCTATGTACGGATGCTCGGCAACCAGACGGGTCCCTTCCTGCGGATGCTGTTCGTCGGCAGCGAGCCCGCCAACAATATCTACAACAAGAATCTCGAACTCATCAATATCTATGCCGCCTCGGAGAGCGGCTTCGCGGTCGGCGTGTTCAAGATCGACAGAGCGTATGAGACCTGCCCGATCGGCAAGCCCGAGATCGACACCAAGATCGTCCTGATCAACGAGGACGGGGAAGAGGTCGAGGACGGCGAGATCGGCGAGCTCTGTTTGGAGAACCCCTTCGTACGCGGCTACATCAACCTGCCCGAAGAGACCGAAAAAGCCTTCAAGGACGGCATTTACCACACCGGCGATCTCGCGCGCAAAGATGAGAACGGCAACTATGTCCTGCTCGGACGCTCCGGCGACATGATCAAGATTAACGGCAACCGTATCGAGCCGGCTGAGATCGAAGCCTCCGTCAAGCAGGCGCTCGGCGTCGACTGGGTCGCCGCGCGCGGCTTTGAAGAAAGCGGCAAGAGCTATCTGTGCGCCTATTACACCGCCGATATCCAATTCGATCCCGACGAGCTGCGCGAAAAGCTTGCTAAGCGTCTGCCGTATTATATGATCCCCGCTTATTACATCAAGATCGATAAGGTCCCGCTGAAGGCGAACGGCAAGATGGACAGAAAAGCCCTGCCCCAGCCCGACGCCTCCGACTTCAAGACCGACTACGCCCCGCCCGAGAACGAGATCCAGCAAAAGCTGTGCGACGCGATGGCAGTCGTGCTCAAGCTCGATCAGGTGGGCATCAACGACGATTTCTACGAGCTGGGTGGCGATTCGCTCGGTTCGATCCGCGTGATCACGGAGAGCGGTCTGCCCGGTCTGAACGCCGGCGAGATCTTCCGCGGCAGAACGCCGAAAAAGATCGCCGCGCTGTATGAGGAAAGCTGTCTGAACGACGACGGCGAAGCTCCCGAGATCAAGAATGCCCGCGCGATGAAGAGCGAGCATCCGCTGACCGTCGAGCAGCTCTACATGGTCGACTATCAGCTCTATACGCCGAAGTCGACGATGTACAACCTCTTCTCGATGATGAAGATGGATAAAGAGCTGGTCGATATGCAGCGGATAGCGGAAGCGCTGCAGACCGCGATCCGCAACCATTCCGCCCTGCTGACCACCTTCCGCTTCAACGAAGACGGCGACATCGTCCAGCGCTACACCCCCGAGGTGATGCAGGATATCCGCGTCGAAAAGCTCACCGAATTTGAGTTCGACAGCCTTAAGGATACGCTGGTACAGCCCTTCAAGATCATCGGAGGCTGTCTGCACCGCTGCCGCGTCTTCGAGACCGAAAAGAACGGTTATATCTTCTTTGACGTCCACCACACCCTGTTCGACGGCACCTCGCTGAAGGTGTTCATGGGCAACGTGGGCAAGGCGTATATGGGCATGCAGCCGGATCCCGACCTGTACTACCTGATCCTGCAGAACCGCGAGGACGAAAAGCAAACGGAATTCTATCAGGAGAGCAAGCGCTACTTCGAAGATCGCTACGAGGGCGTCGACTGGTCGAGCTATCCCGACGTCGACTATGAGTCGCGCGAGAACGAGATGGGTGAGATCTTCGCGCCGATCGGCATCGAACAGCCGCAGATGAAGGCGATGGAGCGCCGCTACCGCATCAGCCGCAACGAATTCTTCATTTCCGTTGCCGCTCTCGCTATCTCCATCTACAACAGAAAAGACGATATTATGCTCTCATGGGTCTATAACGGACGCGAGGATATGATCGCGATGAACTCCGTCGGTCTGCTGTTCCGCGAGCTCCCCGTAGGCCTGCGCATGAAAGATGATATGACGATCCGCGACCTGTTCGCCGACGTGCAGGATCAGGTACAAAAGGGCATCGAGCACTGCTGCTATCCCTATGTCGACACCCACAATCAGGCGGGCAGCTCCGAATCGGCTTATCTGCTCTATCAGCGGGATATCCGCGATATGGGCGGCTTGGAGGAGCTGAGCGTTGAGGCGATCGACATCCGCCAGAACCAGGCGGCGTCCCAGACGATCCTCGACATGGAGATCCTCGACGGCGCGGACGGTCTGGAGCTGATGATCGACTACACCGCGAGCCTGTATGAGGACGAGAGCATGGAGGAGTTCAAGAACACCTTCGTCAAGGTCGCACAGGCGCTGGTCACCCATTTCCAGGATGATCTCACCGTCGGCGAGATCCGCAAGAAATGCAAGAATAAGTTCAACTTCTTCGCCACCTTCCGCGGTGCGTTCAAGAGAAAGAAATAATATGGAAACCAACCGAGTCCGTGACAGCTACGGAATCAATCAGATCATCACCGGCGAGTATGACGCTGCCCTGTCCGCGACTTGCGGCAACGGCGTCTTCGTCGGCAAAAGCGACGGCGATATCCTCGCTTTCCGCGGGATCCCCTTCGCGAAGCCGCCCGTCGGCGCGCTGAGATGGAAGGCTCCCGAGGCGGTTGAAGATGGTACCGGCGTTTTTGAAGCATACTTTAACGGCAAGTCGCCGATCCAGACCGAGTGGCGCTCGGAACAGGCGTCCTTTTATCCGCAGAGCGAGGACTGCCTGTATCTCAACCTCTGGAAAAACCAAGCCGACTCCACCGAAAAGAAGCCCGTAATGGTCTTCTTCCACGGCGGCTCCTACGGCTGGGGCGGCACCGCCGATCCGCTGTACGACGGCAGGAACTTCGTCACCAAGCAGCCGGATATCATCCTCGTGACGGTCGGCTACCGCACCGGTCTGATGGGCTTTGTCGACCTGTCGTACCTTGAGGGAGGCGAGGAGTATCCCGACGCGCCGAACCTCGGTATCCTCGACCAGATCGAAGCCCTGCGCTGGATACAAAAAAATATCGCCGCGTTCGGCGGCGACCCCGACAACGTCACCGTCTTCGGCGAGTCTGCCGGCGGCGGCAGCGTATCCCTGCTGCCGATGCTGCCGCGCGCCAAGGGGCTGTTCCGCCGCGCGATCGCCGAGAGCGGCTCGGTCGCGCTGACCTTCTCCAAGGAGGAATGCCGCGATTTCACCCGCCGCCTGATCCGTGAGGCGAGAACGAACCGCATGAGCGATCTCATGGCGATGAGCGAGGGAAAACTCAAAGCGATCAATGAAAAGCTGAACGAGTACAATAACTTTCCCCAGCGCGACGGCAGGCTGATCCCCGCCTTTCCGTACGTTCCGTACGAACAGGGCGTGACCAAAGACGTGGATATCATGATCGGCACCAACGCCGAGGAAATGAACTACTGGGTAGGGGAGATCGGCGGCGTGATCCCGTTCCGTTTCAGCATCCCGGTCAAATATGAGAACGATATGAAAACCCTGTCCCCCGACGACAGAAAGCGTGTCAAGCGCTTCATGTCCGCGATGAAGGGACACAGCATGTGGCGCATGGCGCGGTTTTACGACGAGATGATGTTCCGCCTGCCCGCGATCGCCCAGGCGCAGGCGCACGCGAAAAACGGCGGCAAAGCCTACATGTATTACTGGACGATCCCCTCCGCGATCCCGCTGCGCAAGGCGTGCCACGCGGTCGAGCTCGCCTATGTTTTCGGCAACCGTGAAGAGACCATCTACACGGGACAGGTCGCCGACGAACGGATCTCCGACACCGTGATGCAGATGTGGACGAACTTCGCCCGCACCGGCGATCCGTCGATCGAGGGACTTAATTGGGAGCCGTATGATGAAGAAAAGCGCGCGACCATGATCCTTTCCGAAAAGCCGCATATGCAGGACGATCCCCTCGGCGGGCGCAGAAAGCTGCTGTTCCCGCTGCTCAGGCGCATGATCAATCCCTCCTACGCCGACCTCGACTACAACGTCCCCTTCGTCAGAAAGGCGATCGCCGGAGGCGTCGCGCTGGTCGCCGGCGCGTCCTACCTCGCCTACAAGCTGATCAAAAAGAAATAATAGCAGAATCCCGACTGTCCTGATAAACGGTCGGGATTTTCAGATTGTGATTCTCTGCTTGCCGATATCGGTATTGCAAAATGATGAACGCTATGATAAAATGACTGTACAGCGTTTTCATGCGGTATTTGAGATACAAACAAAGGATGTGAGAATAATGCTGAAAAGAATACTTGTCTGTCTGTTGGCGCTTGTTCTGATGGTCGTTTGTATGACTTCCGGGTTCGCCGCCGCGACCGAGGATACGGCTCCTCTGGGAGGCGACGCGGCTTATTCGGTCGTGTCCGCCGTGGTGAACAGGGAATATGACTTCGCAGCTGATTTCCACGACAGCTATCCGTACGATGAAGATTTTGAAACGGTAGGCATTTTCGAATTGGACGACTATAACGGCGACGTGACCCTGACGCTGAAAAATAACAGCACGGGCGAAGAGTTCGTATATGAAAAGAACGCCGATACCGAATGGAGCGTAAAGGCGTCCGTCGATCATCTGCTGTATGAGACCACGCAGCTTGACGCTGCGGTGCGTATTTACAACCTCGGCGGCGAGTACGGGATCGAGAATGTCGACGTGCCTGTTACCATCACCGTCGTATCCTCTCAGTACAGCGCCGACGTTCACAAATATCCCAGCTATGACGGTTCGTGGACCGCTATGTATGAAGGAGAAGACTTTACCGTCGAGTATGATCCCTCATCCTCCGACGGAAAGGCGACGATCCATCTGCTGAAATCTCCCTGGCTCTTCTCTCTCCGTATTTATAACGTCGAAACCAAAGAGGCGGAGTACCATGACACGGATGATTCCGAATTCGTGTTCCCGACGGAGGCGGAGGTCACCGATTTTGATCCGTCGAAACGCTCTTTCTGGTTCTTCCTCCCGTCGAAGCTCATCATGGAAGACGGTTATGAATTTGAATTCACCATGTCGGTACAGGGCTTCCTCAAAGAAAAGCAGACTGACGGCAGCGACGATCAATCCGGCGGAAAAGCATCGGACGACAGCGCGACAAAGGACAGCGCGCCGGCGAGCCCCGATTCTAAAAACACAAATTCCGGCAATAAAAAGGCCGTACAGACAGGTGATTCCCCGACCGCGTTTATTCTCGCGGGCGCGTTCCTGATCGCCGCGGCTGTATTCGCCTTCTTCGGCAGAAAGCGCAGAACTACCCGATAACTTATTGACAAAGCATGATCAGGCACAGAAAGAATCTGACAGAAACAACAGGCTGCACACCTCGATATGAAGTGTGCAGCCTGATTTTTATATTCTTTGAAAAGAGTCACAAAGACGGAAAAATATACAATAAACATCAAATAAACATCAGCTCGTAAATTTTCGACAAAAAAGAACCGCACGGATTCCAACAATGGCTTATCCGTGCGGTTCCCGGCATTTTTCTTTTCACTGCCTTCCGTAAAGGGAGCATATCGTTCTCAATCCTTTTGCTCTCTTTTTGTTTTTTTCCAATAATCGAATCAGGCTGTTTGTGGAATTCGATACGCCGCGTACACGATTCCGTCTGCCGCCGCTGACATTACAGCCCCTTGTGGAAAATGCGGTCAAGCACGGAATGAACCCTGACGGCGCTCCGCTTCATATTACCGTAAAAACCCGGCTGACAAAGGACGGCAGCGAAATTATCGTTGAAAACGACGGAGCGAGGTATGATCCCGCCGACGACAACGAGCCGTATATCGCGCTGAACAATATCCGTCAGCGGCTCAATATGATGTGCAAGGGCACGTTGGAGATCACGCCGCACGAGGAAGACGGCACGACTGTCAAGGCGACGATCTCCGATCAAGCCGGTGAATCATTCAAAATAATGATAATAACATAGGCAGCGCAGCATGATTAATATCGGTTGACTTCTTTTTGTTTGCGGGGGTGGAGACCTTTCCTTATGGTCTGAAGAGAAAATCCTTCCCCTAACGGAGAAGGATCCGTGTCACAAACATAGGAATACAGGATCATTTCGCCATGACAGGGGTATTTTTGCGAGGATCCACTGTTCATGAGGGATAACGCAGGTGAACTTGTTAATTTTGCGCCGCCTTTTCAAAGTACAAAACGTAAGTATGTTATTCACCACGCCACAACAGAAAACGTTAGAAAGGAGATTAACAGAAAATGTTAGAAAGGAGATTATTTGTAACCGGCGTGATGTGAAGACTTTGAAAGCCCTCACAGAATGTACGCCGGTCACAGTGATCGCGATATGAAAGAGGCAAGGATTTGAATAAATACTATAAAAGTGCTGACCGGGCAACCTTTTCGGGCTGCCCGGTCTTTCTTTGAGCTATCTTAATGACAGCCCCTTTCGTTTCATGTAATTATGTTGTTATACCGCTTCGCCGATATGATAAATACTTTTCATATGCGCCAGATAGTACTGGATCGCGGTCGCGTCCATGACGGTGATCTCGCCGTCGCCGTCAACATCGGCAGGCTTTTTGGTGATCTCAAACGGAATGTCTATCTCTGCGACGTGGCGCTGGATCCATGTCGCGTCCCTGATTTCCACCTCACCGTCGCCGTCAACATCGCCGCGGATGATCGGTTTGGGCACGATCACCGCGTGCTTTGCAATACTGCCGCCTGCCGTCTTGATCCGCCTGCCGTTGCTGAGGTAACCGCCCTCCGGCTCGACGATCATCAGCCCTTCATCCAGCAGCAGATAGTTGCCGTCATAAGCGGCGTTACCGCCGTCCGCTTCGAAGCGGGTGATATCCCTGCCGATGGTCGTCTCCCACCAGCCGTAATAGCCGTTGGTGCCGCCGACCGCCTTGAGGCTGCCGGAAAGTATCTTTGAATACTGTTCGGCATGAACGCCGGAATCGGTTCCCATGAAGGTGAAGTCGCCGCGGAATTCGGTATACAGATTGGTGTATACGCCGTAGCGGTCTACCGAATTGGTCATGTGATAGGTTCCCTTGAAGACTATAACATGATCGGCATAGATCGTCGCATACCCGTGCGAGCCGATGATTGTCGGGTTATCCAACGTCAGGGTGTTGGTCTCGGGGTCGAACTTCGCCTTGCCGCCGTCGTTCAGAATATCATCCTGATTGTAGTTGGTGACCTGCGTGTCGCCCAGCCAGATATTATATCCGACCTCCGGCGCGCGGTCGAGCACAACGTGCTTCGCTAGGGTTTCGCCGTCGGCTTCATAGACCTTGTGTCCCTTGATGACGCCGTTCTCGGGCGTCGTAACATTTATTAGATTGCCGCGCGAGAACCATGCGGTATAGATCGCCTTTTCATCCCGGCTGACAGCCTCGAACCGCGTGACGTTGTTGTTGATATTGAGGGCGCCGCGGGCATAGACAGCCTCCTGCGTCAGGCTGATGAACTTGACGCTGCCGGAACGGATGGTCAGCGGCGCGCAGCCGGCGATGGCGCGTATCTTGGCGACAATGGTGAAGTCGCCGTCCAGTGTTACGTCATTGTCACAGTAAAAGCCGTATGGCGCTGAGAAATCATTCTCCGCCATATGGTAGCTGCCCTTGACGGTGATCTTTTTCATTTCGCAGTTGATTTTGCGGGTTTTGTATAAGCCGGTAATAGTCGGTTCATTGAGCGTCAGCGTATTGGTATCGGGATCGAATTTCGCCTTGCCGCCGTCGTTCAGGATATCGTCCTTATTCCGCGAGGTGACTCGCGTCGAGCCCAGCCAGAGGTCGTATTCGACCGGCGGAAGAGGCTCGATGACGACATGCTTCGCTAAGGTCTCGCCGTCCGCCTCATAAACCTTGTGGTTTTGGATCGTGCCGTTCTCGGGCGTTTTGATGGTCATTTCGTCACCGAGCGAGAACCATGCGGTATATATCGCCTTTTCATCCCGGCTGACAGCCTCGAACCGCGTGACGTTGTTGTTGATATAGAGGGCGCCGCGGGCATAGACAGCCTCCTGCGTCAGGCTGATGAACTTGACGCTGCCGGAACGGATGGTCAGCGGTGCGCAGCTGCCGATGGCCCATCTCGTGGCGACAAAGGTGAAGTCGCCGTCCAGTGTTACGTCATCGAAACAGTAAAAGCCGTATGGCGCTGAGAAATCATTCTCCGCCATATGGTAGCTGCCCTTGACGGTGATCTTTTTCATTTCGCAGTGGATTCTGTCGTCATTGTGTAAGCCGGTAATAATCGGTTCATTGAGCGTCAGCGTATTGGTCTCGGGATCGAATTTCGCCTTGCCGCCGTCGTTCAGGATATCGTCCTTATTCCGCGAGGTGACTCGCGTCGAGCCCAGCCAGAGGCCGTATTCGACCGCAGGCACCGATTTGCCGATCAGCTGAAACTCAGAAAGCTGGAAGGTTCCGCCGCCGACGGTGCCCTTGACCGTAAAGCGATAATAGCTGAACGCGGTGTGATCGGGATTGTTCAGCGGGAAGGTATAGGAGGTATAGTTCTTGGCTTGCAGTGTTGTGTTATCACTGACGTCGGAAAGGGTCGTCCAGTTTTGTCCGTCCGCGCTTCCCTCAAGTGTCCATCCTTTGGGGTTGCGCTCCGGATACTTCGCCGTATCGTTGGCGGTGGTGAGGATATAGCCGAACGGCGTTACATCATCGTTGCTCCTGAAGGTGATCGAAAGTGGATAAGACGAGGAGGAATAGCACCATTTTGTATCCGTTTTGCCGTCTACGAAGTTTTCCGCACCTTCGTTGTTGTTGCCGCCGGTGCCGACAGCGTTGCTGTAGCCGGTGATCGGCTCCGCGTTCTCCGGCTTTGCGACGGTCACATCCTTTGCGGGCATGGTCAGTATGAGATGACTGCCGTTTCTTTCCAGAGTACCGGCGCTCGCGTTATACAGATCTTCGATGTTGGAAACGGTCAGGCTCACTTGATCGCCCTCGCCCGCGTAGATCGTGCCGTTGTATCGGATACCGGGCGCGCCGTTCAGGGTGACGCCGTCGCCGGTTACGGTATAGGCGCGCTTGCCCTGATTGCTCCACGGACGGCCGCCGCCGGTCGCCTTGCCCGCCTTGGTGTAATAGCAGTTGGTGACGGAGGCGTCCTTCGGCTCGCCTCTGCCGATCGGCTGGGTGCTGTCGCTGATATCGATACAGTTGATGAGCACCGGGGTCGATCCGCTGTCGCTCCAGCCCCAGAAGGTGCCAGCCGTCGCGCCGTTGATCGTGCCGGAGAAGACGCAGTTCTTGATGGTGGTCTTTGCCTTACTGCCGCCGTGACCGACAAAGCCGCCGCAGTAGGTATCCGAGGTGGTGACCGTCGCCGCTACGTTACAGTTCTCGATCAGATTGTCTGCGGTGCCGCCGATACCGCCCACGAGGGCGGAAACGTGCCTGCCGCCGCTGACGGAGCCGTCGACCTTCAGATTTTTGATCGTCGCGCCTTCGATTGAGAAGGGAGCGCCGGACATATTGTCGAGGGTCAGGGTATGGCCGTCGCCGTCGAAGGTGCCGCTGAAGTGATACCCGCCGGAGCCGACAGCGGTCGAGACGGATATATTATCGGTCATCTTGAAGAATTTGCCGCTTGTTTTGCCGCCGTCCGCGATATACTGCGCGAGGGTGTTCCAGTCGGCGGTGCTCTTGATCAGATAGGGCACTCCGGCAGTGCCGCTGCCCTCGAGGGCGAGCGTGACGCTCCCCGCCTTGGGTGCAAAGACGATGTGCTTCGCCGAACGGAGCGTTTCGTTATCGGTTTCGACGACCTCGATATTGTCTCCGTAGGTTTCGCCGTTCCCGGTGGTGACATACAGCGCGCGTTTGTCGCTTTGCAGCTCGACGCGGGTGATGCCGTCCTCGATCACCAGCCAGCCGCCGTAGGTGACCGCGCTGCTCAAGGTCGAAACGGCCTTGACATTGCCGGAACGGATGGTCAGCACGAAGTCAGTATAAGCTGTGCTCTTTTTGCCCATCAGGGTGAAGTCGCCGTCGAGGATCAGGCTGTATCTGGAGAAGAAAACAAAATCAGTATCGGCCGCCGTCATGTGATATTTGCCCTTGATAGTGATCTCGCCTATTGAGGTCTTGACCTTGCAGGAGCTGCCACTCGGATTGGCAGTTGAGCCGGTGATGTTCGGCTCGTTGAGGGTCAGGGTATTGGTTGCGGGGTCGAACTTTGCCTTGCCGCCGTCATTCAGAATATCGTCCTTGTTGGCGGAGGTGACCTGCGTGGAGCCCAGCCAGAGGTCATAGGCCGTTGTCGGGGTGTCGGTCGAAGGTTGTGTCGGAGGTTGTGTCGGAGGCTGTGTGGGAGGCTGTGTCGGGGGTTGTGTCGGAGGCTGTGTGGGAGGCTGTGTCGGAGGTTGTGTGGGAGGCTGTGTCGGAGCGGTCGCCTTGCGCTCGATGACCACGTCTTGAGTGATCTGTGAGCTGCCGGTGGAGATATCCACGATCGTCTTATTGCCGCTGCCCGCGCTGACGATGTACCACTGGGCGGGGGTGGTGACGTCGATATCGCTGCCGAGGGTGATACTCGGGCTGAGGATGCTCACATAGCCCGCGTGCAGCTCGACCTTGGACGCGCCGTTGGTGACGTTGAAGTCGCCGGCGGCATTACGCGCAGCGAAGCCTTGGCTGGCTGTGCAGGATGCCGTGAGGGTGCCGCCGTTGATCGTGACGCCGTTCGCCGTATACAGACCGTAGCCTCCCTCGCTGTAGCCGGTCGCGCTGAGGGAGCCGGAGCTGAGCGTCACGCTGTTTGCATAAACGCCTGCGGTCTGACCCTTGAAGGAGAAGCTGCCGTCAAAGGTCACATCCTCTGTGGCATAGAAGCCGTAGTCAGCGTCGGCGGAGGACGCGGTGTAGCTGCCCTTGACGGTCAGGTTTTCGACAGCCGAGAGGAATCGATAGGTCTTGCCGTCGGACATGGTGAATACTTCGCTGACGGTGGGGTTATTGAGGGTGAGGGTGTTGGTGGAAGGATCAAATTTCGCCTTGCCGCCGTCCTCGAGGATGTCGTCCTTGTTGCGGTTGGTAACGGCGGTGCCGCCGACCGTGAGGCCGTAGGATTCGACAGGCTCGGTGGTCTCAGAGGGCGTTGTCGGTTCGGTGGGCCGGGCGCTCTTCTGTATAATGGTAACGCGCCGGGCGATAGCGTTGTCGTTATGGCGGTCGACGATGATATAGTAGTTGTCTCCACTGATCGTCGTCTCCGCCAGGCCCGGATAGTTCGGCTCGCTGAAATAGGTCTGATTGCCGAATTCCATAGCATTTCTCGACAAGAGCGGATAGATCTTTGCCTGTATGTCCACCTTGGTGATGCCGTCGCCGACGACGATCTTGCCGTTCTCGGCAAATACGCCGATGTTTTCGGTGCTGTTGGCGGTGAGGGTGCCTGAGTTGATGTACACGTCGCCGTTTTTCGACGCCGCGGGGAATGTCTCGGCGATAAAGTTGAAATCACCGCCGAGCGTCAGGTCGCCGTCGGCATAAACGCCGCAATAAATCTGTGAGGCGCTCGTCTCGGGATTGTTCGGCTCGGGGTCCGGGATAATGGTCATCTCGCTGTCAGCCATCTTGAAGGTACCGGCGAGATTGAGGGCGTCTTCGGAATAGATCTTGTAGCTGTAACCGTTGTTCGGATGCAGACCGATGCTCTTTGTCCCGTTGGGATAGTTGAGGGTCAGGGTCTTGGAGGACGGATTGTAGCTTGCCTTGCCGTCTCCGAAGATGTTCGAATAGTTCTGGCTGTCAACGTGTCTCGCGCCGACCCAGAGGTTATAATAGGTGCCGGTAAAGGGCTCGATGGTCACGCTCTTGGCGTAGTCGGTCAGGTCGGCAAGCACGATGCTGCCGGCGGTGTCCGCAAAGGATGCGTCGACCGGCGAGGTGATGCGCTGTTTGTTGAGGACGAGGCTATCGCCGAAGAAGGCGAGGTTGTTGCTCTCCATCGTGACCTTGGTAACGCTGCTGTTGACGGTGAAGACCGCGGGGGTATAGCCCGCCTCTTCCGGACCATAGGGGCACGCACACATCACGGCGGTGTTGCTGTCCGACTTGCCGGTGCAGACCGCCCTCAGTGTGCCGCTCTTGACGGTGATGTTGTCGTTGCTTGTGATAGCATGGTCCGTGCCGAAGAAGGTGAAGTTGCCTTCGAGGGTGACGGAGTTGCCTGTCGACATCTTCAGACCGTACTTGGACAGCGGAGAGGTCATGTGATAGGTGCCCTTGATGGTGACGCCGTTGGTCTGGATCAGGATAGCGGGGCAGTCCGGGTCGTTGTCATAGACGCTGTTGATTTTCGGGTTGTTAAGGGTCAGCGTCTTGGTGCTGGGGTTGTACTTGGCGCTGCCGCCGTCGCCCAGAATGTCATTCTTGTTGCCGTCGGTGACGGTGTTCGGACCGACCGCTATGTCATAGTGGCCTGTCGCGGCAAGGTCTGCGTTTGCGCCTGTTTCGACAAGGTCAAAGTCCTTGACCCGCGTCAGATCGGGCAGTTCGGCTCCCTCCGACTGCGGATCGTCGACCGTGAGCGCAACCGGCTCAAGGGGCAGCGCCTCGATCCTATCGGCCGTCGCTGCAGTCGCGCTGAAGCTCAGCCCCGAAAAGAGGCTGCACACTATCAGCAGAGAGAGTAACAGAGATAATGCTCGTTTCATGGGTTCTCCTCCTCTTTGTATCATGCATTTTTCATTGCTTATGTATAGGATGCTTCCGCATTCAATCCATCATCATGGCGTCGAGCAGCTCGGAGCAGTAGACGGCAAAAGGAGTATTCCCGTCAAGCCATACGACCTTGTCGCCCTCCGCCTTTGCCGACGCAAAGACCGCTTCATCCGCGATCCGCGCAAAGCGCAGCGTACCGATCCGCCGCTCCATATTGATCACGGCGGTGCTGCCGTTCTTGAATATCAGCTCGATCCGATGACCGGGCAGCGGCTTAGCCGATCTTAAAAATATTCCATAACGCACCTCCAAAATACAATTTTTCACCTTACAAGGGTATTATACATCACCCTTTCTCACCCGCGCATCACCCGAAAGTGTTATTTTTTCATTTTTTTGAAAAAAATAACGGGCGGAAGACAAAATCCTCCGTCCGTCGTTTCATTTTCCGTCAGCGAAGCATATCGATCAGCTTGCTTCTTCGGTCGATATTCATTTTCTGAAACGCGATCTTCAAGTGGTGCTTGACGGTATTCTCTGAGATTGACAGCGCCTCGGCGATCTCGGCGTTCCTCAGTCCCTTCGCCGCAAGCTCCGCGACCTCGCGCTCGCGCGCCGTCAGCTCCTGTGTAAGCTCCGGCTCCACCTCGAGCATGGCGAAAATGTGGCTCTCGTCCGCGCGGGTATAGCGAATGTCGAGCGCTTTGATCTCGCGGATGGTCTTCGCGTGCTTCGACGCGATCTGCGGCAGGATGAACAGCACATGGAAATACTTGCGGAAGCAGGCGAGGAAGGTGTAGTTCCGATCCTGCCCCGCGAGCGTGAGCGACTTGTCGAGATATTCCGCGGCTTTGAGGAGCCGACCGATCGCCATATAACCCAGTGCCAGCCCGCAGTACATAAAGTTCTTCGTCGAGGTGGAGATCAGCCGTTCGTCAAGCTGCAGCGCCGCCTCGACCGACGCGATCGCCTGCTTGTATTCCTTTTTCAGCAACAGGTCGGTGATGCGGCAGGTCTTGATCATAAAGTTGGTGAAGGTCAGGTCGGCGAGAGAATCCGCCTCGCCCTGCGTCCACAAGGCGCTGCGTCCGGTCTCCATCATCAATCCGAGCAGATATCCGCGCACCGTCTCTACCATATAGGTTCCGAGCGTCCTGCCGCGCAGGAACGAATAGCCCTGCGCCTTGTTTTCAAGGTAGTCGATCGCCTTTTGCAGCCCGACCATATCCGAGCGGTAGATGGCGTTGATGCCGAGCAGCAACGCCGCGCCGTAGGTCGCCGTCGCGTTGCCCGACTGCTCCGACAGGAACGCCGCCTGATACGCCTGTATGTCTGATTCTTCAAAGCGTCCCTGAACGGAATATGCCTCGCCGCGGTAGATCTCCGCCGCGCCGGCGCCGTGACCGTTCGTCAGCCGGTTATAGACCTTCATCGTTTCCGCCAGCTTGTCGGCGGTCGCGAGCATTGTTCCCGGCTTTGCGTAAAAGAGATACCACATCGAAGCGCAGCCGAAAAGGAAGGGTTCCTCTTTGACGAAGATTTTTGACGGCCCGCTCATCAGTTCTTCCGCCTTGAGGTATTCGCATTTCATCGCGTCAAGGTCGGGAAAGAACGCAAAGGCGTTGACGAGCCGCCATTCACCGAGCAGCTGCGAATCGTTTATTTGTTCTAAAAGCGCGTAAACGCGTTTCATTTGCGTGTTGAATTCGTCAAAGGCGCAGCCGGCGTAAAGCGCGTAGCACAGCCGCAGAAGCGAGTACGGATATTTGATCTGCACATCCTCCGGACATTCGGTCAGCACACGGCGCGCAAGCTCCGTATAGCTGACGCCGTCGAATTTCTCGGTGATCAGGCAGATCAGATCGCAGGCGAGGATCGCTTCATAGTCGCCCGCGCGGAAATAACAGCTCACCGCCTCGCGCGTCTGCCCGATTTTACGGTAGAGCTGCGCCGAGGCACGCAAAATCTCGCTTTGGAAAGACGTTTCGGTCTCAGAAAGCCGTCGGCGCAGAAAAGCGGTCAAAAGTTCATGGGGATAATACGATCTTCTCGTTTCACGGTACAGAATCAGCGGCGCGCGGCGCAGAAGCTGAGAAAGCTCGTCGCGCGGGAAAAGGTCTTCGGGAACGAGCGCGTCCAGCACGCCCGGCGTGATCCGATCGAACAGGCACAGGCGCAGCAGCGTGCGGCGCTGTACGTCCGAAAGGCGCTGCCAGAAAGCGGCAGAAAGCAGCTCGTCGAGACCCTCCGAGCCGGTTTCGGGAAGTCCCTCTCTGATATTTTCCAGATACAGCGCGACCGCCGCCGTCCAGCCGTCGGTCTTGCGGTAGATCGCTCGGATCTCCTTAGACGAAGCGGGAATGCCGAGCTGCCGCGCGTAGGCGCCGATATCGTCCTCCGATAACAGCAGATCGCGGCTCCGGATATAGCAGACGCTCCCGTCAAGCGCGGTCAATACGTCGCGCAGTCTGCCGAAATTCTGTGAAATGAACACGGTACGCAGCCCTGAGCCGGCGCAATTCGCCAATGCGCTCAAAACCTGTGGCTGCCAGCTTTGCAGTGCGAACTGGAAATTATCGAAGATCAGCGTCAGCGGCTCGGTCGGATGCAGATTCGAAAGGATACGCCCCGCCTGCTCCGCGTTGCTTCGGTTGAGGTAGCCCAAGTCCTCCAAATCGCGGGCGGCGGCTTCATCAACGTCGCTGATCTGCCGGATGGACCAGCGGAAGCAGTTGTCCGCCATGCCCTCCACGGCAGTGAACCAGCGCACCGACGCGTCGCCCTCGCTGAAAAGACGGCGCACCGCCGTCGTCTTTCCGTAGCCCGCCGGGGCTTCCAGCGCTGACAGCGCGCACATCTTGATCTTTTCAAGTTTCTCCGTCAGTTTTTCGGAGAAGAATAATTGTTCCATACTTCATCCCCACCTATTTTGTTATGATAGCATAAAACAGGCGCCTTTTCAAGCGCTCTTGAAATAAGGAAAATCCCTAAACTGTAGGTTTACAATAGCAGTCTTTCAAACTTCTCAGCGAATCAGGAGGTGGGTTGTACAGTGGGTATGTATGGAGAGGAACAAGAGTAGGAAGGTGTGTGAGTATGGAGTTGAAAAAACTGCTACTTTTGCTACTTCTGCTACACTGAGAGTCGAGAATCCGCATGAACAGTGACTTTCTGAAAAACGTAAAGTGTAGCAGTTGCTCAATTTACTGCTACAAAACGATAGTAGAACTGCTACAGTCGATACAACTATCCGTGTGTGAACACGGTTTATATATAATCAGAAAACATAAAACGCTATAAAGCTCCCGCAGTCAGCCGTTAATGATCTCAGGCAGTACCGCAAGTATCAGCTTGAAATGAGACTCAGGGTAAGGGACAGATGGCAGGAGACCGACAGGATATTCACAACAGAGTTCGGCGCGCCGCTCCATCCCGATACGCTGTCAAGCTGGTTCTCTGCCTTTGTCAAGGCTCACAGCGATAAGCTCCCGCCGATCTCGCTCCACTCGCTCAGACATACAAATGCGACCTTGATGATCGCAAGCGGTGTCCCGATCACAACGGTATCAAAGCGCCTCGGTCATGCCGATACCACAACGACAGGCAAGATATACGCACACGCGATCCGCTCAGCAGATGAAGCCGCCGCAGAAACATTAGAAAACATCCTTGTGCCTACGCTGAACAGGAACGCGGGATAATACACGCGTAGCGGCTTATCAGCCGTATATGTTATGAAGTCTTGAAAAGCATATCAAATAAAAAGCTGCACGCCTCAGATTTGAAGCGTGCAGTATTTTTGAGCTTTTGTGTCCCGGATTCTGATTTGGTTCATTTTTGTCTTGGTTTTGACTTGGTTTTGTCTGTCAGCGGCATATAACCTGATATCTATAGCCGAAGGATAAAAACCGCTGAAAAATGCACAATAAACATCAAATAAACATCAGCTCGTGAGTTTTCGGACAAAAGAAAAACCGCACGGGCTCCAAAAATGGCTTATCCATGCGGTTTCTTTGGTTGCGGGGGTGGGACCTTTCCTCAGACGACCTGACCGCAACAGGGATTTGGATGATATGCCCGTCCCCGTCCTCGTCGCGTGTCGTCTGACTTCGCCTCGTCGCCTCGGCTCGTCATACTCGCGCTTTGGAGGACACCGGTCGTGAAAAACAATTCACCGGATTGTTTTTCATTCCCTAACCCAACGAGCTAAGTAGCTGTCAATAACATAACCCGCAGGTCGTGAGTAAGCTCATAACAAAAAGAATAACGGCACCCTAACGGGTACCGTTATTCTTTGGTTGCGGGGGTGGAGACCTTTCCTTACGACCTAAAGAGAAAATCCTCCTCCAAAAAGGAGAAGGATTTTTGGTTGCGGGGGTGGAGACCTTTCCTTACGACCTAAAGAGAAAAGCAAGCGTTTGAATAGACGCTTGCTTTTTGGTTGCGGGGGTGGGACCTTTCCTCACGACCTAAAGAGAAAATCCTCCTCCAAAAAGGAGAAGGATTTTTGGTTGCGGGGGTGGAGACCTTTCCTCACGACCTAAAGAGAAAATCCTCCTCCAAAAAGGAGAAGGATTTTTGGTTGCGGGGGTGGGACACCACGCATAAAACCTAAGCAAATCGCCGATTTTGTTAGTTGTTTGTTAGTTGCTCAATTAAAGGGGGCTTTTTGCCTGCCTTTTTCGTTTTGGTGTTCAAAACATAAACTGAACATTACGGGATCAGGTTGATCGTTTCGACGAGCTTTGATATTTCGATATGGGTGTATACCTTTTCGGTCAGATTCATTATTGACTTATGCCCGACAATGAATTTGATTATTGTCTTATCGGCTCCGTTCATGGTAAGCTGTGAAACGCAGGTATGCCGTGTTTCGTGGATCGTATGTGAAAGGTTAAGATTTTCAAGCAGCGGGTGCCAATACCTTTTTGAAAAGTTGCTGTAAGTGAACGGATCGCCCTCAACTGTGGTAAACACCTTGCAGCAGCTTGACTTATTATAATAATGCCTCCAGTATGGTAACACCTTATCGGCGATAGGAACGTTGCGAATACCCGATGGCGTTTTGCTATCCTTGATAAAGGCGATCTGTTTATCAAAATCGACCTCTGATTTTTCAAGGTCAATCAGCTCGCTGATTCTGACACCTGAATATATCAGAATCAGGATAATTGAAATGTATTCGTTTTCGTTTACGTTATCCCATAAGAATCTAATCTCGTCCGTAGAAAATGGGCTTTTAAGCGACTGTGTTGATTTTACAGGGTTTTTCAAATCCTCGGCATAGCTTTTCTTTAAGTAGTCATTTGCAACGCACCATGAAAAAAGCTGATTAAATAGACCTTGTATTTTATGGACGCTGTCATAGCTGAGGTGGCTGTTATTATTTAAGACGTCCTGCAGGTGCCGTTGCTTAATATCACAGATCCTCATGCTGTGTATTTCGGAGCATTGTTTAAAAGCGGTTTTTCGGTTGCTTAGGGTTTTCTTAGAAAGCCCCTCGGTAGTTTTTGCGTCCCAAAGCTCGTAGACCTCTGCAAAGGTCTTTTGAGCCATATTCACGTCATAAGGGTTATCGTTATAGTCAGCAAGCGCCTGTAATGCTGATTGCTGATCTTTATAATATCCTATTATACTGTAGTTTTGTTTTTTCTTGCCTGTTTCAGCGTTGATCGTCCAACCCTTAGTTACGCGGGCAATCCACGGATTGCGGCGCTTGCCCGACAGTTTATATACCGTGCCGTAGCCGTTTGGTAACCTCATTAATTATACCTCCTATTGACTTTTGCTTAATAGAAATGGTATAATTAAATATAGACCATTCCTATTAAGAACAGTTTGCTTTGACATTCTTATTAAGTATGCGTGAAATAATGGGTTTGGTTTGTCCTTTCAAGCCGTCTGTAGCTGCAACTACGGGCGGCTTTTTCTTTTGCTTTGTAAGATCATAAAAGTAACGTTACAGTAACGTTACAATAACGTTATAGTAACGGGCGTTACGTAACGTTACGAATAACAGAGCGTAACGTTTTTGTAACGCTGGGCTTGCATGAATTTGTTTTATGCTCTGACTGGTTTTTGCTTCATGCTCGCCGCTTTGAAAAATCAAAAACGGCTTAAACAGTAACTTTTGCTCTCAAAAAAACGTTATATGTAACGTTACAAATAACGTTATGCGTAACGTGACAATAACGTTATGTAACGCCCTAAGATATAAGATATAAGATTATATATTATATATATAAAAGAAACTATGCAAAGAAAGTCGCTGTGTTGAAATGTTGAATTGTTGAAAAGTGCTATTTGCGGTTAATGGATACCGTACTTTGCCTTAAAGCGCTGCTCGGCAGTTTTATATATTGCGGTTAACGTGTCGGAGTCCTCGTAAAGCTCGGAGTATATTATCAATGCACATTCGCTATCAGTAAAGAAGAATTGCGACGCTGCAAGTTGTTTGATTATCTCGTTTATCCGTTGTTGTACTTGATCGCGGGAATAGTTTAGCTTTTCAATATCATCATGCAGCGGGCGCAATCTTCCAACAGGAATACGCAATAACGAGCTTTCATAGGGGTAAATAAACTTTGCTATATTGGCAGCCAATACAGGAGCGGTCACAGGATCGTTAAATTGGTGCTGCTGTCCCTCAAGAAAAACCCGTAAATCTATTATGTTGTTGACAAAAGCGTTTAGGTAATCTTCAATCTCTGCGAAAATCCCTGCAATCACAAAATATGGCGGTTTTGTTTGAGCAAGCAGATAGTTTACTATGGCTTTTTTATAATCGCCGTCTTGCAGAAGTCTATACACACTATTGATATTCAACCCGTAATCGTCGAGGCTTTGGTTATGGTGCAGGTAAAGGACGCAGTTATACTCAGACGTTTTTTCCGCAACAGCACCTGAATCGGTTAAGGTGTAGTAATGAGGCAGGCTGTTGTACACAGCGTTTGTATCAGTGTTTGCGATCAGACGCGCAATCAAATCAACCTTTTTGCCTGATGTCTTTAACCCGTTATCTGATAGGTGCCTTTTTATTTCTGCCGTTGATAGGTGTTGTAATTGATAGGCGGTATCTCCTACAGCTATATAACCCTTACGCTGTAAGGTTGATAAAAGCTGTTGGGGATCACTGATATTATAGCGGTAATTCCAAAAGCCCTGAAAGCGATTATTATTATCGGTGAATATATCTGCATAGTGCAACATTAGCAATTCTGCAGGTGTCAAGTTTATCATTGGTTTACTCCTATACAGCTATCCCATACTCGAAATAGTAGGTATATGCCGTTTTAATCATATCCTCGGTGACGCCGAAATACTCGGCGATCTCGTCTATTGCATAGCCTTTCTTTAAGAGCTGCACAAATTCACTTTTCGGCACACAATGAAGCACAGCCCATTTGGTCGCTTTATGTTCATGCTTTTCTCGTATGTCAAGCGGTGAATACATTTCATAAAAAGCGCCCGTTTCACAATGCCCGATCTCATGGGCGAGGTGTGTGCGCTCCTCGGCACTGTTTTCAATGGCGCTTTCGTCAATGCCTATAAAATCCCTGTTCCCTATTCTTGCGGACAGGGATTTATTGTTTGGTAATTTCAGTCGTTCAATCGTGATCTTCTTCTCTGCAGCCAATTCATATAAATCCGTGTTATTCAATCTGCCTCAGGTTCCTTTCTTATATTTTGCTTTAACGTATTCGACAAAATCTTTAACTTCCTGCCACATTTCAGGCGTAACTTCGCTATCACCACCAAACAAAGCAACTTTTGCAATATCTTCTGCTGATTGCTCGGCGGGGTTGCTTTCGTCAATAATACCGTCGGTGATGTATAGGGCAGAAACGCCGAAGTAATCGGCTATCTTAGCGATTTTATCTGCACCGATACTCTTAACACGCCCCATTTTCAATTCCGTCAACGATGATCGCTGAATCTTTAATTCTCGACAGACCTTAGTAATATCTGTGCCATGCTTTTTACATAATTCGTCAATTCGCTCATACATAGCGTTCATTACCAATCACTCCTTGTGCAAATTGTCAAAATTACAGAATTTTGTAAAATAACCTGCAAACCGACTTGACAATTACAGAATTTTGTAATATAGTAATGCACATAGGGTGACGGTTACAGAAAATTGTTACAAAAAATTGTGTGGTAACAATATATTATTACAATTTTTTGTAATTGTCAATACCCTTTATAAAAAACAAGGGGGTGTAGTATGCAGAAAAAGGCTCTCACCGAATATGGTAAAAGAGTTAAGAGCAGGTTGATTGATTTAAACATGACGCAGGAATGGCTTGTTTCTGAGATCAAGAAGCAAATGCCCGATAGTTATGTTGACAGCTCGCTTCTTAACAAAATCTTTGTCGGCGAGGTCGAGAAAAGCAAGATTATTCCGACTATCAACCGCATTTTGCAAATCGACACAGCCGACTAATCCCGTGCTTAAATTCTATCATAAGACTTGTCCGATAAAATGGACATAATCAACAAAATGTAATATCTCATGCGCTTAATGAGTGCGTCGCCTTATCGTCTTAAGCATGGGCGTAACTTCCCGACGCCCCCATATTCGCAGAAATGCGCCACTAACAGTACGGAATTGTAGCAGACACGGATTTTTAGTAGTTGCCAATACTAAGCGGCGACGCACCGATTAAACGCATGAGATAGAGGACGGAAAGATGTTTATTGATAACGTTACACAGCTTATGAACGAAAAAGGAATAAGTCAAGCCGAGTTATCCCGCCGTACAGGGCTGCCGAGGTCAAGTATCAGTCAGTATCTTTCGGGACGAAACAAGCCCCGCGAAAAGGCGCTTGAAGCTATTGCAGGAGCTTTAGGCGTTAAGACCGAGGCATTGACAGCGGGTGACACAAAGCTCACTGTAAAGATCGCCGCCGAGCTTATGGGCGTATCGGAACAGTTTGTAAGGGTTGCCATGCAACAGAAACAGCTGCCGATTGGTACGGCTGTAAAGCTCACGGGCAGTAAGTACACCTATTATATCAGCCCTAAGCTCTTTACCGAGTTTACGGGAATCAAAGTTTAGAAAGGACAATCCAAATGAAAGCACGCATAAACGACATGGAACATAGATTATCAGAAAAGACAGCGTACCTGTATTTTATCGGCGTTATGCTGATGATCGAGCAGGGTATCAAATCAGCGTTGCAGTGGTTTTGGGAGTATCTCAACCATATACTGATCGTCGCAGTTATCTTTTGCCTTTGCTTAACGGTTGCAGGCTTAGAGGTAAACGCAATATCAGTAGCATTAGCGCTGATTTTATTTATTACTCAGGTTGTTATCGGCGTCGTTCTGATAAGGGCTATCGTAACCGAAAGAAAGGTAAAAAAGAATGAAGAAAGACCCACAGTCACGGTACAAAATGTCGTGCAGGCAGTGCCACCACTTCCTGAGGTGTCCGAGCCGCAGCAGAATGTACCCATGCACACATTTTAAGGAGAAAGGAAAGACCAAACATGGCAAACGAAATCATTAAAGTCGAACAGCTGCCCGTTATCACGCAGCAGCTCGCGGCGATCAAAGCCGAAATAGAGGAAAAGGTCGCTTTTGCGACGGCGCTTGTTTGTACCGAAGAAAACTTACAGGAAGTTAAGAAGCTGAAAGAGGATATGAACAAGCAGTTTAACGAACTGGAAACGCAGCGTAAGGCGGTCAAAAATTCCATATTAGCCCCGTACAACGAGTTTGAGGCGATGTATAAGGAATGTGTAACGATCCCGTTTAAGACCGCGACACAGGCGCTTAAAGATAAGACCGACGCTATCGACAGCGAGGTCAAGAAACAGAAACTTGAAAAAGTAAAAGAACACTATGACGAAAAACTGGCTGCAAGCGGTATCGTTGAAGATTACGGCGAGTTTTTCACGATCTATACCATAGGGCTTAACATCACAAAAGCTGTAAGCGTAAAAAAGCTCAACGAACAGGTCGACAGATTTATTGACCGTATCGCCGACGATCTTGCCCTGATCGCCGAGCAGGAACACGCCGACGAGGTGATTTATGAATACAAGCGCAAGGGCGGCAGCGGCTACCTTAACGCGAGTAACGCGATCCGCAGCGTGAACGCTAAGTATAAGGCTATCGAGAACGAAAAAGCGCGGACTGCCGAGCGCGAAGCAAGAGCCGCAGCGTCAGCCGCAGCTGTCGCAAAGGTCGACGCCGCTATTGAAAATACACCTGTTGCGCCGCCCGAAGAAGAAAAGGAAATCCCCGTCGCTCCCCCTGAGGATCCGATAATAACGGTTGCTTTCAAAGTGACCGATACAGTGCCGAGGCTGAAGAAGCTGAAAGAATACATGGAAAGAGAGGGTTACAAGTATGTGTGATACCAACGCGGGGCGCAAGGAGATTGCTGTTGTATATCAGGCAGACGGTCAGGAGATCAGGCTCACGCCGTCTATCGTTCAGAATTATATCGTCGGCGCCAATAACGGCAAGATCACCCTGCAGGAATTTAAGATGTTCACCGAGCTTTGCAAGGTACGGAATCTTAACCCGTTTTTGCGGGAGGCTTACTGTATCAAGTATAGCGACAACGAGCCTGCGACAATCGTTGTCGGCAAAGGCGCTATCGAGAAACGCGCTGACCGCAACCCGCAATACGACGGCAGAGAAAGCGGTATTATCGTGCTTAACGAAAACAATGAGATTATTGAACGAAAAGGCTGTTTTCATCTTCCCAACGAAAAAGTTGTCGGCGGTTGGGCAAGCGTATACCGTAAGGATAGAAAGTACCCGACATATTGCTCCGTAGCATTTGATGAAGTTGCGGGGAAAAAGAAAAGCGGTGATCTTAATAAGTTTTGGTCGTCGAAGCCCGCGACCATGATTGAAAAAGTTGCTAAAGCGCGGGCACTGCGTGAGGCTTTTTCCGAGGAGCTTAACGGTATGTATGAGGCTGAGGAAATGGGTGTCGCACTTCCTGCGGATAACGAAGCCCCGCAACCTGTGCAGGACGAGCCTGTTGTTCAGCAGGACGACGCTTTTGTCGAGGACGGCAGCGCCGAGGTCGTAGACGCTGAGGTCGTTTCTTTGAAAGACCTGTAATGCAGTATCAGATTATATCGACAGGGTCAAAGGGTAACGCCATAGTGATCGGCGGTTATATTCTGATAGACTGCGGCGTCCCCTTTAAGAGCCTGCAGGCGGTTTACAAAGACTTAAAAATCGTACTGCTTACCCATATACACGGCGATCACTTCAAGCCGTCAACGATCAAACGGCTTGCAAAAGAGCGTCCCGCGCTTAGGTTCGGCTGCTGTGCATGGTTAGTGTCCGATTTGGTAGCCTGCGGGGTTAGCAAGAAAAATATAGACGTTTATGACGTCGGTAAAATCTACTGCTATAAAAGCCCTGCCCTAAAGGTCAACCCTATAAAGCTGTATCACGACGTACCACAATGCGGTTATCGGTTGAATGTTGGCGGTTACAAAGTGATCTATGCAACCGATACAGCGCACCTTGACGGCATAACCGCCCGTAATTACGACCTTTACATGATAGAGGCAAACTATACGGACGATGAATTGCAGGAGCGTATCAGGCAAAAGCAGGCAGACGGCGGGTATATATACGAAAACAACGTAGTATGCCGCCATTTATCAAAAGAACAGGCTGACACCTTTATATTTGCCAATATGGGAGATAACAGCGAATACGTTTACTTACATGAACACAAGGAGGATTGACAATGTATATTAACCCATTTTGGGCGGGTGTGCTTTTCACACTTGTTGTGATCGCGGTATTGCTTATTTCTTACGGGTTTTATCTTAACCGTAAGGGAAAGGGTAAGGGCGGCAAAAAGTGAAGCGTATCGAAAACGATTGCGTCGGTTGCCCTGCGGGTATGCCGTGTTTAGGCAGCTCATGCCCTTACATGAACGCAACGCATTATTACTGTGACGATTGCAAAGACGAGGCACCGCTATATGAATATGACGGCGAGGAGCTTTGTATCGAATGTATCAAAAAACGGCTGCCCCACGTTGAGGGTAGCGCTTACGACTAATAACATACCGTAGGAGATCACAAATGAACAATGAAATGATATTTGAACTAATCAATCAAATGAAAACGCAATATGAGAACGCGATAGCAAAGATGTTAGAAGCGGGAGACGACGTTTACGACAATTCCTTTGAGGAACCCGCAGGGCGGGCAAGAGGCACATTTACCGCAATATGTATTGCGTTTGGTAAAGATGATAACGAGATTTTAGGTAATGAGGTGTTAGGTGATGATTAACCGAGTAATCCTTATGGGACGCTTATGCGCGGATCCCGAATTAAAGCATACAAGCAGCGGCGTTGCTGTAACGAGTTTTCGTATTGCGGTTGACCGCAGTTATGTAAAACAGGGTGAACAGCGACAGACAGACTTTTTTGATATTGTGGCATGGCGCAGCTCGGCAGAGTTTGTGTGCCGCAATTTCAACAAGGGCAGTCTGATCGCCGTAGACGGTCAGCTCCAGTCGCGCAGCTTTCAGACACGCGAGGGGCAAAACCGCACCGTTATCGAAGTTATGGCAGAGAATATCAGCTTTACGGGCGAACGGCGGGACGCGACACCCGCTGCGGGTTATGCAAACGCCCCTGCCGATAGTTACGCGGCTGCACCCGCGAGCGGTTTTTCCGATATGCCGCTTGACGACGATAACCCGTTTTAAGGAGGCGCAACATGGCTAACTTTAAGATTGAGAGTCTTGTCGCGGATATTCTGAACGACTTACCCGCGACACGATCTGACGACTATATCTTATACAGAGAGGTTTGTAACCGCATTTGCCCGCAGGCGGGGGCGCTGTCGTTATCAACAGCGCTTGAGCGTCACAAATCCCTCGGTATGCCGTCTTGGGAAACGGTGTCACGCTGCCGCCGTAAGATACAGGAGCGCAACCCTGATCTGCGGGATCCTGCAACGGCTAAGGTCAGAGCCGAGGAAGAACAGCAATACAAGGAATATGCGAGGGGTGCGTAATGTCTGAAATCAAGATTACTTTTGATAACAGTTTCAACGCAGCTGCTGAAGCTGATGTATCAACCGCCGATTTACCTAACCTGATAAACGCTGTATTGTGTACAGCTGAAACGGTGGCGACTGTAACACAAAAGCCCGTTGAAGAAATCCTCGCTATGACTTGTTCGTTGAATAGGTTTGAAAAGGAACGCGGCGCTCCTAAAGAAAAAACAGTGATCGTACTGCCGCATATCGAAAGGGACAAGCCCCATGATTAAGAAAATCACGTTAGAAAGGGACGAAAAGGGCGGCGTCCATATTGAGTATATCGGCGTCAAGAAAAACGACGTTTTGGTTATGACGGCGGCGCTTGTGGTGCATATTGCCTCGGTGTTCAGCATGGCGGTCAAGGACGTTATTAAGGTCGTTTATATGACCACAAAGCGAATCACGGAGGGCGACAATGACGCTGCAAGCGGTAAATGAAGCTATATGGTACGGTCGCCTTGTTGAATGTAACGGCATACAGTACAGGGCGACAGCGATCATTAAGCGCAAGGATAAGAAAAAGCCTGAATGGTGCTATGATGTTGTGTTGCAGGATTTGAAAGCCAACAGCACCACGATAGCAAAACCCGAACAAGTAAAGGAGGTGGCTACTTGAAAAAAGTACCGAGTATCATTGACTTTGCAGACGGCAGCGTTGTTGACCGTATCAACTTTGAGTTGGCAAAGCTCATTGAAAACATTAAAAACCCGAACACCGACGAAAAAGTACGGACACTTGAAATCAAGATCAAACTGACGCCTAAAAACGGGCGCAAGAGCATTGACGCCGAGTATTCCGTTGTCGGTAAACCCCGCCCGATCTCTCCTGTCAACGCTTCAATGGTAGTGCAGCAGAGCGAGGGCAGCACGGCGATATTCGAGGCTGACGGTATCGGCGAGGGGCAGGTTGACCTGTTTGGTGAAGTACATCAGGTCAAGTACATTGAACTCAGCAACAACAGCATTAAAATTCAGGAGGACTAAATCATGGACGGATCAGCAGTAAGAGAAATACAGCGTCTTGTCGAAAAGGGCGCACAGATCGTCGAGGTTGACGGTAAGACATTTACCAACGGCGACTATCATATCCTCAGGCACAAGGATAAAGCGGAAACGCTCGGTTTTAACAATCTGAGCAGCATTGTCCCGATCTTGCGTAACGAAATTGAAAATGAATTTTCTGAAATTCCTTTTTATATCGTTATTAACGATCATAAAAACGTTTCTGTTATTACCTCGCTTGACAACGAAAAGGACAGGGAGCGTCCGTATGAGGTGCAGGCTGAAAACTGCGGCTTTACCTTTGGCAGATATTACTGCTATGAGGATTTCGTGATTGCCCTGCGCTCTATGTTCGTTCAGAACGACGGCAGAGATCAGCTGCTCGCTTTCTTAAAGACGGTCAACGATATTGAGGGTGTCGAAATCGGCGACGACGGCGTTACTCAGCGTGTTACCACGCAATCTACGGTCAGCGGCGCAAAGGCAATACCGCCTATTCAGCGCCTTGCACCTTACCGTACTTTTTCCGAGATCATGCAGCCCGAAAGCGACTTCCTTTTCCGCGTTAAGCAGGGCGGGCAGTTTGCGCTGTTTGAAGCTGACGGCGGCGCTTGGAAACACAAAGCGCGGGCAAATATCGCCGAATACTACTTAAACGAATTTACCGACCTTATCAGCGAGGGCAAGGTAATTATTCTGAGCTAAGGAGGTGACGTTATATGAAGAAGTATTAATTCTATCTATCCATATTATTGTACCCAAAAAGGGCGGCGAAAACCGCCGCCCTCAGGTATGCGGGCATAGCGTAATGGTAGCGCAACGGTTTTTGACACCGTCCGTGGTGGTTCGATCCCGCCTGCCCGTGCCACACACTATTTTAAGGTGATTATATGTATAAGTGGATAAAGATAACAACGGACTTTTTCAATGATGAAAAGATACAGCTGATAGAAGCCCTCCCGAACGGGGACACGCTGATCGTGATATGGGTTAAGCTGCTGTGTCTTGCGGGTAAGCGGTGTGACGGTGGCGCTTTCACCATTAACGGCAAGCCGCTCACAGCTGAAAACCTTGCGACTATCCTGCGCCGCCCGATTGAAGATATAAAAGAGGCTGTCAACATCTTCATTGATTACGGCATGATCGAATGGGAAAGGAACATAAGCGATCCCATAAAGATTAAGAATTGGAACAAGCACCAAAGCATGGAAGAAATCACCCGCGAGAAAAACCGACAGCGGCAGGCGGCTTACCGACAGCGGCGTAACGTTACTTGTAACGTTACAAATAACACAGCTGAAAGCTGCCGCGCAGTTATCAGCTATTTGAATATCAAGCTCGGCGGCGCTGATTACGACCCCGAACAGGAGGAAACGGTCAAACTGATTAATGACCGTATGAAAGAGGGTTATACCGTTGCCGATATGCAAAAGGTGATCGACAACAAGTGTGCTGACTGGCTCGGTACAGAATGGGCGAAGTACCTGCGTCCGTCAACCCTTTTCGGCAAGAAGTTTGAAAGCTATCTGAAAGCGCCTAAGGGGAAAAAGAAAAGCAAAGGCAGCGTTTACAGCGCCGAGGGTGCGAGCTTTGATGTTTCTAAGTATGAAAAGGACAGTCTTTTCGACGATTAGAGGTGCTGCATAATGGAGGCGTTTATCACGGGAATATACATAGGCGCACCTGTTGGAGCGGTTGTCGGCTTTATCGGTGCGAAATGGCTAATAAAGTGGATATCTAAGTTTTAGCATAAAGGAGTATACCGTTGATCGAACTTAACAAATTATACAACTGCGATTGCATGGATCTGATGGCTCAGATCCCCGACAAGTATTTTGAGTTAGCGATCGTCGACCCGCCTTACGGCGGGGGCGCTGATAATGTCAATAATTCCGTTAAAGAATTAAGCGGGGGGGGGTACAGACTGGCAACATAAAAAGCGCTCCCGTTTCGGCGGAAGGTTTGACAAATACCATATCGAAAGTAAACCACGCATACGGGGGTCGCTTTGCGAAATATCAGAAAACGACAGGGGGTATCTTTGACCCCGACATATCAGCTGATAGGGTAGGGCGCTCATGGTCTAAGAAGGATGGGACAGACATAAACCATTGGGATATAGCCCCGCCGCCCGAATACTTTGCAGAGCTTGCGCGGGTATCACAAAACCAGATCATATGGGGCGGCAACTATTTTGACCTGCCGCCGACGCGCTGCTTTCTGATATGGAAAAAGCTGACGATCTCCGAAAACTTCACTATGGCTATGTGTGAATACGCATGGACGTCGTTTAACGATAACGCAAAGGTGTTTGAATACGCCCCGCAGGATAAAGCGAGATTTCACCCGACGCAAAAGCCCGTCGCGCTGTATGAATGGATATTAAACAGGTACGCGAAGAAAGGCGACAAAATCCTTGATACACACGCGGGATCCGCGTCCTCGTTGGTAGCCTGCCATAACATGGGTTTTGATTTCGTCGGCTGCGAGATCGACGAGGAATATTACAGGCTTGCAAACGAACGCCTGCAGGCAGCGCAGGCGCAATTAACATTGTTTTAGGAGGACAACACACATGAGAGAAGAAAAATACTGCGGCAAGCGGATTGACAGCGGAGAGTGGGTGTATGGCTTTTTATATGAAAGCGAAAAATCATCTACATATAATGCAGAGAGCTTTATCTTAGAAAAAGAAGGCTTAACCATTAATTATCGCGGCGATAAAGGAATCACAACATATGTCGAGTTTGTTCAGGTCGATCCCTTAACCGTGGGGAGCAATACATTGATTCCTGACATAAACAGCAACACGATTTTTGAAGGAAATATTATCAAAGCAACACACACCTTTCACGGAAATGTAATGGAATTCAGAAACAAGCCAATAAGGAGCGCTTACGGAAGAATGATAAGAAGCGGTTTTTGTTATTACCACAGGAATTATGTAGTCGAATACTCCGAAAAGAAAGGCGCTTATATAGCAAGAAATGGCTCTGACCAGTATTATCTTATGCAGTTGGTTAAATACCATTCAGCAGAAATCATAGGTAACATACACGATAACCCTGAGTTGCTGAAAGGGGGGGCGTAAAAGTATATGAAATCAGTATTGATAAGCATACACCCCGAATGGTGCAGTCAAATAGAAAACGGCTTAAAAACTATTGAAATTCGTAAGAGCCGTCCGAAGATAAGCACACCGTTCAAGTGTTATATCTATTGCGCTTCACGGGAAAAGCCTTTTGATGGTGGGTATATCGGGTTACGAAAAGTTATCGGCGAATTTTGTTGTAATGACATAGAACCGATTACACCTTATGGAGGATATTGGGCTGGATTAAAATATGATACTCCGCGGACTTGCTATACAGATATAATTGCGAATAGCAAATTATCCCCTGAAAAACTAAAGGAATACTTGGGATTCCATAAAGGCTATGCATGGCACATATCCGACCTTGTTATCTACGATAAGCCGAAAGAGTTGAGCGAGTTTCGTAAGCATGGATTTAGAACAGGTTATAAAATCGTGAACGACAACAGACGGGGCGTAGTTTCTGTTCCGTTTACCTGTGAAAATGCGCCTTTACAGCGCCCGCCTCAGTCTTGGTGCTATGTGCAGGAGAGGGTTTTTATATGAGTGATCTGATAATTAAGGGCATGAAAATGCCAAAGAGATGTCAGGCGTGTGAGTTTTATTACAATGACTTTTCAGATGGAGAAACAAGCTGTTTGGCAACAGGGTGTGAAGTAAGTATAGGAGATCATTGCGACAAAGGCTGTCCTCTTGTCGAAATCCCTACACCTCACGGCAGATTGATTGACGCGGACAAACTTTCCGTTAGGATATTGAGAGCCATGAACAACGGAAGGTTTGATAGCGTTATCGGTATGATTGACACAGCTCCCACCATCATAGAAGCGGAGGAATAAGAATGAGTAGCATATTGATTAAGGACATGGATATGCCGAAATCTTGTGAGGATTGTGTTTTTTGTCAAGTGGTTCCAAATTCTTTAGACGTATACTTTTGCTATGCTGATAAGAATAACCGTCATGTGAGGCGGGGATATAACGAGAAACCATCTTTTTGTCCCCTCGCCGAAATCTCAACCCCTCACGGCGACCTGATTGATAGGGACGATCTGCTTTATGAAATCAACCGATCAACCTTTGTTGAACGCTATGACTATAATACCGCTTATGACGCTGCAGCGTTAGCTGAAACCATAATAGAAGCAGAGGACAATGAATGAGCAGAGAGATCGACAGGGTCGATTTGATAATAAACGGAGGAATGATTATGAAACCTATCTATGAGCCGAAAGGCAAGGCGAAAGAATACGGCGATTACGCTATCAACATATACACAGGCTGCCCGCACCGTTGTTATTACTGTTTTGCGCCGTCTGTCCTGCACCGAAACATCGAGGCTTTTCATAGCCGCGTTGAGCCGCGCACAGGTATCGTCGACGAGGTAAGAAAGCAGATTGAACGCGAGGGTATCACCGATAAGCTGATACACCTTTGTTTTACCTGTGATCCTTACCCGACGGGTTATGATACAACACCAACCCGCAAGATCATCAAATTACTGAAAGACAGCGGCAATCATGTTCAAATTCTCACCAAAGGCGACGGCACACGGGACTTTGACCTGCTCGATAGTGGGGATTGGTACGGCGTAACCGTTGACGGTATTCATAATAAAAGCTGTTGCCCGACGCCTTTAAGGGTTGATAGCCTGCGTATCGCTCATGAAGCAGGCATAAAGACTTGGGTATCGTTTGAGCCTGTTGTTAATACTGGCAACGTTTTTGCTTGGCTTAGGGTAATTGCTCCTTTTATTGACAAAGTCAAGATCGGCAAGCTGAACTATCACCCATCAGACATTAACTGGGCGAATTTCGGCAGAATTATCGAAAAGGAATGTCAAAAGCTCGGCGTTGATTACTATATCAAAGAAAGCCTGCGGGAGGAAATGAACAAGTGACACCTGATTATGCCATAGAGAAGATACAGGAGTTTATCGACTGCGACGGAACGCAGATGATCGACATTGTCACGCTTATTACAGCGCAGGACGCTCTTAGAAAGCAGATACCGCAAAAGCCGAACACATACAGATTTCCGTCTGGAATAAAAAAGGCTGTGTGTCCTCGTTGCCTAATGGTGGAAGATGAAAGTGCAAAATACTGTAGATCATGCGGACAGGCTTTAGATTGGGAGGACGACAATGACACCTAAAGAAGCACTTAAATTATTAAAAGAACGTGACAAGGGTACTTCTTTTTCGAGATTAACACGCGGCTTGCCCGAAGAATACGATCATGCTATTGATACAGCGATAGAAGCCCTTGAAAGGCTAACGCCAAAACCACCGCGACAGAAAGCGGTTAGCTCTTTGAGCAGTAAGGATAAGACTATATACAAAGGCTTTTGTCCACATTGTAAAGATGATAATTATGTATATAGCTTTCACCAATGCTGTAATGTGTGCGGTCAGGCAATAGATTGGAGTGAACATAATGCCGAGGGGTAAGAAGTACAACGCTGCCGAAAAGCACTTTATCGAAAAGGAGCAGCGCTATCAAAAGCAGATACGGCAGCTAAACGACGTGATCGCTGCACAAAACCATGAAATAGAACGGCTGAAAGTGGCGGTTAACGAGCGGGACAAGCAAATTCTTTTACAAGAGGACTGGATCAACAGGCTACTTGAATATACCGAGCTTGATAAGGAAGATATAAAAGCAGCGTGTGAAAAAGATATACAGCGAAATAAAGATCGCCGCGACGCGGTTGCTGCGCTCGCTTTCGCGGAAAGGATCCGTTTACAATGTCATTATTTCTAAAGAAATGCCCTGCCTGCAAAGCAGACGCCGCCGAGGTCGGCGAATATATCCGCGTCGGCTTGCCGATACATACAAGCGGTCACGGGTATAGGGTGCGCTGCAGGGTATGCAAGTTTAAGGGTGAGTATAGCAGCAGGCGTGTCGCTATGCTGATGTGGAATAGCATAATAAGGAGGTAAGCATGGATAAACACATAAGCGCAGAAAGACTGAAAGAGGCGTTTATCACGTCGGGTATGTTTGATATAGGCGAGTTGGGTGTAATTATTCCTATCATTGATGAACAGCCCGCTATCAGCGATAAAGCACAAGGAGGCGCAGCATGACACCCGAAAGAGCGATTGAAGTATTGAACGGCGCGGACGCTACCCCGCAGGAGGTCAGCGAAGCAACCGCGATCGGTGCCGCTGCAATCAAAGCACACAATATTGGTGTAAAGCCCGTTAATGTGGAAGGGCGATTTATGGGCAAGCATAAGGGCGGCGATTGCCCAAACTGCGGTGCGGTGGTAAACAGCGCCTATTTTTCATACTGCAGGCGGTGCGGTCAGCGTATAGAATGGCACAACGTATTTCGTCAGCCGTATTTTAAGGGCGACACCGTTTTTTATATCGTTGCTGACACAAAAGTCACGGTTATCCTGCGGGCGACTGTTGCAAAAATCCTCGGCGAAACCGCACAACTTGACACAAAAGATAACGGCAGCTTTTTTGTAACTCCTGCCGATTATTACAAAACGGTATTCCCGACGCGCAAATTAGCTGAAAGATACCTCAGGGGTGAATTTGAATGTACCGAGGAATAGCGGCGGGGTTTATCTGCGGTTTGGTGGTCGGCATTTGTATTCGCACGATCATTGAAATAATTAAGCTATACAGGCAGCCCGATCAGGAAGATAACGACGATCAGGAGGAATAGAAGTGTGGAACTTTAAAGCAAAGGCGCTGAAAGAAGCTATTGACACCTACGGCGCGGCAAATCAGGTTTTAAAGGCTGTCGAGGAAATGAGCGAGCTGCAGCAGGTGCTTTGCAAAGCGCTCGCCGAAAGCCCGAAAGACTATTTTGATATAGGCGAAATCAACCCGACAACCCTTTCCCACGTTTACGAGGAAATGGCTGACGTGTTGATAATGTGGGCGCAGCTTTCGCTGATCTTCAATAACGACAGGGCTATTGAAGAAAACAAGCGCTATAAGCTCGCTCGCCTTGCACAAAGAATACTTGAAATCAAACAGGAGGCAGAAAAATGACAATGAAGCCTAAAAAGATCAAATGCCCTTGCAGGTATGCGAGAAAGCACGACGACAGGTACATCCGCTGCGTCAGGGACAAAAGCCTGCGCCGCCCTAACAAGGGCTGCAGCAGCTGCGCGTTTCGTGATGATCGTTCTTTCTTGCAGCGACTCAAAGACCGTTTCGGAGGTGGCAGATGAAGATTATACAAACCTTTTCAAATGTGCGAAAGCGCCGAAAAAAGGTTAAGAGTATGCGCCGCCCTGTAATGAACGTCTGCAAAACGGTCAGGAATATCAGGTATCGCAAGCCGTCAAAACGGCGCACAGAATGTATCGAGGTTGTCTTAACCGAAAACAGATACATAACAATTCCTATCCAGTGTACGCCTACCTCGTCGATCTATCGAAAGGTTATAATGATGATCGCGGCTTTAGGTGTGGAATGAAAAGTATATTACAAGACCGCAAGGAGTGCTATTTCACAAAAGCCACAACGGGGCTGCACGAACACCACATTTATTTCGGGACGGGACAGCGTAAGATTTCGGAAGAAAACGGCTTTAAGGTGTGGCTGCGCGGCGATCTGCACAACCTGAGCAGCGACGGCGTTCATTTCAACAAAGCGCGGGATCTGCGTTTGAAACGTGCCTGTCAGCGTAAATTTGAAGAAACGCACACCCGCGCCGAGTTTATGGAATTGATAGGGAGGAATTATTTAGATGATTGAGCCTAAAAAGTTTTTGATCGGAACGGACGGCGAATCTGCGTATTATGTTGAAGCTGTAAGCATGAAACAGGCGCTCTTGAAATTTGCTGAATATGTGGGCGTATCGGATATGGAAATGCTCAAAAAATATTACGGCTATTTCACACAACAAGATATGATAAAGTTTATCAATCGTATATCTAATACAGCGATCATGTCGGTTATGGAGATCAGCAAAATGATATACAGCGGCGCAAATTACGGCTATTCCATCATGGTTATAGATTAGGAGGTTAATTATGGCAGAATTAAACGTTAAGGTCGGCGATAAAGTGCTGTTTTCACAATGGCACTATACAAAAACATATGAGAGAATCGCAACAGTTACAAGAGTAACCCCGACGGGGCGTATCAAGGTAAACGATTACGAGGCGTATTTCAATAAAAACGGCGGTCAAATGGGCGGCAGCATGATGATGAAAGCCTCATTAAGCGTCCTTACGCCCGAAAAGGAAAAAGAACTCACCGAAGCCGCTGCAATTCGCTACTGTAGGGTGGTCTTTGACAAAGCAGACCTTACATACAAGCAGGCGGTAAGGATCCTGTCAATCCTGCGCGTCGATAAAGACAATAAAGAATGATCGGGCTGCTTCATATCGACAAGGCAGGCGTCCGAACAGACGACGAGGGCAATAATTACGTTATCCTTAAAATATCCGAGGACAGCAAGTATAACGTCAAATCCATTGTCCGCGATATACAGCAGACCGACAAATCCGTTTCCGTTACTTTCGATTACCGAAAGAATCACCGCAGCCTTGACCAAAACGCCTTACTGTGGAAACTGCTGACGATATACGCGGACGCCCTCGGCGGCGGCAGGCACGGCGACGTGCAGCCTGAGGAAATATACTACCAAATGCTGAATAAATACGGCGTTGCACAGTTTATCGTACTCCCGAAAGAGGCTGTCAATGATCTCAAATCCCTTTACCGCGATATAAAGGTGATCGACGACGCTGTTGTTGTGCGAAACGGTAAGCGGACGCCTGCGAAAATCGTAAAATGTATTCTCGGCTCGTCGCAGTATGACACCGCGCAAATGTCGCAGCTGATCGACGGCGTATTTGATGAACTGGCTGCGATCGGAGTTGATGTTCATACGAGCCGCGAGGTAGGCGATTATTACGATCAATGGCAACAGTACAAGGAGGCGAGCGCTTGAGCCATAAATGTAACACAACAATCATCTTTAAGCCGCTGCAGGATATATACAGGCTGCGGCGTAAGATATGGAGTACAGAGGACGCTATTGATACCCTGATCGCCCGCAATACTGCGCCGAAAAATCAAACCCTATCTGATATGCCTAAGGGCGGCAGCGGTGGCAAAAAGCAAGTCGAGGAGTATCTGATATGCAAAGAAGCGCTCTTAAACAAGCTGCAGCACCAACGCGAAGCAATATATATACAATGGCTCGCCTTTTTGAACGGCTCAAGCGTTGAGTTGTCCCGAATGGATATTACGCTGTTACGCCTGCGCTATTTCAAGGGGTATCGGTGGAAAAAATGTGTCCGAAAGCTGCAGCTGATTTATCCCGCCGCTATGTGGAACGAAAACAAAGCATTTAGGACACATAAACACCTGATGAAGAAGCTGAACGAGGATTATTATTTTGAATAAGGCTTGAAAAAAAGTTACAAATGCTGTATAATTATATTATCGAATAATATGTTTATAGCCCTGTCACGGTTGACGGGGCTTTTTGTTTTATAACGGCAGAAAGGAGCGCTCCGAATGGCTAAGGGTAAATATGAATACTGGCGAACGGACGACGGGCTGCTCTTGCTCGCTGCATGGGCGCGGGACGGGTTAATTGACGAAGAAATAGCGAAAAAGATAGGAATATCACGGTCAACCCTTGCCGAATGGAAAAAGAGGTTTTCGGACATTTCGGACGCCTTAAAAAAAGGCAAAGAAATTGTTGATATTGAGGTTGAAAACGCCCTGTTAAAACGGGCGTTAGGCTATAGTTTCACAGAAACAACGCGGGAACGCAAACTAAACCCCGAAACAGGCGAGTATGAAATGGTTATTACAAAAGAGGTTGTAAAAGACGTACAGCCTGAAATCGCTGCCTGCTTTATTTGGCTTAAAAATCGGTGTCCTGATAGATGGCGTGATAAGATTGAGCATGATTTCGGCAACGGCGTTGCTCCGATTATCAATATTACTGTTTCTGCCGCTACGCCTGAGGACGCCGAAACCGATATTGATAGTTAAGGGGGCGTTACTATTCAATATACAACACGCCCACAATACAATATAAATTTCAAGATCAATCCTGCATATCTGCCATATCTTAATATGCCGCAGTATATGCAGATTTTTTTCGGCGGCTCGTCGTCGGGAAAATCGTATTTTTTGGCGCAAAAGATTGTGCTTGATAATATGGACGGCGCAAATTGGCTTGTTTGCCGTAATGTTGCAAAGACGCTGCGTAAATCGGTATTTAACGAGGTCAAGAAAGCCATTATTAAAGCGGGTTTGCTTCAATGGTATAAGATAAACACCTCTGAAATGGTTATCACCAATAAGCTAAACGGTAAGCAGATATTATTTGCGGGGCTTGACGATCCCGAAAAAATCAAGTCTGTTTCTCCAGAGGTCGGCGTTATTGAGCGTGTTTTTGTTGAAGAAGCAACAGAGGTTAAACGGGACGCGATAAAGCAGCTTAAAAAGCGTCTGCGTGGTCGTTCTAAGATAAGCAAGCACATTTACCTTGCATTTAACCCGATCTTGAAAAGCCATTATCTGTATAAGGAGTATTTCAAGAATTGGATTGACGGGCAGAACGTTTATAAGGACAAAGACCTGCTGATCGTCAAGACCACATATAAAGATAACCTGTATCTGACGCCCGAAGATATAGAGCAGCTTGAAAACGAGGACGATAAGTATTTCTATGAAGTATACACCCTCGGAAATTGGGGTATTCTTGGTAACGTCATTTTCAAGAATTGGCGCGTCGAGGATTTAAGCAGCGTAACAGCTTCTTTCGATCATGTATGCAACGGGCTTGATTTCGGATATTCTGTTGACCCGAACGCCCTGTTAAAATGTCATTTGGATAAGAAGCGAAAGAAAATATATGTCTTTAAAGAGGGCGGCGCTGCAGGAATGTCAGACGACGAGCTTGCCGATCTTTGTTTTGATATGTGCAATCACGAGTATATCAGCTGCGACGAAGCCGAGCCGCGAACGATAGACTATTTGAGCAGCCGAGGGCTTAACGCTATACCGTGTATCAAGGGTGCTGACAGTATCAGGCGCGGTATACGGTGGCTGCAGGGATATGAAATCATTATTGATGTGCGCTGTCAGAATTTCAAGAACGAGATCGAACAGTATCACTGGAAACAGGATAAGGACGGTAACGTTATGAATGTTCCCGTCGATAAAAATAACCACTGGCTCGACGCCTTGCGCTATGCGCTGTGTGATGAAATACTCGGCAGCGCTGAGGTTGTTGCAGGCAAGCGCATTTAATAGGAGGATTTATGATCGTAAGCATATTAGGCACAGAATACACCATAGAAGAACGCACACGAAGCGAGGACGCTTACCTGAAAGACCATGACGGGTATTGTGATAAAACGTCAAAGTTGATCGTTATAGATAACTCGCCTGATGATAGCGAACTGGACGATTACGAGGCGTATAAACGAAAAGTGCTGCGTCACGAAATTATACACGCTTTCCTTTTTGAGAGCGGCTTACATGAGAATTTCACACACCCGTCGTCAGGTCACGACGAAACATACGTTGATTGGATAGCGGTACAATTCCCGAAAATGCTTGAAGTGTTTAAAAAAGCGGGGTGTATCTGATGTGTCCGCATAACTGGATCAAGGTAGACGAGGTAACGGTATGCACCCGCTGCGGGCTGACAAGGCTTGCAGACGGGCGCATTTTGTTTGACCGCAAATTACCGAACTATAAACAGAAACCAAAAAGAAAGGGTAAAAAGAAATGAGCAGAAACAGATTACAAGAATATCCCGATTATTCAGCCGAGCTTGACGCTATACGGGAGAACGGTATCACGCCCGAGCTGTTAAACCGCATTATCACGCGGCACAAAGAAAACGCCCTTTACAACCGCAATATGTATCGGCGGTATAAGGCAACCGAGGACGCTGTGCCGATATTCTCCCGTAAACCGCACTTTACAGGAGAAAACCCGATCAATAACAAGATCAACAATGATTTCGTCGGTGAAATCGTTGATTTCAAGACAGGTTATTTCGCGGGTAAGGCTATCACATACTCGTACAGCAAGGGCGAAGAAGCGCAGGAGGACACAGGCGGCGAAAGCGGTGTTACAGACGCAACCCGTACCGTTACGGACTTTACAACCCGAAATAATATGTACGGTAAAGATATGGCGCTCACAAAACTTGCCGCTACCTGCGGCTATGTCGGACGCCTTTTTTATATCGACAAACAGGGTGCCGAGCGCTGTTTGATAACAAAGCCCTATGAAACGATTGTACTGTCCGACGTAAGTCTTGCCGAGCCTGAGTATGCTATCAGGTATTTCCGTCGCAGGGACATTAACAATAAGAAAACATGGGTTGTTGAGTTTTACGACGAAACCTATGTATATATCTATCGGGGCGGCTTAAATTCGCTTGAGCTGAAAGACAAAAAAGAGCATTGTTTCGATCTTTGCCCGCTGCAGATCATTGTCAACAATGAAGAAATGCTCGGCGACGCCGAAAAGGTGCTGTATCTGATTGACGACTACGATAAAATCATGTCGGATAATTCCAACGAGTTAGAGGGCTTTGTTCATGCCTATATGATATTCGACGGTATCAAGATAGAAGATGAAGAAATCAACAAAGCCCGCAATACAGGCGCGATCAAAATGCCGCCTGCAGGTACGCAGACGAATCGCAAGGTATATTTTCTCACTAAGGATATCAACGACGCCTTTACCGAACATCACATTAAGCATACCGAGGACAATATATACCGTTTTTCTAAGACGCCTAACCTTAATGATGAAACTTTCGGCAGCGCGTCAGGCGTGTCGCTAAAATTCAAACTGCACGGGTTAGAAACAAAGTGCGGTATGTTTCAAGCTAACGTTATGGACGCGGCACAATATATGTGGCAGGTGCTTTGTTCGGCATGGGAGAAGCGCGAAAAGCACGTTGACCCGCTGCATATCACAATGGATTTCAAGCGCAATTTCCCGCTTAATATTGTCAACGAGGCGCAAGCGGCGTCAACCTTGATTTCTGCGGGCTTGCCTAAGCGTATTGTATTCGGTCTGCTTTCGTTTATTGATGATGTTGACGAGGTTATGGAAGAAATCGAAAACGAAAAGGACGAAAACATGGTAGACGAATACGACAAAATCCTTAAAAGCCTGCCGAGCGGCGGTATCAGCGATCAGGATAACGAAACCGACGACACCGAGGGCGGCGACGAATAAGGGGGCGTAATCTATGGCGTCACTTGCGAGCCTGTTGTACGACCTGCGGCGTATTCAAGCCCACAGGGAAGTATTAACGGAAAAGAAGATCGAAAAGATATACAAAAGCCTAAGAAAAGACCTAACCGCCATGCTCGCAGACGAATTTGTGGAACACGCGGATCCTGATGGTGCCTTATTCTATGGCAGCATAGAGGAAAAGGTAAGGGAGGCTCGCTTTTTGGAAGAAATCAGCGAGCGTGTCAGTAGCATTACACCCGAACTGCAAGCTGAAATCAGCGATCTATGCGAAAAGGTATATACAGATTGCTACAAAGGGTTGTATAAGGCTGTAACCTCAAACGGTGCCGACGCTGCAGCCGCATTATCGACAATTAAAGCAAACCCCCGTGTTATCAAGCGGATGTATGAAAACGGTATTACAAAGCTGACGCTGCCGCCATTACTGGAGCGGCAGCGGGCAGATATTGTATATCAGATTAAGCAGGAGCTTACTATAGGCATGATAAACGGTGATCGTCAGGACGTTATCGCTAAGAAAATCTCCGAGCGCCTTGATTTCAGCATGAAAAAGGCTAATAATATCGTGCGTACCGAAACACACCGCAACATGGAAACGGGTATGTATGATAGCGCTGTTTTCGTCAACGAGGGCTTGGAGGGCAGCGACCTTGTTATGGTAAAGATATGGCGCACCATGAAAGACGAGCGTGTCAGACCGCAGCAGCGCCGCAAGACAAAGAAAGGGTGGAAAACTACACTATCAAAAAACGGCGCTAACCATATGAAAATGGAGGGCGTCGCCGTGCTTGCGGACGAGGATTTCAAGTTGGAGCCTGATGTCAAGGCTAAATGCCCCTCACAAAGCGGTGTAGCCCGTCACGACTGTAACTGCCGCTGCTTTGTAGAATACAAGGTTATGAAGCGGTCGGAATACGAAAAAATGACGGCGAAAGATACTGTAAAAAATGTTGCAAAATCCTCAAATAGTGGTACAATGAAAACAGGAACTTTGCCCGTGAATTTACAACTATTTGCTCATTCGTCGTCAAACTTCCCGACAATCCAGTTACCCAAAGCGGAATATGCACACGTTATGAGCGAGATTTCGACACATCTAACAGCAGAGCAAAAGGCAAACGAGGTATTCAGTAAAGCTATCGGAAACTATGTATACATGGTAGAAAACAACGGCTTTGGTGACTATCGTATTATAGGAAAGAAGCGAATACAATGACACTAAAAGAATACTGCAAAAATAATAACCCGTCGAAAGTTACGCTTGAACTTATCGAAAAGTTAAAGGCGTTTTCTAATGAAGATGATTATTTCTTTGGCGTATTATCACAAAGCGCGGTTGATTCTGATAGGCAGCTGATTATTGATTATATTGACAAGGGTAAAGATGTCAGTTATTCAAACATCTTGCTTTTTGCGTTAGAGGTCGGGCAGAAACGAGAAGAAATAGAAAGACAAAGCGCATAATTTATTTTGCAAACCTATTGCAGAAAAAAGTTAAAAATGTTATAATATGTTATAGTGAGATTTTATGTGATTACTACTTTTTTCATGTGGATTTCTCCTTATAATATTTGCGTAGTTTAAGGCGGCAGAAATGTCGCCTTTTTCTATGCGCAAAACTTTATAAATCAAGGTACATCTATACGGTGTGCCTTTTTTTATTGCCATATGCTTTCTATATGGAGGCGCTTACAAATTCTATACGGATTAAGGAGGTCAATAAATATGGCAGAAATCATGGAAACCCTTGACGCGGTAACGAATCAGGCGCGGCACGGACTGTACCCGATCAACCTGCAGCTGTTCGCACATGGCGACGGCGGCGACGACGGGAACGGTGGATCTGACGGCGGCACTGATGATACAAGCGGCAAGGGCGGCGAGGGCGGCACCGATGATACCGATCCCGCCGACAAGGGAGGCAAGGGCGACGACAAGGGTAAAGAAACTGGCAGCGAAAAGCTCCAGAAGTATATCCAGTCGGAAATTGACAAGGCGTTAGCGAAAGAACGTAAAGCACACGCTGAAACCAAAAAGGCACTTGAAGCCCTGCAAAAAGATAAGCTGACCGACGACGAGCTTGCAGAAGTTGCACGCAAGAACCACGAAAAGGAGCTTGCAGATCGTGAAAAGGCGATTACCGATAAGGAAAACCGCTATTTTGCTATCACGGCGATCAAAGAGGCAGGATTGGACGACGGCAGCGACAAGGCGCTTGCACTTGTTGACCTTGTTGTCACTGGCAACGGCGACACCGAGGAAACCATAAAAGCTAAGGTCAAGGCTGTCGGCGATTATATCAGCGCCGTTGTAGCTGCAAAGGTTGATGAACGTTTCAAGAATAACGGACGCAACCCGAACGGCTCCGACGACGGTGACGGCGGCGACGACAAGGATAAAAACAAATTTGCTGTGAAGCTCGGCAAGCAGAGGGCTGAACAGGACAAGAAAGCCAACGACGTTTTGGCACATTACGGCATAGGAGGCAAGTAATAAATGAAATTCACCGAAAAGAGCGCAGGCTCGCAAGCGGTTATCCTTGCTAACGATCACTATGTAGCTGTCCCTTACGATTGCTCGAATATCACCGCCAACGCTGACGGCGTTATTCCTGCAGGTACAATTATCCCTGCAAACGACGCAACCGCAAAGGGTGTGCTTCTGCATGACGTTATCAAGGCTGACAATCCCAACGGCACAATCGTAATTCACGGCTTTATCGAAAAAACCAGACTACCCGCAGCTCCCGAAAGCGGCGCATATTCCGCGTTAAAGGGCATTACCTTTGTGAATAACGGTATGGTTACCAATGAGCCTACCTACATTTACACGGCTGTTCCTTACGTTTTCGGCGCGGTTGCAAGCCCGACAGGTAACCCGAAAACCTCAGGTTACTACGAAAAGAGCGGCGAGGACTATGTCGCGTCCAACGACACGTCCGTTGACAGCGGCAAAACCTACTATACGATTACTTCCCCGACTGGTAATCCTAAGACGCTGGGTTACTATGAGGAAAGCGGCGGCGTGTATTCTGCTACCAACGACACTTCTGTTGACGCGAGCAAGACCTACTACACCCGCACTACTACTTAATAGGAGGTAGCAACACAATATGAAGATTTCTGAATTTTTCACCGCGCAGGCGGTAGCAGATCACTATACCGAGGTTGCAAGTAATAAGATCCCGTATCTCGGCGAGGGCTTCTTCCCTGCTGATAAAAAGGCAGGTCTTGACCTGAAATTCTTTAAAGGTCACAAGGGACTGCCTGTTTCTCTCGCGGCGTCGTCTTTTGACGCAAAATCGACTATTCGCGGTCGTAGCGGTATCACCGTCAGCGAAACAAAAATGGCTTTCTTCCGTGAAAGCATGATTATGTCCGAGGAGGACAGACAAGAAATCCTGCGTATTCAGGACAGCAACGATCCCTATGCAGCTAACGTTATCTCGCACGTTTACGACGACAGCGATAACCTCGTATCGGGCGCAAAGGTTGTAACCGAGCGTATGCGTATGCAGCTGCTCGCCCCTGTGAATGGCGACGTCAAGATCAATATCGGCGTAGCGGGCGGCGCTGTCTACGAATACAACTATGATCCTAATGGTACATGGAAAGCCAACCATTACCTTAAGATCACCACCACAGCCGACAAGTGGAACGCTGCCGCGACCTGTGATCCGCTTAAGGATCTGGAGACTGCTATGGACGCGCAGGAGCAGGCAAGCGGCGAACGTCCTGCGGTGCTGCTGATGTCTAAGACCACGTTTAATTACATTAAGAACTCCGCAAAGGTACAGTCTGGCGTCCTCGCGCAGAATGTTACCGCTACCGTGAACTACACGACAAAGCGCGTGAAGTCTTACGTTGAGGAGGAACTTAACGTAACAATCGTGATCTATAACAAGCAGTACAAGAACGAAAGCGGCGTTGCTGCCAAATTCTACCCCGACAATATCGTTATGATGTTGCCGAGCGGTGCGCTTGGTAAGACTTGGTACGGTACTACTCCTGAGGAGGCAGGCGGCGAGGGTGCCGCTGACGTATCTATCGTTGATACTGGCGTTGCGCTTACCGTTTCAAGATCGGTTGATCCCGTGCAGGAGAAGCTGACCGTTTCTGAGGTTACGCTGCCCTCTTTCGAGCGCCTTGACGACTGCTACGCACTGGAGGTCGCCTAACCATGACATATACGACATATCCGTATGCCGTTAAAGCTAACGGCGTTTACTATTCCGCAAATACGCCTGTTCCCGTTCCCGACGCAGCGGTAGAAACCGCCGCGCCTGCGGCTGAAAAGGCGGTTGCAGCCGAGCCTGCGAAAGAAGAAACTAAGCCCGACGCAGCGGTAGAAACCGCCGCGCCTGCGGCTGAAAAGGCGGCGAAGAAAAGTGCTAACACGAGAAAAGGCAGAAAAGCTAAGTCTGCCGATTAACACCAACAGCAGCGTCGACCTGTTGCTCGTTGAAAACGCCCTTGCTTGGATTGCCGATAATACAAAAATCACGGTTGATATGGACGATCTTGAAAACGTACAGCCCGCCGTTAGATTGTTTATTACTCGGTATATCGAAATCATGCAGTTACCTATGGGCGTTTCGTCTGAAAGCGCAAGCGGTTTATCACAGAGCTTTGATACCAACAAGGATCCGAGCGAACTGTTGAGCGCTGCAGCAGAGGCTATTTTCGGCGCTGATAACGTTACGGCGGGCGCTGTGCATTTTGTAACCGCTACGAGGGGTTGGGATATGCGTGTCCGTTAAATTCAAGACGGTCAAAAACAAATTCCCCGAAATGCAAGAACGCCTGCAGGCGTTGAACGGCAAGAAAATCGAGGTCGGCTGTATACAGGGCGGGCATACATGGCTCGCTGCTATTCACGAATACGGCTGCAATATCCCTGTAACGCCTAAAATGCGAGCGTTTTTACACTATAAGGGCGTACACCTCGATAAGAAAACAACCGTCATAAAAATACCCGAAAGGTCGTTTTTGAGGACGGGACACGATAAGAGTATTAACGACGTTATGGATCAGATCGGGCTGCTGCTCGGTCAGGTTGTCGGCGGCACAATGACAGAAGATCAGCTATTAGAAGCCGTGGGGCTGTTGTTATCCTCCAAAATCAAGGAATACGCAACCGAACTGTCAAAGCCGCCTAACTCGTCGTTTACGGTAGAGGAAAAAGGAAGTAGTAACCCCCTTGTAGACACAGGCGCTATGATCGGGGGTATTTCTTTTAGGGTGAAATAATGAGATATTTTCATTTTGAACGATTGATTAAGAAATATAGCAGTACAATAACCGCTATACTCCCCGAAAAAGGCGAATATGTCAACGGTGAGTATGTTGCGGACAAGGAAAGACGGATCACGTTTGACGCTGCTATTCTTGACATTGACAAAAAGAAGATATACAACGCGGGCGGTACACTTACCACACAGGATAAACAGCTTTACGTTATCGGGACGCTTACCGACGAAATCAGAGGGGCTAAGATTATCTATAACGGTAACGAGTACAGCGTTGAACAGGACACCGACAATTCGTTTTTCACCAACTTTACCGCATACATACTCAAATATGTTTCGGCGTTTGGAGGGGTAAGTAATGGTTGATTTCTCAACAATCCGCGACCATATAACCGCTATGATTAAGAAACACCTTAATATCGAGGTTATAAGGGTTAATCAAAATGCCCCTCCACCTGCCTACCCTTATATCGGCTACACAGTAACAACGCTGATGAAAGCCAACAACGGCACATACAGTGAATATGTCGAAAATGATGTCAGGGTTTATAGCAAAGAATTTCAGCAGATATGGTCGTTTACCGTTTATGCTGCAGATGATTTGCAATCAAAAAGTATCGCTATTGCTTTGTATGACTATCTCGACAATATCGGTAGCGTTGATCTTGCTGAAAACGGTATTGTGATTCAGAAGATCGGCGATATTACCAACCGAGATACTTTACTTACAATAGATTATGAATACCGCAACGGCTTTGACGTGACTTTTGCGTTTATGAACGAGATCAAGCATGATAAGGTTGTTGGGGTTATTGATAGTATTACAATCACACCAAAAACAATATAACAGGAGGTTATAATATGGCACTTGACGTAAGGGTCAGAATTAATCAAGCCTCTGTTGCAGGTAAGGCGAGCTTTGGTATTCCCCTTTTTCTGATTACCAAAGGCGCAGCCGCCGTAGCCTACACAGAGTATGACAGGAGCGCATTTGCTGACGCTTTTGCCGATAATACAGACGTCGGCAAAGCGGGCAGGCTGCTCTTTGCACAGGATAATGCGCCTATTAAGATCGCTGTATGCACAAGCACGTCGACTGCGGTTGCAGCGATTGCTGAGGTTGTCGGTAAGAACTGGCGTCAGCTCTTTGTATTCAAGGGCGATGGCGACACAAGCACCGACAAGGCAATTTCGGACGCTATCGCAGAAACCACCGATAAGGTGCTGTTTCTCAATATCTCCGCTGCGTCCGAGCTGACCGCTATTAAGGCTAACAACGGCGGCGGGAGGACGTTTGCTTTCTTGTATCCGTCAAAAACCTACGGTGTAGCGGCTGTTATCGGTGCTACGGCGGGTCTTGATATTGGCAGCTTTACCTACAAGAATATCAAGATCAAGGGCTTAGACCCTGTCAGCACCTTAACCGATACAGCGATCACCGAGCTGCACACCAACGGCGGTAATACCCTGCTGCTTAAAGCGGGTGATATTGTTATCTCCGAGGGCAAGACCGTTGACGGTGAATACCTTGACGTGGTCGACAGTAAGGACTGGATCGCGCAGAAGATCGCGTACAATACACAGAAGCTGCTGAACAACGAGCCTAAGCTGCCCTATACCAACGCAGGTATTGCGTCGCTCGAAAGCGTGACCGAGGGCGTTCTGAAAGAAGCCTATGACAAGGGCATGATCGACACAGACGACGACGGCGCACCCCGTTTCAGTGTGTCGTTTAAGAGCCGCTCTGAAATGAGCGCCGAGGATATCCGCAACCGTACATATACGGGCGGTAACTTCTTCTTTGCGCTCGCGGGCGCAATCCATGACGCCGATATTTACGGCGAACTTGTTGTTTAAGGAGGTATGACGCATGGCAATCACAAGCTATAACGCTAAGGACTGTGCTATCACATGGGATAACACTACTATTACGGGTCTTGGCGAGGATATGGTAACAGGTGAAAAGGACGAGGAATTTTTTGAACCTGCTGTCGGTGCTCAGGGTGACGTTGTCGTCAATGAGAAAAACGACCCGCTTGGCACCGTTACCCTTACCCTGCAGGCTACAAGCCCTCACTACAACAGACTTATCGCAGACGCTAAGGCGGGCAAAATCGCCCCCCTGTGGATCAAGAACAAATCGCTCAATCGTTCTTTCGGCGGCAACAGCGCCCGTATCAAGAACTATCCTGAACAGGAATTGAGCAACGAGGCAAGCGACGGCGAATTTGAGTTTGCTGTATTCGACTATACCGTACAGTAACGCAAACCCTACCGCTTTAATCGGCGGTAGGGTTTTTACTTTATTTTAACAAAGAAAGGTTGTTTTATCATGGCTAATTTCTATGAAGTATCAAAGGAAATCAGAGGCAAAAAGTACACGGCACAATTCAGCGGGCTTTCTACCGCCCTCAAAGCTGTTGACAGCTGTTACATCGAGGGTACCAATAACACGAGTACCGTCAAGATGACAGAGTACCTTTTCAACAATGTCCTCGTCGAACCCAAAGGGCTCAAAATCGACGATTTTGAGGATATGGACGAATACAACGAGGTCGTCGGCTTTGCCCGCGAAGTAATGCAGGGCAAATTTCGTCAGGAAGCTAACAAAACGGCAGCTGAGGAAAAGAGTAAAGGCTAATTGGGCTTATTGGCGCTTGCTAATGGCTGAAAGAGGTTTTACATATCAAGATGTGTTTTGTCACATGACCCCGCAGGACGTACATGAGGCAAACATAGCCCTTGATATACAGATCGAAGCCGAAAAAAAGCACGCTAAGAAAAAATAAGACTATCCCATAGATTGGGGGTGAAATAATGGCACAACAAGAGGTTGTCCGTCAGGACATAGTACAGGTATTATTTGATATTGACGACAACCCCCTATCGAAGTTACAGAGCGAAGTGAACAAGACCCGCAGCGCAATCGGTAGTGCGCTTGGTGATGATACCTTTGACGATTTCAAGAAAGGCACCACCCGCGCAACAGACGGTCTTGATAATATCAAGGACGCTGCTATTGATGTCAAGAGCGCTAACCCGTTTGACGATATGGCAGACGACGCGAAAGACGCTGCAAGCGGTTTAGGTAAGGTCAAAAGCAACGCCGAGCAGCTTAAATCGCCTTTTGACAAGGCGGCTAAGGGCGCGGAGGGACTTAATGATCCTATCGAAAAGTCACAAAACAGCTCACAAACCCTTAAAAACAAACTGAAAGCCGTTGGCTCTGTCGCTTTTACTGCCACAATCTCAGGATTAAAGCAGATCGGCAGCAAGCTAACGGATATCGGCAGTAAAGCTGCTACAGCAGCCTTTAACGGACTGAAAAAGGTTGCGGGCGTGTCATTTAAAGCACTAACGACGGGCATAACAGCCGCCACAGCTGCGGTTGGCACATTAGTTGTCAAAGCGGTAACGGCTTATGCTGATACCGAACAGCTGCGCGGCGGCGTTGAAACCCTATTTGGTGCGGGCGGTCAATCCTTAGAGGAATACGCGGCGTCGGTAGGTAAATCCACAGACGCGGTAAAGGCTGAATACGAAAACCTGTTAAGCGCACAGTCGGAGGTATTCGCTGCTGCAAACGACGCCTATAAAACGGCGGGGTTGTCAGCCAACGAGTATATGGAAACCGTAACAGGTTTTTCTGCGTCCCTTGTCGCGTCGCTCGACGGCGACACGAAAGAGGCTGCACGGCTTTCGTCTATGGCGGTTACGGATATGGCAGATAATGCTAATAAAATGGGTACACCCATTGAGAATATCCAAAACGCTTATCAAGGCTTTGCAAAGCAGAATTACACAATGCTTGATAACCTCAAGCTCGGTTACGGCGGCACAAAGACCGAAATGGAACGCTTGATTAAAGACGCGGCAAAGCTCGACGATACCGTTGACGCAAACAGTATGTCGTTTGCGAATATCGTTAAGGCGATCAACGTCATGCAGACCAAAATGGGTATTGCAGGCACTACCGCAAAAGAAGCCAACGGCACTATCAGCGGATCCCTTAATTCCATGAAAGCGGCTTGGAGTAACCTGTTCCCCGCGCTTATTTCTGGCGGCGACGAGTTTGACCAGTGCGTCGATAATCTGATTGACAGCGCTAAGACGTTTGGAAAGAATGTAATACCCGCCTTTAAAAAGGGCTTATCTGGCGCGGGAAAGCTGCTTGAGGAGCTTGTACCTGCTATCGTGCAGGAAATCCCCCCGCTTATCGCAGACGTATTGCCTGAACTGGCGACGGCAGGCGCACAGCTCGTGGTCGGCTTTGTCAATTCGCTGATCGCCAACGCCCCGCTTTTGTGGCAGGCGGCTCAGGACTTGGTCGTTTCTGTCATTAAGGCACTTTACGAGGGATTCACAGGCGAGGAAATGAGCGACAGCGCCTTTGCTGAACTGAAAGCAGGCGTTGAGCAGGCTTTCGGCGCTATAAAGAACATTATCGTCGGCGTGATTCAATTCGGACAGCAGCTTTGGACGTTCCTTGCACCTATTCTCGCATGGATAGGTCAGCTCGCCCTTAATGTGTTCTCGTGGATTGGCGATAATATCAACTGGATTCTTCCTTTGGTTGCTGCACTTATAGCGGCTTTCTTGCTGTATAAGGCTGCGCTTGTCGTTGTAAATGTTATTTCAAGCATTGTCGCGGCAGGTCAGGCTGTTATGGCTGCTGTATGCGGCACAGCCTCAGCAACAGCGGCAACAGGCACGGCGGCGGTTGGTGCGTCCGCAGGTGCGGCAGCTCCTGAAATACTGGCGTTTGCTGCAGCTATTCTCGCGGTTGGCGTGTCTATCCTTGCTATATGCGCGGGCTTTTACCTGCTTGCCTCGGCAGCTATCATGCTTGCAGACGCAGGAGCGGGCGCTATCATAGTCATGGTCGCTATGGTCGCTGCTATTGTCGGTCTTGCTATCGGCGCGGCGGCGTTGGGTCCCGCCCTTACTGTAGGCGCTGTTGGGCTGTTAGCGTTTGGCGCTTGTGTCCTTATGGTAGGCGCAGGCTTTGCGCTGCTTGGCGCTGGCGCACTGATGGCGGCAACTGCTTTGCAGATCATTGTCGGCATATTGCCGCAGCTAATTCAATATGGCGCTTTAGGCGCTGCAAATATCGCTTTACTCGGTGCAGGCTTGTTAGCGTTTGCGGCAGGCGCAGCACTCGCGGGCGCTGCGGCTATTCTGCTCGGTACAGGGTTAATGGTATGTGCAGCGGCGTTGTTAGTTATGGCTGTATCGTTTATCGTTATTACAGCCGCGATAGCGCTTATGTCCGTATTATCAACGGTGTTGCTGCTTAACTTCAAAATCATTAATTCCGCTATGCTGATTATGTCACAGGCGGCATTATTGTTATCAGCGGCATTATTACCGCTTACAGCTGTATTCGCAGCATTAACAATACCCGTGGGCTTGTTTACCTTGCTTATTACTCCGCTTTCGCTTTTGTTTGTAGCATTGGCTGTAGCTGCGGTAGTTTTCTTGGTGAGTATGACGGCACTGTCGGGCGTATTCATGGTGATTGCGCTTATGACCGTTGTGCTTAGAACAGCTTTAGCGGCATTACCGCCCATATTTACCTTGCTTACACCGCATTTGTTCGCTTTCTCGGCAGCGCTTTTGCCTTTAGCGGCTACCTTAACTGCTGTAACAATCCCGATCACGCTGTTTACTGCATTGATCGCGCTGCTCGCGGTTGGATTCACGGTGTTAGCAGTATCGTCGCTCGTTGTGTTGGTAACGTTCACGGGCATTACCGCGATTCTCGGCACAATGATCGTAATGATTATGGCTATGAACATGGCTATGATTGTTATGCAAATGCAGTTTACCGTTATTAGTCAAAGCGCGTTGCTGTTGGCGGCAAGTCTATTACCGCTTGCGGCGGTATTCCTTGCGCTTACTGTTCCGACGTTGGCGCTTGCGGTAGCGATCACGCCCTTAGCGCTTGCGTTTACGCTTTTAGCGGTATCTGCTGTAGTGTTTACCGTTGCAATAACAGCGCTTACAGCGATTTTAACAGTGACGAACGTTATGTTTATGATGATGACGACGCTGTTAATGACGGTTGGTATGGCTATGACACTATGTGCAGCTATGGCTGCACTTTTGGCGGCAAAATTCCTGCTGCTTACACCTGCGACGTTAGCGCTGACACCTGCTATGCTGATGTTGGGCGTTGGCTTAACGCCGCTCGCGGTTACGTTTACGATAGTCGCAGCTGCGGCGCTCGTATATACGGCAGCTATGGCGGCTCTTATGGCTATTATGCTTTTGTTATCGCCGCTGACGGCTTTATTCGCGGTATCGCTTGCAGTTATCAAAACCGCATTTTCAACAATGGTCGGTAAGCCCTCGCAGATCGCGGGAGAGCTGTTGAAGCTATCAGGCTCATTTACAGCTATCCTTATTCCGACAGGGTTATTGTTAGCCGCTTTAACGCCTTTAGTCGTTGAGTTTGTTGCTTGGGCGGCTGCAGGCGTTGTATTGCTCGCGTCGATAGTCGGGCTGTTTGCTGCGCTGCTTATGGTAACTGCTACAATGAGTATGCTTGTAACGCAGACAAGGTTGCTGACTATTCTGTTCGGTAATCTTACCCCTGCGTCGGTATTGGTCGCTAAAGCGTTTCTGGTATTACAGCCTGTAATGGCACAGTTAGTCAAGCCGTTGTTATTAACCTCGACTGAATTTGCTGTTTTGGCTGTATCATTAACGCTTGCTTATGCAGCAACCTCAGGTATGGCGAAAGGGTTTACAGTTTTGATCGTCCTGCTGACGCAAACGGTTAAAAATCTTGGTAAGGTCAAAGACGCAACCGATAAACTTTCTGACGGGTTTAAAAGCGGCTATGATAAGATGATTAGCTCGACACAAAGATTCCAAAACAAAGTCAGTAATATGTCAAGCGCGGTAAAGGGTATTATAAAAACCCTTGCGTCCGACATTTACCATTACTTAGACAATGTTGATCTTTACGACGTAGGCTATTATATGTTGAGCGGATTGATTAACGGTATGAACGCACAGAGAAGTTTAGCCGTTTCGACAGCTGCCTCTATCGCTGCTGCTATCAATGCCGAGTATCAAAAGGTACAGAAAATCAGCTCACCGTCTAAGGTATGGGGTAGCTTTGGTAATTGGCAGATCACAGGACTTGTCAACAATATGCGAGCGGGCATACCTAAGGTCGAAAATGCAACGGACGACGTCGCATACGCTGCGGCACCCTATGCAGGCGACTACACGCCCGAAAACAGCACATACACAACAAATACGCGCACCGAGTATAACACTTACTCGCCGCAGTTTGTTATGCACTTTAGCGGTACTACCGATAATACGCTCAAACGAAAAGTGCAGCGCTGGGTCAAGGAAAGCGTGAACGAAGTGTTAGAGGATATTTAAGGGGGTACACTATGGCATTAATCAACAATGATATTTATGTGTTTGTGAAAACAGAAACCCTGTCAAGAGAAGCTGAAACAACGTCGCATACTGTACCTATCGGCAGCATTACGGATAACGTAAGGACAAAAAACCCGAAACTGGAGCTTACAGGCTCTATTGTAGATGTAGGAACAACTAAGGCAGACACTATTTTGTCTGCCTTAGAAACCCTTTACGAGAATTTTTCTAATGTAAAGTATCAGGGGCGACACACGTTTTATTCTGCATTAATAAAATCGTTAGAAACAAAGGCAGACCCCGACAATGCAGGCGGCTATACGTTCAACATGGAACTTGAACAACTCCGCACGGTTGCTATGCCTTATGAAAAGGCAAAAGCAAGCACAGGGGTTGCAAGTACAGGCGTAGCGCAGGTTGCTTCAACGGGATCAGCGATATATCATGTTGTAAAAAGCGGGGACACCCTCTATACCATAGCGCAACAATACTATGGCGACAGCAAGCGCTTTATTGATATTTATAATGCTAATAAAAACACTATAAAGTCTGACTATAGCCTTACTGTTGGTCAACAGATTTTAATACCGTAGGTGAGTTATGAAAGATTATATCATCATTGAACGAACAACTTTCCCTTGTTCCTGTGATGTCCTTATAGGGGCAGAAATATTCAATTTCTTGTTCAAATACAATGAATCAAGCGATTTATTCACCTGCACGCTGACTCGTGGCGAAAACGTCCTTGTTTATGACGAGCCTGTTATTTATGGTAAACCCATGTTTGGCGATATATATATTGCGGGTGTATTCCCTGCTGTCAATATCATTCCATTTGATGAAAGCGGCAAGAATGACACGATCACCTTTGATAACTTCCTACGGGATGTAAAACTAACGATAGATTACGGGGTGCAATAATGAGCAAGTTTATTGTTGATGGAGCAAATTCCCGTAGATCGCAAATTATCCAAACTGAAAAATCAGTAGAAATGATTAATGCAATGCGAGGCTTTTTTAAGTCTACCGTTACACCTTTCGACGGGCAGTTTGGTCAACGAGCGATTGTCACGATAGCGAAACCAAAAGGATACGGAACAGGCAACTATGTCTTTGATAATGCCGATTATGACTTTGAGTTTGATATACCGTTTGCGTATAATCTTGAAGCCAAAAAAGCAGAGATCATAATATACAACGTTCCTAACCATGATGTGTCGATATTTAACAATACAAGTATCAGCGTATCAGCGGGATATGGCAATAGTGTTAGCCGCATTTTCAGCGGAACTATCACAAGCGTCAAAACAAAGAGGGACGATCTCGACAGGGTAACAACGATAAAAGCGGAAACAGGAACTATCTATACAGATGTCCACATAAACCAAACCTATATCAATAAATGCAAAGCGAGTTATATCCTAAAAGACTTAATCAAAGTCACGAAAAAGCCGACGTATTATTATGAAATCGCAAGAGATTATACCTATGCCGACGATGAAACGATTGACGGAGCTTTGTTTAGCAATATAGATCGTGTAGCGGCAATTTGTGGCGCTATTGTTACCTATGGCAGCGGAATTATTGTATGCCCGTACACATATTTTCGCAAGTTTGGCTCGTCTGGTACAGTAAGCTATGCAAATGGGCTACTTGACATTAATGAATGGTCTGACAAAGAAACAAACGGAAAATATGTTGATTATACACGCGGTTACAACGTATCTATGTTACTCAATCCTAATGTTCATGCGTTATCGGTATTCAAGGTCAACAGAGGTGAAACGCAAAGAGCTATAGACTATAACGACAAACATGATAATGCCGTTAAGTTGATTGCGCTTTCAGGAACGCACGAATACGACGGCGATAAAATGATAACCAAAGTAAAGGGGGTAATCTAATGCCGCTTGATTTAAGCAAGTTTAAAGCTATGGTAGATAATGAAATATCTAACGTTCACACGATCTATATAGCAAAGGTGTTAGCTGTCAACGGCGATATGGCAAAAATACAGCCCCTTACCCTCTTAACGGCAGATAGTCAATATGGAGAGAAACAGGCGGTCTTATTCGCACCTATACCGCGAAACGTAAAAAAGATAACAACACAAAATGTTGTTATTGACGGTACAGACTATACCTTAGCTGTAGCTAATGATATATCTAAAGACGATATAGTCATAGTTGGCTGTGGTGAAAGGGATATAACCGATACGCGGCGCGGTTATTTCTCGCTCCCCCAAAAGGGACACCATAGAATAAGCGATAGCATAATCATAGGGGTGATATAGTGAAAGGTTTTAAAATAGACGATGGCGGGGACATCGTTATCGAAAAAGGCAAAATCGCTATGGTAGACGATACAGACTTGATCGCACAGACGGTCAGGCAGATATTAAAAACCAACATAGGCGAATGGGAGTTTGATACAGCAGAGGGTATAGATTTTAGCAGGATTTTAACAAAGAATCCTAACTATGATCTTATCAGAGATACTATACAGCTTGGGCTGCGTCAGGTCGACGAAACCTTTGTTATTACTCAGATTGATTTTAGGCAACATGACAGGCGCTTGTTTATCGACTTCAAGTCAACAACCTCAGACGGTACAGAAATATCAATATCACTATGAGAGGTGAAGCATGGCACTAACAAATTTAGGGTTTAATCGCCCTTTATACAACGAAATACTTGATAATCAGATCACAAGAGCGCGGACGCTTTTCGGCGATAACATAGATACGTCAGATCAGTCAGCGCTTGGTAAATTTATCAGACTTAGTGTTGCTGATATAGACGAGCTTTATCAAGATTTAGAGGGCATTTATTATGCCCGATTCCCTAACACCGCGTGTGGTGTTGATCTCGACAGGCTTTTACCTTATGCAGGAATAACCCGCAATCCCGCGACGCCCGCCCGCTTCATGGTAAGATTAACGGGAACGCTTAACGCAGAGGTTGCTGCAGGTTTTGAAGTATCAACGGATAATCTGAGCGCCGTTTATCATGTGCTTGATAACTATACTTTGTCAACAGCTGTACAGGACGACGCCGAAAGCGGTTATGCAGATTGCCTTGTCGAATGTAATGAATTTGGAACTGACGGCAACGTCAGCCCCTCAAGCATTGATACCATTGTAAACCCGTCAGCGTACATATACAGCGTTATCGGACTGTCGCAGGTATCTTACGGCGAAAACAGAGAAAGCGACGCCGCTGTACGCGTCCGTTTCAAAGAGGCTATATCTGGCGCGGCAAGTGGTACAAAAGACGCTATCAAGGGCGCAATCATGCGTATACACAACGTAGACGGCTGCAATATCGTCGAAAACGCCACTGATGAAACGGTCAACAGCATACCGCCGCACTCGTTCAAATGCTATGTGTCGTCTGATGAACAGGCGGCAACCGATCAGGCGGTAGCAAAGGCAATATTCGATAAAAAGCCCATAGGTATTAAGTCAGTCGGGTCTGTAAGCGTACAAGTTACCGACGACGGCGGCGCGGCTCACACGATCAACTTTGAGCGGACAACCCGAAAAGAGATATACGTCAATATCACGCTTGTAAAAAACAGCTTTTTCGAGGACGACGGCGTAGATCAGATAAAGAGCAATATTGTAAATTATCTTGCTACGTTCACGAACGGCACCGACGTTTATTTGTCGGCGCTGTATTCTTTTATCAATATCACGGGCGTTGTAAATGTTTCAAGTTTGCAGTTATCTACGGACGGCACGAATTACAGCGCTACGGATATAACGTGTTCCGATAATGAGATAGCCCGTATAAGTGCAAATCATATCACGGTAACGGTACAGTAAGGGGGAGCAATATGGATAATGTTAAACGCCTGCCCGACGCCTATTATAAAGGCGAGGACGGCAATAACTACAAACTGTTGCACCTTAACGAGCTTGCTGTAACCGAGTTTAAAACGGATATGGCGGCTGTGTCTGATTGCCTTGATGTGATGAAAAGCACGGGTAAAACCCTTGACCTGTACGGTGAAATGGTAGGTCAGAGTCGCGGTAAGCTCGACGACGCACAATACAGGCTGCTTATTCTGAATAAGATAGGTCGTAATCTCTGTAAAGGCAATTATAACGACGTGATTGCGCTGTTGGCGCAGATGTTCAACGCCGAGCTTTCGGATATTGTCTTTGCTGAGGCAGAGGATCCTTGCAAAATAACAATCGTGAAATTCCCGCTTGACCTGCTGACAAATGCAGGATTCAGCGGCGAGCAGACGGTTTTGATTATCGAAATGCTGCTCCCCGTATGTATCAGGCTGACGGACATTGAATTTAACGGAACGTTTGAATTTATGGACGGCGCTTTGACATACGGGGAAATGGCGGCGTCAACATACGGCGATATGAATAACGTTATCTGCGAGCTGTTACCGACATTTGACTATGACGCGGCGGCGGGGTTTGGCAATATTGAGCAGACAATCGGCGGCACGTTAAGTCTTGCTGTATCTGACAGCAGCACGTTTGATTTACCGATTTAGGAGGTATGTAATGGCAACCGTAACACCTAACCTCGAATTAAAATTACCCGCAACAACGGACTATTTTAATATCGCGGATTTCAATAACAATTTCACAAAGATTGACACGTTTCTTACAAACCTCGGCTTATCGTTGGATAGCATGAGTACAGCGATAGAAACGGTGTTACAAGGTGGTGAGCTGTCTAATGATAACGATTAGTCTATCAGAGGATAAACGCCTGCAGCTAAAGTCAGCAACAGCGTTATATGTAGGCGAAAACGACTTTGAACGGATCCGTATACTCCTGCCTGCTAAAGTATGCGAAAACGCAGTAGATGGTTATGACGTACAGCTCCATGTTAGCAACGTTGAAACAAAGGAGTATTTCAAGTATTCCTTAGACCCGAAGCCTGCGAAATCAGGCTTTGTTGCAACGGTTAATGTAGGCATTGACCTTACCGATCAGGTGCAGACGCTTAATCTGGCTTTGTATATGAAGAAAGGCAACGAGGTCGGTATTACTAACCCTGTATCAATATCAATCAACGAGCCTGCCGCAGAGCAGGACGAAATCTTACCCAGATCGGTATTGATAGAAAGGATTGCCGAACTTGAAGCCGAAACAGCAGAAAAGGCAGCGCTGATAGAAAACCTTAACGGGCAGATATTGGATTTGACGGCGCAGGTTGAAACACTGACAGCGAATAAGGCAGAATTAGAAGCAGAGATACAAACATTGACCGAAACGGTATCAGCCCTGCAATCTGAGGTCGACGCCCTGACGTCTGAAAAAGCAGAAACCGAAAGACAAATTGCAACGCTTGATGTTGCAAGTGCGTCAATCGAAACCGTATTACAAGGAGGCAGCATTACATGAGCTTTACACCTTTTGAAAGGATAGTAAATAACGTCGGCAACGCCGTTACCGTTATCGACGGCTGTAAGCAGGCGATATTAGCAAGAGGCGCTGATCTTACGGGTAAAGACGCCTTTGACTATCCTGACGAAATCAGGAATTTACCCGCACCGCAGTTAAATCCTGTAACCCTTACCCGTAACAATGACACGGTCAGCATATCCAACCCGTCAACGAACGGGGGTTTTGTTGGAAAGTACAAGCTGTATAACGGCTCGACGCTGCTGCAGGAGCTTACAAGTACGTCGTTTTCACTTTCGGCGCTCGGCGCAGGCACCTATGAGCTGTATGTTGTAGCCTTTGGCAATTATTTTCGTGATAGTATTATCAGTAATAAGATCAATGCCTCGGTCTACACCATTACGCGGACGCTTGAACACCTGACCGCCAACAATTCGACTGCGTTGATCGGCAACGGTCAAACATACAGCGTAACCCTTACGCCTGCAAGCGGCTATTATCTGCCTGAGGATATCGTCGTTACTATGGGCGGCGTCGCTACAAACAAATACGAATACAACAGTTACACGGGCGTCATTACCTTTGCGGCGGTAACGGGTAACATTGTTATTCAGGCGTCGGCGCTTAGTACTCCTAAGCTCAGACGCCCGACACTATCCCTTAGCGGCACCAATCTTACCGTTACACCCCCTCAATATGCAGAAAGTACAAAACTTTATATTGACGGGACGCTCCAAACAACGTATACTGGAACAAGCGCACAGGTATTCGACCTGTCCTCGATCACAGCTTACGGTATGTACGAGATCAAAGTACAGTCGGAGGCGTCGGGCTACGACAATTCTGATAATGTTACTATGTCGTATAATATCGGCGCTACAATCAAGATACAGGGTAACACCCTTAATATCCTTAACGTTATCAGCGGTATCACATCATACGGCATTTACGTCGACGGTACGCTGCTTGATACCGTTTCAAATAGCGGATCCACGATTGACCTGTCCTCTTACACTAACGTCGTGCAGGACGGCAAGCACTTTGTCGAGCTTAACGCTATCGGTACAGGTGTAGCGACTAACCGTTCAAATCCTGCAGCATGGTTTAAGGGGACAGCACCGATCTACGGCGTCAGCGGCTTGTATTCAAGCACACCTGCCCTTACCCGTACAGACGACGCCGAGGATATGGACTTTGTTATCAATTCCTCGACGGGCGCTGTTGACAGCGACTTTGACAACGTATTCCCGTGGAATGAGGCAGAGATCGTTGACGACGCAGCGGGTAAGTTTATCAAAATGCCTGATATGTTTTTCCGTGTCGGCGTGGATAACGAAAACCGCATAACGGATATCGCTGTTTCTGCTATGCCGTCTGGAGAGGGCGATTGGTACGAGGTGCCGAGCTTTATGTATAGCTGCTATCTTGGCTATATGGAAAGCAATAAACTTGTCAGTAAGTCAGGATATACGCCTGCGTACAATAAGACAAGAGCGCAATTCCGCACGGCTGCGGCTGCAAACGGTAACGGTTACTGTCAGGAGGATTTGTACCATGCAACCGTTATGATGTTCTTGTGGTGGATCGAGTTTGCCAACAAGAACTCACAGGCAGTAATGAAAGGTAGAGAATACGGAACAGGAACCGCAGGCGGCAGCAGCAGGCGTAATACAGGCGGCACAGATGGTGTCGAAACGTCCTCAGGTTTTGAGGTTGTGTACGGTCAAATGCGCTGGCATGGTATTGAGGACTGGGTCGGTAATATGTGGCGATTCAGGGACGGTGTCTGTATGCCTGATTGGGGCGGTGACTATTATGTGACCGACGACCCGACGAAGTTTGCAGATACAACGGAAAATATGGTGACGTTGTCTTATAAGGCACCATCCCGTTATAGCAATCCTTGTATTGCAGCATACGGTTGGGATCCCGATCATCCGTTTATGTGTATGCCTTGCCAAACTGTTAACAACGGCAGCTATAATACTTATTTCTGCGATCAGATTTGGCTGAGTGGTAGCAGTTATCCTGTGCTGTATTGCGGCTCCGTCTATGACTACGACAGCGCTAGCTACGGCTTGTCGTATTGTATCAGTTACAGCGTAGGTTACGACAGCAACCTCGGCGCTCGCCTCCTTAAATTATCCTGAGGGGGTTGCAAGGGGGACACTTCCCCCTTGCCCCGTAGGGGTTTATATATATCAAAAATTTAATAAGGGGTTAGAAACGCCGCCGTTCGGGGTTTTCTGTTCTCTGCTGTGCTGTATTGCGGCTCCGTCTATAACAACAACAACGCTAACTACGGCTTGTCGTATTGTAACAGTAACAACGTAGGTAACAACAACAACCTCGGCGCTCGCCACCTTTTAAGGTCTACTCTCCATATTATGGCGTTTCTTCCTCCGCAGCCCTTGCTGAAAAAGAAGCGAACAGGACAGCATTTAGTAAGCCGAAAGGATTTGAAAGATGTTGCAGCTTAAAAGGAGAGAAACAAAATGCCTAAGCGGGTAGGCTTCCTGTATGAGCAGTTAGTAGACAAAGACTTTCTGAAAGCCTGCGTCAAAGAAACGCTCAAAAAGAAAAAGAAGAAAAGGCGCGACGTCAAAAAGGTCGTGAAAGATATTGACGGTACGGTTGACCATATGTATCGTATCTTTGCGGACTACGACTACACGCCGACACAGCCGAAAATCAAGGTTATTTATGACAAGTGTTCCAAAAAGGAACGCGAGCTTGCTATACAGCCGTTTAGCCATGACGGCGTTATAATTGCAGCTATAACCGAGGTTTTAAAGCCTGTGATAATGCGCGGTATGCACTTTTGGTCGTGTTCCTCGGTAAAGGGACGCGGCGCAAAGCGTATGCTAAAATATAATGTCAGGGTAGCGCAACAGAAAGCCCGCAATTCTAAGTATGTTGCAGAGCTTGACATTAAAAAGTATTATCCGTCCGTACCGCTGAAAAATGTTATAGCGGCGTTGGAGCGGAAAATCAAAGACAAAAAATTCCTGCTGCTTATCGCGGTTGCGGCGTCGTCCTATCCGCAGGGTTTAAAGTACGCTATGGAGCACAACTTATCGCCTTATGATGTTGTAGGCGATAAAGTCGGGCTGCATATCGGCATGATCCTTAGTCAATGGCTCGGAAACTACTACCTTGAAGCACTTGACAGGTATATACTTACCCTTGACGGTGTGTACTATGAAAGCCGCAACATGGATAACATTATTATAGCAGGTAGAAACAAGCGAAAGCTGCACAGAGCCGTTGACGCTATCAGCGCTTACATGAGCGAGCTGTTGGGCGTCACCTTAAAGAGCGATTGGCAGGTATTCAAGGTGTATCAAGATAAGCACTACACCGAGAAAGGCAAAGAAAAGGTCAAACGTAGCCGCAGGATAGCAACCGTAGGTTATCGTATCAGCAGAGATCGTATTACAATATGTAAAAAGAATTTTCTGCGCCTGATACGACAATGCAGGCGGGCTATGAAGAAACTGCGGCAAGGGCTATCTATACCCGTCAAAATGGCTCAGGGAATAATCAGCCGTATAGGGCAGCTAAAGCATTGTACCGACAGCTACCATGCCTATACGAAGTATGTATATCCTATCGGTATTGGTAAACTTAAAAAAATCATTAGCAACGACGCAAAGCGCCGAAATGCACTGCTGAAAGGAGTAGCATAATAATGATTATAAAAAACGGAACCGATCCCGTTATAGAGAAAAGAAAGCGTCGTCGTGATCTTCACGGCGACGTTTATATTTTCGAGAAAGACGGGGTCAAATTCATAGAGGACTTAGCGGGGCATAAGCGCTTGCTTAACTCAATGGGTGTCGTATCTACGGCAGAAACCATAGAAGAAGCCGAAGCAGAGCGCATAGCCTTTGAAAAGGACTTGGACGATAAGAAAGCTGCCGAGGCTGCGAAAGCCGCTGAGGAGGCAGCACAGGATGAAAGCGAGGGCGAATGATGGCGACAAAGTACAGTAAAACAACGATCACCGAAGAAGCCCCGAACTGGTCGGCAAGCGGCGCAGCGCCGCCGTCCTCCATGCGTTCGCAAGGTTTTCTTTCTGGCTACAAGCCGCCTGCTGCTTACTTTAACTGGTTTTGGACGAAAGTGTCTGTGTTGTTTTCTCAAATTCTGACAGTCGTAAATAATATGCAAGACTACCTTAACAATAAGCTGTTTTATATTCGTTACGACGTAGGAGAAGTGACGGCGGTCGGCAACCTTGTCAGCTATATGCAGCAGGGTAAAGCTAAAGACGAAAGCGTGATAGTATACTTTACCGTTGGCGGCAATCTTTTTAGCGCTTATGGTGTATCACGCGGCGACGCGGGCGAACTCAACTGCAGACAAGAGGTTATTACGTTCCCTAAAAAGGGTATCACGTTAAAGTATAGCGGTGCGACGTTCATAAAGGTTGATCTTCCTATTGCGGACTACTCGCTGCCGACGTCTAAGATTGACGCGACGCTTCATACAGCAGCTTTCGGCGGTACGGCGTATACGTTAGGCGACCTTGAGGATATGATCGACGACAACGAGAGCGACAACGATGTTGTAATATTGTATTTCAATGTAGGTAATGGCTCATTGAAAAGCATTACTCACAATGCCGATTTCGGTGTGTATCTTTCGTATAACGGTATGTTGGCTATGGATAACGGGTATTTCTTCACCATAGAGGACGGCGTGCTGACGCAAAAAACCTTGATATACGGGAGCGCCCTTGTTGACGGCTCTATCACAAAAGACAAATTAAGCGCAGAGCTTAAAGCTGAGTTAGGCTTAACCTAAGGAGGTACACGAAATGTACGGGAAAATTGTAAGCACCGTAACGGGCTTAGTCGGTGGCTTAATCACTACTCTGCTCGGCGGGTGGACTTACGGAATGACAACACTATGTATTTTTATGGCGATTGACTATATAAGCGGGTTGGTCGTCGCAGGCGTTTTCAAACAATCGAAAAAGACCGCAAGCGGGGCGCTCGAGAGCCGCGCAGGTTGGAAAGGGCTGTGTCGTAAGGGCATGGCTCTTTTAATTGTCCTCGTTGCGTACAGGCTTGATCTGGCAATCGGAACAAACTATATCCGTGACGCCGTTGTAATAGCTTTCTGTGCGAACGAGAGCATTTCTATCGTTGAAAACGCGGGACTTATGGGCTTGCCGTTGCCTGATGTTATCACTAAGGCAATCGACGTGCTTACAAAAAAGAATAAGGGGGATTAGATATGTCTTTATCAAAAGGTATCGTTGTTTCGGTATGGGACGGCATTGTGAACTTTGCTAAGGCGAAAAAGGCGGGGTTTGTCTTTGCCCTTTGCCGCTTAGGTTTTGGCGCTTACAGCTCGCAGATCGACAATTATTACGAGCGCAACTGCGAAAACGCGAAAGCGGCAGGTCTTAAAGTCGGCGCATACTGGCAGACATACGCCCGCAACGCTCGTATGGCACGGGTTGAAGCTGCAGGCTGCCTTGTTGTGCTTGACAATCTGAAAGAAAAGCAGCTTGACCTGCCGATCTATATTGACGCAACTAACGCAGAGATTGCTAAGGCTTTCTGTGACGAGCTGCAGGCTGCGGGCTATAATGCGGCTGTTCTCAAACGGGGTGAAAAGGTCTTGATCGACGGTGTACCTGTTTCAACAACAGAGGTTAAGATCAAGACGAAGAAAACCGCCGCGAAACAGCCCGCAGACGCCCCTGTGAGCGACGAAAAGGAACAGGGGGTAAACTGATATGTCTTGGGTTGTCGGTTTGATTATCGGCTTATTTGGCGGCTTTGTGGGCGGCGTAGGAACCTGCGCCGCCTTTATTTCTTCCCTCGCATGGCGTGAGAAGATGGCGAACAGAAAGTAAGGCGGTAATATGACTGGAAAAGATTTAAAGCAGATCGTTTCGCGTATTCCCGACGACGCCGTTGTTGACTTGGGAATAAATGAAAACAAAGAATGTACCTATTACCGTCCTGACAGTATTGTCGGGGCGGTAGTACAAACAAAGGTAAAATTTAATAGCGGACTGGTTTCGGGGAACACCACAGAAACAACCGTTATTTTCGATGTCACAGAATAGAAAGGGTGTTAGTTATGACTGAAAACGAACTCAGGTTACAACCTGTAAAATGGCTGCAGGCTATGGTCGGCACAAAGCAGAAATCCGCTGCACATCAAAAAATCCTTGACGAGTTTAACAAATCGGGGCGCTGCAAGCGTTATAAAATGACGCTCAACGATCCGCACTGTGCGACAACAGCCTCGGCTGCCATGAGCGCCGTAGGGCTTGGCGATATTTTCCCGTGTTATGAATGTTCCTGCGGGCAGATGATTAAGCTCGCAAAGGCTGCGGGCATTTGGGTCGAAAACGACGCCTATGTCCCGAACGTCGGCGATAAGGTGCTTTACGATTGGGACGACAACGGCAAGGGTGACTGTGTCGGGGATCCTGAACACGTCGGCACCATTGAAAGCGTCAATAAGGCTAAAGGCACTATGACGGTGCTTGAGGGCAATATGGGCGCTTTGAACGTCGGACGCCGTACCCTTGCCATTAACGGCAGGTATATTCGCGGCTTTGTAACCCCGAAATTCGCAAGCAAGGCGACAAAGACCGAAAGCAACCCCGCGTCCTCCGCACAGACTACCGCCCCCACTCAGAGCGCCGCTGCCTTTAAGGTTGGCGACGTTGTCAAGGTTACAAATGCCGTAACCTACGACGGCAAGCCTTTTAAAACCTACTACGGCAAGTATGACATTATCGAGGTAAAGGGTGATCGCGTTGTTATCGGTATCGGCAAAACGGTTGTCGCGCCCGTGAAAGCCTCCAACCTTGCCCTGATTACGGGCAGCATTAGCGTCGGCGATAAGGTAAGGGTTGTTAATGCTGTTACCTACGACGGCAAACCGTTTAAGACCTATTTCGATAAGTACGACGTTATCCAGATCAAGGGCGATAGGGCTGTGATCGGTATCGGCAAGGCTGTTACCGCTGATATTAAGGTCAGCAACCTCAAAAAAGCCTGATTCACCAACTAATACACCAAATCGTAAACCAATATGTAAACTGATTTGTAAACTGTTAATTGCTCAATAATTGCAATTTAATTGATTGTTTTTGCAAAAACAATACAAAATGTATCAATAACGCGATTAAATGTTGCAATAACATCATTTTCATAATAACGCCCCTAATTCTATTATGGAGATGATAATAATGCGAAGTTTTATAGGTTGGATTGGTGGCAAAAGCCAACTCAAAAAACATATTATTCCTTTAATACCCGACAGCTGCTCCCGCTATATTGAAGTATGCGGGGGCGCAGGTTGGGTGTTGTTTGGCAAAGATAAGGTTACAGGTCAAATGGAAGTATTTAACGATATTGACGGTGATCTGATTAACCTTTATCGACAGATAAAATATCACTGCGCCGAACTTCAAAAAGAAATAGATTGGCTACAATCCCGCGAGCTATTTGCCGAATACCGCGAAGAAATGAAAGAGGATAATGCGCTTTCTGATCTGCAGCGGGCAGCGCGATACTTATACCTTATTCGCTGCAGCTTTGGCAGTAATCGCGGCTCTTTCTCAACTCGTACAGCACGTCCTGTAAATATTGTTCACGATCTGCCCGCCTTTAAAGAAAGGCTAAAGGACGTTATAATTGAAAACAGGGATTTTGAAAATCTGATATCAACATATGATCGTGCGGACGCTGTATTTTACGTTGATCCACCCTATGTAGGCGCGGAGCAGTATTACAACAAAAAGTATTGCAATTTTGGTCTGGAAGATCACGAACGCTTATGTAAATGCCTGTCCGAAATAAAAGGCAAGTTTATTCTTTCTTACAATGACTGTGAACTGGTACGAAAGCTGTATCACGGCTGTAATATACGGGGAGTTGGCAGAATCAATAGTTTACCGTCTAAGGTTGAGTATTGCGCGGAATACAAAGAGGTAATCATAACAAATTACTGAAAATTACGAATACCGTAATATTACTACGTTTTACGTTATTATATAACGCATTGTGTTATTATGTTACACGGGGCGTTATTATGATACGAATAAAACTATCAACCTTATTAGGCGAAAGACGTATGACACAGGTGGAATTATCACGCAAAACGGGTATCAGACCTGCGACAATCAACGAAATGTATCACGAACTGATTGAAAAAGTAAACCTCGATCATATCGACAGAATATGCGAGGTGCTTGGTTGTGATATATCCGACCTGTTAAAGTACGAGCCAAACAAAAAAATATCATAATAAGGCAAAGCCCGCAGCGATCATGCTGCGGGCTTTTTTCTTATGTCTGATTATCCTTATGCATAGCCTCTGAAATAGCTCTTTTGATAAATTCGTTCACGCTTTCGCCGTTACTATCCGCGTATGCCTTGATAAGCGCTTTGTCGCCTTTCGGTACGCGGATTTTGATTTCGTCATAATTGTTTTTCATATACTTTGCCGTTGCTTTCATTTGAGCCTTGCTTATCGTCATAGCTTCACCACCTCATAATAGGGTAAGTACATTGTATCATATTTATCTATCGGGTACAATATACAAATTGCACAATATATCGGGTACAATATTGGTAGTTTTGCGTATTGATATATCGGGTACAATATATTATAATATAGACACTAAAACAAGTAAAGGAGAATTTGAAATGAAAGACACAAAATTCTACTGGAATGACGATGTTGCACAGTGGGAGCGTGTTGACAGAATACAAGAATATAGAGGGATAAAAATTGAAACGTTGACCGTTCATCCCGATTCTTTTGACTTGCGCGATAGACACAGAGAATACCGATTAACAACTCCTGACGGGAAAGTTTCGTATCATTCGATCAACAAACGACGGGGAGGCAATATAAAAGACTTAAAGATGTGGATAGATTTTAGGCTTAAATACTACGGCGCATTATAATCATTTAAAATAATAATCAGCTGACCTATCGGCTATACGGGGAGAAAGGGTACACTATGGACGACAAGATCACATTAACCCGCGAACAGTGGGAGCTGCTCAGAAATTACATTATCTGGACGGAACGGCACCGAAAGAACGAAATCGAGATCTGGCAAAGCATAAACTTTGAAACGCCGTCGAAGGCAGCCAAAAACGCTCTTACCACATGGCAGGAAATGGATCTCGGACTTGAAAAGCTGCTTAACACAATCGAATAAACAATAAAACGCACGGTAACGCTTATATAACGCACCGTGCGTTTTAGATTGCACGTTTAACGCTGAAAAACGTGCGCTGTCCCATTTTCGATTTGTTAGTTGTGTGTTAGTTGTGTGTTAGTTACGAGGGCAATTTTAGCCGAAGTTAGACAACTGCAGAAATTGAACAACCCCGATAACGCCTATGATATCGGGGTTGCTTAGGTTATAGTAACCTTGGTTGCGGGGGTGGGACTTGAACCTCACGACCTCCGGGTTATGAGCCCGACGAGCTACCAACTGCTCCACCCCGCGATATCTGCCTTTCAGCCTCTATATGGTACCACCGAATAGGGTATTTGTCAAGGGCGAAAGAAGGCGAATCGCCGTAACAGTGGTTAATTTGTTTATTTTGTGCAAAAGATAGTCTTTTTGCATTGACAATATAGCGTTTATGATAATATAATAGTATCTGTATTAATCGGTTCTGCTTCAGGAAGGATCGTGTCATAAGGCGGTTGTTTTCACGACGGATCACGCTTTCGCAAGGCTGCGGGCGGCTGTGCTGTGCGCGTCCCGCATCCGTGAGTCATTGCCGCCGGCTGCCGATCTGTCCTGAGATAACGAAAGATTTTTACGGCGGGAGGACTGCCCGCAAGACAGCTATAGAATCATCTCGAAAAGAGATGTCAGGAGGTAATTATGGCTTATTTCAGATGTACAAACTGCGGTGAGATTTTTGAAGCTGCGGAAGGTATGACCAGCACCTATTGTCCTCATTGCGGTGCGCAGCAGCTTTTACCGGGCGCTTTTGACGGAGCGGATGCTCAGAGCGGCTACAGCGATCCGAACGCACAGAGCTACGGCGATCAGGCGCCTGTGCAGGGCGATAATCAGGTTTATTCCGATCAGCCTCAGGGTCAGCCCTACGGCGCGCCGGATTACAATGTGCCGGGTTACGGTCAGCAGCCGTATAACGATTATCAGCAGGGGACGAATTATGCGCAGAATCCCGTTCCGAATCAACCGGGCGGCATCAACTATCCCGGCGACGGCAATATGCCCGCTCCGCCGAAGAAAGGCATGAGCAAAGGGTTGCTGATCGGCTTGATCATCGGCGGCGCTGCGCTGTTGATCGTGATTATAGCCGTGGTGGCGATCGTGATCTCCGCCAATTCCGCAAAACCGAATATCATCCCCGGCAACAATACGGAAACGATCGCGATAGGCGGCGGTGACGATATCACTGTCACGGGCAGTGAAAACGCTACGGTTTCCGCCGGCGGTACGCATACGGTAGGCATCAAGTCCGACGGCACCGTCATCGCGGTCGGCAACAACGGAGACGGTCAGTGCGACGTCAGCGGCTGGTCAAATATCGTTACGATCTCCGCGGGTTATGAGCATACCCTCGGCGTTCAGGCTGACGGCAAGGTGGTAGCAACGGGTTCCAATGTATTCGGACAGTGCGACGTCAGCACATGGAGCAACATCAAGAGCGTAGCCGCAGGCACCTTCCATTCCCTCGGTCTGAAGAATGACGGAACGGTCGTCGCGGCAGGCGACGAAGACGACGGTCAATCCGACGTATCCGGATGGAAGGATATTGTCGCGATCGCGGCAGGCTATCATCACAGCGTCGGCTTGAAGAGCGACGGCACCGTTGTAGCGGTAGGCGGCAACGACGAAGGTCAGTGTAATGTCACCGGCTGGACGAATATCGTTGCGATCGCTGTCGGCGACGATCACACGGTCGGTCTGAAGAGCGACGGCACCGTTGTAGCGACAGGCGTTAATATGAGCGGCGAGACTGAGACCTCCGGCTGGTCGGATATCGTCGCGATCTCGGCAGGTTATCATCATACTATGGGCTTAACGAGCACCGGCAAGGTCGTAGCGGTAGGCGTCAACTATGATAACCGCTGTGATACCGAAACATGGACTCATGTAACAGAGGTCGCCGCGGGCGGTTACTATTCTGTAGCGCTGAAGGACGACGGTACTCTCTACGCCACCGGAGCGAGCGAGGACGGACAGCTCAACGTAAGCAGCTGGAATTTGAAGTAAGAGATACGGACGCGGTTCAATAATTATAATTGATACAATCACAGTGCCTGCTGCATATGCGACAGGCACTGTTAGTTTTTTCTCCCTCGACCGTGCAGCCGCTATGCGGGATTTTCTGCGATAGATATTTGCAGTTTTCGCTTAGAATATACGCTATAAAAAACACCGACGCGAGGAATACCCGCGTCGGCGACCGTTGTATTTCAGTATTCAATTGCCGTTTATCAGCTTTCGGGACCCTTGCTGACGGTGATGGTGACGTCTGCGCCCTTGGGAATGGTCTGTCCGCCGTCGGTGTAGGAGATGATGTTGCCTTCTTCGACCTCGTCGCTGAATTCTTCGACAACGATCGGATTCAGACCGACCTTGGACACGAGGTTGGCGCCTTCCTTACCGGTGAGGACGCTGATATTCGGGACCTCAACGCCTTCGCCGAGACTGCCGACGACTCTGATCTCGCCGTCTTTTTCAACGGTATCACCGACCTTGGTGATCATGGCGTCGATAGAGCCCGCAGGGTTCTTCTTGGAGTATCTCTCTCGCTGAACGTTCAGCACCGCGCCCAGCTCGGCGACCTTTGCCTCCGCCTCTTCCTTCGTCAAGCCGACGAGATCCGGAACGGTGATTTTACTGCTGCCGCAGCCGCCAAGCAGCGCGACAGACGCGATGCACATTAAGACAAGCGCAAGACAGACGATGGATTTTAACAGATGATTGGACCGGAACATGGGAACCCCTCCTTTTATATGTTGGACTCATTATAGCACAGTTGAATCCGGTTTGCCATAGGTTTTTATCATTTCGGTGTCAAATTTGCAAAGGCTCATTTTGTTGATTTTGCCTAACAGGTCGATGAGCGGATCCGCGATCGGTCGGAATCGTCCCGGCTAAAAAAAATTCGTTTTACACTTTACAAATCAAAAAAAGTGTTGTATAATACCAAAAGTGGCATGGGGGTATAGCTCAGTTGGTAGAGCGCTTGGTTCGCATTCAAGAGGTCAGCGGTTCGAATCCGCTTATCTCCACCATTTCAGAAAGAACGGATATCCACAAAGGATATCCGTTCTTTCTGATTATACCAGCAAAGTGGCAGATAAGCGGATTCGAAGGCGACTGTGCCGAGGTTCAAGCCGTGCGAAGAACCGAAGGTAAAAATGATTCAGTGAATCATTTTTAAGGAGAGCGTAGGCGCGACTTCTGACAGGAGGTGACGCACCCAAGACGGGGCAACTGATTTCCTACAGAAGAAAGGGAGCTTATCTCCACCACAAATTTTGGGAGTATCATTTTGATACTCCCCCTTTTCATATCTTTTGTTTTGTGCTATACTTTTGGAAAGATAAATCGGAATTTGTGGAGGTGGCAATCTTGCAGATAGATTTCAACAAGATAGAATCAATGACACTGCCGGGGATGAATAATGGCACCGGTACGATGAGCGCCCGTATGTATAACGACGATTCCTATCGGATTATTCCGACAGCTATTCATCCGGGCGGAAGCATTGGCAGCCACAAGCAGGAGTCCGGAGATGACATGAATTATATTATCAGCGGAATGGGCAAAGCAATTTGCGATGGCATCGAGGAAGAATTGAGACCGGGAGTCTTGCATATCTGCCCGAAAGGATCAATGCACTCTATCATCAATGTTGGAGAGGAAGATTTGGTCATGCTGACTGTTGTGGTGAAGAAATGAGTAAGTATCTATTTGAGAAACCTCTTACCAGAGGAACTCTGTTGAAAAGAAAAAGTCAGTTCACAGCTTTGGTAGATATAGACGGAGTAGAATTGACGGCGCATATCCCGACGACAAACCGCATCGGTGATGTAGAAAACAAGAATCTGCCGTGTCTTTTATCATATCATGATGATCCTAAACGCAAGCTGAAATACGATATTGAGGCAGTGCTTCTTTCCGATGATGAAAACTGGATAGGAATCAATCAAATCCTTTCCAACAGGCTGGTAGAGTTCTTTTTCTGTGAACACGAGCTGGACGCGATCGTTTCGAATTTCGACAGCGTTCAGCGAGAAGTGAAACTGGGAATATCCAAACTGGATTTCAAAGTTGGAGATGTTTATTTGGAAGTAAAGACTCCGCTGACAACAATCAATGTAAAATACGGGAAGAACATAAAGACGCTTCCCCCTAAGTCGTTTTCATCAACAGACAGGATGGTAAAGCACCTTAAGGAGCTTGCTGAGTCGCTTAAGGATCATGAGAAGGCAATTTTTCTGCAGGTGTTTCAATATCGCATTACAGAAAAGAAGGAACGGCTCAGGTCAACTCATTATGAAGAGGTGTCGCAAACTTTTACGGATGCTGCAAAGGCAGGCGTTGAGTTTTGGGAGGTTCAGATGGATTTTAGACCGGAAGGAGTAACTCTTCACAGCGTAGAGAAAAGCACAGACCTATAAATTCTTATTTACCCGATATAATTTTATCTATTTAAAATAATCCCGCCTGCTCACGCGATGTGAACAGGCGGGTGCTTTTTATGCTGTGATGGGGTAGCTTTTCAGTTCTTCCTTCAATGAGAAATCGGAAAAGCGGACACATCCTCAGTGTCAGAGATCTCGGCATATAAGATGTCGAACCGCTTTCGGGTATTTATTGTGCGACAAAACACGCTGTAAAAGCGATTTCAAAAAGAATTACCGCGTCGTAACAGCTCCGACAGGACAAACGGTATGGCAGTTACCGCAGTGAAGACAGTGCTCTTGCTCGATCGCATACGGGATAGTGTCGGATTCGATACAGTTTTGCGGACAGACGTCCAAACAGCTTGAGCATTCGATACAGGCGTCGGTGATCTCATAGCCCTCGGGAGATTCTTCGGCTTTACCGAAAGCGAACGACGCTCTCTCGATCGGCTTCTTGCTGAGATCAAACCACTCGCCGCTGCCCTCATAAATTTGGAACACAGTCAAGGCGCGTCGGCTTTCCTCAGTCGGATAGATCTCTTTCATATACGGATTCTTCTCAAACAGCTCCGGTATCTTGTCAAATCCAAGCTCGCGCACTTTTCCTCTTACGGAAACGGCAACACTCGTCATGGTGTCTTCGCCCTTCATCGCGGTGAAAGCAAGGAATTTTCTTTTGATCAGCCTGTCATAAATGCTTTTACCTTTCGCTGTCAGAAAATACAAACTGTTCTCATCGGCATCCATCATATCGATCGCGCAGGTTACGGGCAAGCCCTTATCATCCACGGTGGCTACAATCGTGCGGTGGATATCGTTTACAATATAACTAAGGTACTGTTGAACGGTCATTTCCATCTCTCCTTTTTGACATCATAACATAAATCATCACTTTTGTCTTGCTACAATTTAAAAATGTGGTATAATGACCATATAAATGAGGTGATCGTATGGAGTTCAAGCATATCGAATACTTTGTTGAAACAGCGAAACACAAAAGTATTTCCAAAGCTGCCGAAAACCTGTTTATCTCTCAGCAAGCGCTCAGCCGTTGTATGAAGAATCTGGAAGCGGAGCTTTCCTGCAATCTGTTTGAGCGTACAGTGAAGGGTAGTGTGCTGACGGAGGAAGGCAAATTGCTGTATCACAAATTCAGTCCCATTGTAGAGCAATTCCGCCATACTGAGGACGAGGTCTTTGCTGTGTTATCCAACCGTCCGCAGACGCTCAGCTTTGCCTGTGCTCCGTTTATCTTTCGTATTCTGGATACCGAGCTGCTGTTTGAATTCGAAGAACTGTATCCCAACATTACGCTGAATCGTATGGAAATGCCGGATATGGACATTGATGACTATATCAAAGAGGATTCTAAACACTTTGCGTTGCTGGCGCTTCCCGAAAACCGTCACGGTATGCGATTCAAGCACCTGCCCGTGCTCACTGTTCCGCTTTGCTTATATGTTCACAAGGGCGATCCTTTAGCGCAGCTTGAAAAAGTCAACTTTGCGCAGCTGCACCGCAAAAACCTGCTGATGGTCGAGAAGAAATCACACTATCATCATATGATCGGGGACTTCAGCAGCAGATACGATGTAACGCTGAAAAAATCGTTTGAGTCATCCGATGTGATGCAGATCTATGATTTGGTCAATCGAGGCAAGGGTGTGTTTATCTCGCCCGAGAACAGCGGTGCAAAAATGCTGTTCCAAAACATTCGCGTGATTCCCTTTGATGACGAAACGCTGACCTATTCGATCGCCTTCATCTTCAAGGATTATGACAGATTGAGTCCCACTGTAAAGAAGTTTATGCAGCATATCATAGATAACACAAAAGCGTGAGGTACCTGCCTCACGCTTTCGTCATATAAGGATCGTAATCAGAACTTGCCGTTCTCGTTTGCCCAAGTCTCTTTATCGGCGATCGTCTCCATAACGTCCCAGTGTTCGGCAATCTTGCCGTCCTCGACGCGGAACAGATCATAGTAAGAGGTAGGTGCGCCACCGAAGGTGCCTTCGGAAACTGCCAGACCGTAGTTACCATCAGCCAGAACCATGTAGGTCTTGTTGTAGATCATCTGAATACCCTGCTCAGCGAGAGCTGCAAGCGCCTTGCCGAGTCCCGACAGACCGTCTGCGATACCGGTGTTGTGCTGGATATAGTTGTCACCGTCAAAGTAAGAGGTGATATTGTCGGGATTCTCACCGCGAAGAATGTCGCTTACGAAAGCAGAAACCACCTTGCGGGTCGCTTCCTTGTCAACATCCTTTTTCTCCATAGTGCCGTCAATCTGCGTATGACGGGAGGGGTTCGGTTCTGCCTTATCAGCTAAGTTGTCCCAATGTTCAGCGATCTTGCCGTCCTCGTCAAAACGGAAGATATCAAATGCGACCTGTTCGCCTGCACCGGCGAAGTTATAAACGGTCTGCAGAAATACCTTATCGCCGTCCTCGAATGCGCGGATGTTGTTGACGGTAGTTTTTACGGGAGCAGCTCCGAGTGCCTGAACCGCACCGACAAATGCGTCTCTTCCGGTGCCGAATGCGAGATTGTGCTGAATATAACCCTCAGCGAGTAAAGAAGCAGCTTTCTCAGTATCGGTAGTTGCGAATGTGTTGATCAATGCCAAAGCCTTTTCGATGTTAGTCATAGTGATTTCCTCCTGATTGAAGTTTTGTAAATTCAGCTTTTCTCTTGCTGTGACTACAGTATAGCTTACATTGATCCTTTTGAAAATGACCGAAAACTTGTGTAGGGTACAACATTAAGTTGTAACTTGTTGAACAAAAGTATCTCAACATATACCAAGCATGATTGATTCATCTCACGCTGTTTTATATAACTAACAGTTATATTTATATAAACAATCGGCATTTTACAAGCGGCTGTTTTTCTACTATACTGTACTTGTAGATCAATACCCGGTATATCATATAATCATAATATCACGGAGGTTATAACATGAAACGAATCCTGAGCATCATCTTAGCCGTCTTACTGATCGCTTCTCTTGCAGCGTGCGGAAACGGTCAAAAAACCGAAACGACAGCAAAGTCGGATGCGACAACATCAAAAGCTGATGATACTGCGACACAAGCAGAAGCCGCTCAGCAAGGTGCCAAAACCTCGGCTGATAATGACATCCTGATCCTGTATTTCAGCGCCGACAATACAAAGGACGTTGACGCAGTATCCACCGCAACACCGATGCCGAACGGCGAATCCTCCGTCAAATGGATCGCCGATATCATCCACGACGAGGTCGGCGGCGACATTGAGCCGATTATCCCGTCAAAGGATTATCCGCTTGAATATGATGCCTTGGCGGATGCGGCAAAGGCGGAAGTAGATAACAACGAACGCCCGGCGTTTGAGCCGCTCAACGTTGACCCCACGCAGTACAAGACCGTATTCATCGGCTATCCGATCTGGTGGTACACGCTCCCGATGGTGTTGGAAACCTTCTTCGATACCTACGACCTCTCCGGCGTGACCATCGTACCGTTCAACACCCACGCGGGCAGTCGCGACGGCAATACCTATAATATGATTCGTGAACGTGAACCAAACGCCAATGTCATCGACGGTATCGCGATCGCAGGTTCCGACGCAGGTTCGGACAGCGCAGAGACTCAGGTCGTTGAATGGGTAAAGAAGCTCCCGTTGGAATAACCTCCTCCGTACCCTCCGAAATAACGGTCGGCACCGAAACACAACGCGGATTTATCAACGGCAATGTTTATCATTCGGCAGAGTACGGAGAGATTCACTACAGCAGTTATATTCCCGAAAGCTACGACGGAACAAAGCCCTATGCGCTGTTCATTACCCTTCCCGGATATGAGGGCTTGTATTTTCAGGGAGTCGGCGCGAATATGGTCGAGGACTTCGGCGTTGAAGCAATCAAATACAACAGCGAGATGATCGTGCTGTCTACTCAGCTGAACGACTGGGGCGAAGCCTCGGCAAATCAGGCAATCGCCTTGACAGAATATTTTATCAATCACTACAGCATCGACAAAAGCAAAGTGTATCTGCACGGCTACTCCGGCGGAGGTGAAACAGGCTCGCTCGTGATGGGGATGCGCCCGGAGCTATACACAGCCTTTCTGATGACGTCATCACAGTGGGACGGCGATTTGGAAGTGTTGGCAAAAGCAAAAACGCCCGTCTATTTAGCGACAGGCGAAAGTGACAGCTACTACGGCTCTCAACCGCTGAAAAATGCTTACAACAAGCTGCGCGGCATATATGAATCACAGGGCTTGACCGAAACAGAGATCGATAGAATTCTCGTTCTCGACGTAAAAGACCAAGCGTATTTTACCGAACGCGGTTACACCGATCAACACGGCGGCGGCATGGCGTTCGCACATGATGAAACGATCATGAATTGGCTATTTAAAAATGATTCCACATAAAAGGTATATGATAAAATAAAGAGAACTCCGGCTCGACTGAACTGCCCCGAATTGTACGGACAGCACAAAAGAGCCCCTAAAAGGCAGAATATTAAGATTTAAGCAACATACTGACGTCGGTATTCGATCGGCGTCAGTTTTGTTTTTAGTTGAAGACGCTGGTTGTTGTAAAAGTAGA
>JAFRDE010000005.1 GCA_017403985.1 Ruminococcus sp. | reverse complement strand
TTCTTGGCGGCAGATTTGCGCCCGCTCATCGTCAAAATCCTCGTGAATACGTCAGTATTCGCTGCGGTTTTTCCTCGACCGGACTCAAATCTGCTCGCCAATAACTGCTTCGCACCGAGAATGAGATTGTTTTCTTGGATTGATCGGTGCAGAGGAGGAGTAACCCTGACGGGTTGCGATCGACGATAAGCCGATAAAGACTGATAACAACTCATTATCGGCGGTTGTGGTTCGATTCCCGTTACCTTATCGAATATGAATAATAAACCATCATCAGCGGACACGGCTTTCGTCGTGTCCGTCTTTTTGCACGGATTTATTCACGCTTTGTCCATTAATTATTCACGAATTGTCCGTAGACAACAAAGGGAGAATTTGCTATACTTTTTATAATAAGAAAATTGTGCGCCGATACTGATATTGACGCGGAAAGATTTGATTATTGCACGATAAGAGGTAATTTATGAAACGATTACTGATTTTTCTTTTATGCTCCGTGCTGACACTGAGCTCTCTGAGCTTTGCCGCAGGAGCGGCTGAACTTGATACCGCCGACACCGCGGCGCAGGTCGAGATCACCGAAGAAGCCGCCGACGCCGATACGGCAGAAGTCGGCGCTACTGCCGACGAGATCGCTCCCACCGGCTGGAACCTGCTGACCGAAGCCCAGTTCCAGAGCAAGCTCTCTTCCATGCGCTCCAAGTATCCCAACGGCAGTATCTGGGGCGGCATCTACTATGAATACGGCAACGCGAAAGCGTGGGAATGCTGGGCGTACGCCTGCCAGATGATGTATGAGATCTTCGGCGCGCGTTTCTATGCCGACGGCCTGATGAGCTACAAGGATTACAGCGTCAACTCGATCACCGCGGGCGACTGGGTCCGCATCGATTACGATTCGCACTCGATTTTCATCACCAAGGTTATCGACAGCGGCGTGTACTACACGGACGGCAACGGTACCGGCGTGTACAATCAGGTTCGCTGGGACGGCTACTACTCGTGGTCGGAGCTGCGCGCCAGATTCACTTACCGCATCCACCTGCCCGGCAACGATCTTGAGGGCGTCGAAACCATGCACACCATCGCTTACAGCGCCAACGGAGGAAGCGGCAGCATCGCTGAACAGACTCTCGCGCCGGGCAAAGGGTTTACGATCAAAGACAACGCTTTCTCCCGTTCGGGCTACACCTTCGCCGGCTACACCGTCAAGCGTTCCGATAACAAGTGGTTCGTCCTCGACGGCAAGGGCTGGCAGAGTGAGAGCGACATCTACAACAACGGTTACCGATACGCCGTCTATTATCCCGGCGAGTCCTATAAAATGAGTGCGAACTGGTTAGGCGATAATACGTCGTCAACCACCTTCACTTTCTACGCCCAGTGGCTGCCCGATACGGCTACTCTTGAATTTGCCGCCAATTACAGCGGCTACAACTATATGCTCGGTTCGGATCTGGGCAACAATTACAGCAAATACCTGTACGCCCGCGATACCTCCGTTTACTCCATATCGGTCGACAGTACCGAAAGGCTGAACAACGCGAATTCGCTGAAGATAACCGGCAGCCGCTCCGGTTCGACAAGCGCCGATCTGGCGTTCATCACCTCGACCAACAAGGGCTACGGCAACGGCTACAGCCCGGCGGGTACGGTCGGCGACGACCAGACCTACACACTGCATTTTTACGCCAAGGCGAGCGTCGACGGCGCGAAGATGTATTTCCGCTGGGGCTTTACCACCAACCTTGTTTCCGTTACCCTGACCAAGGACTGGAAAACCTACTCCGTCAAGCTGCCGAAGAACCGCTACTGCGGCTACGCGCTGCATCCCTACTTTGATAAAGCGGGCACCTATTATCTCAACTCGCTCGCGCTGGGCGATTACGAATGGACCTCTAACGTTGCGCCGGAAACCGGTACATGGGCAGCTTCTTCCGAGAAGGTCACGCTCGGCGACCCGCCCGGCTCCCTGCCCAAGCCCACCCGCGAAGGCTACACCTTTGACGGCTGGTACACGGCAGCGGAAGGCGGCACGGAAGTCACCGCCAAAACCGTGATCGACAAGCCCGCCCTGCGTCTCTACGCCCACTGGCGCAAAGATGTATCGTATGAGCCTGTCAAAACCGTCAAATACAACGGTCATATCTACGAGCTTTATGACAACGCGATGGAATGGGAAGACGCGGCGGACTTTTGCGCTATGATGGGCGGTCATCTGATCAGCCTCACCAACGGGCAGGAAAACGAGACCGCGTATGATATGATCAAGGACCGTCAGGGTTTCTGCTGGATCGGTTTGAACTGTGTTGATGAAAAAACCGACTGGCAGTGGGTCGACAACACCGAGTATTCCGCCTACAACAAGTGGTACAGAAGCTCCTACGGCACGACCGATTCGGGCGAGTATTACGGCATGCTGTACGCGATGGATTTCGGCACGACGCCTTACGCGTCCACATGGGATAAATGCAAGGGAAGCAACTACTTCTGCTCCTATTACGGTTACCACAACTCGTTCTTCATCTGTGAGTACGACGATCCGATGATCCTCGGCGATGTCGACGGCAACTGCGAAGTCGACTCCGTAGACGCTACGCTGATTCAGCGCAAATGCACCTGCGGAAATACCAACATCGATGAGAGCCGATGGACGCGTGGCGACGTCAATGACGACGGCGAGACCGATATCATTGACGTCACCTATATCCAGCGCTATAACGCAAACTTAGACATCCCGTATCCCGTAGGCGTATGGTTATAAGCGAATGATATTCATACAGAAAGCGGACGCCTTTATGACGTCCGCTTTTTTCGCCTCTTGACACATTTTGCGCTCGGTGCTAATATAATACTATCAGATCATTCTGATAACTGAATAATCTTCGGGGTAGGGTGAGATTCCCGACCGGCAGTATAGTCTGCGAGCGCCGTCAAAGGCGCATGATACGGTGCGATTCCGTAACCGACGGTAAAGTCCGGATGAGAGAAGATATGATTGCGCAAGCTGCTCCGTAGATACCCGAATCTACGGAGTTTTTATTTGTCATTGCACGTCCGTTCAGGAGTGCTGTGATCTCAGTATCAACAGCGCAAAATCCAAATCATGTCTTGCGAATTTCGCAAAGGAGAAATGATGACACAAACCAAAACAAACGACAGGCTCAAGGCTCTGCTCTGCATGGCGATGCTGACCGCCTTAGCAGTCGCCGCGGATATCTTTCTGCGCATCCCGGGGATCGGCGGCTTCCTGACCTATGAACCGAAGGACGTTATCCTCACCATCGGCGCCTTTATCTTCGGACCGATCGCGGGGCTTATCATGTCGCTGATCGTCTGTCTGATCGAGATGGTCACCGTCAGCACGACGGGACCCATCGGACTGCTGATGAACTTTCTCGCGTCCGGCGTATTCGTCGGCGTCAGCGCAGTCATCTACTGGCGCAAAAAGACGATCTCCAGAGCTATCGTCGGTCTGATCGTCGGCTCCCTCTCCATGACGGTCATCATGCTGCTGTGGAACTACATCATGACGCCGATCTTCATGGGCGTGCCGCGCGAGGCGGTGCTCGAGATGTTCATCCCGCTGCTGATCCCGTTCAACCTGCTCAAGGCGGCGCTGAACAGCGCGCTGATCCTCTTCCTCTACAAGGGCGTAGTCACGGCGCTTCGCAAATCGCGCCTGATCCCCGTCAGGGAAAACAACGACGGCGAGAAGAAGCGCTCCAATACCATCCTGATCGTCTGCATCTCGGCGGTACTGGTCATCACCCTCGTGCTGGTGATGCTGATCTTCGCAGGAAAACTGTAAATATATATACAACGAAACGGTCTGCTTGCGGCAGACCGTTTTTTTCATGATATTTGATCAAAGCAGAGCGACGATCGCCTTCTCCACGTCCTTCATATCCGCGGTCGGCTCAAAGCGCGCGACCACGTTGCCCTCGCGGTCAACGAGGAACTTGGTGAAGTTCCACTTGATATCGGGGCTGTTTTTATAGTCCTTGTTCGCCTTTTTTGCCATCGCCTTCATCGCGAGCGCCGCGACGCCCTTGCCGAAGCCCTCAAAGCCCTTCTGACTTTTCAGATAGGTGTACAGCGGCAGCTCGTTCTCGCCGTTGACGTCGCTCTTTTTCATCTGCGGGAACTTCGTGTTGTATTTGAGCGTGCAGAACTCATGCACCTCTTCATCGGTGCCGGGCGTCTGACCCGCGAACTGGTTACAGGGGACGTCGATGATCTCAAAGCCCTTATCGTGATACTGCTCGTACATGCGCTCCATCGGCTCATAGTGCGGCGTGAATCCGCAGCCTGTGGCAGTGTTGACGATCAGGATCACCTTGCCTCTGTAATCCGCGAGCGGATATTCGTTCCCCTGATAATCGTATAATGTGAAATCGTAGATACTTGCCATCATAATACCTCCTGTTATACTCAGTCCGATACATCTGTATCGAGATTAATGAAGAAATGATACGCGGGATGTCTTTTTGAAAGATCATCCGTAATCCTGCCGATCAGCCCGTGACGATCCTTTTCGTCAAAGCTGACGACCAGATCAAATATGGCGGTCGAGTTTGCTTTATCAAGCAGGAAGCCGTGGATCTGCATCACATGCTCATATTCCATGACCTCGCCGCGCACCTGATGATACAGCTCGTTCGTCTCAGGATCGCTGAGATTGACGGAATAGACCGATATGCCGGTCAGCGTAACGTTATGCTTTTGGTAGATGTCAGCCGTCATGCGGCGTTCAAGCACATCCAGCTCGGGTGCCGTTAATGTATCGTCGACCTCGATATGCACCGAACCGTTCAGACATTCCGGACCGTAGCTGTGCAGGACAAGGTCATACGCGCCGTTGACGCCGTCATAAGCGCACAGATCGCGCTTGATCGCTTTACTCAGCTCACTGTCGATACGCTCGCCCAAAATCCGCGAAATTGTTTCGCGCAGGATATCGAAGCCGCTTTTGATAATAAACAGAGAAATGGCTGCGCCGAGATACGCCTCCAGGGAAACGCCCCAGATCATATAGATGACCGCCGCCAATAATACCGACGCGGAAATGATCGCGTCCATCAGTGCATCCTTACCTGACGCGGAGAGGGAATCGGAGTTGACCTTCCTGCCCGTTCGCGTCACAAAAATACCTAAGATGATTTTGACAACGACAGCCGCCGCGATAATGATCAGCGACACGGCGCTGTAATCCGGCTCCTGCGGCGTAATGATTTTTTTGACCGATTCGACCGCCGCGGTAATACCCGCGTACAGGATAATAACAGCGATGATCATCGAGCTCAGGTACTCCACGCGACCGTAACCCATGGGATGCTTTTTATCCGCAGGCTTGGCTGAGAGCTTCGCGCCGATGATCGTGATCAGCGAGGACAGCGCGTCGCTGAGGTTGTTCACCGCGTCGAGTACGACGGAAATGGAATTTGCCAGTAATCCGACGACCGCCTTGAATGCAGCCAATAACACATTAGCGCCGATACCGATCAAGCTGGTGCGTACGATTGTTTTTTGTCTGTCCATCAACTCTCCCCCCCTTTCAACAGCTCATACAGCAGCGTGTACAGTGCCGCTGCGTCCGACTGTTCCAGATGAACGCACGCGCCGACCTTCTGCGGAATCTCTTTCGCCTGTTCCTTCAGCTCTCTTCCCTTTTGCGTCAGCAAAACCGTCACGACGCGCTCGTCGGCGCCGTCGCGCGAACGGGTCAGATAGCCGGACGCTTCAAGCTTTTTCAAAAGCGGCGATAAAGTGCCGTTGTCCAAATACAAGCGTTTGCCCAGCTCCCCAACCGGGACGCCATCCTGCTCCCACAGCACCAGAAAGACAATGTACTGCGTATAAGTCAGACCAAGCTCCTTGAGATAAGGCGTATACAGCCCGGTTACACGGCGCGCCGCCGCGTAAAGCGGGAAGCAAAGCTGATTTTCTAATTTCAGCATGTCATCATAATCTGTTTTCTTCATGGTCTTTGCCCTCTTATGACGAATGTTTGATTAAATTATATTTGATAAAATATAATTTGTCAATAGGTTTTTGATGATTATCCGAAATAGTTTGACCGTTCCCGGCTTTTCAAATGCTATTTCCCCTCCCCTCTTGCACATTCCCGCTCTTTATACTATAATAGAGCACAGAAAAGAGGGATTGGATGAGTAAAGCGCTGAATCATTTCAAAACCATCACCCGCCACCGCCATCAGGTCATCAAAAACTGCTTCAAAGCGGGCATCCCGTGGCAGGGCTTAAAGCACGACCTGTCCAAGTACTCGTGGACGGAGTTCGGCGAAGGCGCGCGCTACTGGCAGGGCACCCGCAGCCCCAACGACCGCGAGCGCGAGATCAAGGGCTACAGCGAGGCGTGGATGCACCACAAGGGCCGCAACCGCCATCACTTTGAATACTGGACGGACTACTCCCCTATCGACCGCAAAATACGCCCCGTGGAGATGCCGGTGCGCTATGTCGTGGAGATGTTCTGCGACCGCGTCGCCGCGTGCAAGATCTATCAGGGCAAGGAGTACACCGACAAAAGCCCGCTCGAATACTTTATCCGCGGCAAAGAGCGCAAGGGCCGCACCTTCCGCGGCGAGATGGTCCATCCCGCTACCTGCGACCTGATCGAGAGCTACCTGACCTATCTCGCCGAAAACGGCGAAGAAAAAGCCTTCGCCTATCTGAGGGGCGTCATCAAGCAGGATAAGAAGGACAGAAAAGCACGAAAGAAGGAACTGAAAAATGCCTGAGCAGCAGTTTGACCCGATCGTCAAGGAACGCACCCTGCGCGTCCAGCGCGTAGCGCTGAGGATGAAGGAATACCATCACGGCGACGCCGCAAAGGTCCAGCACTTCGTCCGCGTCTATACGCTGGCGAAATCCATCGGCGAACTGGAGCGCCTCAATGACGAGGAGCAGCTCGACGTCGAGCTTGCCGCCGTCGTTCATAACGTTGAGGGCGACCGCATCCCCGTCGTACGCGATATCCTGCGCGACTGCAAGATCAGCGACGAGGCGGCGATAAAGGTCTGTCACATGGTGGAGAACATCGAGAACTACGACCATATCGGCACCCTCGACCACCAGATCCTGATCGAAGCCAAGCTGATCGTCGACTTCAAGGAACAGAACACCCCCGAAAAAGAGATCATCCGCAAGGCGGAGGACATCTTCCTCACCAACACCGGCAAGCTGTTTTTAAAACGCGCGTTTAATTTATAAAAAAAGCTGACCTTTCGAGGTCAGCTTTTTTATTACTCCGTCCAAAGGGATTTCTGCTCGTTCGCGTGCTGGAAGATCGCTTTCGCGTCGGCGGAGTTGACTCTGTTCGTCGGGCTCGCGACGTCGGCGCATTTGATTTTGTATTCGTCGTCGATCAGCTTTTGCTCGTTGCCGTGCTGGAAGGCGGCCTTCGCGTCAGCGGCGTTGACCTTGCCGTTGCCGTCCGCGTCGCCGATCGGGCAGATTTTCGCGTCCTGCGTGGTATTGTCGGATACGGAGAAACTGTACGCACGGGAGACATGGTTCTTTTTGGTGATGGTCAATGTGTAATCACCGGCTGTAACATTATAGAAGCCGTAGACCGCGGTATTGCCGGAGCGGTACTGCATATACGGCATCCCCGCGTCGTCTTTTTTCAGAAAAACACCGATCGAATCGCTGTCGCTCAAGAAGCTCGTGATCGTTCCGCTGACGGTAAAGAGGCTGTTGGAAAAATGGAACAGAGGGCTGTAAAAAGCGCCGTCATATCCGTCGGCTGTCACGACAAGGCGCGCGTATTTGCCGACATAGCTGCCGTCTACGCCTCTCAGGGTCGTATCTTCGCCGGAACCGGGGATCGTGTAGCCCTGCGGAGTGTAAAGCTCATAATAGTGATTGATATCCTTCGTATCATAATACTTCCATGTGTATCGCAGGTCGGAAACGGGAATATTGCAGTCGATGACCTCTGCTGTGATCCACGTACCGGTTCCCGCTTCTCCGTCGTCGGTAACGCCGCTGAGCTTGACGATGCCGCCAATACTGCTATAGCCGTTTATCAAGCCCTGTCCCGAAACATAGTCCGATTGTATCTTAGTTATCTCCTTATTGTTTTGATCTCTCGCGTAGATGTAATAGGTATAGGCAAAATTACTGTTGATCGCATCCAGCCAATTTTCAACGCGGATAGTAAAAGTACCATCGTTGAGCTTTACGGCATTGCGCGCACCGAAATTCGGATTTGCTAAACCGTCGATAAAGAAATGATCAGGTTTTCCGTCAACGATCTCAAAAGTAAGGCTGTTATAGCTGATAGGCGAATAAGCTGTCTCGCCTTCCGGTAAAACGCGTATAAAATAGAATAGGTAAGACACAGCGCCGTCAACCGCGTGGAATTTGATGTCTTTGCCGTCCCACCAGGTGCATATGTTCTCCTGAGTATAGCCCGCATACGCGCCGGCGGTCAGCGACGTCATGGAAAGCGCGCTGAACAGCAATACAAGCGTCAGAATGATCGATATTGTCTTTTTCATAGTAATCCTCCTTGGAAATAAATCATCGTTTTGACAGTATACAGGTCTTCCCCTTGACGGGAAGGCTCTTTCTTACTCAATCATGCAGATACTCTTCCACGATATAGCGCGGTCTGCGTTTGGCTTCGAGATATATCTTGCCGATGTACTCGCCGATGATACCGATCGCCATCATCTGCAGGCCGCCGATCGCCCAGATGGACACCATCAGCGACGCCCAGCCGGTATCCGTCGCGCCCATAAAATAGCGCACCAGCGAATAGATCAGCATCACGATGCTGACGAGGAAGATGATCAGTCCGAGGCGGGTGATCAGCTTGATCGGCTTGGTGGACAGCGAGGTAATGCCCTCCCACGCCAGCGCGAGCATCTTTTTCAGCGGATACTTGCTCTCACCCGCGAGGCGCTCAGAACGCTCATAGGTGACGATCTCGCTCTTGAAGCCGACCATCGGCACCAGTCCGCGCAGGAACAGGTTCGTCTCATGGAATTCAGAGAACGCCTGCAGCGCTCTTTGGCTCATCAGGCGGAAGTCGGCGTGGTTGAATATGACCTTCGCGCCCATCTTATCGAGCAGCTTATAATATCCCTCGGCGGTGAAGCGCTTGAAGAAGGTATCCGTCTTGCGCTTGCTGCGCACACCGTAGACCACGTCGCAGCCCTGACGGTACTTTTCGACCATCTCGTCAAAGACCTCGATATCGTCCTGCAGGTCGGCGTCGATGGAGATCACCGCGTCAGCCTCGTCCTTCAGCGTCATCAGCCCGCACATCAGCGCGTTCTGGTGACCGCGGTTGCGGCTGAGCTTGATCCCGCTGAAGATGCTGTCGCTCTCGTGCAACTTTGTGATCAGCTCCCATGTCCTGTCGCGGCTGCCGTCGTCGATGAACACGATGCGGCTGTCGCTGCCGATCAGCCCCTCGTCCATCATCCGGTTCATCTTGACACGCAGCTTTTCCGCGCTGTCCGGGAGGACCTCTTCTTCGTTATAGCAGGGAACGGCAATATATAATTTCGTCATAACTTACTCCTTAACCAGTTGCTTCATGATCTCTTGTGATATAGGCGGCAGATAGAACTTCGCGTAACCGAGCGCGTTCGGGTGGACCGAATCGGGGATATTGCCCAGCGCCGGTTCGATGTACGTGTACCGCCCGCAGGTGTAGCTGTCCTCGGTATTCATATCGGTGTTTTCATACAGGTCGACCCAGGTCGCGCCCCATTTATTTGCAACAGCGAGTTCTCTTTCGCCGTACAGCTTTTCGTTTTCGTCCGCGCCGATATCCATATTGTGCGCGCGGATAAACACCGCGGGAACGCTGCTCCAGTAGCGCTGGATATACCACATGGTTTTCTCAAAGCCGCCGGTAAAGCTCTCTGTCGAGGTATTCGTCATATCATATCCCTCGGTGAATTCACCGATCGGTACGCTGTACATATCGTTGGTGCCGCCGTTGATCAGGATGATATCCGGCTTGACCTTGTCCCTGACCGCCAAGGGGATCTGGCTGATGATCTGACCTCTGCCGTAGCGATCGCCCATCGCCGCGCCGGGGACGGAATAATCCACCGCCGTCATGCCGTATTTTTCGGCGATCATATCGCCGATGCCTTCGTCGTTATTGCCGCTGCCGTGCATAATGCTGTCGCCGAAGGTCAGAATCGTCTTTCCTTTGAGCTGCGCGTAGCGGTCGAGCTGCACGAGCAGATCCTCATACTCCTCGGCGGTGATCTCGCGATCCGGATGCACCATCGCGTTGACGTCCGGCAGGAAGTAGCCGTAGTACGCCATGGTGGACATCGCGCTCTGCATCGCATTGACGTCCGCGATCCATCCGGCGCTGCGCTGTTTATACCCCAGCGCCTTCACCGTCGTTTGCGCGACGAACAGGCGCGTCAGCGGCTGATACATATCGTCCTCGGTATAGCCGGACAAAATACCGCATCCTGCCGCCGCTTCAAAGATCTTCTGCGGATCGCTGCTGTCGCTCAGCTTCGCCTTGCCGGATCTGTTCATCAGATCAAACAACCATCTGCTGCGATTATGCGTCGTCGTATAGATGCGCTCGTTCAGCATCTTATCTCCCATAGCGTCGGGAGTCGCCAGAGCGCTGTCACGCACCGACTGCGGCTTTGTGCCGACGTTTTTCGCGATTGCGCTGACGATCGACACGCTGAGCACGATCGTGACCAGCACGGCGATGATCAGCGCCGATATCCAATGTTTTTTCGTAAATCTCTCTCTCATATATCTGAACCCTAATTTATATAGTGGTCAGTGGCAAGTGACCAGTGACCGGTTAATTAATAGAAGTAGTATCTCCCGCCCGCGACGTCTGTAAAATGCCCAAAAGGCTGCACAGTGTTCGCAAAGCTTTTATTTCTTATCAGGAATTATAATCTGGAACGCCTTCGGCACGACCGTGATCACGGGATCCTTCATCACGAACATTTCTCCGTCGATGCCGATCTTGATATCGCCGTGATTGTCGAGCTTTAAGGTCTTGCATTTCCGATGTAATATGAACTTCTTTCCCTTGGGATGGTCGATATGCTCGCCTCTGGTGAACGGACCGAGCATCCATGTAAAGTAGCTGATCGGCACGGTGGGGATCGCCATGAAGTCGATCAGTCCGTCGTCGATCTCCGCGTAAGGCGTCGCCTTGACGCCGCCGCCGTAATACTTCCCCTTCGCGGCGACCGCGAGCATCTGGCTTTTGTAGCCGTCGGCGATGGGGATCAGCCTGCCGTCGGCATAGGGTGTGAAGGTGTGCTTTCTTTTTGTCAGGATACACTGGGCGATAGCTAACTTGTACGCGAGCGGTCCCGACATCAGCGGCAGGCGCTTGTTCTTCTGCGCGCGGTCGGCGACCTCGCAGTCATAACCGACGGAGATAACGTTGAGGGCGTATCTGTCCTCGCATTTCAGCAGATCGACCGTGATCGTGGAGCCGCGGATCATTTTCTCAAAATCCAGAAAATCTTCCGGATCGGCAGGCAGAGAACGGACATAATCGTTGCCTGTCCCGACGGGTACCACGCCCAGCGCAACGTTGTCAAAGCCCAGCAGTCCGTGGAGCGCCTCGTTCGATGTGCCGTCGCCGCCGCAGGCGTAAACGCGCAGGGGTTCGCCCTTTTCGGCGTAGCGGCGCGCGATATTCTCGGCGTCGCCCTTGCACTGCGTATACTCGATCACAACGTCGGGATTGTTCAGCGCCTCGATCTTCGCTTTCAGCTCCGGGGTCGAATCCTTCGTACCCGCAAAGGAGTTGAGGATAAACAGATGTGTCATACCGGTTCTCCTTTCCGCTGTGTCGATAACGCTCCCAAGCCTTCCAGCTCGCGCTTGAGCCGAGCGACGGGAAGCCCCATAACATTGAAGAAATCGCCCTCGATACGCTTGACGAGGACGCAGCCCCGTCCCTGTATCCCGTAGGCGCCCGCTTTATCAAACGGTTCGCCCGTGGCGATGTACTCCAAAATTTCCCTGTCGCTGAGAGGATAGAACTCAACGCGGGTCGACTCGGAAAACGTTAACGCTTTTTCGCCGTGAACCACGGCGCAGCCGGTGACAACGGTATGCACCCTGCCGGAGAGAGCGCGCAGCATCCGTACCGCGTCGTCCTTATCGCGCGGCTTGCCTAAAATTTCGCCGTCGAGGATCACTACCGTATCCGCTCCGATGACGATATCATCGGGATGCGCGGCGGCGACCGTTCCGGCTTTGATCTCCGCGAAATACGCGGGGATCTCCTCCGGAGCGATATCCTCGGGCAAAATCTCCTCCGCCTCGGACACGATGGCCGTAAAGTCCGGGGTGATATTGGCGATCAGCTCCTGTCTGCGCGGCGACTGCGACGCTAAAATGATCCTGCTCATAACTCTCCCTTTCGGGCTGAAAAATGACGGCTCACCGTACTATTATCAGCCTTCTTTTGAATATTTACTCGGGTTAATGCAATATTTAGTTAATTATACCACAAATAGCAGAAAAAATAAACAAAAATTTACAAAAAATCAGCACACCTTTCACACCCGTTTGCGGGAAGATGCATTAAAGCCATCCGGACAGCGGGTTCAGCGACCGTCCGAAATCTTGATCCTCTCCCCGTGCTTCTATAATAACAGAACATTCTGCCTATAAACGGGACTCCATATGCACGGCGCCGATCCATCGGATCAGTACCGCAAAACAACCGATATATACGTCAAAATCCCCGCCTCAAATGAAGCGGGGATCGTGTTATGTCATGATATTGATACTTGATGGGATCACTCTTCCCACAGGGATTTCTGCTCGTTGGCGTGCTGGAAGATCGCTTTTGCGTCGGCGGAGTTAACCTTTTCTTTCGGGCTTGCAACGTCGGCGCAGGCGCGCTTGTAGATATCAGTGATCAGCTTCTGCTCGTTACCGTGCTGGAACGCCGCCTTCGCATCCGCGGCGTTGACCCTGCCGTTGCCGTCCGCGTCGCCGATCGGACAGATCTTAGTGCTGAGCTGTGTATCCTTGCCGTCCACATATAAGTCGACCTTGCGTGTGGTGTGGTTTTTCTTCATGATGGTGAGCGTATATCTGCCGTCCGGAATGCCGACAAAGGTATAATAATAATGATTGCCGGTAAACGTTCTCATCGACGGGAAACCGCCGGACGATTTCTGCAAATAGACCTGCACGGTATCGCTCTCGCTCAGATAGCTGTCGATCGTACCGCTGACGGTATAGCCGCTGGCCTTGGATGCGGTAAAGTAGTAATAAGCCTGATGGGTGACGTCCTGCTTTCTGTCCTGACTGATAAAGTTTTCGTCAAAGTCAAAGACGATCACATAATCATGACCGTTCTGCAGCTTGCTCAGCGTTTCAGCGGGGATCGCCTCATTCAGGTCGATCTGCCATGTATCCGCGCGATCGTTGTTGCGCTTTTTGGGCGAGTAGGTGATACCGTAAGCTATTTCCGGTCGGTTGCCTTCTGAGATATACTCATACACGCCGATAAAGACGTGGAGCGTCTGCCTGACTTCCTTACCTCCTGTTACGTCCTTTGCGTAGGTGTTGTCGATGATCGGGAAATACAGCGTAGAGGGGTCGACGTCCAGCACGTTCTGCGTATTGAGGTTCCACGTTTCATCATTGGCGACAGGCGATGTGCCGCGGAGGAATTTGATCTTCTTGTTATCCGTCTTTGGCGCGCCGTCCGCCTCGTTGACCTGCGACTTGGGGCGGATATAAAAATCCACGGGGTCGAAGTTGACGATATCCGAAAGGTTGGTGATATCCGCGGCGGAAGTGACAGGGTTATAGGGAGCGGTATAATAGTTGGCGTTAGGATCGAGCGTATCAAGCTTAGCGCCGATGATACCGCAGTTATAGTACTTTCGGGCGTTTTTGTCGTGTTGAACGGCATAATTTTCAGCGTCATATGATACGGTGAAATGACCGCTGTAATAATGGTTCTCAGCCGAGCCGAAGGACATATCGATCACCGCCGAGCCGGAGCCGACGCCGACAAAATGACCGTCGTTAACGGTAGTCCTGCCGCCGTTGATCTCCAGCGCGCCGTTGCGCGCCTGATAATAAATATCCATCATATAGTCGGAGTATTTGAAGTTATAGCAGTTCATGCCTCTGCCTTCAAAGCAGCCGCCGTTGACGGTCAGATCGCCCGAGTTGACGGTGATCGCCGTACCGTTGATCTGCTGCGTTGTAAAGTACGGGTCTGTGTACTTCATTTGTCTTGCACAGGGCGCAAAACGGCCGGAATTGACCGTCAGAGAACCGCCGTCGACATGAAAGATATCGCGCTGGTCGATACCGTCGCACTTGTTCAGTAGGATGCCGTCATAAACGATCGAGCCGGTATCCGTGTTGGAGGTACCGCCGCCGTTGACGGTTAGACGTGCGCCGGAGGGGATGCTGAACAGGCACTCGTTACTCTTCCTTTCGATATAGCTCTGACCCTTGTCATAGCCGTCGTATATCGCGGTATAACAGCTCTTTAAATATATATGGTGGTTGTTCAGGTCGATGATCTTCTGACCCTTGCCGACCGTACACCACGTAGGAACATAGTTGCTGTCGCCGTTCACGCTCTCACTGGGATGATAGACACTCCAGTCGTTAACAGATTCCTCTGCGCCTATATATTCGGAAATATCATTCATCAGAACGAGCTTGGTGACATAGGTATCGTTATGATCCAATTCCAGATATGCCTTCATCTGTTGCGCCGAGGTGATCGCTATGCCGTCTCCGGTCCCGGCGATCTCTTCCTCTGCGGAAACCTCCGCAATATCTGCTTCTTCGGCATACGCCGCCGGCAGCAATGCGCCGAACAGCAGAAATACGGCTAATAAGACAGATATCAATCGTTTCATGATCTATCTCCTATCATTATAGATGTAAAGTGTTTGGAACGGTTTCGTTTGAGAAAAGAGATCAATCCGACCACAGCGATTTCTGCTCGTTCGCGTGCTGGAAGATCGCCTTCGCGTCGGCGGAGTTGACTCTGTTCTTCGGGCTCGCGACGTCAGCGCAGGCGAGCTTGTAGGGATCGGTGATCAGATTTTGCTCATTACCTTGCTGGAACGCGGCTTTCGCGTCCGCGGCGTTGACTCTGCCATTGTTGTCCGCGTCGCCCTTCGGGCAGATCTTCACGTCCTGCGTGGTATTACCGGAAACGGTGATCTCATAGGTGCGGGTGGTATGGTTTTTCTTGGAAACCGCCATGGTATAGGTTCCCTCGATGACGTTCGGAATAGAATAGCTCGCGCTGTTGCCCGCAGCAATAGTCAGGTAATCAAGAGAGCCTTCCTTTCCGAGTCCGATCATAATAGAATCCGTATCGCTCAAAAAGCTCGTTACCGTACCGGATACGGTATAAGCCGCTTTAGGGGTGACGTGATATTTGAATTCGGTAACCGTCTTCTCGCCGTCACCGTATTGGCTGGATACGATTCCCTCTCCGTTGACTGTCACGGTTCCCTCATGACAGCCGAAGTAATAGCCGTCATCCGTTGTGAATTCAACGAGCAGCGCATAATCAGCCGAACTGTCGGAAAAAGTCGTACACTCCTCCGGCCAATGGGTATAGGGGTCGACGATGCACCACTGGTAGCTTTTGATCTGAATACGGGTCGCCAGACTAAACGGCATCGTGTCAACCGTGGGCGCATAATTGCTGCATTGATCGCCGAGTATCGGCTGGGGAACGTAGAACGGGACATTCGCGATCTTAGCGTAGCTGAACAGACGTATATCTATCTGATCATAAGCGTTAAGCGGACATTTGCTTTGCAACACCCCGTTGACATAGGTGTCGTAAGAATGGCTCTTGTTGCCGTTAAAAACATAATTCTCCGGATCGGTGACAGACACTTTGACCCGCAGCCAATTGTCATGGCTCATATCGGGGTATTCGTGATCCTTCAGATACCGATTTGAAGTATCGTCATGAATGCCCACGATCGAATCGACTTTCCATCCCTCGGCGTCTGCGGCGGCAGATACGCCCGTTCCGACGCCGTTGGCGGAATTCTTCAGATTGTTCAGCCACTCGCCGGCTGTCAGGTCGCCTTTCAGCGCGATCCTGTTGGGGTTGATCGCAAAGCGAAACTCATCGATACGCGTGACGGTCGCCGCCTGCGCCGTCAGCGGCAGTGCAGCGAATACGCTCAGCAGCAGAGCAGCCGTGAGAATGATGGATAAGAATCGTTTCATAATGGTACCTCCTTAAGGTGCATGAACGTTTCATCTGTCCGAAACATCCTAAATTAATATATACATTATATATTTTATCATATTTACCCCGCTCTCGCAATGTCGCATAATCCAAAAAATCCCCCGTCCCTTTGTACACAATCGACAAAGAGGCAGGGGATGAGAGAAGATAGGAGTTAGGAGTTAGGAATGAGATATTAATACAGCTCCGTCACGCGGTTCAGATATTCGTTGAACTGATTCACGGCGGACTTGGGCGAGACGATCTTCACCTGATCGCCGAAGGAGAACAGCCAGCCGAAGAACTGCGGCGAGAGCATCACCTCGGCGCTCATCGTAAAGGTGCCGTCGTTGTGCGGCTGGATGAACACCTTATCCGAGAAGCGGTCGACCACCACACCGATCAGGCTGTCGTCAAAGCGGAGCTTGACGTTCACGGTCTCGCCGCCGTACATGCCGAACACCTGCTTGGTATAGACCGCGAGGTCGAACTTATCCACCGCCTTGGCGCTGTCGGCGCGCGCCTCCTCCACGGCAATGTCCTCCATCTTGTCGACGCGGAAGTGCTTGAGCGTATCCGCCTCTTTATCATAGGCGATCAGGTAGTAGTTCTCATCGTCCCATGTCAGCGCCTTGGGCGTCAGCAGATAGCGCTTTCCGTTGTGACGACGCACTCTGACGACTTTCTTCGCGCCGGTACGGGCGACCGCCCACTGGGTATAATAAAAGGAAATCTTGCGCTTGTTGTTGATCGCGCGGTTGATAGAGTCGATGTTGCGATAGATCTCCTCGTTGCTGTTCTTGATGCGGTTCGCGACGATCACCTGACGGTGGAGCTCCTTCGCCTGATTCTCGGAGGTCAGGGTCTCGATCTTACGGATCAGCTCACGGCTCTTTTTCAGGGTGATGAACTTGGAGCTCTGCACCGCGTCGATCAGCAGCTTGATCTCCTCAAGGGTGAATTCGCGCGACACGAGGCTGAACAGCGAGATCTTGCCGACCTTCGTCTTGACGATATCCATGCCGAAATCGCGCAGGCACTCGATGTCGTTATAGATGCTCTTGCGCTCGGCAACGATGCCGTAACCGTCAAGGTATTCGATGATGTCCGCGACGGTCACGCCGTAATCGTCGTCGGTCTTCTCCATAAAGAATTTCATGATATAGAGCAGCTTCAGCTTCTGCTTCGGATTTTTCGGCATAACGGTTTCCTTTCAAATAACAAAGCTTTAAAGTTTATGTGTCATTCCGAGGAGGGCATATAAATAACCTTATTCCCCGCCCGACGCGGGAATCCCCCTGTCGCTTGCAGCCGGTTGGTGAAACAGAAAAGTACCATTCCTCTTTGTGGGATTGCCGCGCCCTAAGGGGCTCGCAATGACATCTTAAAATACAAAACGGGTTGATTTACATACTCGCCAAATACTGCGTCAGCCCTACGACCAGCGGCATCGTGATCAGCGAGAACAGCGACGAGGCGGAGACGATCCCCGCGGACAGCTCCGTATCCCTGCCGTACTTGGTCGCCATCATCGTAGTGAACGCGGCGACAGGCGCACTGACCGCGATCACAGTCGCTGTCGTGACCGTCGCGTCGACCTTCAGCGCGAGCATCACGCCCATCACGGCGAGCGGCAGCACGATCAGGCGCAGCGCCATCGCGATATACGCGTCCTTGTCCTTCAGCACGCGCCGCAGATCGGAATGCATCAGATGATAGCCGATCACCAGCATCGGCACCGGGGTGTTCAGGGCGGCGAGCATGCTGACCGGCGTCGCGATAACCGTCGGCAGCTTGATCGAACAGGCGAAGAGGATCAAGCCGATCACGGTACCGATGATACCGGGATTGACCACCGCTTTCAAAGCGTCTTTGAAATCCTTTTTGCGGCTCATCGTAATGAGTCCGTAGGTCCACATAAAGATGTTGAACATCGCGACAAACGCCGCGCCGTAAAAGACGCCGTCCTCGCCGAGGATCGCCTTTTGCAGCGGCAGCGCCATGAAGCCGCAGTTGGAAAAGACCACCGAGAATTTCAGCACGACGCCGCGGTCGATATCCTTTTTACGGTAGAGTATCTCCGCGAGCAATACGGAGAACAGCAGCGACAGAAACGCCGCGAGCAGGGCGATCAGCAGACCGCTCAGCATCTCCGGCTGATACTCCCGCTGAAAGGCGTTGACGATCACGCAGGGCGTGACGGCGTAGAGCACCACATCCGTCATCGAGCGCGAGCCCTGTTCGGTGATCAGCCCGACCTTCGTCAGCAGCGCGCCGACGCCGATCAGGATGAACAGCACCAGCACCTGCGTGCCGACATCAAAAAACGATTGCATATACCTATCCCCTTCTGTTTTGACAAACAAAAACAACTAACCGCTTGCCAATGGTCACTTGCCACTGGTCACTAAATAGAGTCCCGATTGTTGTACTCAATCATTATAACAGCATCCTTTTGAAATTGCAACCGTCGTATAGTGAAAAGATATAACTTTCTCAAAAAATTATAGTCAAAATGACAAAGTACTGAATATTACCCTGTGAAACTGCACAAAATGAACCATGTAATTTGTGAAAAACGCAAAGCAAAAAACCGCCAAAATGGCTTTTTGCGCAAAAATCTTCCGTCAACTATACCTACAAACCGCCCGTGTATTTCACCTCATTTGTATAAACAAACAAAATTTTCGTTATCATTTGACAAGAGAATAACAGATAGATATAATACGAGTTGTAAGCAAGCAAACAAGCTTACTGCTTCAATACATATTTTCAAAAAAATGAAAGAAGGATTTTATCATGGCAACTAAGAAAGCTACTACCGCTAAGGCTGAGACTAAGACAGCCGCTAAGAAGACCGCTACCAAGACTGCCGCTAAGGCTGAGACCAAGGTTGAGACCAAGGCTCCCGCTAAGAAGGCTGAGACCAAGGCTGCTGCTCCCAAGGCTGCTGCCAAGAAGACCGAGACCAAGGCTGCTGCTAAGACCACAGCTGCTAAGAAGGTTGATCCCAAGTTCGATCTCTTCATCCAGTTCGGCGGCGCTACCGTTTCCGTTAAGGATATCGAGAAGAACGTCAAGAAGGTCGTCAAGGGCAAGAAGGCTTACACCGTTTACGTTAAGCCCGAAGAGAGCAAGGCTTACATCGTAGCCGACGGCGAGACCACCGGCATGGACGTATTCTTCGTAGCTGACTAATTAAAAATCAGTAACAACAACGGCGAGGAGCTAAGGCTCCCCGCCTTTTGTTTTGTCTTTATTCGGATGTAAAGTGATTTTGACGCGGTTTCTCCCGGCGGTAGAGCCGATATCGTTGACTTTATCCCGCTTACTGCTTAAAATGATAGATAAGACCTCGAGCGAAGGGAGCGAAAGCGATGGAGATCGGAAGCAAGCTGAAAGCCGCCAGATTGAACGCCGGCGTCACGCAGGAAGAAGCGGCGCAAAAACTCGGCGTCAGCCGCCAGTCGCTATCACGCTGGGAGAATGGACGAGCCTATCCCGAGCTGTCATATGTCATCAAAATGAGCAGTCTGTACGGACTCAGTCTCGACGAGCTGCTGCGTGACAAAAACGCCTATGTCGGATTCATTCAGAAGAGCATCGGACAGTCCGCGACGCATCATCCTGCTGCAGCGAATACCGAAAAGAAAAGCCGCCGGGTCACTGTCACGATGATTTTGGAATTGATCGCCCTGCTCGCGATCTGGGCAGGTTTTTCCCTCCACTATTATTACACCTACACCATAGCCTATCCCAAAGGGGTTCCCTTTAATGCGGAGCCGGACGTACTGGGCTATCATATCGTCGTTTATATTTTCCTTCTCCCGCCGCTCATTGTTCTGATATCCGGCTTTATCGGCGCAGACCCGGGATGGAAACGCGATAAATGGTTTCTGATTCCGGTCATCGCGTTCAGCGGACAGCTGATCTTGACGCTTACTTTCGGAGAACAGAATTCCCTTTTCGGTCACGACTTTTTCACCATATTCATCTCTCTGACGCTGCCGGAGAGCATCCTCTCCCTCGGCGGGATGTTCGCCGGAACCTTCATCGGCAGAGCGATTCAAAACGCAAGGAGGAAGAAGCATGGAGCTGAACGAGAAGCTGCAGGCGGCGCGGATACAAAATAAGCTGACGCAGGAGCAGGTTTGTCAGCAGATCGGCGTCAGCCGCCAGACGCTTTCCAGTTGGGAAAACGGCAAAACCTTTCCCGATATCGTCAGCCTGATCAACCTGTGCGGCCTGTACCGGCTGAGTCTTGACGACCTGCTGGGTACCGGCGAGAGCGACGACTATATCGGCTTTCTCGACAGGGCGATCGCCGCGCTGAAAAAGCGCCAGAAGCTCTATAAGATCGTAGAGCTTTCGGTGTTGGCCACTCTGATGCTCGGCAGCGTCGCAGCCTTTTTCCTGACGTATACGAGCAGCGATACCTACGGTTACTTTCCCGGCGTGCAGAGCGGTATCTATCTGTCTTACCGCTCGATCGTCATCCCGTTCGCCATCCTCATCGTCTCGCTGTTCATCGGCGTCGATACATCGTGGCACAACGAGCGCTGGCTGCTGATCCCCATTATCGCAGGCGCTTTCGTTCTGACCTCCGACTACACGCTGTATACTTCCGCCTATCTGATCAAAGTGATGAGCGGCTCCGCAGCGTTCGGAACGGAGGACGGGATGCTTGCCGTCAGTCTGCTGATTTCACAAGGGATCACCGCCTTCCTGCTCGCGTCCGGCGTCACGGCGGCGGGACTCGGGATTGGCACGGTCTACCGGAGGAAGATCGGCGCAAAAAACCGGCAGCGGACGCATACGGACTGAGTACAGCGCGCCGCCCCGAACCTCCCCCCTTTTTGAACGAAGTGTAAAAAACGAAAAAAAGTATGGAAATTTTCAGATTGATGTGTTATAATACACCTATCTGAATTTTAGGAGGATAAAAAATGAAGACATTTACCAGAGTCATCGCCGTTGTCATGATGGTCGCATTACTCGCTTCCCTGATGGTCGCCTGCGGCGCAAAGAAGGAAGAAAACCATATCGACAATAACCTCGTAGGCACTTGGACGCAGACCAGCGAGTCTGACGGCAACTGGACTTGGACTTTCAACAGCGACGGCACCTGCAAGCTGGTCGGCGACGACAACTTTGACAGCAGCGGCACCTATATGATCCCCGAAGAAGACGTCGGCAAGATCAAGATCAAGCTCGAAGCATGGGATGAAGAGCAGCTGTTCACTTATACCGCTACCGACAAGAAGCTCCAGCTTCAGAATTTCGATATCACCTACTTCTGCGACAGACAGTAAAAACACATGATAAAAGCCCGACGACCGTCGGGCTTTATTCTTTATATGTAATTACAGATCGTAATGATCGCGGGTGATGTAGGTGCCGCTGTTTTTCAGCACGATCTCTCCGTCGCTGTAAACGAGATTGCCGCGCAGGTAAACCTGCTCGACCGAGCCGACGGTCTTCACACCCTCAAAGGGCGTATAACCGCATTTGCTGTGACAGCTCCCGGCAGTGATCTTTCCGTGACCCTTGGGTTCAAAGATGACGATATCCGCGTCGGCTCCCGCCTTGATGACGCCCTTTCTCGGATACATCCCGTACAGGCGGGCGGGATTCTCGCTGAGGTACGCGCACATCTGCGCGATAGAGATGCGGTGCTTTTTCACGCCGTAGGAATACAGCAGGATCGCGCGCGTCTCCACGCCGGGCATACCGTTGGGGATCTTGGTGAAATCCCCCTCCCCCGCCCGCTTCTGCGCCATGGTAAAGGAGCAGTGATCGGTGCTGACGGTGTCGGCGTTATTGGTTTTCAGCGCGTCCCACAGCGCTTTCTTGTCCTCCTGCTTTCTCAGCGGCGGCGAACAGATATACTTGGACGCGACGTCAAACGGCGAATCATACACCCTGTCGTCGAGCAGCAGATACTGCGGACAGGTCTCCAGATAGACCTGAACGCCCTCGTCGCGCGCGCGCAGGATCTCCTCATAGCCGCCGCGGGTACTCAGATGCACCACGATACACGGCGCGTCGGCAGCCTTGGCGATCGTCAGAAAACGGTTGACCGCCTCCGCCTCGGTGTAAGCGGGACGGGTCAGCGGATGGTATTTCGGATCCGCCTCACCGCTCTCCAGCGCCTCTTCCCTTAATTTGCCGATGATACCGGAGTTTTCACAGTGGCATCCCACGATGCCGCCGTACTTTCTCAGCTCGGTCATCAGCTCGTATATCTCGCGGTCGGAAAGCTCCATCGCGTCATAAATCATATAGACCTTGAACGAGGTGACTCCCTGCTCGAACATGGCGGGGAGTTCGTTTTTGATATCCTCGCGCCAGTCGGAGATCGCCATATGGAAGGCATAGTCGCAGCTCGACTTGCCGAAGGCTTTCATATGCCAGTTGTTCAGCGCTTCGGAGAGGGTCTCGCCCTTGTTCTGCGTCGCGAAATCCACCACCGTAGTCACGCCGCCGGCGACCGCGCTCTGAGAGCCGGATTCAAAATCATCGGCGGTCACGGTGTCGCTGACCTCGAGGTCGAAATGGGTGTGCGCGTCGATAAAGCCCGGGAAAATCAGCTTCCCGCTGACGTCGACGACCTGTGCGTCCGCGGTAAGGCGCCTGCCTACCGCTACGATCTTTTCGCCGGAGATCAGCACGTCGGCTTTCCTGACCCCGCGGGCGGATACAACAGAGCCGCCCTTTAAAAGTATTTTGTCCATGTTTATCACTTTCTTTTCAATAATAGCCTTTAATGTAAAACTGTCATTGCGAAGCCCATAGCCTCCCTACGGGAGGTGCCGCATCGTCGTTCGCTGTACTCGCTGAAAGCGGTCATCCCTGACCGCTCTCGTTCCTGCGCCGCGACTTCTTCTCCCCCAAAAAGCAGGGGCTTTACGGGTACCCAGATTTAAGCTCCCTCGCAATGACAACGAATACGAAAACGGTATTCGTCAGGATTATCTCAAGGGGAGAGCTTGAAAACCCGAAAACTATTATAACAGTATATGGGAGGGACAGACACGTGTCAAGCCCCTCCCCTGTTTTCAATCTTTATTTATACATATCCACGTCTTTCATGACGGTCAGGATCAGTATCTCAACGTCCTTGGGCAGGTCGTTGGGCTTGTCGAGATCGACGTCGCTTACCTCATCCAGCCTCACGCGGACGGTGTGATCGTCGAGGATCAGGAATCCCTTCTGCGTGCTGACGTCAAAGCTCTGCGCGTCCTCGAAGAAGGTGAACTTATCGAGGTACGGCGCGGAAGCGTAGGGACAGAAGCTCCTGCAGTTGCCGCACTCGTTGCACAGGCGGTCGATGTGCATGACCTCGCGTCTGCCGTCGGGCAGCTCCACGACCGTATTCGCGCGGTTCGGACACACGCTGACACAGTTCTCGCATACGGTACTGCAGCTCAGGCAGCTCGTTGATACCGGCTCGAGCATTTCGGGATCGACCAGGCGCTTGCTCTCTATCGCTGCGATTGCCGAAGGAGTCGCCTCATCGGGAATCTGCATGATCCACTTGGAGCCGATGATATCGTCGGCGGCTTTCTGCGCGTCGGCGATACATTCGACGACGGTCGAGGGACCGCGCAGGCTGTCGCCGATATTGTAGACCTTCATGCCGTCGACTTCACTGACAAACGGGATCCTGCCCTTTTCATCCGGAGCGATTCCGTTCTCTGTAAAGAGACTGGTATCGACCTGTTCGCCGATCGCGGCGATCACGATATCGGCGGGGATCCCGATCGTTTCATCCGTCGCGACGGGAGAACGTCTGCCGCTCTCGTCGGGATCGCCCAGCTTCATCACGGTGCAGATCAGCTTGCCGTCTTTCTGCTCGACGGGAGCCGCCAGCTCGACAAACTCCACGCCGTCCTTGATCGCTTCCCTGAGCTCCTCTTCATCGGCGGGCATATACTTTTTGGTGCGCCTGTACACGACGGTGACCTTCTCGACGCCGTCGACACGCTTCGCGGCACGGGCGGCGTCCATCGCGGTATTGCCGCCGCCGATCACCGCAACATTCGTTCGGTTGGCAAATCGGATATCTTTGAGAGTCTGATAGGTTTTGTTTTTGAAGCACTGCAAGAAGCCGATCACGTTGACAACGTTGCCTTCGATGTGCGGATCGCGCGCCTTGTACGCGCCGACGCCGCAGACAACGGCTTCATAGCCGTCCGCCTTGAGCTTCGCGAAGGACGGAGCAGGGGTGTTGAGCTTGATGTTCACGCCCATCTTTTTGATCAGCTTGATATCCCAGTTGATAAAGCATTCCTGAATACGGAATTCCGGGATCACCTGCGAGACGATACCGCCCACCTTATCGCTTTTTTCAAACACATCCACCTGAAAGCCTTCGCGCGCGAGGAAATACGCCGCGGAAACACCCGCCGCGCCCGCGCCGACGACGGCGATCTTTCTGCCGTTCGGGACAGGTTTTTCAGTCTCCGCGTAAATGTCGTCATACGCCTCACAGGTGGCGATAAATTTGATGCCGCGGATATCGACCGGCAGATAATTATAATGCCAGCGGGTGCATTGGCTCATGCAGCGGTGGCTGCAGATCACGCCCGTCGTAAAGGGCAGCGGGTTCTTCTGCATGATCACCTTCAGCGCCTCTTTATGCTTCTCCTGATCCACCAGACGGACATACTCGGGGATATCCTGATGGATCGGACAGCCGCCCTTACAGGGAGCCATATAACAGTCGAACAGCGGTACCGGCTCGTTATTCTTACGCGAGGGCATCGGCTTGATCGGCTTGTTGAAATTATGATGCTTCAGACACCATTTCTGGAGCGCCTCGATCTTTTTGGTATCCGTACCATGGAACGGCTCATATTTGCAGGTGCGCAGGGTATACGCCATACCGGTCATGCGCGAATAGCCGCCGGGCTTTAAGAGGGTCGTTGCCATCGTGATCGGCCAGATACCCGCCTCATACAGGAAGCGTACATTATGCTGAGACACGCCGCCGGAGAAGGAGATACGCAGCTTACCGTCGAAGGCTTCGGAGAATCTTCTCGCCATCTCGATGGTCAGATGGAAGAGCGAGCGTCCGCTCATGTACATCTCTTCGCTCGGCAGCTCACCGGCTTTTACGTCAACCGGGAAGGTATTGCTGAGCTTCACGCCGAATTCCAGACCCTTGCTGTCCGCGAGCGCCTGTAATCTGCGGAACATCGCGACGGCGTCGTTCCACTGCAGATCCTCTTTGAAATGATGATCGTCAAAGGCGACATAGTCGAATCCCGTAGCGTCGAGGATCGCGCGCGCGTCTTCGTAGCCCAGGATCGTCGGATTGCATTTGACGAAAGTATTCAGCCCCTTTTCGGTGATCAGATAGGTCGCAATGCGCTCGATCTCGTCGGGAGGACAGCCGTGGAGCGTGGACAGCGTCACACTGCGGCAGATCTGCGGCGAGATGCTGTCGATCAGCTCGGTATATTCGGGGTAAAATTCTTTTAAAGCATTTTTCGTCTCGGTAAAGATCGGACGGTCGGAAGCGTCCTTCAAGCCCTCGATGAAGCTGTCAATCTTTGCGGATTTGATACCCGCGAGATCGTAGCCGACGCTCATGTTGAAGACAAAGCCGTCCGGCTTGCCTAAACCGAAAGCGAGGGAGATCACTTTCAGGACGCACCATGCCTTGACATATTCCTCAAATGCCTGCTCAACGGTCAGCTCGGTCGACCACTCGCAGTTGTAGCCCTCGTCGTCAGCCTTGATGCACGGACGGGCGATGCACTTCGCCAGATCCTCGCCGTCCATCACCTGCACGGTCTTCAGTTCAAAGAACCGCGCGCCGCCGATGTAGGCGGAGATAATGTTCTGCGCCATCTGGGTGTGCGGACCTGCGGCGGGTCCCAGGGGGACCTCCAGCTTCTCGCCGAAGATCGGCAGGTATTTGCCCTCGCTGTGAAGCTCCTTCATATCCTCCTCGCTGAAGCTGTCCGCGTGTTTTTCCAGCCAGCGGTCATAGCGGGAGTTCATATAGCCTTCCTGCACCGTGAAGGCTCTCTCATATTTTGCGTATTCTTTCGTCATGCGGCTGAGCAGTTCATGTATGCTCAGCGGTACCATTTTTTCACTCATAGTCTTTCCCTCATAGTATCAAAGTCATTCCGAGGGGATTTATCTCCGTGGGAATCCCCTTGTCGATAATAACGTTTTGTAATAAATGTCCTGCTCCTCTTTGTGGGATTGCCACGCCCTAAAGGGCTCGCAATGACAGCGAATTTTATCCGTTTACTCTTCCCCACAGTTTTTCAGCCGTCGCGAATATCTCCGCGCTGAGCTTTTCTTCATCGATATCGACAAACTGTCTGTCCTTATACAGCAGTCTGCCGTTCGCCATCGTGGTGCGGCACTGTCTGCCGTTCATGCCGAAGATCATATGCCCGTCGAGGTTGTTCTCGTTCAGCGGTGTGAACGGCGTATAATCCATCACAATGATATCCGCCGCCGCGCCCTCTTTGATTACGCCGAGCGGGATATCGAAGTACTTCGCCGCCATCTTGGCGTTATTTTGGAAGAGCATGGTCGTGACCTCGTTCCAGCCCACGTTCGGCATCCCCGCGTTATGGCGCTGGATGGTCAGCGCAACCTTGAGGCTCTCGAGCATATCGTGAGTATAGGCGTCGGTGCCCAGTCCGAGCAAAATACCCTTTGCGAACATCTTCAGCACCGGCGAGCATCCGACAGCGTTGCCCATGTTGCTTTCGGGATTATTGACGACCATCGTATTCGACGCCGCGATCGTATCGATCTCGGGATCGGTCAGGTGGATGCAGTGACCGAGGATTGTTTTCTCGCCGAGGATGCCCCACTTTACCAGTCTGTCGACCGGGAGCATATGGTAATTGTCGCGGCTGTCGACAACGTCGTTCAGTCCCTCACAGATATGGATATGATAGCCCGTCCTGCCGTCGTTCGCCTTGACGCATTTTTCAAAGGTCTTGTCCGAGATCGTGAACAGCGCGTGCATGCCGAACATCGCGTTCAGCATCGGGTCCTTTTTCTCCTGACACCATGTGATGAAATCGGCGTTTTCTTTGATCGCTTCATCACACTTTGCTTCGCCGTCGCGGTCGGAGACCTCATAGCACAGGCAGGAGCGGATGCCCATTTCCTTGGCGCAGTCAGCGATCGCGAACAATGAGCCCGGGATTTCCTTAAAGCTGGCGTGATGATCGAAGACGGTAGTCACGCCGTTGCGTATGCATTCGAGGTAGGTCGCGTATGCACTCGCCTTGGTATCCTCCAGCGTCAGGTTGCGGTCGAGCTTCCACCACATGCCGTCAAGGATGTCATAGAAGTTGGTGGGATTGTATCCGTTGATGGAAAGTCCTCTCGCCAAGCCCGAATAGATATGGGTATGGGTGTTGATGAACGCGGGCATGATCAGCTGACCGTGCGCGTCGACGAATTCAGCCTGAGGATATTTTACCCTCAGGTCGGCGGCTTCTCCGACGGCGATAATCTTTTCGCCCTCGGTAACGACTCCGCCGTTCTCGATATAGGGACGCTGAGGATCTCGCGTGAAAAGCCTGCCGTTCGCAATCAAATACATACAAATCCCTCCGTTTCAATGATATGGTGATCGGGCAATGAAAACTCCCTTTCACACCTTATGATATACAAATTTATCATAGCATATTTCTATGACATTTGCAACGCTAATTATCAATAATACTGGAGTTTTTTGACCTTTTTATACAAAAACATCATTTCGAAAAAATGTCCGATTTTTTATATTGCATTAACCCGCTGATTGCGGTAAAATATAAGGTAACAGTGCAATTCACCATAAAGCTACAATAAACACGGAGGACATCATGGACAAAAAAACGGTTGACCTTGCCCTGCTCGACGGCGTACTCAGCGAGTATGCGTCGGTAAAGGGCAGTCTTATCACGATCCTGCAGCACACGCAGGATATCTACGGCTATCTGCCGAAGGAAGCGATCGAGCTTATTTCGGAGAAGACCGGTATCGCGACGAGCGAGATCATGGGCGTGGGCACGTTCTACACCCAGTTCCGTTTTGAGCCGGTCGGCAAGTACCTGATCATGCTGTGCCAGGGCACCGCGTGCCACGTCAACGGCTCGGAACTCATCCTGCAGACCATCAAG
>JAFRDE010000058.1 GCA_017403985.1 Ruminococcus sp. | reverse complement strand
TTTCTCGATGTTTTTTAGAGCTGTTTTCGGGTTGAAAAAAGGCGCGCCGGAAGTACGTTTCTTCTTTCGGTAACAGATTACCTCGTCTTCGGAGCGACACCTCCTGACAGAAGTCTGATCTACGCTCTCGCTAAAAACGCCATTCTATGGCGTTTTTACCTTCGGATTGCGCTGACGCTTAATCCTCGGTACGCTCGCCTTCGAGTCCCTTCCACCACGCTAACGGGTCAAAACAAATAACGGGATACCCGAATGGGTATCCCGTTATTTGTATGGCGCGCTGGAAGGGACTCGAACCCCCGACCTTTTGGTTCGTAGTGTGTCAAGGACGATTCCACACGGTCAATTGACTGATTTTGCTCCGTTTGACGCTCTTTTGTCGGAGCTTTCAGACAGAGTTTTCCGTTTGTTGCTCTTTTTCCCTTTCCGCTTCTTTTCTGATGTGGTCAAACCAATTCGGATATCATCAGAGCGGTATCAGGACCATAATTAGGAGATTGAATCAGAAATAGATTCCCGGGCAGAGGACGAACACGTCGAACAGAATGACTGCGACCGCAGCGATCCACAGCACCGGCTGTTTTGTGGCGCAGGGAGAGAAGTAATAGACGTTATCCTTGCGCGGCTTTACCATGTGCGCAACAAACATATAGCCCCAGAAGAAGCCGATCATGCCGAAAACATTGATGATCGGGCTGATGATAAGAAAAGATCCCATGTTATCCTGTGCAACCGGTCCGCGCAGCTCGACCAGCGTGAATACAACAGCATTACACAGATACGGAAAAAGATAGAGCGCCGAAGCAACGCGATTGCGTTCCTTTTTATCGTTGTTGTCGCTGATGAAGTGATACGCCTGCCGCCACGCAATGTAGAATACAAAGAGGATGCCCAGACAGCCGACGACCAGCATCGCGATCCGCAGTACGATACTTCCGTTGAAGTTTTCAAGCACCTTTGCCCAGTCGCCGAGATTATCGGAGCCCGGCTGATAAAGAATGCCGTCGCGCAGGAAGTAGCCGAAACCCATGCTGAAATGCATCAGGGTCATCAGCAGAACGAGCGGTCTGCTCAGCGGTCCGAGTTTGCACTTCTTGAGAATGATCAGCAGGATGAAGCCGATAACGATGTTCATCAGCGCGGCAGAGCCCGCGTACATGATTTTCCAGAAGACGTTGTCGATATTTGCGGTCGGGTTGACCGTATCGGCACAGCCGAAAGCAAGCAGCACCGGTTTGGCGCCAGCGATCATCTGCGTCAGCAGATGGGTTGCCTCGTGCACGGGAGCGGTCAGGTTCATCGCGATGATCCCCAGTGCCAGACAGTTGAGGATCATAAAAAGTCTGTTGTGTTGTTTCGCTTTATCCATGACTATTTCCTTTTATAGATCGTATCGTTTCCCAGTGAGTCTTTTACGTTTAAGGTGTCGCCGTCAATTGCGTATTCGAGCTCCGTCGCCGCGTCAACGCCTTCATCGATATATGTGATCTTCAAGGTGGAACCGTCGGCTTCATAAGTGAACTTCATGACCTCTCCGAACATATCGTATGAACCGGAGCCGTCCGCGTTAAAGGTATAAACCATACCGCTCAGCTCGGCATAATCCCAAGAACCGACAAGACCGGTTTCGGCAGAGACCTCAGCTTCTGTTTCGATAACAGCAGCGTCGGTTGCGGCAGGCGCAGAAGTTTCGGTGGCTGATGATGTTTCCGCCGCTTCAGTCGGGGCGGTTGTTTCCTCAGCGTTGTCTTTTGCACCGCAGGCTGCTAAGGAAACAATCAGCACTAATGCGCAAATCATTAAGACCGCTTTGTTTATGATAGATTTCATCATAATGTCCTATGATACTCCTTTATTATTTGTCGTTATTCTTTTTATTCTTCTCGTCGCATTTGGCAATCACATTGAAAATGCACATCAGCATAACGCCGACAAAGGACGCGATCCAGCTGATTCCCCATGCGTTGCCGAGGAAGCCCCAAAGCACCTGTACCGCAATGCCGACAAACAGGCAGATCATACCGATCGTTCTCATATATTTCATGATTGTATCTCCTTGTATTATAGAGTAGTAGTTATTAGAGTCCCTCTCCAAGGACTGTATGCTATACTGTTTAAGATACTGTGGATTAGTTTGCACCTCCTACCGCAAGACGGTAACAGAAAGGCTCTAACCACAGTCTCTTTGTTCAG
>JAFRDE010000057.1 GCA_017403985.1 Ruminococcus sp. | reverse complement strand
CGGACGACTGAAGGTGAAGGGCGTGAAGGCTACAAGCGACGCGGCGGCGGCTGGCAACAGCGTTGACCTGTCGACGCTCGCGGCCGACTACGAGGCGCAGAATGGCGACGTGCTGACGGGTGAGACATCAACCTACAAAGTGACCATCGCCGCCGGCGCCACGGTGACGCTCGACGGCGTGAACATCAGCTCAAGCCTCTACTGCATCAAGTGCGCGGGCGACGCCACCATCATCCTGAAGGACGGCTCGACGAACACGCTGACCGGCACGGGTAACTCATATCCCGCCCTCTCGATTGGCGACGCTAATACGACGCTGACCATACAGGGCTCCACGGGCGTGCTGAACGTCACGAGCGGAAATTTCTGCGCGGGCATCGGCGGTGGTTATAAGAATACCGACAAAACCTGCGGCAATATCAGGATTGAGGGCGGCGTCATCACCGCACAGGGTGGCAACAATGGCTCTGGCATCGGCTCCGATAATGCTAAAGCAACTTGTGGCGACATCATCATCACGGGCGGAACGATAACTGCTAAAGGTGGCAACTACGCTGCCGGTATCGGTACTGGTAAAAGTTCATCCAATCCAGCTGTCTGCGGTGACATCACGATTGCCAACACCGTGACCAAGGTGACCGCCACGAAGGGCGCGGATGCTCCCTACAGCATCGGCAAGGGCAACGGCGATAAAGCATCATGCGGCACGGTGACCATCGGCAGCACGAAGTATTGGGAGAACAATGCTGCCGTGAACGGCGGCGACACCTATCTGGCAACCAGCCCGTACACTTACCAGCCGAGCAACTAACCCCTCGCGCGCGTATATATATATAATGTGTAGGAAACGAGAAAAAACGACGTGAACGATGACGACGATGGCGAGAACGGAGTGCTCCTACGGGGCGGAGAAGCTCAGCCCGAGGCAAAAAAATGGCTCTTCCGATGCGGAAAAGCTCTGCCCGAGGCAAAAAAACGGCTCTTCCGATGCGGAAATCGGCATTTCGGGGCAAAAAACTTGCTCTTCCGATGCGGAAATCGGCATTTCGAGGCAAAAAGCTTGCTCTTCCGATGCGGAAATCGGCATTTCGGGGCAAAAAGCTTGCTCTTCCGATGCGGAAATCGGCATTTCGAGGCAAAAAGCTTGCTCTTCCGCTGCGGTGAAGCACCGCCCGAGGCTCGAAACTCGGATTTACGCCACGGAAATCGGGATTCGTATAAGTTTTTCTAACACGAATTACCACGAATTGAACACGAAGGCCGAAGGGCTCGCGAGCGACAGCGAGAACGAAGTGGCAATTTTTCATTAATGATAATTAATGGGCAATTAATGGTAATTATATGTTAAAATAAAAATCAAAATTAAACGTAAAACAATATGGCAACAACAAGATTTCATCAAATCAACGCCTTTATCAACAAGGCGAGCCACGCTCCCCACGCCGCCCACCTCTCGTGGATGCAGCGGTTTCAGGAGCGCGTCCAGACGCTCATCGTGACCGAACTGGGGCAGGACTGCCCGGCAATGATCGTCAGTCAGAACACCGCTCTGGTGGCCGCCGTACAGGCCGAGGACGAGGCCTACCGCACCATCACGCGCAGCCCGCTGACGGAGCAGATAGCCGAGGCCGACCAGCTGCGCGACAACACCTACATCGGCCTGCGCACCATGGT
>JAFRDE010000022.1 GCA_017403985.1 Ruminococcus sp. | reverse complement strand
TCTACTTTTACAACAACCAACGGATTCAACTCAAAACAAAACTGACGCCGATCGAATACCGACGTCAGTATGTTGCTTAAATCTTAATATTCTGCCTTTAGGGGGCTTTTTTGTGCTGTCCGTACAATTTGGGGCAGTTCAAACGCTCAAAAGGGCTTTTTTAATTTGTATCAAATTACTTGAACGCGACGATCGTATACTGACAGCCGCTTTCGTTCAGACACACCTTGACCCCGTCCGACGCCTGCGCCGACTGGGATACATTCACCCCGGTCGAGGTGATGCTGATCCCCACGCTCGCGCCGTTGCCGTAACAGCCGCACGCGGCGTTGACGTTGTTGACTCCGCCGCTGTACGTGACGAACGGTACGCCGCGCTTGTAGACGAATACCATCTTCGGCTGAAAGCCGAGACTGATCGCGCGCGAGCTCTCGCCCGAGCCGGAATACAGAGCGGTAGTAAAAGGCTCCGATATCTTAGCCTTTTCCTGCGCCGTCACATGGATACCGGCGTCGGCGATGTGACCGCCCAGCTGTGTGTCGATGATATTGTTATCGGATACAAAATCCGCGCGCTTCGGTCTGTCGCCGTCCGCCCATGCGCTCAGGTGCAGATTCGGTGTATAGTTACTGGTTGCCATAAAGATCCTTCTTTCATTTACTGTGTGCGGTTATCGATCTGACGCCAAGTCAAATCTTCGTTGTCGATTGCGGCAAAGGTCCTGTCGAGAGCGTCCCACTGCGCCCATGTCATGGTGTTGAACGTCAGCTGGAATTCGATATGAGCGGGAATGATCTTTTCGACCTCCCGCCTGATCCAAGCCTGCTGCGGCTGCGAATAATCCGTCGTCGCGGTCACCGTCATCTTTCCGATCGTCGGGAACTCGCTGAGCGTATATTCCAGACCGAAGCTGTCCAGCGCCCTGCGGATCCCCGCGGGCGTAAAGTCGCCGCCGCCCAGATTCAGACGCAGCAGGAGCTTTTCTCTGCGATCCTGTGTGCTTTCGCCAGTCCTCTCGGGTCCGAACAGCTCTTCAAACGCCTTAAGTCCGATACCTTCGGCGGTCGTGATGAATCGTTCGCGGAACAAGGTGCCGAGATCGGCATACAGCCGTTCCAGCTCGACAGCATAGGCAGTAAGCTCCCAACTCAGCGCATCCGATCCGATTTGGTAGATCCCGACCGGCGAAAGGTAATGATTCAATCGCTCCGATACCGTCATCATTCATCCCTCACCGTGATGGTATTCGCCTTCGCAAAGCGATCCGACGGCACCTCTCTGTCCGAACCGTAGCTTTCGACGAATTTATAATCCGCTACGCCTTCGATGTGATAGATCACCTCGCCGACCTTGCTCAGATACATGTCGTTTCCGATCCCGAGGCCGTTGATATAATCGATAACCGCCGCGCGGACGTTCGCCGCTACCGTATTGAAATCATAACCCTCTGCAGCTGTCAGGCGGATATAAAGATTGATATTCATCGCTGTCGGGCTGACCGCTCTGACGTCGACGTTCACCTCGCGTTTTTCATCCAGCAGCGCCTGGATCTCGGCGATCTTAGCCGAGGACAGTGTCGCGCCTCTGGCACAGGCGTAGACGTCGACGGTTCCGGCGCCGCGCGCGCAGCCGACCGCGGACGCGGAATACACGCCGTCCACCGACATCGCCACTGAGCGGTAATACGCCGCGTTGGCGCCGTTGACGATATTCCGATAGCTGTCGAGGACTCTTTCCCTGAGCATCTCATCGCTCTCTTCATTCGTTCCGCCGTTAAAGCTCGCGTTGTTTTTTACGGAAGCGATCCCCACCACCGGCGTCACCATAATGCCGATCGTGTTGTAGCGAACGTTATAGGCGCTTCCGACCTGCGCCGCCTCAGCGTCCGCATATACGGCATTGGACGTCGACGGCAGAACGGTATCGCGAACTGTCACAAAGCGAAGCGTACCGTCCGTTGTGCACGCCTCCGTCCCTGCGGGGATCAGGATATTATCGTGGTCGACGTCAGCAGCTGTAAAATAAAGACTGCCGACAGCCTTCGTCCCGTTTTTGCGGGTCAGACCGCGCTGCGCCGCGTGCGCGTCCAGATACTCTCCCGCCGCAGTAGACGGAAACATCTGCTGCATAATGTACTGCGCGTACACACGCTCCTGATAGATCTCGCCCGCCAGCACACGCAGTCGGAGCATAATATCCGACTCGTTGGTCGGACGGAACCCGCTTTCCGCCTCATATGTATCAAGCATACGGTTCAAAATCTCATTGTATGATTCCAGATAAATTCACCTCCGTAGTCGTTTCGCGGTTCCTGAAGGTGATCTTCAGCACCGCGATCAAGCTTTCGCTGTCGCACGACGCTACCTCGACGGTCGTATCATGGATATCGACGCAGCTTTCCTTAAGCAGCAGCTCCAGCTTTTCGCACAGCATGTCGTCATCGGCGCTGAGTCCGCTGTAATCCGTCCCCAGCTCCCTGTCATAGATAAAGTCGCCCTTGAACGTCAGCGCGGAGATGCGTACCCTTTGTACCGCCTCTTCGATACCGGTGATATACCGGTAATCGCCCGAAGCCACCATAGCGATATCGCCGTCGGAAACCTTAACGTCCATCAGGACACCTCCCTGCCGTTGATCAGCACTTTGCCATTGTTTTTCAGTACGATGCTGGCGCCGCCGGCGGAATACAGCATCAGTTCTCCCGCTTCGAGCGGCTCGGGCGGCGCGGCGATCACGCCCAGGCATACCGTGCCGCCCGCGCCCTCCAACACCATCGTCGAAGTCCCCGCCGCCGGTACATATGCGACGCCCGCGGGCGCGATCACCGGCAGCGCGTTATAGTTCCTGTTCGAGCCGACGGCTACGCGGCCGTTGTTCGCGGTCAGGATCTCACCCGCCGCCGCGACGTTCGTTTTGCCCGAGCGTCCGGTCATATATTCATTGATCCACATCATCCTGCCTCCTCTTAAGCGTTATGTTGCTTGTTTCGCCGTCCTTCGTCATCCGATAATGGACGGCGCTGATATACAGATCATTCCGATCCCCGAGCGCTTCATCCTTCAGTACGGCGCGGTATCCTTCCTTCCCGAGCATGCAGGAAGAACAGCTCAGGTGAACCTCATAGGCTTTCTTTTCGCCGTTTCTGATCATCGCGTCCGCACATCGCATCGGACTTTCGGTCAGCATGGCGTTCAGATAGCGCACGCGTCTGACGCCGCGCTCCGCCGCCTGCGGATTCACGATCGGCAGCGAATAGGTATCCGCGTTCGACGCTTTGACATACACCGTCGAAATCTCTTCACAGCGCTTCTGCACCTCGCGGATCGCGGTATAGCGGATCCCCTCGCTGCCGAAAGCGATCTCTCCGTCATTTTGGATCCCCTTGGGATACAAAACGCCGACCGAGCTGACGCGCGGCACAGCGGAATAACACGCCGTGCAAAAGTTCTTCAGCACCCGCCAGCAGGAAGAGCCCTTTGTCACGCTTTGCTCGCCGAAGAAGACAGCGGCGCCGCTCTCATACAGCTCGATCCCGTAGGGCTTCGCATATCGCTCGTATATCAGCCCGAGCGACGGATGATCGTACGCACAGGGAGCCGCCTCGTTATCCAGCAAATGCGCCGCCAAGGAGCGCGCGGATATCTTGAGGAATTCTCCCTTCTGATCGCGCTGTCGCTCTTCTTCATCTACGATACCGATAAACAGCGGCGTATCGTCGTCATAAAGCGTGATTCCGACCAATTGCTCCGTCGGCGTGTTCACAAAAGTCGCGTACAGCGAATCGGCAGGCACGCCCTCGTCGATATTCACCTGCAGCGAGAGCAATTCCGGTAAAGAGAATTCTTTTCCTTTCACATCGCGCAAAACACATCTCAGCATAATCGCACCCTTTCTCCCCCGCTCAGCTCTCCGATCAGCGGGATATGCGGATTCAGCGCGACCAAGCGCTCGATCGGCACGCCGTATTCATAGGAAATATCCCACAGGTTTTCGCCCTCGGACACTGTCAGATAATATTCCGTACCCTGAGCCTCGGGACGCGGACTCTGCGCCTCAACGAATACAAAACGATAGGAAAGCACGTTATCCATCGGCTTTGCCGTCAGCTCCAGTTCCTTGAGATAGGCGTACATCGGCTGCATATGCGGCAGGGCTAACTTCGCTCTCTTTGCTTTGATCTGCATCTTTTCCAATGCGCGATACTGTTCGATACAGTCCGCGCCGCAGAATTCGCCTTCTCCGGCGATACGCTTCAGCTCTCTGCCGAGGCTGACGCTGTCCGCTTCACAGCAGGGGGAACGATATTCCTTCACATGATCGCTGCCGCTGATATGCAGCTTTTCGGGATTGTGGCGCAGGCTCATCCCGTCAAAACGCATCGGTGCGAATCTCATATCAGCCTGACCTCCTCTTCCTCCGTAAAAGCCTGATTATATCGGCGCGCGTCGCGCTCCAGCTCCCGTGATAGCTCTTCGCTGTCGTATGCGATCTCCTGTGTCTTCATATTCTCATTCATCCTCTGCCACCTGCTTTTCCATTTGATTCGCCTTGACGGTGAATTCCTCCGTCGCCATACCGCTGCCTTCCGTCTTGGTTCTGCGCCCGACGACGCGGCAATTTTCGTAACAATAGGTCACATCGCCGTCTGTCAGCCGCAAAGTGAATTCCTCCACGACGGGGAGCTGATGATCGAACAGCGACATCATGCCGATACGGATCTCATATTTCGTCCCCTGCGGGATGCGGTCACACGGCTTTGAATCCAGATATTCGTACACCTCATGGAAAAGCGGCTTCTCCTCCGCAGTGAACGACGTGACGCCGAAGAGCGGCTCATCATCCGCATAGAGACAGATATCGGTTCCCCTGACGATTCTCAGTTCGTTCATACCGCCGCCTCCTTTTCCACGAAATCCAGCCGCGCGATCACATCGCGGTATTCGGTGCGGGAGGCGGTGTCGAAGCCGACGCCCGACAGCGACAGCGAATAAATCGCTCTGTCGATATCCTCGGCTTCAAATGCGTCCATCAGCAGAGCGCCCGCGCGCAGGAGCGATGAACCGGAGCTGTTCTCTGGCGCGTAGACCCTCAGCGTCAGCTCGACCTCATACAGCCGTCCTTTCGTATTTGAGCCGACGCGATCGCCGATAAAAAAGCGGCTGATCTTCTGTTTGCTGTCGGTCACGGCTACCGTATATTTTGTGATAGGATTAGGCGTTTTATGTGCCGGATAGCCCGGGATGAACGCGAAGGCGCGCATCGCGCCGCGCTGCTTCACGCGGGCGATCCATTCGTCAATCCGATTCTCTGTCGATGAGGTCATAATAATCCTCCTTACCCTTGCATACGGGCATCAGGATCGCCCATACATAGATATCCTCGTCGTGCGCCGCGAAGATCTCCGCCGTCACCACCGTGTATGCCGTACCTCTGCACACGACGCGCATCCCGTCCTCGAGCGGACGGTCGCCGGGTCCGATATACAGCAGATAGCGGTTATCGAAATAGCCGGCAGGGATATACCTGTCGTTGATATACAGCCTGTGTCGCCGCCTGAGCGGCTGGACAAAGGCCTTAAAGACCTCTGTCCTGCCGCCGCGGCGGATACGCACGGTGTTGCCGAATTTCTTCAGTGCGCGGTCGAGATAATTCGTCATTCTCATACGCGCACGCTCCTGAAAGCAAAATCACCGCTGATATCCAAAATATCGGATATGTTCTCACGTTCTGCTTCCCACAGCTTTTTCGCCGCCTCGCCGATCGCCTCGACGTTCATCTGCACGTCGCCGACCTTGAACGATTTCAGATCGTCCAGCCTTCCCAGCTGACTGATACGGTAGAACGCGTAAACGGCGCAGGCGTATTCCGCGCGGCGCAGATCGTTCTCGTTCAGCTCGGGGAGCAGGCTTTCAAAGTACGCCTTACAGTCCGCGATGATCGGCAGATAACGCGACACATCCTTCATCTCAAAGCCCGACACCAGCGAAAATCGTTCGATGATCTTATTCAAGCGCAAGTGTCACGACCTCCTTAGTAAGTCAGCTTTTTCGCCGCGCCGTTGTAGATCTTCGCGAAGCCCGCGATACAGCTGATCGAAGCCTTCTCGAGCTGACGGTCGATGAGCTTATCGTAGTCGACGGCGACGTCGCCCGCGACGACCATCTCGAGCGCGCAGTTCTTGTCCAGACCGATGATATTATTGCCGCTCAGCGCGGTGGTGTGGATCAGGTTCGCGCCCAGAGGCGTGATCATCTTGCCGCTGCCCTGGAAGTTCAGACCCGCGACCGCGTCCTTCATCTCCGTCATGGTCAGCAAGGCTGTCATCGCGTTGGTGGAAGCCAGCACAGTGTTCAGCTCAAAGGGAGACAGAGCGCTCCACATGCTGATGAGATCGGCGTAGCTAAGGCTGCCGGAGGAAGCGGGGCTGACGCTCGCGCAGGCGTTGTTGTTGCCGTCGCCGTTGAGGATGACGTCCACCGCGTCAGCCATCTGAGAACGGGCGATATACGCGCCGATCTGCTTGAGAGTCACGGTAAAGAGGTCGATGCGCTGAAAGCGGATCGCCTCGTAGCTCGCGACGAGCATACGACCGCGCTTGTGCAGATGCACGAGATTGTCGCTGGTCTTGATCTCGGTGACCGGGATGAAAGCGCCCTCCGCGACGCGCTTGAGGCTCTTGTCATCGTCGGTCATGCTCGAGGTGCAGGAGCGGTAATCCATGCCGTCGATCTTGGTAACGGTCGCGACGACGTCGTCCAGCATATTCGCTTCCTCGATGCCGGCGTTGACCGCGCGGCTGACATACTCGGGGAAGAGCGCCGCCGAGTTGGAAGTCGCGAAGAACTTCTCGATGGTATCGGAGCCCTTGCCGCTGACTTTGATATCAAAGCGCTTGAGCTGACGCGAGAACGCGTCCAGTCCCTCGAGAGCAGAACCCTTGTAATTCTCGCTGGGATCCATCTCCTCGAGGATCTCGGTCAGGCTTCTGCCTGTCTGATACATGCCTTTTTCCAAATTGATCTTTTCAAATGCTGCCATCATATCCCTCCTCTTACAGAATAAAGCCGACGGTTGTCTCGTCGCTGTAGATGACCAGTCTGTCGACGCCGCTCTCGGCGGTCTTCACGCCGGAAGAAGCGGCAACGAGCTTGTTGTAGCCGACGTTCACTGTGCCGGACTTTGCCGTCTCGACATAGCCGTTGAGCTGTACGGCGGCGTAATCGCCGCAGGCGCTGACGCAAACGCCGACAAAGGTATCGTTAGCGCTCGCCTTCGTCACCTTGCCGGACGCTGACATCTTGACGAGATCGCCCGCTTCAACGGTGCTCGTGCATTCCAGCGTCAGAACGTTTTCCATATATCCGTTAAACTTAATATCCATTCCTGCCTCCGTTAAATTCTGAATTCGGTGTTGCCGATCGCTTCATCGGCTTTGTTTTCGCCCAGCTGTGTGATCACCTTGCGCTCTTTGCGGCTGAGCGCCTTGATAAGCGCCTGTGCCTCATGCACGCTGAGCTTTTTGAGAATACAATTCTCGACGACATAATCGAGCTCGACGCCCTTTTCTCTGAGAGCGGTTCTGAGCCGATCGGTCAGCTCCTCGCGATACGCCTTCGCGTATTCGCCCTCGCTCTCCAGGCGCTCGATATATGCTTTAAGGCTCGTCGCCTCATCCTTGGTCAATGTGACTTCGTGATCTCCCGCAAGAGATTTACAAATATCGTTCATATCTTTCTTTTCATATCCTTTCGTTACACCTGCCGCGCGCTGAGCCGGCACCGCGACAAAGCTGAATTCATACGCGTCCTTCGGTTCGCACAGCTCGCCGAAGCACAGTTCGCCATCGTAGACTCTGCCCTTTTGATGGCTGCAAAGCGGCGAGTGGATATCGCTGCGGCAGATCGAGCATACCGTACGCCCTACGCTGCAGCCCACGGAAACCTCCTTGACGATACCGGCTTCGATCGCCTCGATCAGTTCGGCGTTTCCCGGTGTACGGCGTATATACGCCCTTGCTGTCAGGCGGAAGAGCTGATCGCCGTTGGCGGTACGTTTGCCTTCCGTGCTCTCGACCTTGCAGGAAATGATCCGCGCCTTCTGATTCTTTGCGGTCGGATCGTGGTCAATGATACCGGTCCTGCCGACAAAGAGCTTTTCAAGCGCAAAGAGCGACTCCACCGTAAAGCGTTCATAGTCGCGGTCGATATCGTTGTCGCACAGCACGACCGAAAAAAGATACACTTCATCCTCAGTGAGCTCGCGACGGGAATAGCGATTGACCAGTTCCATTTCCTTTGTGATATCATCGGGCTTGACGCCCTTGATCACCTGTCCGTATTTCATCCGTTCACCTCCATACTCTGCTCGAGCTGCATCGCTCGCGCGTTATCCAGACGCGCCGCCGCCAGCTCTGTCTCATCCTGTAAGCTGATATTGCTCCATTCGACCGTTACCCTTGGATCGAGCCGTTCCGCGTTCAGATACGCCCGCGCGATCTTTTCGATCACGGGCGTCAGCAAAAAGCGGTAATGCTCCAGTTCCGAGGTCAGGATATCCGCCTGCTGGGAGGACATCCGCTCGGTCGAGGACCAAGACAGCCCCAAAAGGAACGGCGGGACAGAGAGCTTTGCAACGATCTGTTCGAGCACGTGGCGGATCGGAACATCGCAGTCGAGGATCTGACTGTCCGCGCCGATCGCGCGGATGTTCACGTCGCCAACAGATACAAAGTCGCATACCCTGCTTTTGTCGCGCATCGCGCTGCTCCACTGCTCGGCGATCTCTTTGACGCGCTGACGCGCGTTGACAGCCCCCGCGCCCGCGGGAGGGTTATAGGTCACGGCGAAGCGCACGTTGCCCGCGCGCTCAAAGTTCTGCCCCACACAACGGAATATCTTCATCAGCAGATCGCTGACGAAAGGCAGGCCGCTGAGGATGGATGTGCCGCGCAGGGTTCCCGGCTGAGGATTCAGCAGGGTCACGCAGATGCGTTCAGGATGTTCGATCTCCTTCTTTCCGACGCCGCTGTGAACCATCCTCGCGTCTACAAGGTTATCACCCGCACACAGCGTCACGGCGTCGGCGGGAGCGTTATACAGCGCCGCGATACCGCCGTCCTCATAGACCGCGATCTCGCCCACTGCCTTGCCGCAAGTCAGCAGCTGATCGAAATAGGTACAGATGAACATATACAGTCCCGTCGACACGCCGCCGACCGGGACCCTTGACACAAATTCATCCATCGCCTTCTGCGCCTGATCATCCGCGCAAACGATCCTGAATTCTCCCAGCAGCCGCACAAGCTTCATGATCGCTGCGTCGATGACCGGGACCTTTTCTCTCAGCTCGCGGTAAAGACGAAACTCAGCAGGGTTGTCCAAGTTGTGTAACGGAGGGATAATGCCCCTGTCCGCTGTGGTGCAGGTCTGCACCTCGGGCACTCGGGGGCTCTTTCTTTTTGAAAATAATCGCAAGATATACCTCCTGTTTATCGGATCGAGGAATATGAATATAGGAGGGCTGTGCCCAAACCCGATTCATAACGGGAGGAGCAAGCCCCTCCCCTACTTTTCGGGATCATATCAACAACCTCGATCTTGATGTCGATCAATAAAGGCAAAGCCGAGTTTTTCCTCTCTCGCCTTTATATAACTGACAAAATAGCGTATGTCATCCATCGCGTGGTCGTCGCGCTTGATCACCGTGTCCATCGGCTTGTTCTCGTCCCAGCGATAGAGCGAAAACTCGCGGATGGCGTCGGCGCAGGTGTCGCAGATCACGATCTCGCCGTCCCGGAGCGCCTGACTTGTCCTGCGGATCCCGTCGATGACGTTGTTGTCCGCTCTGACGACAGGATAGCGCCCGTGTCGCTCGATCACCTCGATAAAGCTGGCGGCTGACGGATCGACGATCACCGCGGCTGGCATAAGCTCACCCAATAATTCCTTTAAAGAATCATAATGTTCCTCATCTGTTTTGCTTCTGCCTTCCTTGCGCGCGTCATAATAACTCTCACGCAGGCGATACCAGATATCGCCTTTTCGCCCCCACAGACCCATCGACGCAGGATTCACCGTGCCGTAATCGCAGGAGACACAGTATTCCTCACAGGAGCCGTTCGGAGGCGGGATGAACATACCGCTGTCGCCCATAAAGGGATAGACAGCGCCCGAGACGCTCACCCATTCTCCCTCGACAAAGCGGCGGTAAAACGCGCCCGTGTACAGGCTCTCATATCGCCGGAGCATCTTCTCGCTCAGAGATGGGTTGTCCCGCATGCGGAAATGGATATACAAGGCGTTTTTGCGTTCCCTGTTTTTGATCCATTCCCGATAAAACCAGTGTGAGGGGTACTCGGGATTACAGTTAAAGAAGAACCTTGAACCGCTGACCGAACATCGCGCCAGCGCCTGCTCCACAAAGGAGCGCGGCATCAGCGCTACCTCGTCGAACAGGATACCCGACAGGGTAACGCCCTGTATCAGCGAAGCGGAGCCTTCGTCCTTTCCCGAGAACAGAAAAAAGGTGTTTTCATGCTTCTGATAGCGGATATGCAGACGGTTACTGCTGACGTTCTCGCGCACGTCGAAGCCGAGCTCTTTCAGGCAAGGCAGGAGGGGTATGATCACGTTGCGCCGCAGCGCCGTGATCGTCTTGCCGCAAAAGCCCAGCAGCGCGCCGTCAAAGCGTAAGCTCGCCCACATCACAAAGGACAGCGAGAGCGAAAAGGTCTTGCCCGAGCGCACCGCGCCGTCACAAATCACGGCGTCATAGTGTTCGGTACCCGAACCCTTCGCCCACCAGAACATCGCCCGAAGCTGTTTTTCCGACAGCGGCTTATACTGCATCGGATTCACTTCCTCCGCGATTGCCGAGCGCTTCGGCAGACAGCAGTATCGCGTCCAGAAGTCCCGAGCCACCCGCGCTTTCCGCAGAAGCCCCCAAAAGCTCCTGCAGCTTGTCGACCGCTTTCATCCTGTCGCAGAATTTGATCTCGACGCCCTTGTCGGTGCGCTTGATCTCCGATACGTTTCTCAGGTCGAGCGCTCTGAGATCCTCCTCGCGGATGATCTCCCGATTGATGAACGTCAGCGCGTCGCTCACGCCGCCGTAGGCGAGCCCATATAAACCGCTGACAGCGGTACTCTCGTATATCGAGCGGATATTCTCGCACCGGCGGCGGATCTCACCGGCGATCTCCTCGCGCGCGGAAAGCTCGGACCAAGCCTTTTCCGGCTCTTTATATCCCGCCTCCCGCGCCGCCCGGATCGGATCGGCATACACCGTCATCAAACGGCAGAATTCTTTTTCTCTCGGCTTCACTGTTTCCTTCCTTTCCTCATACTGAGTTAACGGAGATAAGAACCGTTTTCACGATCTTTCATCTCCCACCTATGCCGAGATAATAAAAAAAGTTGCATAAATTTATGCAACTCCGAAAAAAATAATTAAAAATGTTTCGCTGATAACGAAAAAGCCTCCCTTCCCTAAGGGAGGTGCCCCGAAGGGGCGGAGGGTTGCCGCGAAGCGGCTGGAAAACGTTATATGATCGAGCAACCCCCGGGCATCGTCCGCAAGCGTCCGATGCCAGCCCCCTTAGGAAAGGGGGCCTGAATGATTCTGAAAGGACCGATCCCATGTTCACCTCATCCTATGAAACCAACCGCCGCACCCTCGCGCATCTCCTGCGGTGCGGCGACTGCTTCGACATCATCGAGCGCAACATCGTCATCTCCGGCAAAAAAGCCGTCATCTTCTACATCAACGGACTGATCAAGGACGATATCATGGAAAAGCTGATGGAATTCTTTTACAGCAGCACCCGCCCCGAATACCTCAGCTCTGTCGAGGAATTCTGCCGCCACTGCGTGCCCTACGTCGAGATCAGCATCGTCGATCAGCCCGACGAGGTCGTCAAAAACGTCCTCAGCGGCATCCCCTGCCTGATCGCCGAGGGCTTCACCGCCGCGATCGCCTTCGACATGCGCACCTATCCTCAGCGCTCCACCTCCGAGCCCGAGGACGACAAGGTACTGCGCGGCAGCAAGGACGGCTTTGTCGAGACCGTCATCTTCAACTCCGCGCTGATCCGCCGCCGTATCCGCTCCGCGAACTTCGTCACCAAGGCGATGACCGTCGGACGCGAGAGCAAAAGCGACGTCATCATCTGCTATATGGACAACAAGGTCGACCATACCCTGCTGAAGAATATCACCGACCGCATCAAAAACCTCGATATCGCCAACCTGAGCATGAATCAGCAAAGTTTAATCGAAGCGCTCTATCAGAAGAAGTGGCTCAACCCCTTCCCGAAGATTAAATACACCGAGCGTCCCGACGTCGCCGCGGCAGTCTGTCTTAAGGGCAACATCGTCATCCTCGTGGACAACTCTCCCTCCGCGCTGCTGATCCCGACGTCCATCTTCGACGTCCTCGAAGAAGCGGACGACTACTACTTCCCGCCCATCACCGGCACCTATATCCGCATCACGCGTTACCTGATCACCATCGCCTCCGTCCTGCTCACGCCCCTGTGGCTGCTGTGTCTGCAAAATCCAGAGCACGTCCCGCAGGTCTTTCAATTCGTATTGATGGTTGAGCCGACAAGTCTGCCGATCTACTGGCAGCTCATCATCATGGAGCTGTGCATCGACGGTCTGCGCCTCGCGGCGCTCCACACCCCGAGCTCCCTGACTTCGGCAATCGGCATCATCGGCGCGATCGCGTTCAGCCAGTTCGCGGTGGACGCGGGATGGTTCACCACCGCCTCCACCCTCTACGTCGCCTTCGTCACCATCGCCAACTACAGCCAGCCCAACTATGAGCTCGGCTTCTCGCTGAAATACGCGCGCTTCATTCTCCTGACGGCGACCTATATCGGCAATCTCGTCGGCTTCATCATCGGTATCGTCATTCTGATCGTCCTGCTCGCGACCAACAAGACCATCAGCGGCAAAAGCTACCTTTACCCCCTCATCCCCTTCAAGCCGAAGGAACTGAAAAAGAAACTCACCCGCACAAGGATGAAGCAAAATTAGCAAAAAAAATAAGGCGGCATACAGCCGCCCCAGTCTGTCGAAAAAGTCCAGCTAAGGCTGGGCTTTTTGTTGTATCTATGGTATAATAGATACGGTGATGGAAATGTTGGAAAAGAACGTGAATAACAGAATGTTAGTAGAGATTGTGTGCTTAGAGGATTTAGTGCCGGAGGATCATCTTTTGCGAAAGATAGAGGCGGCGGTAGACTTCAGCAAGATATATGAATTTGTAGAAGATCTGTATTGTGAGGATAACGGCAGACCGAGTATTGATCCGGTAATCTTGTTCAAGATGGTGCTCATTCAGCATCTGTACGGGATTCCGTCACTCAGACGTGTGGCAAGTGAAGTCCGCGCAAATGTATGTTACCGTTGGTTCTTGGGTTACAGTTTGCATGATGAAACGCCGCACTTTTCCACATTGAGCTACAATTTCAGGAAAAGATTCAACAAAGAAACAGTAGACAAGGTATTCTACTGGATACTGGATGAAGTAGCAGAAGCCGGATATCTGAACGCCGAAGCAGTATTCATTGACGGAACACACATCAAAGCCAATGCCAACACCAAGAAAAAGATCAAGGAAGAAGTACCTGTCGCGGCAAAAAGATATGCCGACGAACTTCTCGAAGAAATCAACGAGGATAGGATAGCTCACGGCAAAAAGCCTTTGAAGGAAGAAGATAACATCGGCAAAGATAACAATACTCCCGACAAGCCTAAAAAGAAAAGAGATAACACTTCAAAGAAAAAGCTGAAAAGGCGCAAGAAAGAAGCCAAGAAGAAAACCAAAGAAGTCACCAAAAGCACAACCGATCCCGAAAGCGGATTGTTTGTAAAGGGCGAGCACAAAAAGCAGTTTGCTTATGAAGCGCATACTGCCTGCGACAAAAACGGGTTTGTATTAGAAACGGAAGTAACACCCGGCAACGTACATGACAGTGTTGCTTTTGACGATGTGTATGACAAAGTAGTAGAGAAACATCCTGAGGTAAAGACGGTTACAGTAGACGCAGCATACAAAACTCCCCACATAGCAAAGAAAGTAATTGACGACGGCAGAGCATTAAATACGCCATATACCAGACCGCAGACAAAGAAAGGTAACCATCCGTATTACGAGTATGTCTATGATGAATACTATGACTGCATTATTTGTCCTGAATACCAAATACTGAACTACAGCACGACTAACAGAGAAGGATACAGAGAATACAAGAGCGATCCCGAGATATGTAAGAATTGTCCTACAAGGCACTTGTGCACAGCTTCAAAGGATTTTGTAAAGACGGTAACCAAGCATATCTGGTATGAATACATAGAGCGTTGCGAAGATGTTCGTCAAACGCCTGAGTATGCAGACTTGTATAAAGAGAGAAAAGAGAAGATCGAGCGAGTATTCGCAGACGCGAAAGAAAAGCACGCCATGCGATACACTCCATACAGAGGCTTGAACGCAGTTACCAACTGGGTCAGGCTTAAGTTTGCTGCCATGAATCTCAAAAAGCTGGCGCTATGGAAAGCAAAGAGCAGGAAACACCACTCTCATGACTTGTTTTCTTGCATTTTCTTTCGTTACGGCTTATGTTTTTTAGAATTCCTTTTCCAAACGCTAAAGCCATGCTTCGACTTTCGCCGAAACATGGCTTTTTCTACAGACTGAAAGGGACTCCGTCTGGAGTCCCTTTTTGCGTTAGTTGTAGAAGCGGATTTGATGATTCCGACTTCATCGAAAAGGCCCTGCGTGGCTATATCATATACTTAAGGTAAAGAACCAACGTTTCCATAGGGGCGAGCATTGCTCGTCCGCTTGGCAGAAACGTTTTTCTCCTATCTCACGTTTTCGATCAATGAAACGCCCGTCATTCTGCGGGCGACCACTGGTCGCCCCTACGGAGAAGCGGATATCTCCCTTTTATCTTCCGCTATCCCCCGCGTCGGCTTACCGTCAGAAAAATTATACATTTGCGCTTTTAGGGATTGAAAAACGGAATAGGCGTGATACAATGATGATACCAAACTTGTTACTTGAATTCATGGATTTATTGATTCAAATAAACAAGAAACAGATAAGCTGGCTAAAGAAAAGGCGATTTCTCGTTACAATCATGTCGGTCCGTTCGAGGGGCAGTATCACGTGTACTCTATTGATGGTGTAAGAGGCAGACATATTGATATCTACGAAGATAAAGTCGTCATAAACACAAAAGTTACTTTTGGCTCTGTATTGACCCATAATGCAACAGATGGTGAAAAAACGATTTACTTTTCCGATTGTATAGGAATTCAGTATAAACCGTCGGGACTGACAATCGGCTATATTCAGTTTGAAACAGCTTCTTCCTCAGGCAATAATCGCCAGAGCAATTTCTTTAACGAAAACTCTTTTACTTATGACTTATCCGTTATTTCAAATGAAAAAATGTAAGAAGTTGCAAATTATGTCAAGAAACAAATTGATACTATAAAGAAGCAAAAGTATCAGCCGGCTCCTGTGCAGAATAACGCCGCAGCTTTTTCAGTTGCCGACGAAATCAGAAAATTCAAAGAATTACTCGATATAGGCGCAATTACTCAGGAAGAATTCGACGCGAAGAAAAAACAGCTTTTAGGTTTATAATAATTGTTTCAATTTGGGGAGCAGGGCGTTTGTCCTGCTCTTTTCTTATCCTTCCAACAGACTTATGCTTATCAACCTTCGTTCTGTTCAAATTACAGATATTTTAACCCTTCCTGTTTTTTGTCTTTTATTCAAATCGGATCACGATTCTTTCTGCCTGTCAAATCTTGCACAATGGCGAAAATTTATCCTGCCCGATTTTTACCGCACTGCGAAAAAACGCAATTTTATTGTGCATTATCAACAATCTAAAGCCCTCTAAACTGTCGTATATCAACAAAAAATAGAAAGTAAATCGAAATTGAAGAAACTCCTTGAATTCCTGTTTTTTGTCTGCTATGATGTATTTGCAGTCAGGGAAAGAAATGAGAATTCCTCCGAAAACATTCTCCGTTTTCCCCGATAGAAACAGACTGAAAACAGTTCAAGCACAATACCAACGATAACAAAGGAGAGAACTACTTATGAAAACACGCAGCATTACCAGAATCGCTTCTATTGTACTTACACTTGTCATGATCCTCAGCATCTTCTGTGTCGCGGGAACCGTTTCGGCAGGCGCCGCTCCCATCTCCGCAAACCACAGAGTCAGCGTCTACTGCGCGAGCCCCTACTTCTCCAAGTACGGCTTTACCAGCTATGAAGTATACATCCAGACCAGAGACGACTGCAAAAACCAGAAGGTCTATGTCCACTATAACTACATGGACGGTCAGCAGTGGCGCGATCAGGAAGCCGAGCTCTACACCATCCTCAACGACGGCTCCAAGATCTGGAAAGCCAACTTCACCAGCTACAACACCAAATACTGCATCAAGTATGTCGCGAACGGCGTGACGTACTGGGATAACAATAACGGCAAGGATTACACCTACGGCAACGTGATCGGCAGCGCTGACATCGTTTCCGAGAAGCTCGGCTATCAGTATCCTTATCAGGGCTTCATGGTCAACGCTCTGCTCCAGAACTACGCTTATCACAAGAACGTATTCGTTCGCTACACCACCGACGGCTGGAACACCTGCCACGATGAGCCCATGCACTATTCCGCTTCGAACGACGACGGTACCGAGAAATGGACCACCTATCTCCCGATCAGCGGCGCTGAGGCTTCCGGCGAGGGCTTTGAGTACGCGATCTGCTATCAGGTCAACGGCAGAGAGTACTGGGCGAACAACTTCGGCGAGAACTACGACAGATCCTACTACATCTATCACTGATAACGATTCTGTCGATCATATATAATAAATTACTGTTATCAGAACCATCCGTTTGGCGGGTGGTTCTGTTTTTTATCACAGATTATTTACAATAAATTTACTGGATTAATGCCATTCTCTGTGCTATAATGTAAATTGGTTTAATATGGGATACCGTACAGGGATACAAAAGGCTTAAGGTATCAATCTCACCTCTTGTAGGGAAGGGGCTTGCTCCTCCCGACGGAAATCTAATGATTTTCCGTCTTTTCCCTGCGGTATCAAAGGAGATAAATCTATGATAGAAGTGAAAAATCTGTGCAAGCGCTACGGTGGCGTGAAAGCGGTCGACGGCGTCAGCTTCACCGCCGAGAGCGGCGAGGTCGTCGGTCTGCTGGGTCCCAACGGCGCTGGCAAAAGCACCACGATGAACATCATCACGGGGTATCTGGGCGCGACGTCGGGCGACGTCCTGATCGACGGCGTCGACATCCTCGAAACCCCCAAGGCGGCAAAGGCGAAGATCGGCTATCTGCCCGAGCTGCCGCCGCTGTATCAGGATATGACCGTGCAGCGCTACCTTGAATTCGTCTTTGACCTGAAGAAGGTACGCCTGCCGAAGAAAGAGCATGTCAGCGAGGTCATGGAGGTCGTGAAGATTTCCGACGTCGCCGGACGCGTGATCCGCAACCTGTCGAAGGGCTACCGCCAGCGCGTAGGCTTGGCAGGAGCGCTGATGGGCAACCCGCCCGTGCTGATCCTCGACGAGCCCACCGTCGGTCTCGATCCCAAGCAGATCATCGACATCCGCAAGCTGATCAAGAGCTTGGGCAAGAAGCACACCATCATCTTCTCGTCCCATGTGCTCAGCGAGGTTTCCGCCGTGTGCGACCGCATCGTCATGATCAACAACGGCAAAATCGTCGCCGACGCGAAGACCGACGAATTATCCGAAGCCGTCAGCGGCAGCGGCGTACTGATCCTCGAGGCGGAGGGTTCCGCGAGCGCCGTACGCGACGCCGTCAGCTCCGTCGACGGCGTGACCCGCGTCACCGCAAAAGGCAAAACCTACACCGTCGAATACGAAAGCGGCAGAGACGTACGCCGCGGTATCTTCAACGCTCTCGCGAAGGCGGGCTGCCCCATCCTGATGATGCGTCCGGGCGGTCTGACGCTCGAAGAGAGCTTCCTGAAACTGACCGAGGGAGGTGAGGACTGATGACCGCGATCATTAAAAGAGAGCTGAGCTCCTACTTTAATTCGGCGATCGGCTATATCGTCCTCGCCGTGTTCACCTTCTTCTCCGGACTGTTCTTCTACATGTACTGCCTGCTGTCGAACACGACCTCGATGAGCTATGTGTTCCTGAGCATGCTGATGATCGTCATGCTGGTCATCCCGATCATCACGATGCGCTCCTTCTCTGAAGAGCGCAAGCAAAAGACCGACCAAGCCCTGCTGACCGCTCCGATCAGCCTGACGGAAATGGTGCTGGGCAAGTTCTTAGGCGCGTTCCTGTTGTACTGCATCTGCAACGCGGTCTATATCATCTATATCTTCATCATCGCGTGCTACGCCTCTCCCGACTGGGCGGTCTTTCTGACCACCATGCTGGGCATGCTGCTTATGGGCGGCGCGCTGATCGCCATCGACCTGTTCATCTCCGCTCTGACCGAGAGCCAGGTCATCGCGGCGGTCATCTCCATCGGCGTCGGACTGCTGATCTATATGCTCGACTCCCTGTCGAATCTGATCAGCGCGGAATGGTTCACCTCGATTCTGCACCGCATTTCGTTCGACGCGCATTTTACCAACTTCATCAACGGAATCATCAGTTTGACCAGCGTTGTCTTCTTCCTCTCTGTCATCGCCATCTTCCTTTTCCTGTGCGTCAGAGTGTTTGAGAAGCGCCGCTGGAGCTAAGGAGGTGCGGCATGAATAACGATAAGAAAACCTCCGAGACAAAGAAAAAGGGCGGCTTCAAGAGCTTCCTCAAGCAGCGCGGCACCCGCCGCGGCGCCGTGTCGATCCTGCTGACGGTCCTGTTCATCGCGGCGATCGTCCTGCTGAATATTGTCCTGTCGGCAGTCGCCGATAGATATCCGCTGTACGTTGACGTGACGGAGAACGCCTCCTACCGGCTCCAGCAGGAGACCGTGGATTATCTCTCCGAGGTGACCGAACCGGTCGAACTCTACGTCCTGCAGAAGGAGACCGACTTCGAGAGCGGCGACAGCAACAACTACAAGTACCGCGTACAGGCGAACAAGCTGCTGCACGCGATTGAAAACAGCTCCGACAATGTCGAGCTGCACTATGTCGACATCACCGCCGATCCCACCTTTACCGCTGACTACCCGCAGGTCGACTGGTCGTCCAGCCACGCGGTCCTCGTCGTATCCGGCGACCAATACCGCGCGGTCGATATGACCGATCTGTTTACCTTTGACGAGAGCCAGTACACCTATTACGGCACCGTCGTCATCAACGCACAGCATGTCGAACAGGCGATCATGACGGCGATCATGAACGTCACCACCGCCGAAAAAACCAAGGTGACCGTGCTCAGCGGTCAGGGCGAACAGGATATGACGCCGTTCACCACCCTCCTCGAGAACAACGCCTACGAGGTCGAACAGGTCAGCCTGCTGACCGATTCCATCTCCGAGGACAGCGAATTCGTGATCATCTACGATCCGGACGTCGACATCGACGAGAGCGCCTACACCACCCTCTCCGACTGGCTGAACAACGACGGCAAGTACGGACATCACCTCTTCTACTTCCCGAACGATCAGCACGAGGTCAAGGACTTCCCGAACCTGAACGCGCTGCTGACCGATTACGGCATGGAGGTGCAGTACGGCTACATCTTTGAAACGAGCGAAAGCTACACCATCCCCGGCGCGAATCATTATGTTTCCGTATACGATTACGGCGACGATACCACCTATACCGAGGGACTGCGCAACCAGAATATCCCCGTCGTCATGATGCTGACGATGCCGGTCACGATCACCGACAGCACCATCGCGACGCCGCTGCTGCTGTCCTCCGAGAAGAGCTTCCTCTTCCCCATGGATCTGAAAGAGGAGGACGTCGACAGCTTTGATCCCGATTATCAGGCGCTCAACGGCGCCGCCGTCGGCGTACGCAACGACGGTACGGAGGACGGCAAGAACTCCTCGATCGTCGTCATCGGCTCCTATGAGGCGGTGACCTCCAACTACCTGTCCATCAGCTCCTATAACAACGCGGCATACTTCGTCAATCTCTTCAATACGCTGTCCGACCGCGACGACGTCAGCGTCGTGATCGAGGGCAAGGACCCCTCCGCCAACGAGCTGGGCGTCACCTCGATCGACGCGATCACCTTCCCCTCGATACTGGTACGATTCGTCATTCCGATCGGCATCCTGATCGTCGGACTGATCGTATGGATACGCAGGAGGCATAAATAATGGATGAAAAAACAATAAAAAACACCCCGGAGGAAGCGGTCGAAAACACCTCCCTCCCGGATGATAGCAGCGTAAAAGACGACGACGCGGCGCTCGACAGCTTTCTCAGCCGCGAGCAGGAGGATAAAGCGTCCTCCAAAAAGCCGATGAAAAAATCCCGCAAGACGCTGCTGATCATCATCGGCGCGGTCGTCGTCATCGCGATCCTCGTCGCGGTGCTGATCTTCGTGAACAAGCAGCCCGGCGTCACGCAGGACGAAACGGCACAGCCCGCCGATATCACACAGAGCGTCAACGACGACGGCGTCCACGAGGCGGCTGTCGTTCTCGACGAAAACGGCAAGCTCTTAAAAGACGGCGCGGGCGTCCTGCTGGAATACGCTACCGCCGATATCGAAAAGATCGACGTCGAAAATGAAAGCGGCTCTTTCACCGTTATCTCCTCCACCCCCGAAGACGGGTCGACCGTTTACACCATCAAAGGATATGAGGACTATGACCTGCAAAGCGACATAGCCGACGAGATCGCCACCCACAGCGCGAACATCGATTTCATCCGCGTGATCAAGCTCGACGCCGATTTGGCTGAATACGGTCTGGATCATCCGCGCGCCACCGTCAACGTGCAGTTCAAAGACGGCACCTCCGCCGTCATCCGCGTCGGCAATGAGGCGGCGGGCGAAGCCGGCACCTATATCAGCTTCGGCACGACGGATACCGTGTATCTGGTCAGCAATGAAAACGTTGAAAACTTCCTGTTCAGCATCAACGGATTTATCAGCCTGTCGGTCACCGATCCAAACGAGGACAGCGATAACGCCGCATTTTCGACGATGACGATCTCGGGAACCAATTTCGACGAACCCATCACGCTCGTGCCCAACACCGACGAAGCGCTCGAAGCGGCTTATCTCGTGACCTCTCCGGTCAGCACGGTCGCCGACGCGATCGAAGCCGGCGACGTAGCGGGCAACATCCGCGGACTGCACGCCGACTCCGTCGTCTGCGTCAACCCGACCGCCGAGCACCTTGAGACCTACGGACTCAGCGAGCCCTACGCGACCGTCAAAGCGTCCTATCCCGACACGGATATCACCCTGCATGCTTCCGCTCCGGACGACAACGGCGTCGTGAATCTTTACAATCCCGACAAAAATATCATCTATACCATCCAGCTCGCGGCGGTATGCTGGGCTAAGACAAGCATCGATCTGCTTATGCCCGAAAATCCGCTGCCCGCGAAGCTCAGATACGTCAGCGCCATCGATTTTTCCGACGGCAGCAGCGATTACTCCATCGACGTCAAGACGGTCGTCGAGGAAGTCACCGACGATGACGGCAACGAGCAGGAGTCCTACACATCAACGGCGTCCTATAACGGCAAAGAACTGAAAGAGGACGACTTCAACGTCTTCTTCCAGAACCTGCAGGCGATCAAGAATCTCGGCAAAGCGCAAGGCTCCGGCAGCAGCCCGGTGATGAGCGTCACGCTGACCTACACCACCGACCGCTCCCCCGACACGCTCAAGGTCTATGCGGGCGATTCGACGAATTATATCATGGAGCTCAACGGCGTTACGATCGGCACCGCGAGCAAGTCGTATATCGACAACCTGATCAAGGGCGCGCAGAACCTGATCGAGAGCAAAACCGTCGAAAGTCTGTAAACCGATTATCTGTTATAACCGAAAACTCCCGCTCAGCCGAGCGGGAGTTTTTTTACTAAAGCTTATTCGATTATCTCATCCGTCGCGCGCAATACCGTATTCCTGACGATATCAAAGCGTACGCCCTCTACCTCGGGGATCGTCGCGGACTGAACCAGCATCGCCGAATCCACCGCGTCAAGCCGCACCGTGGGGCTGTCGAACACCGAAGGGTCGAGGCGGTTCGCCTCAACGTCGTCGCTGAGCAAATCGTTGTTTTGCGCCGCCGCGGCGCTGCGCGCATAGAGCGCCCGATCCGCGTTTTGTACGGCGGCTCTTCCCGCGCCTGGATTCTTCACTGCGTTTTGATTCCGACGGTACATCCTACCGGTCGCGCGGTTCTCCTCCAAAAGCTCTTTGACGGCTTTTTCTTTCTTTTTGCCGCTCTTCTCGGACAGGATCGTTCGGATATCGAACCTGAAAAAGAGCAGAACGCTGACGATAAAAAACAGTACCGCTACGGCAAGACAGACATAAAAACCGATCTGCATCATCTGATAAGTTTCCATCATTCCACCGCCTTACTCAGAAGCGGCGCTGCCGCTGCCGTGGTCATGGACGCTTTTTTCAACGTCTTCCTTCGCGCGTTCCGACGAAAGGTTCAGATCGTCATAATCCGGCGACTCCGCCTCCTTGATGATCTCCTCTTCCAAAGAGATCTCATGAGCCGCAGACCGCATGCTGTTTTCGCCGATTTTGAAGCCGAGCGCGCTCAGCGCGGCGATCAGCGCAATGACAGCACAGACGAGAAAGATCTTCCATTTATTATCCTGCTCTCTGATATACTCGTCGTCGAGCTCGCGGTAGTGCTGCAGATCGACCGTCAGCTCGGCGCAGTTATCATATCTTTCACGGGGATCGCGCTGGGTACACTTGAGGATGATCTTCTCGAGCCCCGAGGACAGAGAGGGGTTTAGATTTCTGACGGGGACCATCTCATACGGCGGCTTGCTCGGATCGTGCCCGGTGACCAGATGGTACATCGTCGCGCCTAAGCCGTAGATATCAGTACGCGCGTCGGTCTGACCGTGACCGCCGTACTGTTCGGGCGCGGCATATCCCATCGTGCCCAGCCATGTAGCGTCTTCAGCGCTGGAAGCGTTGAACAGGCGCGCGGAGCCGAAGTCGATCAGCGCGATACTGCCGTCGGGCTTGAGCATCACGTTGGAGGGCTTCATATCGCGATAGATGATCGGCGGAACGCGCGAATGCAGATAGCCCAGCACATCGCACAACTGCATCGCCCAGTCGACTACGTCGTCCTGATCCTGCGCGCCGCTCTCTTCGATCGCCTTCGCGAGCGTATTGCCCTCGATATAATCCATCACGATCAGAAGCGATTCTTCGGTATCGATGACGTCGACGATCTTCGGCAGGTTCGGATGATCCAGCCGCTTGAGCAGTTCCGTTTCGACGACCAGATTCTGATTGACTCCCTCGGGGTTCTGCACGCTTTCCCTGTGCATCTCTTTGATTGCCCATATTTTATTTTCCTTTTCGTTTACCGCCTGATAAACGACGCTCATGCCGCCCTTGCCGACGACGCGGAGCACCTTGTACTTTCCGTCAACCAAAGAACCGATCTCCAGCATTCATTCTCCCTCTTTATGGCGATCATTCAACCGCGTTATATCACCTTCACCGCTGCCGCGGTGATATTGTCCGTTTCTCTCCTGCTCTTGCACAGCTCCGTCAGATAAACGATTTTGTCCCGCATCATCTGCTCGTCCGTCAGCACGTCGGATTTGAGACAGCGGTATATCTCCTCGGGCGTGATCACGTGCCTGAATCCGTCGGAGCACTGCATAAACACCTGACCGGCGGCATAATCGCCGCTGTAATAATCGGGCGTGATGATAGGACTTGCGCCGACGCACTGCAGCAGGATGTTGCGCCGCGGACTGACAGCCGCGTCCAGAGCGGTCATGCGTCCTAAGTCCACCTCGCGCTGTACCAGACTCTGATCTCTCGTCAGCTGACACAGATCTTCGGACAGCAGATAAGCGCGGGAATCGCCGACATTGACGATATAATAGCGATCGCGCATGAACAGCAGCGCGTTCAGCGTCGTGCCCATGCTGATATGCAGACCGTCCGCATATGCCGCGATCTTCTGATTGCAGTCCATGATCAGCTCTTCCCATTCGCCGAAGATCATTCTCTCCCGATCCTCGCGATGAAGGAGCTTCGGCAGATCCTTTTGAAACCAGTTCCCGAACGCCTCGAGCACGGTCGCGCTGGCGACCTCTCCTTTTTCAAGACCGCCCATGCCGTCGCAGATGACCGACAGCAGAACGCTGCCGAAATCAGTCCTTGCTTCCGTCAGCAAAGCCGAATCCTGATTGGTTTCTTTTCTGATGCCGACGTCCGAATATACTGTCGCTAAAAAACTCATATCTTTCCCTTAGCCCTCCCGCCGCGTGATAACTCTCTGCGCGGGCGGTCAGGGCGTCGTCGCGCAAAGCAATACGGTCAAAATCAATCCAAAATCGTTTCCATCGTTGTTTTCAGCGGCTGCATCCCCATCTTTTGATAGAACCGCTCCGCCGACGGATTCACGCGCCACACGTTCAGCGTTACACTGTCACAGCCGTTTTCACGCGCGGTCTCCAGTACGTATTCATACAGCTTTTGTCCGATATGCTTCCTGCGATACGGTTTGTCCACACACAGATCGTCGATATACAGGGCCTTTCTTTCATAAAGCTGATCGTTTTCCTCTGTTATCTGATAGATACAAAAGGCGTATCCCATCACGACGCCTTCCTCTTCATAAACAAAGATCGGCGTCATATCGTCCGCGATGATCCTTGCCAGCTCCTGTGAAGTGTACTTCTTCGCACCGAGCTTGAAGATATCGGGACGCTTCTCGGCATGCAGAGTCTGTACCTGATACAGCAACCGGTTCAGACTGTCGATATCCTTGATTTCAGCTCTTCGTATCATGATTATCTCCTTATCAGCTCACAACGTTCTTCGACGTGCCGTTCAAAAAGCTCCTGATATTATCGGCGACGATCCCCATCAGCCGCAGGCGGGTCTCCAATGGCGCCCACGCGACATGCGGCGTGATGATGCAGTTTTTCGCCTCAGTCAGTATACAGCTTTCCTCCATCGGCTCCACGCGCAGCACATCGATACACGCGCCGCCGAGATGACCGCTTTCGAGCGCGTTGTACAGATCCTGCTCGACCATGACGCCGCCGCGCGCCGTGTTAACGAACAGCGCTCCCCGCTTCATTTTCAGGAAGGTATCCTTGTTGAACAGATCCTCTGAATCGGGATTCAGCGGACAGTGGACGCTGACGATATCGCTCTCTTTGAGTAAGGTCTCAAAATCCACCTGCTCAACACCCGATACGTCGCGTCGGCTGCGGTTATAGGCAATCACGCGCATATGAAAAGCGTTCGCGATCGCCGCTACTTCCCTGCCGATCGCGCCCAGTCCGACGATGCCGAGCGTTTTGCCGCAGAGCTCGTTGAGCGGATACACAAAGGGCGAGAAGGTCGGGCTGCGCATCCACATGCCGTCCCTGACAAACTGATGATACTGAGCCACCTTGTTATAATGCGCCAAAATCAGCGCGAACGTCTGCTGGGCGACCGCATTCGTCGAATAGGATCCCGCGTTGCACACCGTGATACCGTGCGCGCGGCAGTAATCGATATCGATATTATTGTAGCCCGTCGCGAACAGTCCGATATATTGCAGCTTTTTCGCAAAGCGCAGGGTATAGCTGTTCAAAAGCGTCTTGTTGACGATCGCGATATCCGCGTCGGCAAGCGCTTCGGCGACCTCTTCATACGCCAGCAGTCCGTGCGGGACCACCTCGCCGAATTCACTCAGACATTCGGCGGTCACCAGCTCGTCTACCACTGTCTGTGCGTCTGTCAACACGATTTTCACGGTCATCACCTCTCTTTCGATTGTACCATAGTTCCGACGCTTCCGCAATCATTATTTTGCAGGATATGATTTACAAACTCTTTTGATTCTGTTATCATGAGTATCAGATCAAGCGTCACGGAGGAAGTCATGAAAAACCCGTTCAAACGATTCCGATCATCACGGGAAAAGGAAGAAATCCCGCAGCAGGAACCGCAAACAGAAATCGAGGAACCCGCTCCTCAGCAGGAGGAGCCCACAGTCCCACCTCCCGAAGAAAAAGCCCCCGCGGACGATTTCGTCGAATGGTGCCGCTCGCAGGTTCACGGCGGGATCGAGCGCCGCGAGCGCAACGACATCTTTGAAGAATACTCCGTCTACGGCACCAACGGTAAGGGGCGGCTCATCTGCCGCCGATGGCACCGTTATCCCGAGCACGAGCGCGACTTCGGGCTCGCCTACAGCCGGGATCTCAGCTTTGACGAATTCAACCGCCGGCTGTTGTCGGAGCTGGATAAGGGAGATATGAAGCTGTCCGTCTACAACGAATGTATCGAAAAAGCCGCCCTGCTGACCCAAATCGCCTCGCAGGAACCGCCCTTTGAAGGCTTTTCCGAAAGCGAAGCCGCCGCGCTGAAGGCATTCTGCGAAGCGCTCGATACCCTGACCGACAAGGAATATCTCCGTACGGAGGGTACCTTCTGCTGCTCCTGCCGCAGCGTCGTCGGCGACGAGCGGCTGAGCATCCGCTTTCGAAAGCCGCTCCCCCATGACGCGCTTTTCACCGAAGCGCCGGGCGTCAGCAGAAAGCCCGTCGAGGGCTACGAAATCGAAAGCCTCTGGATCATGGGCGTCGCGAACCGCCTCGGCGAGTGCTGCCAAAGCCGAAAAAACACCCTGCTGACCTCCGAATGGAGCCTTAACAGGGAATCGGTTTACCTGATGAGGGTCGAGGGCTTTCCCGATATCGACGGCGTCCTGCTGGCCGCCGTCGCGGATGAAGCCGCCTTCCCGCACTTCGGCTTTTATTCCCTCGACTTTTCACAATAATCATTCGCGGTATATTCAATAAAAAAACGAAGCTTTGCTTTACCGTTGTCATTATGTTAAGAAGGCTCCTTTTGGGAAAAGGAGCTGTCACCATCCGGGGTCCCCGAAAAGTCCCTGCTTTTTGGGGAGAGGAGGAGTCGCGTCACGAGCACGAGAGAGGTCATGCTTGACCACTCTCAGCGAGTACAGCGAACGACGACGAGACTGAGGAATTGTATCAATTGACCGAGCGTCAGCGAGATACATTTTCTTAACAATAATGACATTGCGCTTTAAACAAAGCTTCGTTTTTTTCTTATTCTGCTATTTCCGGCAAGCCGGTCTCAAACGACGGCATCAGCTGCAGCTTGAACAGGTTGATCCTGTGCAGGCGGTCGATGCGCTCCTTGCTCACCGGATCGTCGATCTCGCCGGTGCGGATATAGCGGTCGAGCACCGCATAGGTGAAGCCGAGATTATCCTCGTCCGTCTTGCCGCACAAGCCGTCGGAGGGCGCCTTGTCCACCAGCTCCGCGGGCAGCCCGAGCAGCCTGCCGATCTGCTTGACCTCGTCGACGGTAAAGTGGGAACACGGGCTGAAATCACCCACGCTGTCGCCGTAGCGCGTCGAATAGCCGACCCAGTCCTCGCTGAGGTTGCAGGTGTTCGCGACACGTCCGTTGTGGCTCTGCGACACCGCGTACAGCGTTGCCATACGGATGCGCGGCGGCAGATTGATCCTGCTCTGATCGCTCAGCTCGAAGGGTATCGCCGAGGTAATGCCCTCTACCGCATCCTTGATATTCACGATAAAGTGTCTGATCCCGAGATGATCGACTAAAAGCTGCGCCTTATCGATATCCGCCTGTTCGCCGCAGGGCATCAGTACACCGATGACCCTGTCCTTTCCCAGCGCGTCCACACACAGCGCCGCGACGATCGAGCTGTCCTTGCCGCCGGAGATACCGATCACGGCGTTGCAGCCCCTTCCGTTTTCTTCAAACCAGCCGCGTATCCACTGTACACAGGCGTCCTTCATTTTATTCGCGTCAAACATAAAAAGCACCTCCATCAAGTATTACCTGTATTTTAGCACGAAAGCCAAAGCATCGCAAGTCCGACTAAACAAAAACAGGGATACCGCTTAACAGCACCCCTGTGACACTTTTCGATTATGACATCCCGCGGTAGAAGATCAGCTCTCCGCTGTCGTTTTTGACTTTGATATTTACTTCCACCTTGCTGATCTCACAGACTTCCTTGTGTCCCTTGTAATCCAGCGTGATGCGCCAAAGCGTCGGTTTACCGTTCGCCCATTCCAACGGCTCCATCTTACCGTGATAGATCTCGCCGTTTTCCTTGAGCTTACAGGTCTTATCGCGGGAAAAGCTGAAGATCTTCGTGTTGTCCTCACTGTGAAACACGTCAAAGATCGAATGGGTGCCTGCCATCTGTTCGATGACGTCGTCGACCTCGTCAAATTCCTGATTATGCATGACGCCTGCAAACTGACGGCGGGCGGCTAACGTAAAATACAGGCTGAGGAACAGAAGGATGCCGCCGATAACGATCAGAACGATTCCGACCGTTACGATATTCTTGCCGGTGTCATCCAATCCGCCGTGCTGATAATAATACTGCACCTGCTCATAAAAGTTGTCATAGATATTATTGCCGAAGATGATCGTGATTACGCCCGCAATAACAAACAGTATTCCGAAAATACCGCAAATCGGACCTTTGTTACTGTCTCTGCGCAAAAAAACACCTTCTTTCTCAATATATACGAACCGGAGCAGAAAACTAACCGGTTGTTTGTTTAAATTGCATAAAAACCTATATTTCCTTCTGTTGATAGTGTATATAATTTTGCGTCAAAAGTCAAGTGCTTTTCCGTTATTTGTTTTTCAAGCAAACAACATACGCCGTATGCACGGCAAAAGCGACCGCGCCGAAACGCGGCCGCCGAAAACGCTTCATGCAAATATCAACCGAAAATATCCTTTATTTTATCCATAAAACCCTTGCGCTTCTGATAATTCTTATCGCTCAGGGCGGCATCAAACTGCCTGATCATATCCTTCTGTTTGCCGTTCAGGTTCTTCGGGACTTCGATCACGACCCTGACATACTGGTCGCCTCTGCCCTTGCCGCCTAAGTGCTGGATACCCTTGCCCTTGAGCTTGAAGACGTCGCCCGGCTGGGTGCCCTCGTGTATATCATAGCTCGCCTTGCCGTCCAGCGTCGGTACGGTCACGGTAGCGCCCAGCGCCGCCTGTGTGAAGGTGATGGGCAGATCGCACCATACGTCGTCGCCTCTGCGCTCAAAGATCGGATGCGGACGGATGCCGATATAGACATGCAGATCGCCCGCGGGACCGCCGTTGATACCGGAATTGCCGTGACCGGATACGTTGAGTACCTGCTCGTCGTTGATGCCGGCGGGAATATTCACTTCCACGGTCTTTTTGCGGCGCACCTGACCGCGCCCGTTACAGGTGCGGCACGGGGTCTCGACGATCTTTCCCCTGCCTTTGCACGCGTCGCAGGGACGGGAGGTCTGTACCACGCCGAAGGGGGTACGCTGGTTGATGGTCACCTGACCTCTGCCGCCGCAGGCGGAACAGGTCTTGGGCGAGGTGCCCTTCTGCGCGCCGGTACCGTTACAGTCCTTACAGGTGGATATCGCCTGATACTGCACCGATTTCCGACAGCCCTTCGCCGCCTCCTCAAAGCTGATATACAGCTGGGTCTCGATATCCGAGCCGCGTCGGGGCGCGTTGGGGTTCGCCGAACGTCTGCCGCCGAAGCCGCCGAAGAAGCTCGAGAAGATGTCGCCGAAGTCGATATCCTGACCGAAGGGAGAGCCCGCGCCGCCTGCGCCGAAGTTGGGATCGACGCCCGCGTGACCGAACTGGTCGTAGCGCGCTTTCTTCTCCTTATCGGAGAGCACCTCGTAGGCTTCGTTGACCTCTTTGAACTTTTCCTCCGCCTCTTTGTCGCCGGGATGCAGGTCGGGATGGTACTTTTTCGCCGACTGGCGATAGGCTTTCTTTATCTCATCGTCCGAGGCGCCTTTGCTCACGCCTAAGACTTCATAATAATCTCGTTTATCTGCCATGGTGTCACCACGTTTCAAATGAATAATGAATGATGAATAATGAATGGTGTCGGGCGGGCTGTGCCCGCACCTATTGAAAAATAATCACCATCACTATTCACTCATCTTATACGCGATATGCGAGGAGCGGAATGCGCCCCTCGCATGATATCACATTGTCTGTTGTCAATTAACTGTAAAGGGTAAATCAAATAGGAATCAGGTGCGGACGGAGTCCGCCCTTAACTCTTCAATGTTCACTCTTAACTCTTCACTGCGCTGAAAGCGCCTTAGTCAACGTCCGTATAATCAGCGTCGTAGACATTGCCGCCGCCGTTGGGATCGTCATTGCCGCCGCCCTGTGTCGGGTCGGGACCGGGCTGAGGACCGCCTGCCTGACCGGCGGCAGCGCCCTGCTGATACATTTTTGCGCCGATATCCTGCAGGCTCTTCATCAGATCGTCCTTGGCGGTCTTGATGAGATCGGAATCGTTCTTCGAGATCGCTTCCTTGACGGCGGCGATCTTGGTGTTCAGGGTGTTCTTATCCGCGTCGGCGATCTTGTCGCCGTTGTCGTTGATGAGTTTCTCCGCCTGATACGCTACCTGCTCGGCTTCGTTCTTCGCGTCTACCTCTTCGCGGCGCTTCTTATCCTCGGCGGCGTACTGCTCCGCCTCCTTAACAGCCTTGTCGATATCGTCCTTGGACATGTTGGAGGTGTTGGAGATGGTGATCTGCTGCTGAGCGCCGGTGCCGAGATCCTTCGCGGATACGTTGACGATACCGTTCGCGTCGATATCAAAGGTAACTTCGATCTGCGGGATGCCGCGGGGAGCGGGAGCGATACCGGTCAGCGCGAACAGACCGAGCTGCTTGTTGTCGCGGGCGAACTCGCGCTCACCCTGCAGGATGTTGATCTCGACCTGCGTCTGGTTATCCGCCGCGGTAGAGAAGATCTGGCTCTTCTTGGTGGGGATGGTGGTGTTGCGGTCGATGATCTTGGTCATAACGCCGCCCATGGTCTCAACGCCCAGAGAAAGCGGAGTAACGTCGAGCAGAAGCAGACCGTCTACCTCGCCGCCTAAAACGCCCGCCTGGATCGCCGCACCGATCGCGACGCACTCGTCGGGGTTGATGCCCTTGAAGGGTTCTTTGCCGATCAGCGCCTTAACAGCGTCCTGAACAGCGGGGATTCTGGAAGAACCGCCGACCATCAGGACCTTGTTGATCTCACCGATGGACAGACCGGAGTCGGACAGAGCGGTACGTACGGGACCCATGGTCTTTTCGACCAGATCGGCGGTCAGCTCGTTGAACTTCGCGCGGGTCAGGGTGAGATCCAGATGCTTGGGACCGGTCGCGTCCGCAGTGATGAAGGGCAGGTTGATGTTGGAGGTGGTCACGCCGGAAAGCTCGATCTTCGATTTCTCGGCAGCCTCCTTCAGGCGCTGCATCGCCATTTTATCGTTAGACAGGTCGATACCCGTCTCGGTCTTGAAGGACTGTACCATCCAGTCGATGATACGCTGGTCGAAGTCGTCACCGCCCAGACGGTTGTTGCCGGCGGTCGCCAGAACTTCCTGAACGCCGTCGCCGATCTCGATGATGGATACGTCGAAGGTACCGCCGCCGAGGTCGTATACCATGACCTTCTGGTCGTTTTCTTTATCCATACCGTAGCTCAGTGCCGCCGCGGTAGGTTCGTTGATGATACGCTTGACCTCCAGACCTGCGATCTTACCGGCGTCCTTGGTCGCCTGACGCTGTGCGTCGGTGAAGTACGCGGGAACGGTGATGACGGCGGAAGTGATCTTCTCGCCCAGATATGCCTCGGCGTCAGCCTTCAGCTTAGAGAGCACCATCGCGGAGATCTCCTGCGGGGTGTAAGCCTTGCCGTCGATGTTTACCTTGTAGTTGGTGCCCATCTCTCTCTTGATCGAGGAAACGGTGCGGTCGGGGTTGGTGATCGCCTGACGCTTCGCAACCTGACCGACGAGTCTTTCACCTGTCTTGGAGAAAGCCACGACGGAAGGAGTCGTGCGCGCGCCTTCCGCGTTCGCGATAACGACGGGCTCGCCGCCTTCGATAACTGCTACGCAGGAGTTAGTTGTTCCTAAGTCAATACCGATTGTTTTTGCCATAATAATACCTCCGTTATTAGTGACCAGTGGTTAGTGGTCAGTGATTAGTTATTTAATAGGTTGTTTGATTTATATATAATGGGTGAGGGCGATGCCCTCCCTTCATTTGCATCAGCAAATTTCACGCGCCGCAGGCGCTCTTCACGACGGAGTCACATCACTCCATCACTGCAAATACGTTAAGCATTTGCCACGACCACCATCGCGTGGCGGATGATCTTGTCGCCGATCTTGTAGCCTTTCTGATAGACCGCCGAGACCGAATTCTCCGGCAGGCTCTCATCCTCTACCATCGACACCGCATTATGCAGCTCGGGATCAAAGGCGTCGCCTACCTCGCCGAACGGCTCGACCTTGAGCTTTTCAAAGCAGGTTTTCAGCTGAGCGGCGATCATTTCCACACCCTTGCTGAATTCCTCGGGGACTTCCTTGCCTTCGAACTGCGCCAGCGCCTGCGTCATGCTGTCAGCCATCGGGAGCAGCTCCTTGACCGCGTGCGCGGTCGCGTCGTCATAGATCTGGAGCTTCTCCGCCGCGGTACGCTTGCGGTAGTTGTCGTACTCGGCGTACAGGCGGATGTACTTTTCCTTTTCCGCTTTCAGCTCTTCCTGCAGCTTTTCCTCCGCAGTCGGCTCTTTCTTTTCTTCTTTAACTTCTGCGGTCTCTTCAACCGTTTCCGCCGACTCGACGACCTCTTCGGTCACCGGTTCGGTTTTTTCCTTTTCGGGCTTTTTCTTTTCTTTGCTCATTGTATCAGCCTCCTCAGAGCAGCTCGCCTATCGCGCGGGAAACGCATCCCGCGGCGAAGATGACCTCGCTCATAATGGTTTTGTAATCGATCCGCAGCGGCGCGATCACCGCTACCGCGCCAGCGTTTTCGCCGCCGATCTCATAGCGTGCGGTCACCACCGCGCTGTTCTTCAGCTCGGGGATCTTACTCTCCTCGCCGAGATATATCATATGGGTGCGGCTGTTGTTTAGCAGACCCGAGATCGTTTTGGTATCGCTCAGAAAGCGGATCGCGTTCCGCGCCGAGTCAAAATCGTAGCCGTCCGAAAACAGCAGATTCGTCTGACCCGCGACGCTCACGCTGATCTGAAGCGCGCTTTGCACCGCGTCGTAGATCGCGACCAGCACATCCGGGATGAAGAGCGTCAGCTCTCCCATGCCCGAAGCAGCCGTCTGCAAAAAGCCCTGCGTCACGTCGCTGAGCTTCACGCCCGCGAACGCCTCGTTCACCGCCTTGTCGAACAGCGCGAGCAGCTGAGGCGTGAGGACGAACTCACAGCGGAACAGCCTCGACTTGACCACGCCGTTCGAGGCGACCAGCACCACCATCGAGGTGTGCCGTCCGGTAGACACAAAGCGGATACGGTGGACTCTCGCCTCATCCGAGGAGGGAGTCGTCGCCGCGGCGGCGGCGGATGTCAGCTGTGACAGCACCGAAACGCATCGGCTGAGGATGGTCTCGGGAGCGCCCGCGCCGGAGCGTATCCCGCGCTCGATATTCTCGCGCAGGTGTTCGGGCAGGATCGCCGGCTTCATCAGGTTATCGATGTAGTAGCGATAGCCCTTCTTGGTCGGCACGCGTCCCGCCGAGGTATGCGGCTGTCTGAGATAGCCTTCCTCATCCAGCGCCTTGAGCTCGTTGCGGACGGTCGCCGACGATACGCCGAGCGCCGTTTCCTCCAGCAGCGCCTTGGAGCCGATCGGCTCGCCCGAGCGGATGTAGGTCTCCACAACGGCGGACAGTATCTTCTCTTTTCGTAAAGCGAGCCCCATACTGTCGCCTCCTTTGCCTTAACCGTGAACATCCGGAGCGCCTTAAGCCTCCCTTTCCTAAGGGAGGTGCCGCGAAGCGGCGGAGGGTTGCCGAAAAAGCGAAATGCTTTTTCTTCCCTTTGACTTGTTTTAGCACTCTCGATGTTCGAGTGCTAACTACACTACATAGTATAACCCAAAATCAGAAAAAGTCAATATTTAAATTATGAATTTTTTGTAAAAGGCAAATCCTCCGCCTGTCATCTTATCTCCGTAAGCCGCATATATTATAGTATACCGACAACAGCTCGCCGATCATCATATCTATTTTACCGGGAAAATCCTCCCTCTGCAGGCTCTTTCGCCGCAAGCGGCGGGGTATTATACCATCAAAATCGGTCTTTGGTCACCGGTCAATAAAAATGAATTTTTGCATTGACAATTCGACTGTAATATGATAGTATAGGCGGTGCTGAAAAGAATAATTGCCAAACCTGCGGAAACACAGGGACGGAAAGCTCTGGAGTCTAATACTTGATCGTGATGACAGTCCGGCTGCAAATCAACTGATTTTGCACGGGCTGCTTTTTATTTGTCCGTGAGATCGGAAAACGATATCAGTATATTGCCAAACCTGCGGAAACGCAGGGACGGAAAGCTCTGGAGTCTAATACATTGATTGTAATGACAGTCCGGCTGCAAATCAAACGATTTTGCACGGGCGGTTTTTTTATGCCCGCGCAGCACTGAGAAATCAGGAGGTACTGCTATGAAAAGAATGTTAGTTTTAATCCTCGCGCTCGTGATGGTTTTCGCTGCGCTCCCGGTTATCGGCGCTTATGCCGAAGAAGCTCCCTCGATCACTTATTCGGAGCATTTGACCGAAGGCAGCAGCTTTGACATCACCGACGCGACCATCGCCTGGGTCAAGCAGGCGAACGGCGCGCTGATTATCTGGGTAGACGCTGACGACTCCCGCAGCGATGAAGAAATCATCGCGCAGGCAAAGGCAGCGGATCCTTCCCTTGCCAATTCCGTTACCGAGTTTACCGTTATGAAGGGTCTCGGCGTCGCCGATACTCCCAACACTCACGGTTCTCAGGCGACTGTCACCGTTGCCGATGAAGACGGAAAGCTCGTTTTGAGCATCGACGGCGATTACAGCCACTGTGTCATCGGTTCCGCCGCAGCCGCAGAAGATGAAACCACCGCTCCCGAAGAAACCACCGCTCCTGAAGAGGGCGAGAAGGTCAGCATCCGTGTCGACGCTCCCCAGAAGATGGCTGTCGCTTTTACGGACGGTACCGTATACTATGGCGGCGAGATGAAAGAGTTCGTCGTCGGTCAGGAGTACACCTTCCAGATGTGCTCTGTCAACTGGGAGAACGGTATCTTTGACGGAGCCGACAACGGCATCCGCGGCACCGTCGTTTACAGAATGATCGCTCTTCATCGCGACGATTTCCTCGAGCGCGCACGCGCCGCTAAGGAAAACCCCGAGAGATACACCGTAAAGGGTATCGATATCATCGACAATGAAGCAAAGATGATCATCGTCAACTGCGACGCTGACGATACGCACCTTGAGACTGACGTCAACAACTTCTTCATGGCGTACAGATTCCATTTTGAGCATGAAGGCTACGGCAAGAAGACCGGTATCGAGAAGGTCGTCAATGCGCCTCTCGAGAGCCTTTCCGTCAACCTTCCGCTCGGCTCCACCATCACCTGCAGCGCTTATGCCGGCGAAGATATGCTCGGCAGCGCGGATGTATTCGTCGCTAACAATTCCGGCGAAGGCGTCTATGACGACGAGCTCCTCACCAGCGTGAACGACTACACCTGGGCGTATTGATCTTTCGTCCGTCTGAAAGACAAACGATAACACTGTGATGCAGCCCCTGTCCGATCCATTCGGGCGGGGGCGTTTGTATGGAATGATAAGCTGTTTGAAGCATTTGACATTTCCCGCCAAAATCTTTATACTAAAGGTAGGGAGAGTATATTCGAACCGCAATCGCCGATAATGAGTGATTTTCAGTTTTTATCGGCTTATCGTCGGTCGCAACCCGTCAGGGTTACTCCTCCTCTGCACCAATAAATCCAAGAAAAATCATCTCATTCTCGGTGCAAAGCAGTTTTTGTTGAGTAGATTTGTGTCAGATCGAGGAAAAACCACAGTGAATACTGCCCCGTATTCACGAGGATTTTGACGAAGAGCAGGCATAAATATGCCGACAAAAACCGATTGGTGTTCGAATACACTCTCCCCAGGCTTTACCCACACCTGTAATGAATCGGGAGCAGCAAGCCGCTCCCCTACTATTATTATTGGAGCTGATCCTATGATCCTTACCTTTGTCACCGCGATCCTCTGCTTTGCGGCGGCGATCATCATGCTCACGCCGTACTTCCGCAGGCTGACGCTGCTGCGCCCGATGGCGTTCTTCCTAATCTTTCAGGGCGCGTGGCAGATATTCTCGTATTTTATTTACGAGCTCTACCCCACCTCGCCGGTACCGGGCTACGTCAACCGCATCGGCACGATCCTGATCGTCCTGTATTACATCTTCATGCTCTTTATGACGCGCGTGAAGTCAAAGCGCAAGAAAAAGGACAGGGATAAATCATGATGGGCTGGTTATATGTCGCCGTGTGGTTCGCGCTCGCGGCTTATCTGATCTATGTGACCGTCCGGCGCTACCGCACGCCGCTGATGTTCATCCTGTCGGGCTTCATGGTCTTTTTGGGCGTATGGGAGCTCGCGAATATGCTCACCGCAGTCGACCTGAAGAGCGGCGCTTTCGGCTGGATCTACCGCGGCGTCGCCGCCGTCGTGCTGGTCATGTGTCTGATCTGGTGCTTCATCCTGCGCCACCGGGATTGATCACATCAATTGCCCGAGCAAAGCGAGATACCAAACTCGTAGGGACGAGCATTGCTCGTCCGCAGCCTTTCCGATATAGCGATCTAATCGCGAAGCACACACAGCCTTCCCCTTGATGGGGAAGGTGGCTCGGCAAAGCTGAGACGGATGAGGTGAAAGCCTTTCTTTTCGATCAACGTGTGAGATGCCACTTAAACCGGTCACTTGCCACCGGCCACTTGTCACTAATATCCCCACAACATCTTGTGTCCGAGCCGTGCCGGAGCTACTACCGTCAAAAAAATCCTTTAAAAATCCATAAAATGCTTGCATTTTGCGCGTATTAATGGTATGATAACTTGTACGTGAAAACGTTAATACCCGATTCCGGCGCCGTGTTAAGCCGTTTTCGGATTACTATTTATTGAATTTTAAGGAGGTGGGACAATGCCGAATATTAAATCAGCTAAGAAGCGCGTTAAGGTCATCGCGACCAAGACTGCTCAGAACAAAGCCACCAAGTCTGCCCTCAAGACCTACATCAAGAAGGCATACATCGCGGTAGATACAAACGCTGATGACAAGGCTGAGGCGGTACGTCTTGCTACAAAGAAAATCGATCAGGCCGTTGCGAAGGGTCTTCTGCACAAGAACACTGCCGCGAGAGCGAAGTCTTCTCTGGCGAAGCGTCTGAACGCGTCCGCGTGATCAACAGTCAAGTAATACTTTAAAAGCAGGCTTTCCGCCTGCTTTTTTTGTTTGCCTAAAAGGCTCCCTTTGGGAAAGGGAGCTGTCAGCGCAAGCTGACTGAGGAATTGTACAAATGGAGCGAAGCGACCAACCAAATCATGACCACCCGTCAAACGGGTGGTTTGCTCTGGGGCTATAAGCCCCTGTTACTGACCCGCGTCTCAAGGCGCGGGCTTTAACTTTGTTCAAGCCTTATTGTCTTTGCCTCTTTGGCTACTTCTAAAGGGGTTTATT
>JAFRDE010000021.1 GCA_017403985.1 Ruminococcus sp. | reverse complement strand
TCAGGGCCTCAGTGGTCAGAGCGATCGGGCCATAGAACTAGAGGCCGTCGCCTTCGTCGGTCATGTAGAAGTCTTTGTTGAGGCCCCAGCCTGCAACAGTACCTGTTACATAGTAACCGGCCTCGAATACTTCGGGCTCAGCCTGGCCGGTCCAGGAAACGGTAACCTTCGCGCCGGTATCGGCCTCTGCATCATAGTTGGAGAGATCCAGAACAGCGGTCACGGTGGATTCTGCGGTCAGAGCAGGGATCTTGATGTTCTCGCCGCCCTTTACGGCATCCATCTCAACGCCGTTAGCAACGGTAGCGTCACCGGCAATACCGAAGTTGACGTCCCATGTGCCGTCGATAGCGAACTTGAATTCAGCCGTAGCGGGAACCTGATCGTCGAAGGAACCGTTGAAGGTCCATACGTCTTTAGTATTCTCGGTCATCAGGTTAGCTTCTGCGCCGGGGTTCCAAGAAATGCCGTTGAGCCATGCGCCTACGCCGTTACCTACTGCGTAAACTTTGTATTCAGCGGGAGCGGGCTCGGTGGGCTCAGCAGTGGGCTCGGGAGCAGTAGTGGGCTCAGCGGTGGGCTCGGGAGCAGTAGTGGGCTCTGCGGTGGGCTCGGGAGCAGTAGTGGGCTCAGCAGTGGGCTCGGGAGCAGTAGTGGGCTCAGCGGTGGGCTCGGGAGCAGTAGTGGGCTCTGCGGTGGGCTCGGGAGCAGTAGTGGGCTCAGCAGTGGGCTCGGGAGCGGGAATAGTGGGGTCTTCGACGCCGTGCTTATGATCGGGGTTCACGCAGTTATCTTCCGCGGAAACGAAGTCCTCGGAATCGAGTCTGACGTTACCATAGCAGCCGTTGCCATAGTAGAAGTACCAGTTACCGCCGCAGGTCTGCTTGCCGGAGAAGCTGTTGATGGAGACCTGGTCGGGATCGATGATATAGATACAGCCGTCGAAGTCGTACGCGTTGTAGGTGTCTTCCCACAGAGTATCATAGTCGTACGCCTCGGCGCCTTCCATGTTGTTGTTGATGGTCTGCGCAGCCTCGTAGTAGATCGGCAGGGAAGAATCGGTACCGCCGTCAACACCGTTGTTGAAGATAGCGGTGGTCAGCTCGCCGTCGCCGGGCATAACAACAGAGTAAATGTTGTTATCTTCATCCTCAAGCTCCATTTTGTAGCCGGGCCAGTTGGAGGGGGAAGCGGGAGCGTCCCACCAGTAAATGCCGGCATAGTGCTTGCCGTCTGCAGCAAGGTTGAAATCGTTGAACCAGGACAGAGCCTTGGTACCTTCGCTGATAACGAGGTCGTCATGTGCCTCCTCAATAACTTCGCCGGTCTCGGGATCGAGCACTTCCGGAACATGGACATAAACGTCCTGGGTCGCCTCGGGACCTGTTGTGCCGTCAGGCATCTGGAAATAGACTTTTTGCACTCCGCCATCATAGTCTTCCATCGCTTCTTCTAACGAAGGAGCGTCGTCGTCTACAACATTGTAGGCGCTGAACGCTACGGTCGTCAGCGAGAGAACTAACATGAGGGCTAATAATACGCTAATAAACTTTCTCATAATTTCCTCCTTATAATGATTTTATTGCGTAATAACATCATATCACAAAAGTATCAAATATTCAATAATTAATTTTTGCATTTGAAGAATTTTTTATCGATTTGTCAAAGCGCCGAAACGCTTGTTGATAATGCATAAATGCGGGGCGGTTTGATTGGTGATTATCACGAATGTTTGAGCGATTTTTCCAAGGATGCAGCGGCATATTGAGTAAAAAACACCAAAGGGCGGTTGGAGGAAGAAAAATCCCTCTGCGTTAACAGAGGGATAGTAAAACTTATTCGCCGCCTTCGCCGCCTTCACCGGAGCCGCCTTCGCCGCCGCCGGATTCGCCGCCGCTTTCACCGCCGGATTCACCACCGGACTCGCCGCCGGATTCGCCGCCGGATTCGCCGCCGGAGCTGTCACCGCCGCTTTCACCGCCGGATTCGCCGCCGGATGAAGATTCGCCGCCGGAGCTGTCGCTGCCGGAGCTGTCATCATCGTCGTCATTGCTCGAGCCGCCGCCCGATGAACCGCCCGAAGAGGGTGCGGAGGTATAGTAGGTAGAGGAGGGGAGCTCGTCGGAGTCGACCTCCTTGCCGTCTTTCAGATAGGTGCGGGTGGTATAGACCTTGTAGCCGCGGTCAAAGTAGGACGGAGAGCTGGTGGAGATCTCGATATCGTCGAACTTGGGATTCTCCAGACCCCAGATCTCACAGTTGAGCTCGGCGCCGTCCATCCAGCACTTCATGAACAGCTGATATTTGAAGGGGTTGTTGACCTTGAGGTCGATGTTACCGTAGTCGACGGTCGCGTCGCGTCCCGCGTCGACATATACGGACTTATAATAATGGCACTGACGCTCCACGACGTCCATACCGCAGAGGATGCAGGCATTGTAGATGGTGGTGGAGGACTGGCAGATGCCGCCGCCCACGCCCGTCTCGCTGCGTCCCTGGATGATAACGCCCGCGGGCTTGTAGCCGTTAGACTCGAGGTTGGAGTTGCCGGTATGGTCGTTGAAGGACCATGTCGCGCCGGGCTCGATGATCGAGCCGTTGCACGCCGCCAGAGAGACACGCATATTCTCGTTGCCGTTGGCGTTGTTGGTGGAAACCGTCGAGAAAGAGGACAGCTTCGTGATATTCTCCTTGAGATACGCCGCGGTGACCTCGGGATCGACCTGCTTGACGGTCGCGTCGACCGTACCGCTGACGCTGCCGCCGTTGATAAAGGTCTTGAGCGCGTTCAGGCTGGTCTCTTCATCCAGCGAGGTACCCTTGGTCTCGTCCTCGATCGTGAACATCGAATCGGCGTCGGGATCGAAAGCGGTGACCTTGGCGTCCTTGGCGTCCGCCTTGACGTCGGAGGCGATCTTCGAGATGATGTCGGGACAGGTGGCGTCCTCGACCGTCATCGTGATCTCATAGTTCTTATCCTCGGTCTTGATGCCCTTTTCCTCGGAATAGGTCTTTGCCTCGGCGAGGACCTTGTCCGTATCGAAGGAGTAGTTGAAATCGTCCTTGGTATAGCTATAGGTCTTGTCGCCGGCTTTGACGTCGATCTTGATGCCGTTCGCCATCTCGTCCTCGACGCCCTTCATCAGCGCTTTCGCCTGTCCCATCGTCATATCCTTGAGGGATTTGCCGTTGACGTAGACGTTATCGGAGAAGGTGCTGTCGGGACCGGTGCCGGAACCGGAGAACAAATAAAGGGTCAAGCCGCCTACTGCTGCCAGCAGAACGATGCTGATGATGCAGATCGCGACGATCAGACCGGTCTTTTTCTTCTTTTTCTTCTGCGCGGGCTTTTGCGCGGCGCCGTAAGCCTTGGGCTGCTTCGCGGGTCTGTTATTGTCGTCCGTCACGATGAAATCATCGTTGAAGCTGCGCTGCTGCTTAGCCGGAGCCGCCTTGCGCGCGGGAGCCTTAGCACCGCTCGCGGGGGCTTTGCCTGAGGAGGAACCGCCCTTGCGGTTGCGTGCCTCAGCCAAAATCGAATCCAACTCCATGGTGTTGGAGTTATTTTTCGCCATACCGTTCACTTCCTTTGATCGGAATCTTCATTTATGGTTCACAATGCGGAATAATCCCATTGCTCCTATCATAATCAAGTATATAATAACGAATTTAAAAATGTTTAATAATCTGTTAAGGAATTATGAAATAAAAATGCGACGATATTTACTACCCTTCCGGTCGGTTTATTTATTGATTTTCGATAGATTTTTAAAAAAACCGTATCCGGCGCCGCCGAACAGAGCAAAACATCCCGCCGATTTTTCGATAAAAATCATGTTGCCACTCCGAACGAAATCGGTTATAATAAAAAGAGGTAATTGATATGCGTTTTACATACGCTTGACAGAAAGGTGAAACGAATGAACGTACTGATTCTGACCGCCTCCACCGGCGGAGGACACAACCGCGCCTCCAACGCGCTGAAATCATATATCAACAGCTACGACCCCGAAACGAACGTCAGCATCATCGACGCGATCGAGGAATGTTCCTCCGTGCTCAATTACGCGGTCGTCAACGGCTACAAGGCGCTGGTCACGCTGACGCCCGGACTCTTCGGCGCGATGTACAAAAGCTCCGACAAAAAGTCGCCGCTGTCCGACACGGTCAACGTCGTCTATCAGCAGTGCGCCAAGCGTATGCAAAGCAAGATCGAAGAGCTGCAGCCGGACGTCATCATCAGCTGTCACCCCTTCGCCGGCGCGATCATCGGCTATATGAAGGAAAAATACGAATACGACATGCCGCTGATCACCATCGTGACGGACTTTCTCCCCCACCGCGCCTATATCGCACAGGGCATCGACGCCTATGTCACCGCCTCCTCACAGGCGAAGGAGATCCTCGCCGCACAGTACAATATCGACCGCAGCCGCATCTATGATTACGGTCATCCGGTGTTCGACCGCTTCTATGAGGGCAACGGCAGAAAGCGCGAGGACGTCCTCGCCGAGCTGGAGTTCGACCCCGAAAAGCGCACCGTGCTGATCATGGCGGGCAGCTTCGGCGTGACGGATATCCTCGAGATCTATGAGAATCTGCTGACCATCGACGTCGACTACCAGATCATTGTCATCACCGGCAGAAACAAAAAGCTGTACGACGCGTTCGACGAGCTGCTGAACAACGCAGCGGAAGAGATCGTCACGGAAGAGGAGCCGGAGTTCCTGAAAGGCGTCGGGGAGGACAACGTCCTGCGCTTCATGTACAACCAGAGCGAGATCGTCAAGGAAAAGCTGACGAAAACCTTCCGCCACACCATCGCCAACCATAAGCCGACCAGGCTCTTCTTCTTCATCGACAACGTGGACGACTATATGCACGCGAGCGACCTGATCGTCACCAAGCCCGGCGGCCTGACGACCAGCGAGAGCATCGCCTGCGCCCTGCCGATGGTCGTGTTCAAGGCGTATCCCGGACAGGAAGAACAAAACGCCGCCCTGCTGGTCGAGAACAACATCGGCGTGATCCTGGAGAAAAGCAGCGAAGCCGCGGAAACCGTAGGCGCTCTGCTGAAAAGCGATACGAGGCTCAGGGAAATGCGCGAAAGCTGCCGCCGCTTCGTCCATAAGAATTCCTGTGAGCATATCTACGAGCTGGCGAAGGAGCTGGCTGAGAAGGATAAAAACTCAGCGGAATGATATTGCAGCGTGACGGCTGCGAAGAATGTCGGACTCAATGAAACGCGGAAAAACACTTGTAGAGGACGGCGCTTGCCGACGTCCCGCATGACAGAAACGCTTTTCTCCTATCTTGTGTTTTCGACAACTGAAACGCCCGTCATTCCCGGGATGCTGCAAGCACCATCCCCTACAGAGTCACTGCAAGACGGATGATATCTACGGTAAATAATAAGAGCTCCCGTTTGGGAGCTCTTATTTTATACCGATTTTGTAATCTGTGATTACTCTTTCGTCAGATTTATTTACATTATATTAATTCTTTCTTATAATAATATGATATAATAGCTATAATATGGGTATCTATACATATATGTAACATCCTTACTGCTTACTATCGACTGACGAGGGGATTACTATGCTGCAGATCAAAGGCATAAGAAAGGTATACAAGACCGGTACGCTGGTGCAGGAAGCGCTCAAGGACGTCTCCTTGAGCCTGCGCGACAGCGAATTTGTCGCTGTCCTCGGACAGAGCGGCTCCGGCAAAACCACCCTTTTGAATATTATCGGCGGACTTGACCGCTACGACGAGGGCGACCTGATCATCAACGGCGTCAGCACAAAAAAGTATTCAGACCGCGACTGGGACTCCTACCGCAACCACACCGTAGGCTTCGTCTTTCAGAGCTATAATCTGATCCCCCACCAGAGCGTTCTCAAGAACGTCGAGCTGGCGCTCACCATCGGCGGTATCAGCGCCGGCGAGCGCACCGCCCGCGCCACCGAAGCGCTGGAAAAGGTCGGGCTCTCCGAGCATATCCACAAAAAGCCCTCTCAGCTCTCCGGCGGTCAGATGCAGCGCGTCGCCATCGCGCGCGCGCTGGTCAACGACCCGGATATCCTGCTCGCGGACGAGCCTACCGGCGCGCTGGACAGCGACACCAGCCTGCAGGTCATGGACCTGCTTAAAGAGGTCGCACAGGACCGCCTTGTCGTCATGGTCACCCATAACCCGGAGCTCGCCGAAAAATACGCGACCCGTATCGTGACCTTGAAGGACGGTCAGATCACCTCGGATTCCGACCCCTTCGTTCCCGAAGAGACCGAAACCGTACACAAAAACCTCGGCAGATCATCGATGTCCCTGCTGACGTCGATGGCGTTGTCCTTCAACAACCTGTGGACCAAAAAGGCGCGTACCATCCTCGTCGCCTTCGCGGGCTCCATCGGCATCATCGGCATCGCGATGATTTTAGCAATGTCGAACGGAGCGAACGAATATATCCGCAGTGTGGAAGAGGAAAGCCTGCAGGACTATCCCCTGCAGATCAACGACACGAGCTTTGACCTCACCTCCATGTTCGCCGGCTCGATGACTTCGGGCAGCAGCGGCGGCGCCTCCGCGACCGACGACGAACAAGGCGTCGAGGAATGGCGCACCATCACCGGGATGTTCTCGGGGATGAACAATAACGATCTGAAATCGCTCAAGGCATATTTCGAGAGCGATGAATGTGATATTTACGACCATGTCCAGTCCATCGAATACGATTACAGCATCAAACCGCGTATCTATAAAGAAAACGATAAGGGCGGCTACCGTCAGGTAAATCCCGAGATCAGCTTCAGTGAGCTGGGCTTATCCGGATCCGAAGGCAGCGGCAACAGCCTGCTTTCTTCGCTGACCAGCACCGACAGCTTTTTTGAGCTGACCGATGACGATGATATGCTGAAAGCGGGATATGATCTCAAAGCCGGTAAATGGCCGGAAAAATACAACGAATGCGTCATCCTGCTTACCGCTCAAGGCAAAATCACCGATATGACCCTGTACGCGATGGGGCTGAAAGATCCCGAAGAGCTGGATACCATGATCGGCGAGTTTGTCGACGGTAAGGATCCTGACGAAATGGGCGATCCGGGCTTCTACGCTTACGACGAGCTCCTCGGATGTGAATTTCAGCTGGTTCCCGTCTCCGATTTTTACACCTATGACGAAAAGTACAAGGTCTGGACGGATCACAGCTCCGACAAAAGCTATCTCAAAAAGCTGATCGGCGAAAAAGGCGAGCCGCTGAAGATCGTCGGCGTCATCCAGCCGAACGGCAAAAAAGGCACCTCCGCCACCAGCATCGGTATCGGCTATCCGTCCTCCCTGACCGATCATGTCATCGATATGGCAAAGGACACGGATATCGTCAAGTATCAGCTCAGTCATCCCGATATCGACGTCTTCACGGGCAAGAAATTTGATGATGAAGCCCAAGAGAAGAGTATGGATTTCAGCTCGCTGTTCTCGATCGACAGCGACGCGATCTCCGACGCTTTCAACCTTGACGGCAGCGGGATGGATCTCTCCGACATGGATCTCAGCGGTCTTGACTTCGGCAGCATGGATCTCTCCGGCGTCGATATGAGCTCGGCGCTCTCGGAGGATGACCTGAGCGGTCTTCTGCCGGAGCTGAGCGGCGACGATATCAGCGACCTGCTCAGCGATATCAATTTCACGATGACCTCCGATACCATGAGCGATCTGTTCAAAGACCTGATCACCGGCTATGAGACCTGGTCCGCCGACGATAAGCGCACGGATATTTCCGCTCTGCCGGCGTCCCTGCGTCAATATCTCAGTTCCGACGACGGCAAAAACCTGCTGAAAAATGAGCTCACCGACTATATCGATAAGCGCGCCGACGAGGCGATCACGATAGAAGATCTCACCGCTATCGCCGAACAGCTGATAACGGGCTATCCCGAGTGGCTGACCAAGCACAGCTATCCGACCGACGACTATTCGCATGTGAGCGAATACCTCAAGTCCGATGACGCAAAGGCGATCCTGGATGAGAATACGGCTGCGCTGCGCGAAAAGCTGAAAAAGCTCACCCCCTCCGACGAAGAGCTCAACACGATCACCTCTCACCTCGTCACGGGCTATGAAACTTACGCCGACGACCATGATCTTCCCTCGGCGTCTTATCTGTTGACGTCGTTCTCCAAGTATCTTGCAACCGACGAGGCGTCCTCGCTGATCACGGAAACCGTCAGCAGCGCGATAGATACCTCCTCTCTGGAAAGCAGCATATCCAAATACTCGGATATCATCTCCGACCAGCTGAGCGGCGTGATGATGAAGATCATGAATGCTCTCAGCTCCGAGATCACCTCCGCGCTCGAAAGAAGCATGGCGTCGCTGACCTCCGGGCTTTCCGAAAACCTGCTCAGCGCCTTTGACTTCAACACCGACGCGCTGGCGAATATGTTCAAGACCGAGATGACCGCGGAGGAGCTCAAGGACCTGATGGTATCGCTGCTGTCCGACCAGAAATCCTCTCTCGACAGCAATCTCAGAAAGCTCGGCTACGCGGACCTCGACACGCCGTCCTCCATCATCATCTATCCCAAGGATTTTGACAGTAAAAAGCATATCAAGCAGCTGATCAGCGACTACAACGACCGCATGAAGGCGGCGGGCGAGGACGACAAGGTGATCGAATACACCGACCTCGTCGACGCGCTGATGGGATCGGTCACCATGATCATCAACGCTATCAGCTATGTGCTGATCGCTTTCGTTGCCGTCTCACTGATCGTATCGTCGATCATGATCGGCGTCATCACCTATATCAGCGTTCTCGAGCGCAAAAAGGAAATCGGTATCCTGCGCGCGATCGGCGCGTCCAAGCGCAATATCTCTCAGGTGTTCAATGCTGAGACCTTTATCATCGGCGCGTTAGCGGGCGTGATCGGCGTCGGCGTGACAGAGCTGCTGATCATACCGGCGAACCTGATCCTGCACGCGCTGACGGAGCAGGAAAGGATCAACGCCATCCTGCCGCCCTTCGCGGCGGGCATCCTGATCCTGCTGAGCATCGTACTGACGCTCATCGGCGGCATCATCCCCTCCCGCAAGGCGGCAAAGAGCGATCCCGTTACCGCTCTGCGGTCTGAATAAGTAAACGAACGCGGACGTGAAATGCGTTTCCCGCCCGCCGTCAACCCTTCACAATATCATAATCCGGAGGCAGCTATGGTCAAAGTTATCGATAAGGAAGTTCTCTCTTCCGACAAAGTCCATTATCTCAAAGGCAGGATCTATATCCCCGAAGGCAGTCCGAAGGGTCTGCTGCACGTCGTTCACGGCATGACCGAATACATCGGGCGCTATGACGGCTTTATGCGCGAAATGGCGGAATTCGGCTACATCACCTTCGGCTACGACCACCTCGGTCACGGCATGACGGCTGTCGACGAAAGCGAGCTCGGGTTCATTGCCCATAAAGGCGGTTGGAACCTGCTCGTCGACGACGTCTTCCTCTTCGGCAACGAGATCCGCAAGGCGATGAGCGGCGAAAAGCTCCCCTTTATCCTCATGGGACACAGCATGGGATCGTTCATCGTGCGCCTGACCGCCGCCAGATATCAGCACCACGACAAGCTGATCGTGATGGGTACCGGCGGCCCCAACCCCGCCGCGGGCGCGGGCATCGCCGCATGCGGGCTTCTGAAAGCCGTCAAAGGCGAGCGCTCCTACTCAAAGCTGATCTACTCCATGGCGTTCGGCAGCTATAACAAAGGATTTGAGCATGAAAACGACCAATATGCGTGGCTGTCGGTCAGTAAGGAAAACCGCGACAACTACCGCCGCGATCCCTTATGTACCTTCCAATTCACCGTCTCGGCGATGCAGGATCTGGTACGTCTGAACAAATACAGCAACGATAAAAGCTGGTTCTACAGCATGGACAGGAAAAAGCCGATCATGCTGGTATCCGGCGGCGATGATCCCGTCGGCGAAAACGGCAGCGGCGTCAAGAAGGTGTATGAGCACCTCAAGGCGGCAGGCGTCAACGTTAAAATGAAGCTGTATGACGGCTACCGTCACGAGCTGCTGCAGGACTATTGCCGCGAAGAAGTGATCCGGGATATCAAAGACTTTGTCGAGAAGGCTTGAGCTCCCGCGCGGAAAGTACATTTAATTGCACTTTCCGCTGCTTACTGCTCACTGACCACTAATCACTGATCACTAACAAAACAGCGCCCGACCGTCACGGTCGGGCGCTTTGCGCTATGTTATTCGATCAAATCGGCGGAAGCTCATAGGGATCGGTCTTCGTGGTCGGCTTCTGCGTCGGAGCCTGCGTAGGCGCCTGTGTCGGCGCATCGGTGGGAGCGATCGTCGGTTCATCGGTCGCGGGTTCCGTCGGATTGCTGACGATCTCTCCGATCGCATACGGTATATCAAGATGCGCGAGATAGCGCTGGATAAAGGTGACGTCAAGCGCGGTAACAAAGCCGTCGCCGTCAACATCGGCGCGCTTTTCAGCGTCGGCATCGATAGTTATCATATGGGCGAGATGGCGTTGGAGATAGGTGACGTCAAGCGCGGTAATGCTCCCGTCGTTGTCAACGTCGCCGAGCTTATATGGAGTGCTTGAAGCGCCGGATGCGCTGAACAGCGGCAGGCAAAGCACGCATACCATCAATAACACTGTCACCAAGCAGAACACTATCTTTTTCATCACTATTCCTCCGTCGGTCGGGCGAACACAGTCGTCGGTCGATCGATTACGGACTGTTCACCGCGGTAATTACGGTAATTGTACACCCAAGCGCCGATAATGTCAATGTCTGACGCTTGGTTTTAACAAATCGGTAACAATTACTTGTTTTCTTTGATAACAACAGAAGTACGCACCGGAAGAGTCAGCGTCGTACCGTTCAGCTTGGGCGTTTCTTTGTTGGGCTCCTCTGTGAGGTCGCCGTACACCCAGCCTCTGAGCTCGGGATTTTCGATCATATCGACAGTGAGCTCCTTCGCTTCCTCCGTTGTATTGTGGATCACAAGGACGCGCGAACCGTCGTGATTGATGATCATGCCGCCGACGTTGGGATCACCGAGATCGAGTACCTCTTCGATATCGCCGCGGGCGATCTCCGGATTTTGCAGGCGCAGCTTGAAGAGCTTGCGGTAGGTGTTGAGCAGGCTGTGATCGTCCTTGAGCTGCTGTTCAACGCCGCCGAGTTCATTTTCCTGCGCCTTGATCCCTTCGACCGTGATATCGGGCAGATTCTCGTTGTCCCAGATCATCGCCGTGCGCTTGTAGGGATCTTCGTTGCCGTCGGCTTCCATACCGATCTCTTCGCCGTTGTAGGTAAAGCTGTTGCCGGGAGCGAGCATATACAGCGCCGCCGCCATCTTGTTGTCGTCCTCATCGAGAATGTTGGCGACGCGCGTCATGTCGTGATTGGTGAGGAAGTTAGCGTTAATGGCGTTCTCGTTGCGCTTTTTGATATTATCGTCATATTTCTTGAGTTTCTTCAGCGCGTCGGAAGTCATGGTGTGGCTCGCCAGCATAAACTCGCCGCCGGAGTTGGCAAATTTGAAATTGAACAGGCTGTCGACGCCGCTTTCATACATATCGTAGACGTTGCCGGCGTCGTCCCAGTCTTCGCCGACCACATAGACGTCGGGGTTATAACCTCTCGCCATGTCGCAGAACCACTTCAGAAACTCTTCGGCGTCCGTGTTCTTATCCGCAAAGTACTTGACGGCGTCAAGACGGAAGCCGTCGACGCCCTTATCCAGCCAGAACTTGGTGACCTCGTCAAAGTAATCGCGGGTACCCTCAAAGCTCAGGTTCCAGTCGGGCATCTGATCCCAGAAGTCGCCCTGATAATAGTAGTCGGTGCCGCTGACAGGGTGCTGATAGACGGAATCCTGCTTTTTCGAGAAGTTGTAGTACCGCGCGTAGCCGTCCTCTTTGCCCTCGCGCAGCTCGTCGCACGCCTTGAGGAAGAATTCATGATCGGCGCCGCTGTGATTGAGAACGAGGTCGATGATCACCTTGATACCGCGGCTGTGGCAATCCTCGATCAGCTGTTCAAAATCCTCCAAGGTGCCGAACTGAGGATCGATATTGTAATAGTCGCGCACATTATATTTATGGTAGGTCGTGGAGGGCATCATCGGCGAGAGCCAGATACCGTCCGCGCCGAGGTCGTCGCCCGCGTTCGGATCGCCGTCGTTGATGTAGTCGAGCTTGGAGATCAAGCCCTGAAGATCGCCGGTCTTGTTGCCGTCGGAATCACAGAACGAGCCGATCCATACCTGATAAAAGCTGCGGTATTTGTCGGTTGACGCCTCCGCCTTATTATTATCGACCGGGTCGGAGGAGCCGCCGCACGCCGCGAGCAGCGAGGCGATCATACATACCGCTAAAAGAAGGGAAAGGAATTTTTTCATAGTACACCTCTTTATTCAATTATTGTAGGGACGACCAGTGGTCGTCCGCCAAACGGGCTTTGCATACAGCAAAAACTTTTCAAAGTCGCGGAAGCAGCGCCGGACGAGCAATGCTCGTCCCTACAAGAATCTCAATAATCACAAAAGGGCGGAGAAAGCCTCCGCCCTTTGCAATTGATAATAGATTAGCCCTTTACGCCGCCGGCGGTAACGCCTTCTACGTAATATCTCTGCATGATCAGGAACAGAGTGGTAATCGGGACAGCTACGACAACGGAGCCCGCGAGGAACTTCTTGAAGTTGTTCAGAACGTGGTCGGCGTCGATCAGCATCTGCAGACCGATAGCAACCGTGTAGTTCGGGATATCCTTACCGACGATGATCTTCGCCAGAATGAAGTCTGTCCAGGGACCGATGAACGAGGTCAGTACGGTGTAGACAAGGATCGGCTTAGACATCGGAAGAATGATCTTCCAGAAGATCTGGTTACGGGTGGCGCCGTCTATCGTAGCGGCTTCATCCAAGGCGCGCGGTATCGTATCAAAGAAGCCTTTACTTATCTGATAACCAAGTCCCGCGCCTGCCGAGTAGCAGATGATCAGCGCTAACAGAGGCAGCTCGAGGAGACCCATCGCCTTTAACAGATAGTAGATAGCGATCATGGTCATGAAGCCGGGGAACATACCCAGGATCATGCCGATGTTGATCAGGGGCTTTCTTGCCTTGAATCTCAGACGGCTGAACGCGTAGGAGACCATCATAACGGCAAGAGTAGAGATGATGCAGCTGAAGATAGCTACGATAAAGGTGTTCATGAACCATCTCGGGAAGTTCATCGAGCTCTTGGAGGTAACGGTGAACAGGTCGATATAGTTCTGGAACGACAGCTTTTTGGGGATCAGGTAGGATACATACGCCAGACCTTCGTCACGGAAGGAGTGTAGCACGAGGTAGCACAGCGGAGAGATCCAGATAAGGCCCAGAACGGCGAGGAGAATGTAAATAAATGCATTCGCGAGGAATCTGCGTAATTTATAACTTTTAATCATGAGAATTCCTCCTCGTTCTTAGCGGACTTGGTAAGGTTGAAGGTCAGCAGCGATACGGTCGCGCAGACGATGAATACCAAGATACCGATGGCAGCGGCGTAGTTGTAGTCCTGCGAGTTCATGGTCAGCTTGAACAGCCATGTAACAAGCAAGTCGGTGTAGCCCGCCTGATATAGATCGTTGGAGTTCTGGAGGTTCGACGTCAACAGGTAGATAACGTTGAAGTTATTGATGTTGCCGACGAAGCTGGTGATGAGGTACGGAGTGGTAACGAACAGCATGTAGGGCAGCGTGATCTTGAAGAAAGATTTCACGGGGCCCGCGCCGTCGATGGTAGCGCTCTCGTACAGGTCAGCCGGGATATTCATCAGAATACCCGAGGTGATCAGGATGGTATACGGGATACCGACCCAGATATTTACGACAATAACGGTGATACGCGCTACCCACGGGTCGCCGCCTAAGAAGTCGATATACTGGGGCGTCCAGTGGAGCACATCATGGAGCAGAACATTGATCGCACCGCCGTTTACGTCGAGCATCTGGCTCATGAGCAGCAGGGATACGAACTGGGGTACCGCAACGGTAACAACGAACAGTGTTCTCCATAATGCCTTGAGCTTGATGCCCTTCTTATTTATCATAAGGGCGACAACCATACCGAGGATATAGTTGAGTACTGTCGCGAGTACCGCCCAGATCAGCGTCCATTTAACAAGTTCTACGAAAGTTTTGCCCATCGAGGCAGCGCCGGTGTTCGAGAATACCTTAGCGAACGTTTCAAAACCGACCCATGAGAACAGCTTACCGATGTGAGCGTGGTCATAGTTGGTGAACGCGATAAGGATCATGAATATCAGCGGCAGGATGGTGAAGATCGAGATGGTCAGAGTCGGGAACGCCAGCAGCGTGATATGGAACTTGCTGTCGAAGAACTCTTTGATCTCGGTACCGAAGCCGGGCAGCTTTTCGCCGGCGGCTTTCATCTGCTGCGCCTTGTAGGCGGACTTGGTGCTCGCAACATAGATCGCAATAAAGATCGCGATGATAACGAGCGTCATAACTCCGTAAAGGAGCAGTTTCATGGAGTCGTCGCCTTCGACACGGCCCATACGACCGTTCGGCAGCACGCCCCAGCCCTCTTCGTTAAAACCGATGGTTCCGTTGTTAAAGAAACCGAGGTTGTAAATCTTATCCCAACCGAAACCGACCATATAAAGAATGAAGAGAACTTCGGTAGCAAGGAAGATTAATCCCTTGATAACCTGACCTTTGACGATATTGCCAAAGCCCATGATAAGGTAAGATATTTTTGTAGCCCAATCGCCCTTGACGAATCTGGAGAAATATCCCGCAAATCCTTTGCCGATACCTACGAAAATCTTCTTGAAGAATCTGCCGATCGCCTTGAAGATTTTGCCTAAGTTCGCGGGAAGATTAACAAAGAATTTCTTGAGATTATACCCCAATTTCTGGAACGGGTTGAGCTGCACATAATCAATATATTTCATCAGTTCAACTCCCAGTATGAGTTTTGCGTCTGTGGTTTCACTGTATCCACAGACGCCCGGTTAGATACAGTAAATATACTTCTTCGGTCGGGCGGCGATAGCGCCGCCCGACCTCATAAATCGAAAAAACCTAAAAATTCAGGTTCAGCCGTGTACGTAAGTACAGATCGGTTTGAAGAAATTATTCGTCGAGAATGTTAGCGACAGCCTTCTCGAATTCGCTCTTCAGAGTCTCTCTGCTGTAATCGTCTTCCTTGAACAGCTTGGCGCCGAGGGTGCCGACAGGAGTCCAGAAGGTCTCAGCGATGTTGATCTGAGGAATGGAGAATTCGGACTGAGCGAGCAGTGCGGACAGAGCCGGGCTGTTCTTAACGATATCGTTCTGCTGCGCATTCTTGTTGGAGGGCAGCCAGTTGAGTTCTTCAAGTCTGGTGGTCTGAACCTCTTCGCTGGTCAGGTAGTTAGCGAGAACCTGAGCAGCCTCGGGGAACTTGGAGTGGGAGTTAACACCGATGAGCTTCGCACCGTTCATGCCGATGATCTGCTTGTCTTCGCCCTTGATGTTGATGGTGGGCAGCTTGGCAGCGCCGTAGTTGTCGCCCAGAACGTTAGCAACGGTAGCGGCATTCCAGGAACCGTCAACGCCGGCAGCAACAGTGGAGGGATCCTCAGCCATACCGGAACCGATACGGGCGGGGTCAGCGCTCATGAATACGTCGCTGTACTCATGGAACAGGTTAGCAAATGCCTCGAGAGAATCGAGAACTTCATCTTCGTTGTAGTCGTTGAAGATCTGGGTGCCGTCCTCGGTCAGACCGTCGTTGTACATACCGCCGGTGTAGAGGGTCATGCAGCCATAGAAGCCGTTATCGATGTTGATCAGGCACTTCTTGTCAGCCTTGCGGCAAGCTTCTAAGATGCCTTCGAGGGACTTAGCGTCCTCGTCGGATACATACTGCTTGTCGTATACGAGATAGTAGCCGTTCTCACCGGTCTCGGGGTAAGCGAGAAGAGTGTCGTTCAGTGTGCCGGTAGAAACAGCAAATTCGGTGTTGCGGGACTTAACGTCCTCGAGATAATCGTCAACAACCGGAGCCAGAGCGTTGCCCTGCTGGAGCTTGTTGATGTTGTTGCAGACAAAACCGAAAACGTCGGCAGCCTTGTCGAGGTCGTTGAGCATCTGAGCAGCAGCGTCAGCTTCGCCCTGAGCCTGAACATCGATGGTGATGGTCTTGTCGGGATACTTTGCGATAAAGTCTTCGCACAGCTGCTTGGTCAGAGACACAGCGTTGTCGGGAGCCCATACGAGCAGGGAGATGTTATCCTCGCCGTAGAACGGGTCGCCGTTGTTGTCGGCGCTGCCGCCGGAAGAGGCGCCGCCGCCGTTATCGCCGCCGCCGCAGGCAACGAGGACGGAAGCCAGCATCAATACAGCCAGCAACAGAGCAAGAATCTTTTTCATAATGAATTCCTTCTTTCCAAAAATATTTTTTTGGACAGGTTGCACCGAGAATCCGGACCGGCGCACCTAATCACTGTATAAATTTTACCATATGTGCATAGGTGATTTCAACTCCTTTTGTACTTTTTATCTAAAACATTAATTTTGGATTTGCTTTTTGTCTGTTTTGTCAATGGTTTTTTTGATTTATGTTTGTTGTGCACAAATCGACCCTTTTATTTTTATCGCTATTGACGAGAAGGCTTTTGTGCAAGTTGTCAACTTTCCTTTTGAGGAACAGGGTATTCTGTCCCCGGGAGGGGCGTTTATTTTTCCACTTCAGAATAAAGGCGCGCCCGTGCCGAACTTTTCGTTATTTTTCGTATAATTTCACTAAAAGCCCCTTTTCCCGACGAAAAGAAACATTGACACGAGCGTCATTTTATATGTATAATATAGAAGTATTTTTATATTCATTACATGTTGGGCGTAAAACAAAAGGCTCCCTTCGGTAACGGGAGCTGTCGCCGAACGGCGGCTGAGGGATTGTATCGACTGAAGGGAGATACCGATCTCTCGCTTTACCTGCCCGACAAATTCACGGAGGCTCACGATGAAACTGATCGATTTACTGCAAAAATGTGAATATACGCTTGACTCCGGCTCGCTTGACGTCAACATCAAGGACGTCATCTACGACAGCCGCAAGGTCGTCAGGGGCTGCGCGTTCGTTGCCCTCAAGGGCTACAACGTCGACGGACACAAGTTCATCCCCGACGCGGTCGAGCGCGGCGCGAAGGCGCTGATCGTCGAGGACGAGGGGATCGCCTATGACGGCGTGACGGTCGTTCGCGTCAAGGACGCGCGCGCGACCTTAGCGCTGATGAGCGTCGAATACTTCGGCAGACCCGCCGAGGAGCTGACCACCATCGCCGTCACCGGCACCAAAGGCAAAACCACCACGGTAGCGATGATCCGCTCTATCTTAGAGAACGCGGGTATCAAGACCGGCACCATCGGCACCCTGGGCATCCTGATCGGCAACCAGATCTACAAAACCAACAACACCACTCCCGAGAGCTATGAGATCCAGCAGGCGATGCGCCGCATGATCAACGAGGGATGCAAGGCAATGGTCATCGAAGCCTCCTCCCTCGGCCTGAAGTGGCACCGCACCGACGGCGTCCTCTTCGACTACGGTATCTTCACCAACTTCTCCAGCGACCATATCGGCGGCGTCGAGCATAAGGACATGGAGGAATACCTCGCCTGCAAGAGTCTGCTGTTCAAACGCTGCAAGACCGGTATCATCAATATCGACGACGAAAGCGCGCAGGGCGTGATCGAAGGTCACACCTGCGAGATCGAGACCTACGGCTACAGCGAGAACGCCGAGCTGGTCGCCCACGGCGACGAGCTGGTCGCGAAGCGCGGCTTCATCGGCGTACATTTCAACACCACCGGCGTGATGGAGCTGAGCGTTGACGTCGCTATCCCCGGACGCTTCTCCGTTTACAACGCACTCGCCGCGATCGCGGTATGCCGCCACTTCGACATCCCCGAGAGAGCCATCCTCAACGGCTTGAAGTCCGTCAAGGTCAAGGGCAGGGTCGAGGTCGTGCCCGTTCCCGGCAATTATACTATGCTGATCGACTACGCGCACAACGCCGTTTCGATGGAAAACGTGCTGTCCACCCTGCGCGAATACAAGCCCCACCGCCTGATCACGATGTTCGGCGCGGGCGGCAACCGCCCGAAGAGCCGCCGCTTCGAGATGGGCGAGGTCAGCGGCAGGCTATCCGACCTGTCCGTCGTCACAGAGGACAACAGCCGCTTTGAGGACGTCATGGACATCATCGCGGACATCAAGGTCGGTCTCGACAAGGTCGGCGGCAAGTATGTCGTCATCCCCAACCGCATCGACGCGATCCGCTACTGTATCGAGAATGCCGAGGCGGGCGATATCATCGTCCTCGCCGGCAAGGGTCACGAGGATTATCAGGAGATCCGCGGCGTGAAGTACCATATGGATGAGCGCGAGATCATCGCCGACATCATCGACGCCGATCAGGACGATGACGACGACAGCGATAAGGACAACAGATAAAACAAACCATTTTGCCCCGCGATCAATCGCGGGGCTTTTTAATCAGCTGTTTTCGTTTGCTTTTTGCATATAAATATGATAGAATAGCCACAGCTGACTCAACAGGAGGTTTTTCCCATGAGATTACAGGAATCCGGCGAAATGTACCTGGAAACAATACTGATATTATCCGAAAAGAAAGGCTTTGTCCGTGCGATCGACGTGGGCGAATATATGGGCTTCAGTAAGCCCTCGGTCAGCCGCGCGATCGGGCTGCTGCGCAACGGCGGCTATGTCGAGGTCGGCGACGGCGGCGGTCTGAGCCTGACCGGCGCCGGGCGCGAGGTCGCCGAAAAGATCTATGAGCGTCATCAATATCTGACCAAAATGCTGATGGCGATGGGCGTGGACGAAGAAACCGCCTCCGAGGACGCCTGCCGCATGGAGCACGTGATTTCGGACGAGTCCTTTCAAGCGATCAAGAGGTATTTTAATTTTTAGTGACCGGTCTTCACGGGAGGAGCAAACCCCTCCCCTACTATTTCTACAGAAAGGGATTTTGCAATGTACGATCTTATTATCATCGGCGGAGGCGTCGCGGGGATGACCGCCGCCATCTATGCCGCCCGTTCGGGACTGAATACGCTTATCATTGAAAAAGCCGGCTTCGGCGGACAGGTCGCGCTGACCGCGAAGATCGAGAACTACCCATCATATAAAGAGATTGAGGGCTTTCAGCTCGCTGCCGACATCAAGGCACAGGTCGACGCGCTGAGCGTAGAGAGCCGCTCGGCAAACGTCACCGGGCTCACAAAATCCGGCGACATCTTCACTGTCGCGACAGATGCCGACAGCTATGAAGCAAAAGCCGTCATCATCGCCAACGGTATCCGCCGCAAGGAGCTGGGCATTCCGGGCGAAGATAAGCTCCGCGGGCGCGGCGTGAGCTGGTGCGCGGTATGCGACGGCGGCTTTTTCCGCGGCAAAAAGACCGCTGTTATCGGCGCGGGCAACTCGGCGCTCGGCGACGCGATCTATCTGTCCAACCTCTGCGAAGAGGTGTATCTGATCTTCCGTCAGGACGCGCCCGTCGCGGCGGAACGCTATCTCAGACAGCTCGAGGATATCGATAATATCCGCCTGATGCCGCACCATATCCCCGTCGCAATCAAGGGCGATTTCACCGTCAGCGCGCTGACGGTCAAAAATCTCGATACCGGCGAAGAATCCGACCTCGCCGTCAGCGGCGTGTTCGAGGCGTTCGGCATGACTCCCGACAACGATATCTACGGCGATCTGGTCGAGCTGGACGAGAAAGGCTATCTTCTCACCGACAGCGAGATGCGCACCGGGACCCCCGGGCTGTTTGCCGCGGGCGATACGCGTCATAAATCCCTGCGTCAGATCGTCACCGCCTGCGCCGACGGCGCTCAGGCGGCGGATTCGGCGCGCAAATATCTGAGGCAAAAGTGATGACAGAGATACAAAAACGCCTGTTCGCTTTACAGGACAAAGAATATCAGGCGTTCACCGCGAAGCTGAATCCGACCGTCGATCCCGAAACGATCATCGGCGTACGGCTCCCCGCGCTGCGCGCGCTCGCCAAAGAGCTGAAAAATACCGACGAAGCAAAGGATTTCCTTTCCTCGCTCCCCCATGAATATTTGGAGGAAAACCATCTGCACAGCTTCCTCCTTTCCGGCATCAAGGATTTTGACGAGGGGATCGCCGCGGTCGAGCGCTTCCTGCCGTATATCGACAACTGGGCGGTGTGCGACTCCCTGCGCATCAAAGCTTTAGCCAAATATCCCGAAAGGCTGCTCCCATATCTTGAAAAGTGGATGAAAAGCGACCACACCTACACGGTCCGCTGCGGTATCCTCAACCTGATGAACTACTTCCTCGACGATCGGTTTGACGAAAAGTATCCCGCCATGGTAGCCGCAGTCCACTGCGAGGAATACTATGTGAACATGATGATCGCGTGGTACTTCGCCACCGCTCTCGCGAAGCAGTACGACGCCGCTCTCCCCTATCTCACCGAACAGCGGCTCGACAAATGGGTACATAACAAAACCATCCAAAAGGCGGTCGAGAGCTACCGCATCACGGACGAGCAAAAAGCGTATCTCAAAACTTTAAGACGGAAATAAGAAAAACCGACAGTAAGCAAACGCCTGCTGTCGGTTATTTTTTCGGTTGTATTTACGCCGGTTCGGCGATAAGGTTCTTCTGACGGTTCGGGATCGCGAACGCGACGTTGATCGCATGGTCGCCGATACGCTCGATATCGATCAGCATATTCAGGAACATCGTACCCGCTTCCGCGTTGCAGTCGCCCGCATCCATACGGCGGATATGATTCTGCTTGTAATCATCCTTGCAGTCGTCGACGCTGTCCTCGATCTTGATGATACGCTCGATCAGCTCGGGAGAACCGCCCTGCGCGTTGAACATCGCGAAGCTCAGCTCCATCAGCGAGCGGCACTTGTCGCTGATATCCTTCATCTCCGCCATCGCGGTTTCGGAGAAATGCAGATTATCCTCGATAATCGTGCGCGTATATTCCACGATGTTCTCGGCGTGGTCGCCGATGCGCTCCAGATCCTGGATCGCCGAATACATCGCGGCAACAATCTGGCGGTCGTGAGCGTCAACGTCAAGGGCGTTGATTTTAACGATATAATCGGTGATCTCCTTAGAGAGGAAGTCGATGACCTTCTCTCTGTCGAGCACCTTGTCGATGGAATCCTTGTCCCGGTCAAAGAACGCGATCATCGAACGGTTATAATTCTTCTGTACCAGACGGCTCAGACGCGCGACTTCCTTCTCACACTGCAGCACCGCCATGGGAGGGGTGGTCAGGATGCGGTTGTCGATAAATTCCACCGCCATCTTGTCCTTTTCCGGATCCTCATGATAGGGCAGAATCTTTTGCGTCAGCTTCACGAGCAGGGAGGAGAAGGGCAGCAAGATCACTGTCATCGCCACATTGAAGAAGATATGAGCGGCGGAGATCTGCGCGGCAGCAGTGCCCGGCAGGATCTTTTCGATCGTATCCGCAATCGGGAGCAGCATCGTCAGCGGTGTCAGAATGATAACGCCCGAAAGAGTGATCAGCATATTCAGAATCGCGACCTGCTTTGCGTTGCGCTTCGCGCCCGCGGCAGACAGGAACGCCGGCATCGTTGCACCGAGGTTCATGCCGAACACGATGAAGATCGCCTGATCGACATTGATCGCACCCGCAGCAGCAAGCGCCATCAGGATACCGACGGAAGCGGACGAGCTTTGGATCACAGCGGTAACAGCCGTACCGAGCAAAATGCCGATAAACGGGTTGTTGACACTGGATAAAATGCCGTCAATCAAGCCGTTTTCGTTCAGGCTCTTCAAAGCGCCGGACATCATGTCCATGCCGAAGAAGAGGATACCGAAGCCTGCTAAAATCTGACCGTAGTACTTATAGTTATTCTTCTTGACGAACATCATTACGATAACGCCGAGGAAGATAAACAGCGGAACAATGCTCTTGATGTCGAATGAGAGCAGGACAGAGGTCACGCATGTACCGATCTTCGCGCCGAAGAGGATACCCACCGTCTGGGCGAGCTCCATCAAACCCGCATTAGTAAAACCGACCACCATCGCGTCGGTCGCGGACGAGCTTTGGATGACCGCAGTCACGGCAACGCCGACCAGCATTCCGAGGAATTTGTTGGAAGTGATCTTCTCAAGAAGGGTTCGCAGTTTGTTACCCGCGGCAAGCTCAAGTCCTTCACCCATGTACTTCATACCCAGGAAGAACAGACCTAAACCGCCGAGTACTTTGAAAAAGATGAACACATTCATAATGAACTCCGTGTCGTGCAGCTTTTTTGATGAAAAAAGCTGAAACATGGATATCGCGATTTCGATATCCTATTATTTTTTAAAGGGTGTTCTCAAATTACCCTACAGTAATCATACTAAATCGCAAAGTCAAATATTTTCCAAAGAAGAAAAAAGAAAGAAAAAAGCACAAAATCGGCAAAGTGTACAATCATCCCCGACCGTATGCATGTAAAATCACTAAAAAGAAAACGCGCGCCGACGGATGGAAAAGTCCGCCGGCGCGTTATGACAGCGAAGGCTTGGCCGGTGCTTTCGCTGATCGATGAATATGTGTTGTTTATCTGCCTTATTCCTTGAGGGGAAAGGCTGTAGTTTCTTCGCGGGAAACGGCATATCATCATACGTTTCGGGACGTCGGCAAGCGCCGTCCCCTACAGCAAACGCTGCAGTGTGGGTGGTAGGGACGGTCATTGACCGTCCGCAGACGGACGGGCGTTGCATATATCGAAAACGTAAGATAGGAACAACCGTTAAAGCAACGCAGGGGCGTTTACAAGCCTTCCCTTTGATGGGGAAGGCTTTCTTGCGGGACGTCGAACACGCGTGTTGAGCGCCGTCCCCCGCACATCATCCGCAGCGCATATATACAAAAACCCCCTCTGCCGACGCGCGCGTCAGACAAAGGGGGACGTTTCTCTTTTTTTTACTTTTTATCCGGTTTCACATACACCGTGTTGTAGTTCACATAGATCACCTTGCCGGGCAGAGCGCCGTTGGGCTTGCTGACGTTCTTGACGCGGGTGTAATCCACCGGCACCTGCGCGCTGTCTTTGCCCTTGCTGTGGGCGGCGGCGATCTGTGCCGCTTCGCGGATCGCGATCTCGGTGATCTCTCTGCCGTCCGATACGATGATCACATGGCTGCCGTGGATGCCCTTGGTGTGCAGCCACATATCGTTTTTGTTCGCCGTATGGAGGGTGAGCTGATCGTTCTGTTTGTTGTTGCGCCCGACGAGTATGCGAAAGCCGTCGGAGCTTGTATATTCGATCGGCGGCAGGGGCTTGTCCTTGCGCTTGACAGATCCCTTTTGCGCCTTGAGATACCCCTGTTCCCTGAGTTCCTCGCGGATCGCGGAGAGCTCCGCCTCGGTCTCGCATCGCGACAGCATCTCCTGCACGCTCTCGAGATAGGCGAGCTCCTCGGTCGCTTTTTTGATCTGCTCGGTCAGCATGACCTCGCGGGTCTTCGCTTTATTATACTCCTTATAACAGCGCTGGGCGTTCATCGCGGGGGTGATCGTCGGGTCGAGTTGAATGGTGATCAACGCGTTGTCCTCGGCGTAAAAGTTCTCGACCGTGACGGATGTCGCGCCGCGCTCGATGCGGTACAGGTTCGCCTGCAGCAGGTCGCCTTTGATGCGGAGCTGTTCGCGGTCGGCGCACTTTTTCAGATCGGCTTTTTGCAGATTGATCTTGCGCGACAGGCGGTCGATTCCGTTGCCGACCACCTTGCCGATATCCGCGCTTTTCGCCTTCATCCGCGCGATACGGTCGCGCTCGGAGTAGAACGCGTCCAGCAGCCCGCCGTAAGTGTCGAAATGCTTTACTGTCAGCGCGCCCTCATACTGACGGATATCCATGAAGGCAAAATCCATCGGCGAGCCGTCCGCTTTGTATATCAGCGTCGGCTCTCCCCTGCCCTCTTCGACCGCCGCTTTCAGCGCCGCGATCTGCGTCGGCATATCCGTGCTTTCGGCGCGGTAGCAGATCTCGCGCGCAATCATCGGGGATATTCCCTGTATCGTGTTCAGCACGGCGCGGTCATCTCCGCCGAGGTCTTCGATACGGCTGACGATCTCCGCGGGTTCGCTTTCTTCGATACACAGCTTATCCTGCATCCGCGGCAGCTCGTAGGGCATCTTCGGCAGCAGGACGCGCTCCTCGGACACGGAGAAATCGATCCGGCGCACGGTGTCGATGACCCTGTCCTCGCCGTCGGTGAGGACGGCGTTGGAATAGCGGCCCATGATCTCGATATACAGGCGCAGGTTTTCGCGGTCGCCGATCTCGTTGAGCGCCTCAAAATGCAGGCACAGAACGCGCTCGTTCTGCGGCTGGGTGATTTCGCCGAGCCTCGCGCCGCCGAGCCGCTTTCGCAGCAGCATACACAGCATGGGCGGGACGGGAGGATTCTCGATCGAACAGGAGGAGATATGGACACGCGGCGAATCCGACAGACGGATCAGGACCTTTTTCGTCCCCTCCGACGTACGAAACGCGAACACCAGCTCGTCGCGCGCGGGCTGGTAGATCTGATTGACGCGCGAACCGGCCAGAGCGTCGGTCATCTCGCGCCGCACCATCGTCATCATAATGCCGTCAAAAGCCATGCTTTCACCTCATTTCAATTAGGAATTAGGAGTTAGGAATTGACGGCGGGACACCCGCACCCGATTTAAATAATTGATCGCCGATTATGGTTGCGTATACAAATCAAAAATGCGAAGCATTCCCGATAATTCCTAATTCCTAACTCCTAATTCCTCATTATTTATGATATTTCGTGCCCTTGCTGATCTGGAACGCGCGGTAGAGCTGCTCCAAGAGCATCACGCGGCACAGCTGATGCGGGAAGGTCATCTTCCCCATGCTGAGTTTGAAATCCGCGCGGGCTTTCAGGCTGTCGCTGAGACCCCATGATCCGCCGATGATCAGGTCGACGGTGCTGTGCGTCATACTGATGCTTTCCAGTCGGGAGGACAGCTCCTCGGAGCTGATGTTCTTCCCCTCGACGCACATCGCGATCACATAATCGCCCTTGCCGATCTTTTGCATGATGCGATCGCTTTCGGCGGTGATCGTGTGCTGTATTTCCGCGTCCGACGGATTATCGCCGACCCGTTCCTCGCCGAGCTCGATGATATTCAGTTTGCACAGCGGCTTCATGCGCTTGCTGTATTCTTCGACAGCGCCGCGCAGGTAGCTTTCTTTCAGCTTGCCGACGCAGATGATGTTGATGGTAAGCATGTTAACCTCTTTTTTTTAGCGGGAGGAGCAAGCCCCTCCCCTACATAGTCGGTACTTCTCAAAATATCACGGATTTCCCGTTCGTCACGACGGGCGCGACGTCGAGCGTATAGTCGTTGTCGATGATCATCCCCGCGCGGTTCAGCGCGCCCACCGACTCGCTCACGGCGAGGTGCGGGGTGTTGTTCTCTTCGCTCAGGTGCCCGAGGATGATGCGCGTCAGTCCCGCGCCGACAAAGGCGGGCAGCGCCTCGGCACAGGCGGCGTTGCTCAGGTGTCCGTTATCCGACAGGATACGTTTCTTCAGGATATACGGATACGGTCCCTCGCGGAGCATATCGATATCATGGTTGGATTCCACCACCGCAAGGTGCGAGCGCGACAGCGCCAGCCGCGCGTCCTCCGTCAGAAAGCCCGTATCGGTCACGATGCTCATCCGCCGTCCGTCGGGCGTGGTGATAAAGTAGCCGCAGGGCTCCGCGGCGTCGTGGGAGGTATCGACGCGCTGTACGCGGAAGTCGTCGGTCTCGACGATGTTCTCGATCACGTTCAGCCGCGCTTTCGTCGGCACCTTGTCGTACCGCGTCAGATAATCCAGCGTTCCGCGCGAGGCGTAGAGCGGGATGTCATATCGCTTGAGAAGCACATTCAGCGCGCTGATATGATCGGTATGCTCATGCGTGACGAATACCGCGCGCACTTCGCGCGTGCTCAGCCCGTTTTGTGACATCGCCAGCTCGAGCTGTTTGAGATTGCGTCCCGCGTCGATCAGGATCGCGGAACCGTTGCCCTGTATGTAATAGGAATTGCCCTTGCTCGACGAGAAGAGCGGTACGATTTTTGCCATATCTTTATCCTCATTATCCTAATAGAAATCGGGTGCGGGCATAGCCCGCCCTTCACCGTTCACCATTCACTATTCACCAAAAAAGCCACCCTCAGGTGGCTTTTACTTTTCTTTAAGCTGTCGTCAGAACGTCGGTGGGATCGGGTATATAATTCTTTTTGATATCCGCGCCCAGCGACTGGAACTTTGTCACAACATCCGAATATCCGCGCTCGATGTACTTGATATTCGAGATCGTCGTCGTACCCTCCGCGACCAGTCCGGCGATCACCATCGCCGCGCCTGCGCGCAGGTCGGTCGCCTTCACGGGAGCGCCGGTCAGGGTGCCGCCCTCGATGATCGCGAGTCTGCCTTCGACAGAGATCTTCGCGCCCATGCGGACAAGCTCGCTGACATACTGATAGCGGTTATCCCATACGCTTTCGTTGACGATGGAGGTTCCCTTTACGGTAGACAGGAGCGCGACAAACTGCGGCTGACAGTCGGTCGGGAAGCCGGGATGCGGCATCGTCTTGATATTCACGCGGTTCAGCGGACGCTTAGTCGCGTCGATGATGACCGCTTCATCGTATTCTTCGATCTCACAGCCCATTTCCATCAGCTTGGAGCTGATCGACTCCAGATGCTTCGGGGTGATGTTGCGGATGGTGATCCTGCCTCTGGTCGCGGCGGCGGCAGCCATGTAGGTGCCCGCCTCGATCTGGTCGGGGATGATGGAATAGGTCACGCCGTGCAGATACTCCACGCCGCGGATCTTGATGACGTCAGTACCGGCGCCGCGGATGTTGGCGCCCATCGAGTTGAGGAAGTTCGCCAGGTCGACGATATGCGGTTCCTTGGCGGCGTTTTCCAGGATCGTCTGACCCTCCGCTTTGACGGCGGCGAGCATCAGGTTGATGGTCGAGCCGACGGATACGGTATCGAAATAAACACGCGCGCCGTGGAAGGATCCCGAGGTGGTGCTTTCGATGACGGCGCCGTTGACGAGCTCGTTGGTCGCGCCCATCAGCGCGAAACCCTTCAGATGCTGGTCGATCGGACGCACGCCGAAGTTGCAGCCGCCGGGCAGGGCGACCTTCGCATTGTGGAAACGGCCCAGAAGCGCGCCAAGAAGGTAGTAGGACGCGCGCATACCGCGCACGGCGTCATGCGTCGCCTCATAGGTGTTGATGGGACGCGGGTCGATATCGAGCGTATTCTTATCCACGCGGCGCACCATCGCGCCCATATCCTGCAGGATGTTGGCGATCAGCGTGACGTCGGAGATGTTCGGGATATTTTCGATGCGGCAGGGCTCGTCACAAAGCACGACCGCGGGGATGATCGCGACCGCGGCGTTCTTCGCGCCGCTGACGGTGACTTCACCGAATAAAGGCTTTCCGCCGTTGATGATAATCTTTTCCAAAATCTGTACACTTCCTAAAAACGTGAGTTTGTTCGGTTATGTTCTCGAATTATAAGTCGCACGGCAAAGCCGTGAATGATGCGTATACTTGCACTTTTGCTTATACATAAGATAATACAAAGGGGCGGTAAAGTCAACTGAAATTCTTTTTTGTAATACTTTTTAGTAATATTGTATGGTTTTGCACATTTTGAATCGTCGCTTTTTCTATAATTATAATTCCTTTATGTAATTATTTTGTAATCAATTTGCTTTATTTTACCCTGTTCCCATTTCTTGCTTTTCGCCGCAAATACTGTCGGAAACCGCCGATTCTCCGATCGGCAAAGTCAAAAGGCAGAGCCGTCAAGCTCTGCCTCTGAAATGTATCTCGACAATCCGCATACCTTATTGCTTCAGTCCTTCTCATAAAAAACGATCGTCATTTTATCATTGATTTGTTCCGTTTTGCCTGTTTGGTGATAGCCGAGCTTTTCATACAGATAACAGTTGCCCTTTTCCTGCAGGATCGTATCAATCTTCCAGTGATGCTCGCCGTGAAGACGCTCCGCTTCTTTTATCGCCTGCTGAGCATACCCTTTGCCTCGATAATCCTGCATAATGAAAATCGGAGAGATCCTTTTTCGGGTAACGCCGTCTTTGAAATCTACCACACGGATCACGCCGACCTTTTCATCATTCGCCGTGATAAAATAATAGGTCGTTTCCGGCTGATTAAAACGGCGCAGAATATCCTCGTATTGTTCCGTCGCGGGACTGGTCTCGGTATCCCGATACTTTTCATATAACTGTGCAAAGGCTTCTTTCTGCATTTGCAGGATCGTTTTTATTTCATCAAACTCCGCTTTTATGAGCTTTATGTCCATTTTTATTCCTCACAGCCATTGGATAAACGCGGTTTTGTCCGTGCAGTTGTAGCCGGCTTGTCGGTAGAAGTTGAGGGTGCTTTCGGTTTTGGCGCTCGTCATAAGCATCATCTTATAACAGTTCGCGCTGACAGCGATCTCCTTTGCGTAGTTCAGACAGGCGGTCGCATAGCCCTTTCCTCTGTGACCGGCGTGAGTGACCACGTTCTCAATAAAAGCGTACGGACGGATATTGCGCGTCAGATTCGGAACGATCACGCATACGCAGGAAGATACAATTATGCCGTCAATCTCACAAACAATGATATGATGATTCGTGTCGCTGCAAATCGCCGCCCAAGCGTTTTGTAAACGCTCGCAGTTTTCGGGCATACCAGGCTCGTGCAGGTGGGTATACAGCTCAAGCAATTCGTTTAATTCATTTTCTTTGATTTCTCTGACTGTCATTTCTTCACCAAACTGTTATCAATATACTCCATATACGGCTTGCGGTTATCAACGCTGTCGAGGTTGTTTTTGTACCACAAAAATTCTTCTTTCAAGCCCTGTTCGAGAGGAACGGTATCAGGCATTAACTCGTTTTGTTTGCTGACGTCAAGCACATATTCATAATCGTAGAAGCAGAAGTAATCTCTCTGCGGGATATCTTTGCTGACGCTGACAAACAAGGCGGTCTTTCCGACAGCCTTATAGCATAACTCCACCCATTCTTTGACGGTAACAGTATCCTTGCTGCCGACATTAAAAATGTGATGTTCGGGGTGCTTGTCTGTCAGTATCTCAACAAAACGGCAAAGGTCGGAAACATGGAAGAATTGCAGTTTCATATCGCCGTTTTGCGGCAGATAAAACAGTCTGTCCCGCATCGCGCAGTCAAACACAAACGCTTCACGGTAGAGGTTTTCATATACGCCGTAGAAATACGGAGGGCGGAGAATATAAGCGTTCGGCACGTTCGTCTGCAAGTATCGCTCCGCTTTCAGCTTATTCATTCCGTAATCGCCCCAAACGGAATTGTAACCGCAGGGCTGTTCCTCGGTAAACGGCTGAGGATTGGTTTCGGGATAGACGGCGCTGGAACTGATAAAAATGTAATCATCAAAGCTAACACCGGATTTAAGCAGCGTTTTGATATGTTTTTCCGTATAGGCGGTGACGTCAAGGACAAGATCAAAGCGCTTGCCGTTGAGCCTGTCGCCTAAAGCCGTTCTGTCGCAGCTGATATGCGTAACACCTGTGACCTGCGGTCTGCTGCCGCGGTTGATAACGGTAACGTCATTACCTTTTGAAGCAAAATATTCCGCCGCATATTTGCTGACGAAGGTCGTCCCGCCTGTGATAAGGATTCTCATACCCTTTCATACATCCCTTTCAGAAAACTTATCCGATCAGCTCCATCGAGCGGATATCGCTCCTGTAAAAAGTGAAGCCGTCCATCTGCACGCCCTTCTCTTCCCTGCCGAGCTCATGCATGCCGAACTCCGCGGGGAAAGAATCCGCTTCGCCGCGGAACATTTCGCCGTATTCCGTCACCAGACGCACCTGATGTCCGTCGAACTTTGACGGCGGTTCGGGGACGTTTTTCTCTGTGTTTTTCAGCAACTCGGGATACGCCGTCAGCGGATCGGGATGCTCGGGGAAATCGCCGATCACCTTCTCCATCCACACCATCGTATACCACTTGCCGAACTTGTACCCGCAGTTGAAAAATTCGCCACATCGGCGGTAACCGAGCGCCTCGTGAAAGCGCGGGCTGTCCGGCGTCAGATGTTCGTCATCTCCCGACGGCAGCGCGACACAGGCGTACAGGCTGAGCACACCTATCCGACGCAGTTCATCTTCAAGAGCCGTATAGATGATTCTTCCGAGTCCCCGGTGACGCATATCCTCTCGCAGATAGATCGTCACCTCGGCGGCATAGTCATAGGCGGGACGCTCGCGAAACGCGTGCGCGAACGCGAATCCGAGTATCTCAAAGTCATGCTCGATCAGCAGGTACGGATACCGCTTTCGGGCATTCTCGATACGCGCGGAAAACTCTTCAACCGACGGCGGCTGATATTCGAATGTCGCCGCCGTATTTTTCACATAATAAGCATATATCTCGCGTAACGCCGGAGCGTCATCCTCGGTCGCTTCACGGATGATATAGCTCTCTGTCTCTTCCATATTAACCTCTCTGAAGCTTGTCACTAATCACCGGTCACTTGCCACTGGTCACTTGTCACTGGTCACTGATACTACTCGTGCCAGTATTTTCTGTCGAGGGTGCGGTACTGAATCGCCTCGCTGATGTGTGACGCTTTGATGATCTCGCTCTGATCGAGGTCGGCGATCGTGCGCGCGACCTTCATGATCCTGTCATAGGCGCGGGCGGTCATGCCGAGTTTGTCGAACGCCGCTTTCAGCATCCGGTTTGCCTTGTCGTCCATCACGCAGACGTCCTCGAACACCGCCGGCTGGATATGCGCGTTGCACTTGGTGCGCGAGCCCTTGAACCGCTCGGTCTGGATCGCGCGCGCCGCGTTGACGCGGGCGCGGATATCGGCGGATTTTTCCTCGCCGCTTTTAGCGGTCAGATCGTCATACTCCACCGGCGGCACCTCGATGTGGATATCGATGCGGTCGAGGAGCGGACCCGACACGCGGTTGAGGTATTTATGTACCGCCGTATCCGAACAGGTACAGGTCTTTTTCGGATGATTATAAAAGCCGCAGGGACAGGGATTCATCGCGGCGATCAGCATGAATTCGGACGGATAGGTATAGGTGCCGTGCGCGCGTGAGATCGACACCACGCCGTCCTCGAGCGGCTGACGCAGCACCTCGAGCACTGAGCGCGGGAACTCCGGCAGCTCGTCCAGAAACAGCACGCCGTTATGCGATAACGATATCTCGCCGGGCTTCGGATTGGTTCCGCCGCCGGTCATGCCGACGCGGGTGATCGTATGATGCGGCGATCGGAACGGGCGCATCGTGATCAGCCCCGAGCCCTTTTGCAGGGTGCCGGCGATCGAGTGGATCTTTGTCGTTTCGATCGTTTCGTCAAAGGTCATCTCAGGCAGGATCGTCACCATCCTTTTCGCGAGCATACTTTTGCCCGCGCCGGGAGAGCCGATCAGCAGAACGTTATGACCGCCCGCCGCGGCGATCTCCAGCGCGCGCTTCGCCTCCGCCTGACCCTTCACCTGAGAAAAGTCCAGCGCGCTGTCGGGTATCTGATCGTCGTGACGGAACACCGCCGGCTCGATCTGTTTCCGTCCCGCTAAGTGATCGATCAGCTCAAAGACATGCTTGACGGGATAGACCTCAAGGCCATCCACCACCGCGCCCTCGTTGGCGTTCACGGCGGGGACATAGAGCTTTTTCAGCCCCAACGCGCGCGCTTCGATCGCCATCGGCAGAACGCCGTTGACGCCGCGCAGCTCGCCCGACAGACTCAGCTCGCCGATAAAGGCGGAGTCGTCGGTGTTCGCAGTGATCTGGCGCGTCGCCTTAAGCACGGTAATCAGGATCGGCAGATCGTAGAGCGGTCCCTCTTTTTTGATGTCCGCGGGAGCGAGGTTGATGATCAGGCGCGAATTCGGAAATTCAAAGCCGCAGTTCTTCATCGCGGCGCGCACGCGGTCGCGGCTTTCCTTGACTGCCGCGTCGGGTAATCCGACGATGTCGAACGCCGCCATCCCCCTGCTGAGATCGCCCTAGATCTCGATCGCGTAAGTGCTCATTCCGAACAGTCCGAGACTGCCACATTTTACGACCATTATCACACGCCCTTTCCAAATATAAATCGTTAAAAAATGACGTTGGTTTTTATACTTTTTTGCACCGATTTTACGCGTTTTCGGCACAAAATCGCATCTATGTTCGATGTTCTTTATCCGCATTATAACACACTTTTTGACCGTTGTAAACCGTCTGCATGCAAAAATACTGGTGAATATTCACAAAACCTGTTGTTATATGAATCTTTTGTATGAATTGATTGCATTCATTTTGCAAAAACCTGTTGACTTTTGGGAGCATTTTGATTACAATTTAGGCAAGATAGATTATTGTGAGGTGCTATATCCTGAACGACGTTTCTTCCGACTGCAAAAATCGGCTTTCCGATGAGGAGCTGATACAGGCTTTTTTATCGGGTGATGATGAAGCATTCGAAGCGATCGTATCGCGATATCTCGGACTGATCTCCACGGTCGCGAGAAAATACCGCGGTATGTCGTCGGATATAGACGATAACGACATGATCCAGGAGGGCATGGTCGCCCTGCTGTCCGCGTGCCGCAGTTTTGACGCGAATAAGGGTATGAGCTTTAAAAACTACCTGATCCTCTGCGTCGAAAACCGCTACCGCACGATGCTGCGCGCCTGTGCGCGTCAGCGTGCCGTTCCAGCCCGCAATATGTTATCTTTAGAGGACGAGGCGGACACCGCCGTCGACCCGACCGAAACCTCCCTTCCCGAGATGATCGAGTCGAAGGATTATATCGACAGCCTCCACCGCATCCTCAAAGACAGCCTCTCAGACCTCGAGTACAAAGTAGCGATATTGCACCTTTCCGGCTATTCGTACAAGGAAATAGCACAGCGGCTGAACATTCCCCTAAAATCAGTTGACAATGCACAGACCCGTATACGTCAAAAGCTTTCTAGGTAATACACCCCGAAGAGAAATCAGACGGTGCAACTCCGCCGCGGGGTAAAATATATACCAAAAAGTGAGGTACACGCTATGTACGAAGACAAGATTCTCGTTTGCAAGGACTGTGGAAACGAATTTGTATTCACAGCCGGCGAGCAGGAGTTCTACGCAGAGAAAGGTTTCGTGAACGAACCCCAGCGCTGCAAGGACTGCCGTATTGCCCGCAAGAATGCAATCAGGGCTAATCGTGAGATGCACACCACCGTGTGCGCAGACTGTGGCGGCGAAGCAAAGATCCCATTTAAGCCGATGGAAGGCAAGGATTACTATTGCAGCGAATGCTTTGCGAAGCGCAAAGAAGCTGAAGAAGCGGCACAAGCCGATGAATAAAGTAAAATTGCTTACAGCGTTCCCGTGAAAGGAACGCTGTTTTTCTATGTTTATCAGGCTCCCTTTGGTAAAGGTACCCCCGTTGGGGGAATGTCCGAAGGACAAGGGGGGGAGCCGCTTCCGTCGAGGAGGCTGTCATCCGCAAGGATGACTGAGGGATTGTATTCATTGACCGAGCGAAGTGAGAAACCAAATTTGACCCTCTCCAATATAACCTCTTTGAAAGCGAAGCAAATGCACCCTTTCCGTAGGGTACGGCGCTTGCCGACGTACCGCAGAATGAAGGGCGTTACATTTATCGAAAGCCATAGATAGACACTATACGTTTCTGCTATGCGGTACGTCATAAATGCCGTACCCTACAAAACGCCCTGCGGCAACCATACCGCAGGGCGTTGATTCTTAAATCCGTTCTGTATTATACCGTTTCTCCGATCTTGTACGGCGTTTCGATATTCGCCAAATATCGCTGGATATACGTCGCGTCGATGATCTCTAATACACCATTACCGTCGACATCCGCGTTCATCAATACGCCTTCGTCGATTCCCGTGTCGATTTGCGCAACATAACGCATGATCTGCGTAACGTCGATCGAGCCAACCGTGCCGTCTCCGTCCGCGTCGCCGAGGATCTCCGGATCAGGTTCTTCGGTAGGAAATGGGATCGGAGGCTCCACAGTTTCCTCAGCTGCCGTTTCAGAAGGCGCAATCGTTTCATATTCGACCGTCTGTTCCGATACATCATACTCACAGATAAATCCCATCGAGTGATAATAACCTCCGAACCCCTTGAAATCATTCCACTTTCCGTCAGCTTTTTTGATCAGTGCATAATCTTCGATATGAAGACTGTTATTCGGCTCATCTTGCGCCCAATTGGTATAACTCAATTGATTTCCGAACACATCCTTCCAAACGCCCTCACGATTGATATCGATAAAGCCTATCCAAAGCTCATCCTTCGACGAGTTTTGTATCAATTCTGTTATGTCGTCGTTTTCCTGCGCGTCATTTATCACAACCAGATTGCCGCCCTTTTTCTCACAAACAGCTTTCGCTGTCTGCCAGTCCACTCCGTCCTCATAAACCTCATATCTCTTTTCGCCGACCGACAGCGTATGCATTGGAGAAAATCGCTCGGGATCAACAATATCGTCATATTCACAGACAAAGCCGGTCGTTTGCGTTTCGTTCACATCATTCCACTGTTTTGCATAATCCCCACTATAGTACATGACCATACAATGCTCGCTGCCGTTCGATGGCTCGCCTTGGCGCCAATTTGTATATGTCATGGATTCTCCGTTAACATGATACCACCTTGTATCCGCTCCAAAGTTAGTTCCGCCGAGCCAAGCGTTTTTATTGATCATATTGTGTACAAGCTCGTTCTCTGCCTCGCTTGTGACAGTAACCAGATGACCGCCCTTTCGCTCACAGAATTTTTCCGACAATTGCCATGTCGTATTCAAATCATAATACTCATAGCGGTGACCGTTCGATTCCTTAGTGTATTTCGGCGTACAATCCAGATAATCCAAATAGAATTTTTGCGCGTCGGTGCTGTTGCGCTTATACTCCTGAATATTGGTGCCCTTTGTGAGTGTACCTCCAGCAATATCCATTGCGCCGTCAACATTGATTTTCGGTACAAAATAATAATCCTTCCCGTCTTTCATCATATACCATCTCTGTGCCATTGAATTATTATCATTGTAGACTTGGATATTGGTACCGTTGGCGGTTTCTCTGTTATAAACATCCAGACACTTATTGAGCTTGACGTTCTTGATTTCGTACGAATTATCCTCCTGCCGTTCAAACAGCCATTCCTGATATCCGTCGCCGCTCGCACTGTCAATGAAAACATTACCGGAGTCATTTGCGGCAACAGGCAGTTCCGAAACGGAGGATATGATATTCGCGGTAAAACGCTGACCGAGATTTGACGTAGAATGGGTTGTCTTTGTGATCGTAAAGCGCTGCGCGTCGCTGGTATTCTGATTGTCCCAGATCTGGATATTAGTGCCTGAAGCGATGGTTCCGTCTTTAACGTCCATCGTTGTCGATGTATCTGCCTTCGGAACCAATCGATAACCCGTACCGTTTTTCAGGATATACCATCTTTGCGCGTTGCTGTTATTGCTCGCATACACTTGGATATTGGTTCCTTTTTCCGCTTTACCGCCCTTGACATCCAAGCAGGTTCCGGTTTTTACGTTCGTGATCTTGTACGCGTTGTCAGAATCCTTCTGAAATCTCCATTCCTGATAGTTGGAATAGGTCAGCGTGCTGAGAAGCACATTGTTGGTGCTGTCGGCGGACACGGCAAGATAATGGTTCGATGTCGTCGTGATATGAGCATAGAAGTCAGAACCAAGGTTTTCGAAATTGCCGAACATTTCATCGTAGTTTTTGCTGTGGTATAAGCCGATACCATGACTGTTGCTGGTAAATGAGCCAATAAACCCATTTGATGTTGGAACAATCGACCACGGCAGATAGTCTTCGTGTACATACCACGTTCCCGAACCGCCTCCATAGGCATGATAAAGAGTTATACCAGAATTGTTTACTTCTTTGATAACAGCCGCATGAATAGCAGTAGTGGTCGAACTGTATTGTATCACATCGCCGGGATAAGCCTTCATCAATAGATTCTTAATACTCTCATTGCTTTGTGCGCCCAATAACCGTCCTACTTCCGTCATTGTATCCGATGTGATTTTTGTCGCGCTTGTCTGAGTACCCATGGTTTTTCCGAACAGGCTTTTAAACACACTCGCAGCAAAGCCAAAGCACTGTGTAGTACCTATATTCGAGCCGATTTTATACCATTCCTTCTTCTGCAACTCGTTAATCGCAGTAAGAGCTCTGGCATTTGACGCAGCAGAATCCAATATATCAACTTCCGCTCCGATCGCGGTATCATCCACTTCGATTGCGTATACAGAAGCAGTAAAAACTGACATCAGCATAGTAACCGCCATTAATATACATAATCCTTTTTTCATTTTTTCCTCCTGACATAGATAAAGAATTTGTGGGATTGCCTCACTTCTTTGGAAATCTCGTAATGACTGCGGGCAATTAAAAAGACACCCAGCCCGAAAGCCCTGCGCAAAAAACACTTTGCTCCGTTGGTTGTAGTTAAGGACACTTTTGTATGGTGCAGCTTTTTTAGGCTGCACCTTGCCTTTTCTAATCAACAAGCTAAGCTGTTTTCTGTGGTTTTGAATTGTTTCTGATTTCCTCCATTACGCGGAGGATTTCTTTTTCTGTGGGTACGTCGATAACGCCTACGGCAGTGAAATGAATCTTAACAGGCAAATGAAGTTTTCCGTCAATCTTCACCCGCTCGAATACTTCGATCTTGCTGATCAGCGTATTGATTATCTTCTCGTCGACTTCTTTAATCTCGGTAAACTGCCGGATCGCTTTCAGAAAGGTTTTGAGATCGGACGTAGACTGCTCTGCTTTCAATAAGGTTGCTTCGTCAGTATCAAGCTGTTGCTTCAAGGTGTTCTGTTCTTTCTCATAGCTTTCAGCCATCATGTTGTAGCGTTCCTCTGAAAGAGACCCCAATACATGATCCTCATAAACTTTCATGATCAGCGTGTTGAGCTCTGCGATCCTTTTCTTCGCTTTTTCGATACGGCTTCTTGTGGCTCGCATATTCTGCTTTGTCGCTTCTGAGTTCTTCTTAGCATACAGGTAGAGAAAGACCGGCTCGAAGTTTGCGACATAGTCTGCGACTCTGCGGATCGTATCAGTTACCAATTCACGCATGACCGAATCTCTTACATAATGGTTCGTGGAGCATAGAGATCGGTTCGTCTTGTACTGAGAACAGCGGAAGTATTCGCTACCGTCTCTGACATTCCTGCCTGCATGGTAATACAGCTTGGAGCCGCAGTCCCCGCAAAACATCTTCGGCGTCAGAATACTCTTTTTGCCGGTTGACGTCCTACGCTTTCTATGCTCGCGAATCTCCTGCACTCGTTGAAAGGTTTCTTCGTCGATAATCGGCTCCTGTGCGTTCGGAATAATCAGCCATTCCTCTTTCGGCTTGCGTATCCTTTCATGCACCTTATAGCTGACGGTAGTTGTTTTAAAATTGATCGCGCAGCCTGTATATTGCTGATTGTGTAGGATATTGGCTACGGTCGTATTGCACCATCTGCAAGGATTCTCCTGCGGCTCGCGGCTGATCCTCCAACCTCTCGATTCAAAGTAGCAGGTAGGCGTTAGGATATTCTCGCTCTGTAACTTCTTTGCGGTTTCGGTTGTTCCGTACCCTTGTAGGCATAGATCGTAAATATGCCTGACTACACTCGCTGCATATTCGTCGATGATCCATTCCTTTGAATCGGTCTCAGATTTCATATAGCCGTATGGAACATGAGATAACACCCGCTTACCCTCGGCAGCTTTTACGCGGAAAACTTCTCTGACCTTTTTGCTCGTCTGCGCCGCGTGCCATTCGTTGAAGATATTGTAGAAGGGCATCATTTCAATTCCGGTGCCCTCGGCGGTATCGATATTCTCCTGAATAGCAATGAAGCGAACGCCCATCGACGGGTATTTGACCTCTATGTAGTTACCGGCTTCAATGTAGTTACGGGCAAAACGGCTCAGATCCTTGACAATGATTGTGCCGATCTCACCGCGCTCGACCATTGACTCCATTCGCTGAAAGTCGGGACGGTTGAAATCCGTACCGGAGTAACCGTCGTCTGCGAAGAACATGGTATTGCGTATTCTATTGTTATCAACGTACTCTTGAAGGATTTTTCTTTGATTAACTATGGAATTACTCTCCAAATCGATCCCATCGTCTTGTGATAAGCGACAGTAGAGAGCTGTGATTTGATTCTCGGTGCGTTTTTGCATTTTTACTCCTTTCCGTACACCGAGAGTAGCACATACATATCATACCATGCCGGTGGACGGATTACAACGGTCAGTTTTGGTCGGACAGAATCAATTTTTGAAATTGTTTCAGCACGGTGTCCTTCCCCTCAGCCGAAAAGTCAGCGACTACATCATAAACGGTATTGCCATACTCTTTTGAGAATTTAATCCGTTTCGGAAAGTTGATGGCTGTATAAGCAGGATTGCCGTCTATCACATAATCCGGCTTAATGCTTTCAGTGAGATTGATCGATTCAGTATCTTCAATTCTGCCTGTTCCTTCCACAAACAGATTGCAGTTTTTTAGTTTTGACCTGTCAACTGATTTCATTGTTTTGTCGTCAAACTTCACGATGCTGCTTCTTTCTGTCTGCTTTATCCTTTTTGGTCGGTTCCTCTTTCGGAACCTTTAGGGTGATCAGCGACGGTCTGCCCTGACCCTGTCGCTTGCGGACGATCAGCCCGCTCATTTCCAACTCACGGAATATCCGCGTGGTGACCTGTCGGCTTTTATGCAGCTTGTCCTTCGCTTCCTCCAAAGTGAAATATACACGCACAGCTCCGCTCGACTCAAAAAATCCGTTCTTGATAGATATACTCGCTCGGTCGAGCAAGAGTGCATACAGTACCTTTGCTTCGTTTGTCAGCTTCATCGCAATCAGGAAGCGAGGCATACGAAGGTATGAGTTGATCTTAGTGTCCTTTGTAAGCAATATGTAGTTTTCCGTTTTTTACCCCTCCGATCAATTCCAAACTGTCAGATTTTGAACCTTTAATTAAATTATTTGGTAACTGATTCATTAAAAGACGAGAAAGATATGATATGATTGATTTAATATAAGTTATTTATATATTATTTGCGTCTATAACAGGACGGTTCAGAAAGTAAGCTGCGCGGGTGTCATGCGGACTGATACGCTGACATTACAGGGCGTCAGTTTTTCCAATATCTGAAAACCCAAGACAGGTTTTTCCAAGATGGGTTTTTCCACGGCAGGATAATCCCGCTTGCGAGGATAGCGGACACAGCTCAGCCGATTATTACAGGTTCATGGATATTATACCGTTCTTATGCCGAGAAGATTATCGGCTTTTGTCATATGATCTAAGAAAAATAGAAAAACTCAGATTCAGAAACAGGCGTCCTCGTCTGTTTTCTTTATTGCAATTCGCTGTCTGTTGTGGTATGATGATTATGCTACATTATCACAAACTAAATACCACTTCAGTTTCCATAGGATAATAGTCTTTTCCTGTGTTTTTTCCATTTGCTCTTTTTGAGCATTATTTACGGTCCCTTGTATATACTTGTGGTAAAAACACAGGCTCAGGGACCGTACTTGGAGAAATCGAAGTGGTTTGTGATTGTGTAGCAACAATGAATGAGCTGCGTGTTTTTCGGCGTAGCTGCTTCTTTTCGTTGTGGCTACGCTTTTTTATTGCAATTCCAGCTCGTTTGTGTTATGATGATGATACCACATAATTATAACTTAATATGATTTCGATTACGCATAGGAGAAAGTCTGCCTATGCTTATTTGGTTTTACTCTCCAAGCAGTTTTATACTGTGGTAAAAACACAGGCTCGTAAACGCTTGGAGAGTAATCGAAGTCGTTATAATTGTGTGGTAACAATGAATGAGCCAAAGTGTTTTTCAGCGCGGCTCGCTCCGGTGTTGCCGCGCTCTTTTTTATCCTTGATTATGGAAGAAAGAGATATAACGGCGCTGTTTATCGGCAACAGGGATTGCACCGAAGTAAAAACGGAAGATATTGAAAAAGCGGTTATCAAAGCGATCAACTCCGGTATCCGCGTATTTCTCAACGGCGGTCAAGGTTACTTTGACCGTACCGCCGCCCGCGCCGTACATCATCTGAAAGAGCGGTACCCCGACATCAAATCATATCTTATGCTCCCATACAGAACCTTTAAGGATTATGACGCCACGCTGTATGATGAAGTCATCTTTCCTTTTGAAGAACATATCGAATCCTACTATACCTATATCGGCAATATCCAAAAGAGAAACAAAAAGATGGTTGACGCGGCAAGTGTCGCTATCATCTATGTCCGATCTGTAACAGGCGGGGCGGGAAAAACGCTCGCTTATGCAAAAAAGAAAGGGCTCACGATCATCAATGTGAAGGAGGGGTAACAAATGCGTCAGGAGTATATCGTATCTACCAAAAACGGAGAGATGTATCGTTCCTTTTTAAGAATTCCTCTGCCGCTCTATTGCTTTGGCAACTCTGATATAAGCGTCAATTCGGCTGTCAGATACAGAGACGCAAGGAAGTTCCGCTCGCTATGGTGGGCTACGCACAGAGCAAAATTTCTCTCCAATCACACTAACTCCTATTATTATGTTTTCATCGGCGAGCGCATAGGCAGCTTTTATAAGATGAACATTGTTGACGAGACGATCAACGATAAGCTAAAGAAAGGCAGAAAAGAAACATTTGACAAGATCGATAAAATGATCGATGATTGGAAAGCCGAACGCGGCTTAGAATAGAGGAACAGATATGAATGTGCTGCTGCTTGATAATACCGATGAAAAACTACTGCAAATGCTGAATGATCATAAAGATACGAGGGTAATTACCGGCACGATCCGCCGACCGAGATTATATCCTCTGCCTGATTTGATCATCGTCAATTTTGACGACGTTTTTGGATCAAACAAAAAAGAGACCGTCTTGATGGAATTGTCGAGGAAGCTCCATCCGCAGGTGATGATACTCGCTGTCTCGACAAAATGGGATGACGGTCACAAAATGTTTGCTAAGCTGTTCGGAGTAGATGAATGCTGTAATGCCGATGATCTTAATATCATAAGGACGATCATAGACATTATCACTTCATCAAATAAAATCTGAAAATGATTTTATAATAGAATCCTATAACGCCTGACTTAATGTTGGGCGTAATTTATTATACGGAGGTTTGAACAATATGAGAATCGTATCATGGAATCTGAACGGCGTTGCTTCGTGCGTAAACAACCGATCATTTGACGCTTTATATCCGTTGAAGCCGGATGTTGTTTGCTGTCAGGAAATACGAACGCAACAGGAGTTCGTCGTGATGAATGACTATCATCATTATTGGTTCCACAGTAATCAAGGCGGTTATTCCGGTACATTGATCATGACAAAGCAAGAGCCGATCAGCGTGTCGTATGGATTCGGCGACGATCTCTTTGACTGTGAAGGTCGGCTGATAACAATAGAAATGGAATCGTGCTATATTGTCAATACATATACGCCCCGCAGTGAAGAAAACCTGCGTCGTCATCAATTTCGTATGGAGTGGGATAAAAGATATTTAGACCATCTGATTGAGTTAAGTTATGAAAAGCCTGTGATCGCCTGCGGTGATTTTAATGCAGCGCGCTTGGATATTGACATCTATCCCGAAAACACGAGAATGGTTTTTAATCGTAAAGGCTACGCCACCGAAGAAGTGGCAAATCTTGAAAAGCTCATAGATAACGGATTTGTCGATGCGTTCAGAGAACTATATCCCGATACGATCGGTTCCTATACATGGTGGGCTAACCGTCGAAATAAGCGCTCTGAGGATCGCGGATGGCGTTTGGATTATTTCTTTGTGTCGGATGAAATAGCCGGTAATATCCTCGATGTTATTCATCATTCGGAGATACAAGGTTCGGATCACTGTCCTATTGAACTGGTGATCGATCTATGAACAGCATAGAATTTTCAGACGAATATCTGACTTCTCTTTGGAAGGCAATCGACTGGAAAAAAGCAGAAGAAAAATTGGCGTCATTACAGGAGCAACTCACCCTTGCGGCGTATAAGCATCACGGAGATACGATCAGGCGACTGCAAAACTATATTGTCAACGATATTGATATAAAATGCCTTGCCGTCCGTCATGTGGCAAACTCCGGCTCCGGTCCAGGTGTGGATCGAGTGCGTTGGAAAACACCCGCCGAATATATGAGAGCTGCGCTTACACTTTCAGCAAAGGGCTATAAAGCACAACCGCTGCGCCAGATCGGAATGAAAGCTAAGAATACCGGTAAAATGAGATATGCCGGTATCCCTACTTACTTTGACAGGGCTATGAATGTTCTGTACGGATATTCGTTTATCCCCGTTGCGGAAGCACACGCAGAAAGAAAGTCCTTTGCCTTTCGCTTCGGCAGATCGGCACACGACGCACAGGCGTATGTTTTGGAGTGTATGCGCTCTGACAACTGCCCGCCGTATGTTGTAGTCTGTGACGTCAAATCCTATTTCGCAACTATCCAGCATGAATGGCTCCTGAAACATATACCGATGGATAAGAAGATTCTTGAAGAATTTATCAGCGCCGGATTTGTGTTTGCGGGAGAGTTGTTCCCGACAGAGGGCTACGGGATCTCAGAAGGCTCCAATCTCTCGCCCTACCTCGGCAACTATGTGCTTGACGGATTACAGCGGCACATCTATATCGGCTTGCACGGCAAAGCCGTTCCGAACGATTACAGCGACGGCAATCTGATACGCTTTGCAGATGACGTCATTATCTTCACACGGACAAAGAGCGAAGCAAGGCAGGTGATCCGACTGGTCAAGGCATTTCTTGCGGAAAGGGGGCTGTCCTTATCAGAGGGTAAAACCTTTATCTGTGAAACTAAAGACGGTTTTGACTTCCTGTCGCAGACCTTTGTCAAGCGCGGAGGCTATGTGTACAGCTATCCCTCGGATGATTCTGTTGAGCGATTCATTTCCAATATCAAGATGACGATCTCAAACTCGAACAAGTCACAGAGAGATCTGATCACAACTTTGAATCAAAAACTGCGCGGATGGGCTAACTACCACAAGTACAGCGACGCCGAAGAAGCCTTTCGCAGAGTAGATACAGCCGTACAGACCGCATTGCTCGAAGCAGCGATGGATAAGCATCCTAAGTGGGCAAAGGGAAAGGTAATAGCAAAGTATTGGTATGTTGACCAAAACGGTCATCATATCTACTGCCTGCCGGAAGACAAGTCAGTCAGGGTGATCAAGCTCATGTTCACCCTGTTAGGTCATCACGAAAAGGTCAAAACAAATCTCAATCCGTTTTTGGAAAGAGAGTATATGGAGAACCGCACCAAAGAGAAGCAAATCCAAAATGTCGTAGGGGGATACCGCTCTATATGGGAACGACAGAACGGTCGTTGTTACTATTGCGGTCGTCCTATTCTGATCGATCATCAAAAAGCGATTGTGCAAATGTACGGAACAAAACGTCAGACTTTGAAAAACTCCGCCTATGTTCATAAGATGTGTTCGCTTAATGAATTTCAGTTGATAAAGACCATTGAGGACACCGACTTATATCGTCCCTATGATGTGCTTGCCGCTTTGCATGAAATTGAAATGGGAACACCGCGGGGCAGATATATAAAACCAAAAGAAATTCCTGCTGATTGGAAATACATCAAACTAAAGGATTATTTTGAAGAAGCAGAGTTTACAAAAAGAACGCTGACGTTCAAGCAGATAGAGCAGATACTTGGGGAAGAATTGCCTAAATCCGCTTACTCTTATAAAGACTTCTGGACGCCGAGAAAGAATATGAATCGAATTGCCGAAGCGTGGATCAGCGGAGGCTATCATCTGAACAAGCTCGATCTGAAAAAGAAAAAGATTCAGATCATTCGTGATGAAGTCGGAACCTCTCAGCTTGAAATACCCAGTACATTGACCGAAAAGAAAATCCCCGATAACGCTGCTTTTGAATTGGAACAGTTTTTCAAGTATATCATCAAAAAATACGCGATTTAGAAAAACTCTTGACAGCAACATGTTTACTGATATAATAAAAACATGGCAACTAAACGATGTGCTGTCGGATACCCCTCACCCCTTCATCCGGCAGCACATTTCCATTATAATCCAACTGTTATCTATGATAACATCACTATCTTTTTAGTGATAAATATTTATTGGTGATAATACTGGCAAGCAATGCCTTCTTGTACAAGAAGACGTATTTTTACAAATTCTGCGCTGCGCTCCGATTTGAAAAAATGCTTGTTGGTGAACCTTCCCCAAACCCCTGAGATCGTCAACTTTGTTGACGGCTGCGCGTTCAAAGAACGCTAAAACTGTCATCGGGATCACGCCCCCCGCTGACAGTTTTTTCGAAATAGATTTTGAAAAGACACACCGCGTACAAGGTCAAGAGTCTTGTACGCGGTAAAGTCGTTTATAGAGTATACTCAAATTAGTAAAAGATTTTTCGGATAAAGTTGTACATACATACTCGCCAGAAGTCGGAGTTATGCGCAAAGCCCTCCACATAGTCAAACTGATGACGGATACCCATGTCGGTTAAAATCTCGCTGTAATACTGTGTGCTATAGATATTATATGGATCCTCACTGCCAACTGCAAGATATAAATAAAGCGGCATGGTGTTCTCCGTAGGTTGCGGTAAAGTGTCAAAATACGGAATTGACCAATAACTGTCGGAGTAATAGCCATTGACAGAGATCACGTTACCGTCCGGAGCTATACCGGCAATATATCCGATCTGGTCGAGCCACTGAAATCCAGTACACAACGATTTTGCACCGCCCTCAGAGACTCCTGCTACGGCAGTATTCTCCCTACCTTCGGCAACAGCATAGTTCGCCTGCATGAACGGCATGAGGTCGACCGCGATATCATCTACAGTCTTATCATAGGCGGCTCTCAGTCCGTAACCGTCAAGATCATCTTTTACAGACATTTTGCCGGTATACATGTCCACGCCGACGATGATCATTGGTTCGGCAAGTCCGTCGCGGTACATATTGCCATACAGCATATGCAGATAAGAACCTTCATACAGATGACCGGTGTAATCGCCTCCCCAGCCATGGATCATATACAATACAGGATAGGAACTGTTTTCATCATAACCGGGCGGCAGCAGGATGTTAACGCGCTTATCATCAGCAGCAGTCGTCGAGAAATAGACTACGTCTGTCAATAGCGTACCGTAATCTGTGCCGCTCTGCCGCTCAAACAGAGCCGGACTCAGATCATACACATTGTCCGTTGAGTACGGATCATAGCCGGAGATGCTCTCCATCGGCTGGACAGCTTCACTCGGAGCAGAAGAAAGAAATTCGGTTGGCTGTGGTCCATCAGTCTGAATCGTCGCTGCTTGTATTACGGCTTGTGTTGCTGACTCTGTTTGAATAACTGCTTCTGTTTCTTGCTGATCAGGAGTTGAAGGATTGCTGTTCGCGCAGGCTGCTGCACTAAACGTCAGCGCAATGATAAGTAATAATATGATGATCTTTTTCATTTTATTTCTTTTCTTTACCGCTATATACTTGTTTAGCGAGGTTAAATGACAATTATAATGCATTGTAATACTCGTCGGTTACCGGTTCGAGCCATTCGTTTGAGCTGTTCACGCCGGGCACTTCAAGCGAGATGTGCGAGAACCAGCTGTCCTTTTTCGCACCGTGCCAGTGCTTAACGCCCTGCGGGATGACGATAACGTCGCCCTCTTTCAGTTCTCGCGCTTCCTTGCCTTTCTCCTGATACCAGCCCTCTCCTGCTGTGCAGATCAGAATCTGTCCGCCGCCCTTGTCGGCGTGATGGATATGCCAGTTGTTGCGGCATCCGGGCTCAAAGGTAACGTTGAACAGCGGGAACTCACCGTTCTGAAAATCCGTCAGGGGATTCAGAAAGCTCTCACCGATAAAATACTTTGCAAAGTTCACATTAGGAGAACCCTTGCCAAACATATTTACTTTTGTAAAATCGTTTTCATTCTGATATTTCATGATTCTTTGCCCTTCCTTTTAACCATTTTGAAGATAAGTGAAACGAGGTATGCGATAAACGCCCACGCGATAAGCATAGCGAGGTTTTCGAGGATCACCAGCCACCAAGCTTTTGAATAATCCAGAAAAGCGAAGTGTGTTTTCATCAGCATATAGTCAAAGATGTTCGCTTGAATGAACAGATAAAAACCATAAACGGAAATTCCACACATCAGGATGAAAGCAGTGATCCGCACAGCTTTGTTTTTCAGCTTTGATGAGATAATGCCGAGGTGCAGTCCTGCGTGCATACCCATCAGCACAAACGACCAATATGACAGCATCAGATGCAGCTTGCGGGGCCAGATGACACCGACAACGCCGTCAAGAAACGGTGTAGCATATCGGCTCATTAACATTCCTGTGATCGGTGTGGCAACAAAGCTGAGGAGCAAGGCTGTGTTGACGATCAGCATAAACACTCTGATCGGCGTATATTTACCCCTAAAGATAGCGGCGTAATAATTACGGTTGAGGATATTGTGCGCGATGACGAGCGCGAACATCCCGATACCGAGCCACTCATGTATCTCCTGCTTTGTGACCTGCATAGCCATGAGCAGCAGCATCGCGGCGATCATCAAAATATCGATCACGCGCATGAAGATTTTTTTGGCTTTCATACTACACCGCTTTCTCAAAGGTTGCTTTTTCAATAAAAAGTATCAGTATTTTTATGGATGCTGTTACAGGCTCTCTTTCAATACTTTTACGACCTCGTCACGCGTCAACACCTTGTATCCACCGTCAAGAATGATCGTCGCATCGGCGATCGCTTCGATCATATCCTCGGTAACGCCGAGCTCAGTGAGATTCATGGCGACGCCGAGTTTTTTCATCCAATTCTCCATAGCGAGAAGACCTTCGTTCGCGACTTCTTCATCGGACTTGCCATCGGCATCGACGCTCCATACCTCCGTCGCGAAGCGGACAAACTTCTTCAACCCATAGGGCATGATGGTTTTATAATAAGGCAGCGATACAGCCGCCAGAGTCATACCGTGGGTAGCGTCGGTAATCGCACCAACCGCCTGACCCAGCATATGCACCATCCAGTCGGTGGTCTTGCCTCGTGAGATGAGGGTGTTCAATGCCCAAGTTGCCGTCCACATGATGTTGGAACGCGCTTCATAATCTTCGGGGGTTTCAATAGCGATCAGCGAGCTGTGGACGACGGACTTCATCAGCGCCTCTGCGATATAATCGGAGGTGTTGTCGTCCTCACCCGAGAAATACTGCTCGCAGATATGATTGAAGATATCGTAGATACCGGCCACCATCTGACGCTTCGGCAGAGACATGGTGAACTTCGGGTTGAGGATAGAGAATTTCGGCATCACTTCATCGCCAAAAACATGACCGATCTTGAGCTTCTGCTCATGGTTGGTGATGACCGCGCCCGCGTTCATCTCGGAACCTGTACCCGCCATAGTCAGAATACAGCCGACAGGAACGATCTCACAGTCAGGCTCCTCAAAGCGGATATAATACTTCTCCCACGGATCATCGTCACAGTTGACGGAGACAGATATTGCCTTGGCGTAGTCGCAGCAGGAACCGCCGCCAATCGCAAGCAGCAGATTGACCTTATTCTCACGGGCAATCCGTACGCCTTCTCGCAGCTTGTCCGCAGTAGGGTTGGGCATGACGCCCGCGTCCTCAACAATCGTTTTACCGTTGGCTTTGAGGATCTCGACGACCGCGTCATAGATACCGTTCTTCTTCACGGAACCGCCGCCGTAAATCAGCTGGACGGTCTGACCGTACTTCGGCAATTCTTCATTGAGATACTGCAGAGATTTGTCTCCGAAATAGAGCTTGGTTGCATTTTTGTAGCTGAAATTACCTAACATGATTCATACTCCTTTTTATTGAAATGTTGCGAGCCATTCTTCTATCGTCGCTTGTGATGTACCGATTGCAAAGCGTCTGCCTTCTTTCCAGATCGCGTCAGGAGCAAGCGGGTGCAGATTGGTCGCGCTTGATCCGATACCGCTGGACGCGGAGGTGCAGAACGGGATGATCATCTTGCCGGAAAAGTCGTAGCTTTCCAAGAAGGTATAGATGATCTTCGGCGCCTGACCGTGCCAGATCGGATAGGCGATCACGACAGTATCATACTGCTCCATATTCTCAACCGTGTTAGCGATTTCTGGTCTTGTGGTCGGATCACTCTGTTCTCTGTCGGCACGACAGTTGGTATAGTAAGCGATATCCTCGTCGGTGTACGGAACAGCGGCTTCGATCTCGAAAAGATCTGCTTCAAGATATGTGGCGGCATATTCCGCGAGAGGTTTCGTGTGACCGGTGCGGGAGAATACGACCACAAGGGTATCATTGCTTTCTTCTTCATGTTCTATCAGCTCTCCGATAGGATAGCTGACTTGATAAGCAGCAAGCCACCTTTGGATCTGGGTCGCGTCGGTGATATCGATACCGTCGCCGGAAATATCAGCCGCCTTCAACCGTTCTTCGGATAACTGTAGTATATCGACTAAATGCCTTTGTATTGTAGTAGCATCCATAATGGTGATCGTACCGTCGCCGTCCGCGTCTCCGCAAATCGGCTCTTCAGCGGCTGAGGCCGTCATAACAGAGAATACAGACAGTGCCAATACTAATGATATGATCAATGATAATACTCTTTTCATAGGCGCCTCCTTATAAATCCAACCCGTTGATCCAGCCTGCAATATCCGAGCTTGCGCTCAGGCGATCACCCTCGAGCCATCTGCCGCTGCCCGCGTTCGCTTCCAGATTATCTCCGCTGCTGCCGATCCCGCTGCCGCCCGATGTGCAGAAGGGGATCACAGTCTTGCCTGTGAAGTCATAGCTCTCTACAAAGGTATCCATAATGCGCGGTTCTTCTCCCCACCAGATCGGATACCCGATGTAGATCGTGCTGTAACCGTCAAAGGTTATCTGCTCACTACCGATCTCCGGGCGTACGGTTTTATCATTCTGTTCAATGGTAGTACGGCTGTTGCTGTCGTTCCAGTCCAGATCCGCCTCGGAATAAGGCTGAGCGGCGAGTATCTCGTAAGTATCCGCGCCTGTAACAGCCGCGATCTGCTCCGCCACACCCTTAGTAGTACCGGTCGCGGAGAAATAGACAACGAGGGTATTGCTGTCAACCGTGCTATCCTCTGCCGGTGTTTCCGAGTCTGTTTCTGTGTCTTTTTCGGAAACGGTTGGGTTTTCTTTTGTTGCATCTGTTTGAACAGATGTTTCATTTTCATTCGATGCGGTCATGTTGTCGCTGCTGTTGGATGAACAGGCGACAAATGTCATCATAAATACAATAACGGTTAAAAGTGCGATTATTCTTTTCATTGTGAAGTCTCCTTTTTATTTATGGTAAGAGTTTTAACAGACATTCATATGCCATTTCGTATATGGTTGTTTCACTGTGCGGAACCTTAGCAAGCTTCATCGCTTCAAGCTGCTTCTCTGTATGATATACGAAAGGATAGACGCCAAACAGAAAAGAATTGAAATTCATGCAGAAATGATTGATTTCTTCTTCTGTGCTGTGAGGATTGAACTCCTGAGCGATCCTTGTCAGCCTCTCGACCGCAATGCGGTATAGCACCTTGAATTCAGCGAGCCTTTCTACACGGCAGTTGATCTCCATTTCAAAGAGATTCATGTTCTGGATGCGCAGGAGAATCTCTCTTTCATCAAGCGTGTGAGCAATCAACGAGGCTGTATCCTCTCTGTTGTTCGGTTTGATCTGCTGTTCGGCTTCTTCCAGCGAGGTGAGCCATTTTGTGTACTCCCGATTCAACAGCGCAAGCAAAATTTCATCCTTCGTTTCAAAGTAGGAATAGATCGCCGGACGGGTAAAGCTGGTCGCGGTGCTGATCTCTTTGATATTGACGGCAGTAAAGCCTCTTTCTTTATAGATCTTTTCGCAGGCGTCGATGATCTCCTGTTTGCGATTTTCCTTATGTTCTTCCGTCACCTTCGGCATAAAAATCACCTTCATTCAAATATAATTTACACGGTGTAAATATAATATATCATATAATTTACACCGTGTCAATATAATCTTGAAAATAATTTCAAAATTTATACCCGTAGCAAAACCTCCGCTTAGATTTGTTTGCCCTAACGGAGGGTGAATTTATTATTTGAATATGGGAAGTTCAAGCGTGATGGATATAATCACGATACCCAGTACTTTTCGTAGAACAATTTTTCTGTACTTCGGTGCAAATACTATATGATACATGCGGTTCAAATTGTGTATCGCTAAAGTTATTTTGAACCTCCTATACAATCGGAGGATTGGTTAACAGAAAGGCACACCATGAGAACATCATCGTGCGCCAATAATTTCATCAATTTGTGCCATGCTATATCATCGTTTTGGGGATTATTAGTTATCATCCGCCATTGACATAAGCTTTACAAAGCCCTTTAGTATAACTTTGAACTGTTTGGCGACTTCTGTCAGCCGCTCGTTCAGATCTTCTATATCCGTTTCGTAAATACTTCCTGTTTCATGCGCCAGCCTGACATACTGATTGAGATTGTTCGAGCAGCTATTCAGCAGCCTTGACACATTCTTGATGTCGGTCATATCTAAATGAAAGATTTCACCGCTGATCGCCATTTTTCGCAGATAATGGGACAGGTTGATGATTTCGGTCTGTTTCATTCGCTCTTTGATGATCTCGTTTTCCTTTTCCGTGACATAGAAATGAAGCTGTATCGTTCGCGTATTTTCACCCATAATGATCCTCCGTGCCGTAAAAGTGATTTTGCCGTCGTAACGACATACGATCACATTGTACAACATGATAGCTGTCGAGAAATGCTGAACGGTGGTATAAGAGATGGATGTTATACAGAAAAAGAGTTATCCAACAGATTTGTTAAACCTCAGGTTAAATCTCGGCATGACCCTTTCGCAGAAGAAATGGCTTAAACACTGGCTTTTTGAGCATAGAACGCATTATTTGCCTGCATTTTTGATCAAAATTTCAAAAAGGTAGTGAAATTACCCTACCTCTCCAAAAAAATGCGATACAGCTCAATCCTGGACGTTTTAGAGCTATTCTACGGTACAGTTCCGGCTTTTCAAATAGATCGCATATGAACAGCTACTTATTCTCACTTTAAAGCCCCCTAAATCAGACTGTAACGCCTAAACTGCATAAGCCATAGATTTACCCTACCTATGGTTTTTCGAGCCCCTAAGACCTCATAAACATTGCATTTCTAACCCGAAAAGCGTTACATATCCAAACTATATAAGCGCACATAAAAAGAGCCGAGAAACCTCGGCTCAAATACGTTATGCTACTCTCGATTGTACTTGACTGTCCTTAACGACAATATACTTCCGATCGTTGCCAAACAAATACACAATATCAGTACGCCACGTCAATTAAGCTACCCTATAAACTAGTGTACCAAAATCAGAAATCGTGTTTTTTACAATAGTAAAATAATAACGGCGGTCATAAACGTTAGCAAAAACTGACGCAGTTATACCAAGATATTTGCAGTGTACATCCTATTCAATTGTGTGTTTGTCGACTTTTTTATTTTATCATATTGTCAACCGTTAGGCAACCCAAAAAAACAGCCTGCTTTTTATGCAGTTTGCACAGTAAAAACATAAAATGAATCTCGCGTTTTCTATTGTGTTTTTTCTGATTATAATGTATGATAATACCAAAGTATAAAAACCATCATGCCGAACAAGGAGGAGTACCTATGAAGCTGAAAAGAATGACAAGCATCCTGCTGGCGCTGATCATTATGCTCGGCGTTTTCACCGTGATGCCGACCGCCGCGGCGGCGGCTGACGAAGCGGCGCTCGCGGACTGGGAATATACCCTCGATGAAGATGCCGCCTGCGTCGTCCTGACCAAGTATATCGGCGCGTCCGATACCGTCACGGTCCCCGGCAGCTTTGACATCGCGGATATGACCTACGGCACGGTGCTGGATACCGCTACGGTGTTCCGCGGCAATACAAAAGTCACGTCGATCACGCTCAGCGAAGGCGTCGGCTTTCTCGACAACTCCATGCGCCTGCTGTTCGGCGAATGCAGCGCGCTGACGGCGATCGACCTGTCCAACCTTGACACCTCCTCCGTCACCGATATGAGCTACATTTTCTACAACTGCACCGCGCTCAAGACGGTCGACATTTCCGCACTCTCCGCCGCTCAGCCGACAACGATCCGCGGCCTGTTCAGCGGATGCTCCGCGCTGACCGGCGTCAATCTGTCAGGGCTGGATACCTCTCAGGTCACCGACATGAGCTATCTGTTTTATAACTGCGAAAGGCTCACGACCCTTGACCTTTCCGCGTTCGATACCTCGCAGGTCACACAGATCCGCGCGATATTCAGCGGATGCAGACGTCTTTCCGGACTTACCGGCTATGAGGACTGGGACACGTCTTCGCTCGAAAATATGTCCTTCGCGTTCAACTATTTCGCCTATGCCTTAAACGCTGCCACACAGGTAAAGATCGACCTGAGCCGCTGGGATCTGAGCGCTCTCAATAACAGCGGCTGGTGCTTCCAGTTCTGCCGCGCACAGCAGATACTGGCACCCGAGAACATCGCCGTGATGAGCGCAGGCTTTATGAACCACGCGATCCGCTACGCGGGCACGAATTATACCATCCCCGCGGGCGTACAAAAGATCGGCTATGCGCACACGTTCTATGATTTTGCCACCAATAACTTCACCGAATTCATCGTAGCGGACGGCAACACCGCCTATCAGGCGATCGACGGCGTCCTCTACTCCGCCGACGGTACCGAAATGCTCGCCGTCCCCCGCAACAAGCCCTTTGAAAACGGCGTATTCGAGATCCCCGAGGGCGTGAACTTCTTAGGCGAGCTGAGCTTTTCGCGCAACTATAATATCCACACCGTCATTCTTCCCGATACCTACGAGATCGAATACGTACCCCTGCACGACGACCGCTATATCGTATTCGAGGACACCGGCAACCTCAACGCCGGCACCAACCTCTCGATCGCCATCTACTGCTATACCGGCATCACCGATTACGCGGTCAAGGGCACCAACCCGCGCTATGCGTCCGCGGATGGTATCATCTACTCCAAGGACATGACGCGCGTCGTCGCCGTCCCCGCCCGCTATGACCGTCTGATCGACGTACCCGAGGGCGTGACCGACTGGGACCGCGAGGCGATGTGGGCGGACGGCTCCGAAACCGTCGACAATCTGCTGATAAACTGTCCGGGCGTCAGCCTGCCGTCCACGCTGACCGCGATCTCCAACGATCAGCTCGAAATGCTCAACCGTCTCCACACGAATCGCGCCGACAGCGATAACCCTTTCACCATCACGCTCGCCGAGGACAACCACACGTTCCGTCTCGACGAAGACGGCTGTCTGCGTCCCGCGATCACCATCACGAGCCAGCCCGAGGACGCCGAAGCGGAGCTGAACACGACCGCGCGTACGTCCTTCACCGCCGAAGGCGAGGGGCTGACCTATCAGTGGTACGGACGCGACCCGGGTCAGAAAAACTTCTGGAAGAGCGGGCTGACCGGCACAACCTACTCCGTCAAGCTGATCAAGAGCAAGATCGGCAGAGAGGTATACTGCGTGATCACCGACAAATACGGCAACACCGCCACGACCCGCACCGCGACCCTGAACGTCAGATACCCCGACGGTTACGAATACCCGACCATCGAGACCCAGCCGGCCGACGCGTCCGCCGACGCGGGCGAGACGGCGGCGGTCACCTTCACCGCTTCGGGCGACGGTCTGACCTACCAGTGGTACGGCCGCAACAAGGGACAGGAGAATTTCTGGAAGAGCAGCATCAAATCCGATACCTATTCCGTCACCATGAACAAAACGCGCGACGCAAGAGAGATCTACTGCGTCGTCACCGATCAATACGGCAACACCGCAACAACCGACACCGTTACCCTGCACATGGCGATCCCCGAGGGCTATGAGCTGAAAGCCGTCAGCCAGCCGAAAAGCTGTACCGTGAAAAAGGGCAAATCCGCCCGGACGACCTTCACCGTATCCGGCGACGGACTCACCTACCAGTGGTACGGCAAGGACCCGGGGCAGGAAAAGTTCTGGAAGAGCAGTATCAAAACCGCCACCTACTCCGTCACCATGGTCCCCGCAAAATCCGGCAGACAGCTCTACTGCAAGGTCACGGATAAATACGGCAACACGATCACCAGCGACACCGTAACGCTGAGCATGAAATAAAATTATCCCGTGCAGGCGTTAAAGTGTCCAACGCCTTTTATCCTCGCTTTGCCCGAACGGGGTATTATCCCCGCCAAAACTTGCCACCGGTCACTGTTCACTGGTCACTTGCCACTGGTCACTAAATAAAACGCTGTTGCCTTTTTCAAAACCTTATGCTATAATCGACTTGTCAAGAAAAAATCATTATTTGATCAAATTTGCGACGGCACTAAGCCTTCCTTTGGGAAAGGAAGGTGCCGAGGTACGAGGCGGATGAATTGTATTGATTGTTCGAGCGAAAGCGAGTTACCTTTACTATTACGTTGGCGATTATTACAACGTTAAATATTTGGTATCTCCCTTTGGTCGATCATTTTAGTACAATTCCTCAGTCGCCAATGGGCGACAGCTCCCTTTCCCAAAGGGAGCCTTATACCCTCGCAAAGGCATCAAAATCGGAGGTAAACTATGATCACTAAAGACGCTATCATCGGCGACGTTCTGGACCAGTATCCCGCTACCGCTCCCCTGTTCTTACAAATGGGCATGCACTGCCTCGGATGCCCCGCATCCCGCGGCGAGAGCATCGAGGAAGCCTGCATGGTGCACGGCGCCGACGCGGACGCGCTGGTCGACGCGCTGAACAAAGCCATCGGCGCATGACGCAAATACTGAAACCCACCGGGCGGCTGTCCCTGTGCGCAGACATGGTGCGCGAGGGCAGCCGCCTTGCGGATATCGGGACCGATCACGGCTATCTGCCGATCGCGCTGTGTCTGGACGGCAGGATCCCCTCGGCGCTCGCGTGCGACATCAATCCACTTCCTCTGAAATCAGCGGAGGTAAATATCGAAAAATACAACCTGTCGGACAGGATACAGACGCGCCTGTCGGACGGGCTGAAAGAGGTGCGCGACGACGAAGTCGACGACGTCGTGATCGCCGGCATGGGAGGCGAGCTGATCCGCGATATCCTGTCAGCCGCGCCGTGGGTACAGGACGGCGAAAAGCACCTCGTGCTGCAGCCGATGACCCACCACGAGGACCTGATAAAATGGCTGTATGAGTGCGGTTTCGAGATCGAAGCTCAAAAAGCAACACTCGACGAGGGCAAGTACTATACCGTTATTTCAACGCATTTTACCGGCGCAAAAAAGTCGTGCGATCTCTATGCCGCCGTTGTCGGAAGGCTCGATCTGCACGATGAAAACAGCCGCGGTTTTCTCAGCCGCAGCTTACAAAACTATCGCAACAAAAGCAAGGGTGATCCCGCGCTTTTGCCGCTCGTCAAACGATTGGAGGAGGCGCTGTATGAAGCTGAATAATATCATCGAATTTGCCGACAGGATCGCGCCGTTCGACACTGCCGCCGAATGGGACAACGTCGGTCTGCTGGTCGGCTCTCCGGACGCGGAGATCAGCCGCGTTCTGCTGGCGCTTGATATCACTCCCGCCGTCGTGGAGGAAGCGCGTGAGACAGGCGCCGAGCTGATCGTCAGTCACCACCCGGTCATCTTCTCCCCGCTCAGTTCATTACAGCCCGATTCCGCCGAATATCTTCTGGCAAAATACGATATCGCCGCTTTGTGTCTGCACACCAATCTCGACCGCGCCGATCAGGGCGTGAACACCGCTTTGGCGGCGGCTTTGGGACTGGATAATACCGTCTTTTTCGCGGAGGATTTCCTGCTGGTCGGAGAGCCCGAAAAGCCCTGCTCCGCAGAAGAATTCGCCGCGCTCGTCAAGGAGCGTCTGCACGCGCCGTCGGTGCGCTTTACCGCGGGTAAGGTCAGCCGCGTCGCCGTGTCCTCCGGAGGCGGCGGAGAGGGCGTGGAGCTCGCGCAGAAGTACGGCTTCGACGCCTTTGTCACCGGAGAGCTGAAGCATCCCCAGTACCTGTACGCGGTACAGCACGGTATCGCCGCTTTCGACGCGGGACACTTTTCGACCGAGGACGTCGTGATCGCGCCGTTGCAGGAGCTGTTCGGCGAACGTTTCCCTGAAGTTGAATTCATGATCAGCAAAGCGTCAAAATGTCCGTATCAGGCGATTTGAAAACCAATACTTTTTCGATTCAGCGAAAGCGTGTTCTTGATGAACGCGCTTTTATTATTATGTCAAAACGAAAAATAAAAAGCGATCGGTTTTAACAAATTGTAAATTTTCCGCGAAAAAGATAAAATTTCTGCCATATATATGTAAAAAAAGATTGCAAAAACCACAAGGGTTTGTTATAATGTTGTAGTGTTTATAACTATATCATGTGATAGTATGGGTAATTAGGGTTATCTCAAGTTTCACATGAAGACAGGAATATGACAGGTATATGAGAATCAGAAAGAAGAAATGGGCGGAGCCGGAGCTCGCCGAATGCCGCTACTATACCAATGAACCGGAGCAGTACCGCGGCAGATGGAAGGTCTTTTTCGGCAATGACAAGCCCATCGAGCTGGAGATCGGCTGCGGCAAGTGCACCTTTATCGCAGAAAAAGCCCTGCGCGATCCCGATACCAACTACATCGCGATGGACATCAAGAGCGATATGCTGGGCGTAGGACGGCGCAACATCGAGCGGATCTTTGCCGAAGCCGGCAAGAACAGCCCCGATAACGTCGCTCTCGTACGATGCAACGTCGAAGAGATCGACAAAGTCTTTTCCGCAGACGACGGCATCGCCGTCATGTACATCAACTTCTGCAATCCGTGGCCGCGCCTGAAGCATCAGAAGCGCCGCCTGACCTATCCGAGGAAGCTCAGAATGTACCGCGACTTCCTCACAGAAGACGCGGTCATCTACTTCAAGACCGACGACGACGAGCTGTTCGAGGACAGCGTCGGCTACTTTGAGGAAGCGGGTTATCACATCCGCTATATCACCCGCGACCTGCACAACAGCGAGGTCGAAGGCAACATCGTCACCGAGCATGAACAGATGTTCACCGACGAAGGGATCCCGATCAAGTATCTGGAAGCGACGGTATAATGCAGGTAACACGGGAGGAGCAAGCCCCTCCCCTACAATCAATAAAGGAGGCAAGAGCATGAAAGTACAGCGAATGTTGGCTGCCGTGATGATAACGGCGGTACTGCTGACGGGCTGTACCTCTTTAAGCCTCAACGACCCCGATATCCTCGCCCCGCCGAAGGCGGGAGGCGACCGCGCGCAGGTGCAGGATATGATCGAAAAGGACGCAAAAGGCGCCTACACGCTGATCTATCCCGCGTCCGGCGAATATAAAAGCGGCATCATCCGGCACGACGTCAACGGCGACGACGTTGACGAAGCGATCGCGCTGTACTGTGCCGCGGACGGCACCCCTCGCCTGCTGACGGCGATGAAGCAGGACGACGACTACGTCCTTTACGGCAGCACACAGCTGTATTCCGCCAACGTTCATAAGCTGAGCTTCGCGGACGTCAACTCAGACGGTACGGAAGACGTCATCATCAGCTTTGACTTTGCCTCTTCTCTCCCGACGATCCGGGCGTATATCCTCAACGGCGGCGTCAGCGACGTGCCGGTCGCCGAAGGCTTTACGGATTATGCCGTCGGAGATTTCGACGACAACGCATCCGCGGACGTCCTGCTGACGCTCCCCTCCGCCGACAGCAAAACGGCAAAGGCGAGCCTTCTCACCTGCGGCGACGACGGCTTCGGCGAAAAATCCTCCTGCGAGATCGACGCCGACGTACGATCCTATATCGATCTGCGCTTCGGACAGATCGGCGACGGGCTGTACGGGGCGATCGCCGACGGAAAGCTCGAAAACGGCGATTATACCACCCAGCTGCTGTACTACGATCTGGCGGCGCATATGCTGGTCAATCCGCTCTTTTTGAACAGCAGCTACAGCCAGAGCGTCCGCTCCTCCCCCGTCTGCTGTACGGATATCGACGGCGACGATATCGTCGAGGTGCCGATGTGCAGCCTGATGGAGCAAACGAAGGACGAGGACACTGACACGGTGTGCAGTCTGGTGCGCTGGTGCGATTACGATCCCGAGCTGATGGCGCTGTCATTCACACAAAGCGCCGTCCTGTGCGACAAGCTGGGCTTTATGCTGCAGTTTGACCCCGGGACAATCTCCGCGCTTACTGCGCGATACACCGCCGACAACGCGGTCACGCTGTACGACCTGAGCTACAAGGGCAGCGAGCCGGTGATCGGCAAGGAGCTGCTGACCGTCAAGCGGTATGACAAAAACAATTTCGACAGCAGCCTGACGGCGGAGGCGAAGCTCGCCGATACGAGCACCTACACCTATACCTACATCCTCAGCGAAGGGTCACCCTTCTCTCACGAGGATATCACGGACAGCTTCCTTTTACTGGGAGCCGCAGAATAACGGTTATGATCGGTTGAGACCGCGAAAGCAAAAAGGCTTCGCGACGACAACCGATGGAATAAATGATTCAGTAAACTAATCCCGAACGGAGGTTATTGTTATGAAAAAGATTCTGGTATGTGAAGACGAAGCCGCTATCCGCGACTTTGTGGTCATCAATCTCAGAAGAGCGGGCTACGACGTCGTAGAAGCTGACTGCGGCGAAATGGCTCTCGAAAAGTACGAGGAGCACAACGGCGACTTTGACGTCGCGATCCTCGACATCATGATGCCGGGCATCGACGGCCTGCAGGTCTGCAAGGAGCTTAGAAACAGAAATTCCGGCATCGGCATCATCATGCTGTCCGCGCGCACGCAGGAGATGGACAAAGTCACCGGTCTGATGCTCGGCGCGGACGACTATATCACCAAGCCCTTCTCCCCCTCGGAGCTGACCGCGCGCGTCGACTCGCTGTACCGCAGAGTATCCCTCTCCGAGCAGAAGAACGAGAACAACTTCAAGGAAGAGCTGCAGAGCGGTATCTTTACCCTGAACCTCAGGAACCGCGCCTTAATGAAGAACGGCAAGATGATCGAGCTGACGCAGGTAGAGTTCCAGATCATGGAATACTTCTTCTCTAACCCCGGCGTAGCGCTCGACCGTACCGATATCCTCAACCACGTATGGGGCGAGGCGTATGTCGGCGAGGAAAAGATCGTCGACGTCAACATCCGCCGCCTGCGCATGAAGGTCGAAGACGAGCCCTCTAACCCCAAGTACATCGTGACCGTATGGGGTCTGGGCTATAAGTGGGACACGGTGTAAATCGCTTTGCGATTTACGGTGAATGGTGAATAGTGAAGGGTGAATGGTGATGGGAATGCCTGACGGCTTTTGGTTAATATTACCATCCATTCACTGTAACGCTGTTCACTCTATGAAATGTATTCCGCCTTATCAATATCATTCGGGTGCGGGCAGAGCCCGCCCTCAACCATTCACTATTAACCGTTAACCATTAACCAAAAAGGGGGTGACAGTCATGTTCAAGGGAATCAGCAAACGATGGCTGATCAATACGTTCGGCGTTATTCTGGCGATCATCGTCCTGCTGGTCGTTTCTTTGTCCGTTGCTGTTCGCTCGCTTTGCTACGCGTCGGTGGAAAACGCGCTGGTCAGCCACAGCAAGGAGCTCGACGCCGTGTTTCCGGAAGGAGTATCGGACAGCACCGATACCTTTATTGACGCCGCATCCGCCTACGCTGCCGATATCAGCTATAAGGACGAGGTGGAACTGCAGGTGCTCAACGCCTCCGGACGGATCGTGATGACCTCCACCGGCTTTGTGCCGTCCGATGAGACGGCTCCGGACTATGCAGACGCCTTAAAGAGCGAAAACGGCATATCCCGTTACACCGGACGCTCGGACGCGGGCGAAAAGATCATGGCGGTCACCAGAGTCATCCGCAGCGTACAGGGCGCGGAGCTCGGCGCGGTGCGCTATGTATCCTCCCTGCGAAACGCGAACCTCAAGGTGCTGATCTATACCCTGATCGCCTCGGCGGTAGGTCTGCTGATCATCGCGGTCGTCGCGCTGTCGGGTTATTATTTTATCCGTTCGATTATACGGCCCGTACGCGGCATGACCGAAACCGCCCAGCAGATCGCACACGGCGATTTCACCGCGAAGGTCGACAAGATGTACGACGACGAGATCGGCGACCTTAGCGACACCATCAACGATATGGCGAAGGAGCTCGACGCGAACGAAAAGCTCAAGAACGACTTTATCTCGCGCGTCTCCCACGAGCTGCGTACCCCGCTGACCGCCATCAAGGGCTGGGCGGAGACCATGCAGTACGGCGTGCCCGACCGCGTCACGCTCGAAAAGGGCATGAGCGTCATCGTCAAGGAAAGTTCCCGTCTGACCTCGCTGGTCGAGGAGCTCCTCGACTTCTCCAAGCTCCAGAGCGGCAGACTGACCATGCAGATGGAGCGCATGGATATCCTCGCCGAGATCGACGAGGCGGTCTATATGCTCAAGGAGCGCGCCCTCTCGGAGGGCAAGCACCTGCTGTATGACGATCCCGAAGAGATGCCCATCATCTACGGCGACCGCAACCGCTTAAAGCAAGTGTTCCTGAACGTGATCGACAACGCGCTGAAATACACCCCCGAGGGCGGTATGATCGGCGTGCAGGTCTATCAGGACTTTAAAGAGCACACCATCAAGGTCGTTGTCGCCGACAACGGCTGCGGCATCGATCCCGAGGATCTGCCGAAGGTGAAAGATAAATTCTATAAAGCGAACCAGAAGATCAACGGCTCCGGCATCGGACTGGCGGTAGCCGACGAGATCATCAAGATGCACAAGGGTACCCTCGAGATTGAAAGCTCGCCCGAGGTAGGTACCACCGTCACCATCACCATCCCCATCTTCAACGAAGCGGCGGCGCTGGACGACGACACCCAGCCGCTCGGCGGGATGACAACATAAAGGCTCCCTTTCCTAAGGGAGCTGTCAGCGTTAGCTGACTGAGGGTTGATACATTAATAGCAGATGACTTTTAAAAACGTCGTAAAACCAATTTTAGCAACCCTCCGCCCTATCGGGCACCTCCCTTAGGAAAGGGAGGCTCAAAAAGGAGATTATTCATGAAAAGTCAGAATAAACCAAAATCCTTTTTACTCGTATTGATTCTCGCCGTCTACATCATCCTTTGTTCCTGCGGACAGGGAAACGTCTCTCAGGTCACTGTTACGCCGGTCGATTCCGCGATTTACACGCAAGAGGATATCGACGCCGCTATCAATGTGACTTTAGACTTTTTCAAAAAAGAATTCACCGGCTCCTCGCTGAAGGAGATTCACTACGCAGGCGACGAATACTTGGAAGATCAATACTCCCCGGAAACATACGGGGATTACGATGAACTTATCGCCTTGCTGTCAACCTATCATATAGACAGTTCAGACGACGGTATATTAGAACCCGGTTCCACTGTTACCGAGTGGAGCTGGATTTTATGTCGCAGGAACGGCGGTCAATGGGTATTTATCGACTGCGGTTATTGCTGATAATCTGATCATTTGGAAGGAACAATATGAAAAAACAGAAAGACAAACAAAAGCGCATCACCTCCATCGGCGGCTCCGCTCTGATCGAGGGCATCATGATGCGCGGACCCAAGCGCACCACCGTCGCGTGCCGGGTCAATGAAGACACCATCTACACCGAAGATATCGAAGTAAAGCCTCTGTTCAAGGCGAAATTCTGGAAGCTGCCGATCGTTCGCGGTATCGCGGGCATGATCGACAGTATGCGCCTGAGCTACAAGGCGCTCGGGCTGTCCGCCGACAAGGCGATGGAAGCCGGTCTGGTCGAGGAGGAAGAGCCCTCCAAGTTCGAAAAATGGCTGGACGACAAGTTCGGCGATAAGCTGATGAACGTCATCATGGTCATCGCCACCATCTTAGGCGTTGCGCTGGCGGTCGGTCTGTTCATCGTGCTGCCGTCCATGCTCTTCACATGGCTGATCAAGCCGCTTATCACCGATTGGACTGAGGAACCCACCAGGCTGCTGCAATCCGCCTTTGAGGGCGTTTTGAAGCTCATCCTTTTCTTCAGCTATATGCTGCTGGTTTCACAGACGAAGGACATCAAGCGCGTGTTCAAATATCACGGCGCGGAGCATAAAACCATCTTCTGTTACGAAAACGAAGAAGAGCTCACGGTCGAGAACGTCCGCAAGCAGATCCGCTTCCATCCGCGCTGCGGCACCTCGTTCCTGGTCGTGACGCTGATCGTCGGCATCGTTGTCGGCTTGTTCATCCCCACGTTCCCCAATATGCCGGTCCTCCGGCCGCTGTTAAGACTGCTCCTCCTGCCCATCATGGTCGGACTCGGCTATGAGTGCATCAAGCTGTGCGGCAAGTATGATAACGTATTCACCCATATCCTCGCGACGCCCGGACTGTGGGCGCAGCGCATCACCACCAAGGAACCCGACGACGAGATGATCGAATGTGCCATCGAAGCGATGAAGGCGGTCATCCCGGACGACGGCTCGGATATCGTCAATGACTGTTCCTGCGCTTCGTAACGCGCTGAAAAGCCTGCTCACCCGTGCGGACGTCGAGAACCCCGACGGCGACGCGGCGGAGATCCTCTGCGCGGTGCTGAACTGCACGCGCACGGAGCTGATCCTGCGGGATAACGAAATCCCCGATGAGAGTACCGAAAAAGCCGTCTTGATGGCGCGGCGTCGCGCCGCAGGTGAGCCGATCCAGTATGTGATCGGACAATGGTATTTCATGGATCGCGCATACAAGGTCGGCGAGGGCGTGCTGATCCCGCGCGACGACACGGAAGTGGTCGTCCGCGAGGCGCTGGCAGCTGCAAAAAACATCCCCGATCCGGTTATTATCGATCTGTGCGCCGGCTCGGGTATTATTGCAATTACGCTCGAAAAAGAGCTGAAAAACGCGACCGTCTATGCCGTAGAAAAAAGCGATCTCGCTTTCTCCTATTTGCAGGAAAATATCGAACTGAATCAGGCGAAGGTCGAAGCGATCCATGCCGATTTAGCGGACTGCGTCAACAGTTTTGATGACGCCTCGCTCGACATGATCGTATCCAATCCGCCCTACATCCGCTCGGATGAGATCGCCGAACTGCAAAGCGAAGTGCAGTATGAACCGCGGCTCGCGCTGGACGGTGGCGAGGACGGATATGATTTCTATGAAATGATCATCCGCCTGTGGACAAAAAAGCTCAAAGAGGGCGGCTGTATCGCCTTCGAGATCGGCGAAGGGCAGTATGACCGTATCGCCGAAATGCTGAAAACAGCAGAGTTTACCGATATCAAGGGATATCCCGATATACAGGGGATCACACGCGCGGTAACGGCTGTCATATAGTTGTCATTCCGAGGAGCAAATTTCATTTGCGACGTGGGAATCCCCCTGTCGCCTGCAGCCGGATTGATATATACAGAAAAGGCAGTGCGCCGCTTTGTGGGATTGCCACGGCTCTAAAGAGCCTCGCAATGACAGATAAACCGGATAGAATTTTTGTTCGAAAAGTTCTTGCTATTTTCAAACATATATGCTATAATATTGGTGCAAAAATAAGTATAACAGAAACCGAAGGAGAGAATCACCATGGCTCTGGATAAGAACAAGGCGCTGGAAACAGCATTATCACAAATCGAAAAACAGTTCGGCAAGGGTGCCGTCATGAAGCTCGGCCAGAACTCCCATATGAACGTCGAGCACATCTCGACCGGCTCACTGAGCCTCGATATCGCGCTCGGTATCGGCGGTCTGCCGCGCGGCAGAATCGTCGAGATATACGGACCCGAAAGCTCGGGTAAAACCACCCTCTCGCTGCACTGCATCGCCGAGGGTCAGAAGAACGGCGGCAACGTCGCCTTCATCGACGTAGAGCACGCGCTCGATCCCGTCTATGCCGCCGCTTTAGGCGTCGACGTCGACAGCCTGCTCGTCTCTCAGCCCGACACCGGTGAGGACGCGCTCGAGATCGCCGAGGCGCTGATCCGCTCCGGCGCGATCGACGTCATCGTCATCGACTCTGTCGCGGCGCTCGTTCCCAAGGCGGAGATCGAGGGCGAGATGGGCGACAGCCACGTCGGTCTGCAGGCTCGCCTGATGTCCCAGGCGCTGCGTAAATTAGCGGGCGCGATCAATAAGTCCAACTGTGTCGCGATCTTCATCAACCAGCTGCGTGAGAAGGTCGGCGTCGTATACGGCAACCCCGAGGTCACCACGGGCGGCAGAGCCTTAAAATTCTACTCCTCCGTGCGTATCGACATCCGCCGCATTGAAACCCTCAAGGTCAACGGCGAAATGGTCGGCTCCCGTACCAGAGCGAAGGTCGTCAAGAACAAGATCGCTCCCCCTTTCAAGGAAGCGGAATTCGATATCATGTACGGCGAGGGCATCAGCCGCGTCGGCGAGCTGATCGACTTAGCCGTTAAGGCTGACGTCATGCAGAAGAGCGGCGCGTGGTTCTACTACGGCGATATGCGTTTAGGTCAGGGCCGCGACAACGTCAAGGAGCTCTTAAAGAATGACGACGAGCTCCGCAATAAGATCGAAAAAGAGCTGTGGGAGAACGTCGACAAGCTCTCCGCCCGCCCCAAGAAGCCGGCGAGATCGGCTTCCGCTGCGATCCCCGCCGCTAAGCCCGAGCCCGCTCCCGCGCCTGCTCCCGCCGCGGATAAGAAAAAGAAAAGCTCCAAGATCGACATTCTTGTAGAAGATTGATTTGCTTAGTGACCGGTGGCAAGTGACCGGTGACAAGCAGCACGCAACCGGTGACCGGTGGCATGCGGCAAGTTACGGCACCTGTCTGCCGCGTGCCGGTAACGGTCTTGAAACAACCATCTCCTGAATAGTATTAGGAAGTACCATTATGCAAATAACCGCAGTTGAGCCCCGTAAAAAGGGGCTCTCCGCGCTCTATATCGACGGTGAGTTCGCGATGAAGCTCGATACGGAGGTGCTGATCGCCCGCCGCTTTGACGTCGGACGCGAGATCGACGACGAACAGCTCCATGAATGTGTGCAGGCTTCCGATCAAAAACGCTGTAAGGATAAGGCGATGTGGCTGATCTCCTACCGCGATCACTCGCGCAAAGATCTTTTCGACAAGCTCAGGCGCGATTACCCCGACGACATATGTGAAGCGGCAGTCGCCCGCCTCGAAGAGCTGGGGCTTATCGACGACGGCCGCTACGCGCGCCGTTACGCCGCCGATCTGGTCAGCCTCAAGCACCTGTCCGAGCGCGGCGTACGCCAAAAGCTGTATGAAAAAGGTATCGACCGCGACCTGATCGACGAGGTAGTAGGCGAGCTCTTTATCGACGAAAAAGAACAGATCAGAACGATCATCGATAAAAAGTACGCGCGCTCCCTCGACGACGAAAAGGGGCGCCGCCGCTGCGTCAACGCCCTGTCCCGCATGGGCTTTTCGTGGTCGGACATAAAGAGCGTATTAAACGAATATATAGATGTAAGTGAAGAGTAAAAAGGAATTGATAACCATGCCAAGTGTCGGAATCGTATCCCTCGGCTGCGCGAAAAACCGCGTGGACGCCGAGATGATGATGTATCAACTGAATCAGGCGGGCTTCCAGCTCAAGCAGGATCACGCGACGGCGGACGCCGTCATCGTCAACACCTGCGGCTTCATCGAGAGCGCCAAGCAGGAAAGCATCGACGAGATCTTAGAGCTTGCCCAGCTGAAAAAGGAAGGCAAGATCAAGGCGATCATCGTCACCGGATGCCTCGCCGAGCGCTATAACAGCGAGATCATGAAGGAGCTGAGCGAGGTCGACGCCGTCATCGGCATCGGCAAGAACGCCGACATCGGCACCGTGGTGCAGCAAGCTCTCAACGGAAAAAAGATTGAAGATTTTCCCGACAAAATGCTCCTGCCCATGGAGGGCGGCAGGGTGCAGAGCACCGAACAGCACTGGGCGTATCTGAAGATCGCCGACGGATGCGACAACTGCTGTACCTACTGCGCGATCCCGCTGATCCGCGGCGGCTACCGCTCCCGCAAGATGGAAAACATCATCGAAGAAGCGAAACGACTGGTCAGAAACGGCGTGAAGGAGCTCAACGTCATCGCGCAGGATACCACCCGCTACGGACTGGACCTGTACGGTGAGTTAAAGCTCGCCGAGCTGCTCCGAAAGTTGTGTCAGATCGACGGACTCGAGTGGATCCGCGTGCTGTACTGCTATCCCGACCGCCTGACAGATGAACTGCTCGATACGATCCGTGAAGAGGAAAAGATCGTCAAATATATCGACCTGCCGCTCCAGCACTGCAGCGGCAGAGTGCTGCGCGCGATGAACCGCCGCGGCGATAAAGAGAGCCTGCTGACGCTGATTCAACATATCCGCGAGAAGATCCCGGGCGTCATCCTCCGTACCACCCTGATCGCGGGCTTCCCCGGCGAGACGGACGAGGATTTTGAGGAGCTGAGCGACTTTGTCGCGCAGGCGCGCTTCGAGCGCCTCGGCTGCTTTGCGTACTCGCAGGAGGAAGATACCCCCGCCGCCTTGATGGACGGTCAGATCGACGAGGAGATCAAGAACCGCCGCGCCGAGATCATCACCGAACAGGAGGCGCTGATCATGGACGCGTGGTGCGAAACACAGATCGGCACGGAGATCGACGTTCTGGTCGACGGCTTCGACCGATACGCCGACTGCTTCGCCGGACGTTCGCCCTTTGACGCGCCCGAGGTCGACCCCTGCGTATTCTTCACCGCGCCCGACCGCAAGCCGCGTCCCGGCGAGCTCATCCGCGTCCGCGTCAACGACCACATCGACTGTGATTTAACCGGAGAGATGATTTAGCCTCCCTTTCCTAAGGGAGGTGGCACGAAGTGCCGGAGGGTTGTCGCGAAACAGCGAACCGTTCATTGAATCCATCTCTTTCGGCAACCCCCAGTCATCATTCGCAAGCTCTGATGACAGCCCCCTTAGAAAAGGGGGCCTGAATCTAAACACAGAAAGGTATCTGTTATGAAAAACATGAACCTACCCAACAAACTGACGGTACTGCGCATCATTCTGGTGCCGTTCGTCATCGCCGCGATCCTGATCGACTGCCCGTTCCACTTTACCGTGGCGGGGCTGCTGTTCGGAGCGGCGGCGATCACCGACGCCTTTGACGGCAAGATCGCCCGGCGCGACAACCTGATCACCGACTTCGGCAAATTCGCCGACCCTCTCGCGGATAAGATCCTCGTGATCTCCGTGCTGGTCTGCTTCGTCAAGCTCGGGCTGTGCGGCGCGATCCCGCTGATCATCATCATTTTCCGCGAGTTCACCGTGACCTCGGTGCGCCTCGTCGCCGCGTCTAAGGGAACCGTTATCGCCGCCAATATGTGGGGCAAGGTCAAGACCGTCACCCAGATCATCGCGATCGTCGCGATATTCGTCTTCCAGACGGCGATGGATATCATCTCCCTCTGCCTGATCAACAAGGTGCTGCCGCTGTCCGAATACGACTTTATGAAGATCGCGGTCAACAGCAATTCGCTGTATCACGACCTGTACAGCATCTTCACCGTCTTCAACATCATCGGTCAGGTGCTGTTATGGATCGTGGCGATCATCACCGTGATCTCGGGCGTAAAGTACCTGATCGACAACAAAGAAGTCATCAGTGATATGTGATCGTATGTAGGGCAACATACCATCCCTCTTTGCGGGATTGCCGCAGCCCCTGACGGGGCTTCGCAATGACAAGACAAATTAACAGTTGCAAAATCAAAAACAATCGTATATAATATAGCAGATAGATAAAGGCGATGAACAGGAAAAGTAGCTTAACGGAAGCTAACAGAGAGGACGGCAGTCGGTGGAAGCCGTCTTAGCGGAGGTTTTGTGAAATGCGCCTGTGAGCCCGCGTCAGGAAATGGGCGCGCGTCAGCCCGCGTTAAGGGCAGGAGTATTTGATGATACTCACAAAGAGCGTATCTTACGCTGAATTTGGGTGGAACCACGGCGCTGTCGTCCCTATGGATGACGGCGCTTTTTTGTTATAGATAACAGATTTTTGGATTGATATAGGAATCGGGTGCGGGCAGAGCCCGCCGACTGACTGACTACTGACCACTAATCACTGACCACTAAAAGGATCTGATATGATGTTTGATACAATGAGAGCCGATCTGGACGCGTATCTGCAGCGCGACCCGGCGGCACGGAACAAGATGGAGGTATTCTTCCTCTACTCCGGCTATAAGGCAGTACGCAAATACCGCCGAGCGCACTGGTTTCATACGCACAACATGAAATTCATCGCGCGGTGGCTCAGTCAGCGCGCGCGCAACAAGACCGGCGTCGAGATCCATCCCGGCGCGACGATCGGCAGAGGGCTGGTCATCGACCACGGCATGGGCGTCGTCATCGGCGAGACCACCGTCATCGGCGACAACTGCCTGATCTACCAGAACGTCACCCTCGGCGGTACGGGCAAGGAGCAGGGCAAGCGTCATCCTACCCTCGGCGACAACGTGATGGTCGGCTCGGGCGCGAAGGTGCTCGGACCATTCAAGGTCGGCGATAACACCCGCATCGCGGCGGGCGCCGTCGTGCTGACCGAGATACCGCCGAACTGCACCGCGGTCGGCGTACCGGCGCGCGTGGTGCGCATCAACGGCGTGCGTCCCGACCTGCTCGACCAGATCCACTACTCCGATCCCGTGGCGCAGGAGCTTTGCCGGATGCATAACGAGATCCAGCAGCTCAGCACAGAGGTACAATACCTGGAGAAAACCGTCAGTCAGGCGGTCGAGCTCGCCGCGACGTCAAATAAAGCATCGGAAGAATAAGCCTTCCGGCTGAAAACTGCAAACAGAAAGGAAGATAAATCATGATCTTATATAACACCCTCGGCGGTACCAGACAGGAATTTGTCCCCCATGAAGCGGGCAAGGTCAAGATGTACACCTGCGGTCCCACCGTCTATCACTACGCCCATATCGGCAACCTGCGCACCTATATCATGGAGGATGTGCTGGAAAAATACCTGCGCTACGCGGGCTATGACGTCCTGCGCGTCATGAATATCACAGACGTGGGACACCTCAGCTCCGACGCGGACACCGGCGAGGACAAAATGCTCGCGGGCGCGAAGCGCGAGCACAAGAGCGTCATGGATATCGCGAAGTTTTACACTGACGCCTTTTTCTCGGACGCGGGCAAGCTGAACATCAAGACTCCCGACGTCGTGGAGCCCGCCACCAACTGCATCCCCGAGTTCATCGAGATGGTGCAGACGCTGATGGATAAGGGCTACGCCTATTTCGCGGGCGGCAACGTCTACTTCGATACCTCTAAGCTCGACAACTACTATGTCTTCGGCAACATGAACGAGGAGGAGCTGCAGGTCGGCGTGCGCGAGGACGTCGGCGAGGATACCAACAAGCGCAACAAAAACGACTTCGTCCTCTGGTTCACACAGAGCAAGTTTGAGGATCAGGCGCTGAAATGGGAATCCCCGTGGGGACTCGGCTACCCGGGCTGGCACATCGAGTGCTCCGCGATCTCCATCAAGCACGCGGGCGAATACCTCGACATCCACTGCGGCGGCGTGGACAACGCTTTCCCCCATCATACCAACGAGATCGCCCAGTCTGAAGCTTACCTCGGTCACCAATGGTGCCCCTACTGGTTCCATGTGCTCCATCTGCTCGACAAGCGCGGCAAGATGAGCAAGTCAAAGGGCGGCTTTCTGACCGTTTCCCTGCTCGAGGAAAAAGGTTACGATCCTCTCGTCTACCGCTTCTTCTGCCTGCAGTCGCACTACCGCAAGCCGCTGATCTTCTCCTTCGAGAACCTCGACAACTCCGTTCAGGCGTACGGCAAGCTGGTCCAAAAGATCATGAAGCTGAGCAAAGACGGCGCGCCCGAGTTCGAGGCGGCAAAGCCCTATCAGGACAAATTCAAGGCGGCGCTCGACAACGACCTGAACACCTCGCTCGCGATCACCGCGCTTTACGATGTGCTCAAGGGCGATATCGGCGACGCGACCAAGCGTTACCTGATCGCCGACTTTGACCGCGTCCTGTCCCTCGGTCTACTCGAAGCGGCTGACAGAGAGCTGGAAAAAGCGGCAAAAGCCGAGGCGGAGAAAGCCGCGCAGCAGGAAAAGGCGCTGGAGGAGAAAGGGCTGACCAAGGCTTGGGTGGAAGAACAGATCGCCGCCCGCGCCGCGGCAAAGGTCGAAAAGAACTGGGCCGAAGCCGACCGCATCCGCGACCTGCTCCTTGAACAGGGTATCGTCGTCAAAGACAGCAAGGACGGCGCGACCTGGGAGATCAAATAACATAAAACGCTGAAAAAGCCCTTCCGTCATCGGAAGGGCTTTACTCTTATCATTCTATAGGAATCGAATCGGCATTATCATTAAATGCAAGCGCTTGTTCTACATTCACGATATCATAGCTCTGGAATTCGCCTTTGTTCCGCTGCGGCAGGCTGTCGAGCTCATCCCACGGGATCAGGCAGGCGTGCTGTTTTTGCTGTTCTCGCTTGACAATGAAATTTTTCCGTTCCTCCTGATTCAGCTCATCGACCGGCAGCCGTTTCCAGCCGTGCGTATAATTGAACGCGCACCATCTCTCGTGCTCGTATCGCGCGAGAAATTCGATGCGTTCCTCTTCGGGAACACTACACATACGGTACAGTTCTTTTTTGATCGGTATATCAAAAACGGTCGCGCGGTTCATCGCCTGCAGATAAGTGCCGAGCTCTCTCCACGGCTTTCCTCTCTTGCTCTGACGGTTATAGTTGTCGTTGATCTCTTTGGCGACGCTGTCGATCTTCGCTTCGATCAGATACGAGTAGTTGAAAATAGAGGTATTGAAATCCATCGTTTTCACGTTGGGATACGTTTTAAACAGGCTTTCGACGCCTGCCACATTGTCGCTCAGAATAACGACGATCTGCGGACGGTTTTCATAACAGCCCAAACGGTCAAAAAAGCGGCAGAGGCTGAGCGCGGTATCAACGTTCTGCTGTGTGTCGCCGATCGCGACGACGATCTCATGCAGCCGATCCATGCGCTCCCTGATCGCATCGAAGTATCCGGAGGAATCCACCATCGCCTCCAGGAACGTGATCTCTTTATTGTTGCTGAAATACGGCGCGTTATTAACAAACTCCTGCTCCAACACCTTGGCATATTGATCGATCACCAGTCCTTCAAAGGCGGGCATGCCGTTCTGTGTCATGAACGAAGAGGTCTCATAGCATCTCATCAGGAATTCCTGTCCGATCTTGCCGAAACCGATCACACAGATGCCGAACGGTTTTACAAGATACGGAAGTCCGTCTTCGGAAAACGCGTGATCTTCTTTGAGCAGCTTTAGCGGATTGCTTTGGGTCAGAAATTGTTCTACCAATATCTGATCTACCGACGTAATACACGCGTTGAGCTTATCAGCGTGAAGATCATGATAGCGCACCACATCGTTGTTCAAAAATACGGTGACATGGAGATCGCTGTTGCCGCTTTCGTTGAGCTGATACAGGCGGTCGAGGTTGGAATACTCATGATCTGCCAGCAAAACAATATGGTAGGTCTTTTTTTTGGATATCTTGTCAAGATAACCCGGTTTTTCCACCCTGCATCTCAGATAGAGCGGATCGTCGTCCTTTAATCTCTCTGTGGGAATCAGAATAATAAACGGATTTTTAACATGATCAAAGATATCCTTGATCAGCACGCGGGCGCTCTCGGTATCGCCGAGGATGATATACTGTTCCTTTTTGGCGCCGCCCTTTATTTTCATGTCGAGCTGATTCAAAAACTTACCGAATACCGTCGCGACCACGGAGTGGACCGTCACGATAGACGCGATAAAGGCGATCAGCCAGATCTGTCCCCTGGTAAAGTCGGACAGCTGGGCTCCCTCCGCCCAAGTCATCGTACCGGTAAAAGTGATGCTCTGGACGGTGGTATAGATGCTGTTTCCGAAAATTTCAAAGATCTTTTCCGCCTGAGGGTTGTTGACCGTCGTCAAACGTGTGACCCCCTGGATCCCGAACAAAAACAAAAAGCAGTATGCCACCCTGACGATCCTGCGGAGCAATTCGGAAAACCTTCTCAACAGCACCGAAATGACCACAAGCGGAGTAATATATAAAAACAGCAGCATCATATCACCTCTTATCAATTGAACGTCTTATCATATTACCGTATCATCATACCATACCCGTATGTTTTTTGCAATCAGCATTATCTGATTTTTTTCAACAGCGCGTCCGCCGTTCGCTTGATATCCCCCGGACGGATGAAAAGAAGATGAAAAAGCATCATCATGAAAGGAGGATCACCTTATAAACAAAAAAGATTTCGTTTTGAATGCCATGACAGAAGCCGGCGAATCGCTGAATGCCGGCAAGATCGCCGAGCTGACCGATCTTAACAGAAAGATCGTTGATCAAACAACGGCAGCGATGAAGAAAGACGGCTCCATCGTATCTCCTGTCAGATGCAAATGGGAACCGGCTGAATAAAAAAACGAGCGCACATGAAAACGGGCCTGCCAAACGCGGCAGACCCGTTTTTTATGCTCTCCTGATTCTAAACTGTTTTATCGTCGGAGCTGAGATACACCGCCTCGTTTTCCAACAGAAGCTGACGCGCCCGGTAAGATACGGTATTAAAGCCGCGCCAGTCAAAGGGAGCCGGTTTATCGCTTGTACGGCGGTTCATATAGTAATCCCACGCGCCGTTTTGATACAGGCTGTTTCGCCGCCTGCACAGCTCTGCCTTTGCTTCATCCGCCGCCTGCTCATCTCCGTCCTGCGCCAGCTCAAGCAGAGCGGGCACAGCCGCGTCGCCCAGCTCGGTGATGGTATCCACATCGACGGTTTCCAGCACGCCGCTTTGATATGCCCACACGTTGTAATCCGCTACCATGCGGTCGACGCTGACAAAGCTGACCGTTACCGCGATCAGCGCGCCGAAAAGCACTGCGACCTTCAGATAAGGGAACCTGCGGAAAAAAAGTTGAACGATCAGGGCAAGAAACACGATCGCGAGAAATACCATGAACAGGGTAGTCAGGATGCGCAGACGCGTCAGACCGTAGGCGTCCGTGTACATCTTCATCTTAGCGATCTCCGTGCCCGCCAGCACCAGTGAGAACAGACATAAGAACAGACTCAGCAGTTTGACCCCAAGGGGCAGCCTGCCCTGTTTCTTTTTACACAGAGCGGAGACAAGAATGACGATCAGGATATTGATCACGCTGACCGCGGTCAGTTCAAAGAAGCCTCTGCGGGCATACTCCGCATAAGTGAATTCCTCCGGCAGAAAGCCGCCGAAGCCGCTGAAAAAGTAGGCGAGCTGTGAGAAAAGATACGCGATATATACCGCGCCGATCCCCAGCAGGAAGAAGGTGAGTATCGTAGGATCAAAAACGCCGCGGCCCTCCTCGCGCCTTTCGCGCCGGATATCCCGCAGACTGAATAGCTGACTGAACAAGAGGATCGCAAGCGGGATCGATATCATCAAAGCGGCGATCCTTTTGGGTAACCCGCTCCAGTCGCCGAGATCGATCCCTTCGATCATGCCGCGGAACGCTTCGTCGCCGCTGGTCAGCAGAGCGATCAGTATCGCCGCGAAAGGCAGCGCGATCAGCAGTCCCAGCAGCGCCTTGCCTACCCCTGCCTTGCTCTTGTGTCCATCCTTTTTATCCCGATGGAACAGCCCGTACATTCCCGCGCCGATCCTGCCGAAGCTCGTACCGAAAACCGTATAGAAGAAATCTCCGATGGAACGGAAGGTCCCGGGCGTCCATACCCTGATATCCATCACGTCCATCAGCATACAGAAGTATAATATCGTCATGCAGAACAGCGTTATCGCCTTGCTGCCGCTGTCGCCGCTGAACACCGGACTGACGCTGCCCGCAAAAAGCAGCAGCGTACCTGCAACCGTATAGAAGCTCACATGCCGCTTTACGGGGATCAGATACCACACCGCCGCCGTCAGAAAAATCGTTCCTGCTGCCGCAAAGCCGATCCCCAAGGGCTTTACCCAAAATAAACAGTCGACCATGATGAAGCTCGTGATCACCACGATGACCGCCATGACGACGTCGCGGGGTTTTCCGCTTCGCAGCGGGGTTCGGACGGGAGCGGCAGACGGGCGCGCCGCCTGCGGCGGCTGAACGAAATTTGAACCCGCAGGCGGTCGATACTGTGGCTGTCCCGCGTACGGATTGACCGGCTGCTGATAGGGAGCCTGTCCAACGTATGGATCGACCGGCTGATAAGGCGGCTCTGTGTACGGCGCGGTATTCATCGGCTCGGGGATACCCGCCGGAGTATGGCTGCCTTCAGGCTTCGGATTATTCTGATTCATTTTCATCCTCCCGAAATTCCAAAATGTCGCCGGGCTGGCATTTCAATATTTTACAAAGGCTCTCAAGGGTCGAGAAACGCACGGCTCTC